>NZ_JAIQDW010000009.1 GCF_020026925.1 Flavobacterium hibisci | reverse complement strand
GGCTTGTATTTATGGATTAGGCTTTTTAGTTCCAGACCATCAACGATATTAGAAACTATTCTTACAGGGTGCTTACTGTCAATAAGCTCCGATAAATTCGGAGGAAAAAGCACATTTTGGTTGGGAATGTAATCTTTAAAGACTACTTTTGAAGCTATACACACACCGCAATTTAATTAAATTGCAAGAATTAGGAAAGCGAAAACTTTCCTTTTTTTTATGCCACAAAAAAAGCTGCCTCACTTTTGAGACAGCCTCTTTTTTGTTTTTATAAATTCTATCGAAAATTTTTATTGCTGTTTTGCAGAGGTTTCAATCTCAAAAATCAAAGTTGCATTTGGCGGAATGACTCCACCGGCACCTTTTTCGCCATAGGCTAAATTTGAGGGAAGAAAAAAGATGGCTTTATCTCCGTCTGTCATCATATCAAGTGCTTCAATAAATCCGGGAATCATACCGTCTTTTTTGCCTACAGTAAAAGGAAAAGATTTGTAACCTCCCTGTGCATCCCTGTTCGGATTATATTTTCCGTATGCTTTTTCTACATTTGGCATACTGCTGTCAAAAAGATTTCCGTCTTCAAAATATCCTGCATAATGAAAATAAATCGTAGATCCTTCGGCGCCTTTTAGGCCAGTTCCTTTTTGTGTAATTACATATTTTAGACCAGAAGCAGTTGTTGTGGCTTTAGCTTTCATGGCTTCAAAATAAGCCGCTTTTTCTTTAACTACTTTTTGCGCTTCTCCTTTTTTAGCTTCTTCCTTTTTAGCATCATCGGCAATAACTTTTAATGCATCGAATTTTTTTGCTGCAGCGCCTTTACGCGTTATAGTTATTTTTGTCATGATGTCGTCCTGAACAATTTTGTTTACATTGTCCATTCCTGAAACTACATGTCCAAAAATAGTGTGTTTACCATTTAACCATGGCGTTTCTTTGTGTGTAATGAAAAACTGGCTTCCATTGGTAGCCGGACCTGAGTTAGCCATCGCCAAAATACCGCCTTTGTCAAATATTAATTCATTTACGAATTCATCCTTAAAGGAATATCCTGGCCCTCCAGTACCGTTTCCATCAGGATCACCTCCCTGAATCATAAAATCATTGATTACTCTGTGAAATTTTAATCCGTCATAAAATGGCTTTCCTTTGAGTTTTTCCACTTTAACATCAGGGTTTGTACCTTCCGCCAAAGAAATAAAATTGGCAACCGTTACAGGCGCTTTTACATATTCCAGAGTCAAAACAATGTCGCCTTTTGTTGTTGAAATAGTAGCAAAAATACCTTCCGCAGGATTATTTGTCTTAGTTGTTGTTTTAGACGCTGGTTTTGTTGTTCCCGCTTTTTGTTTCGCGATAGGTTTTTTGGTAGTTTGGGCCTGAATATTAAGTATTGCCAGGCAAAAAAGAAATAAGAATTTATATTTCATTATAGTTCAGATTATGTGTTCTTAAATTTTTTATGGCTTTTCTAATAATTGGATTTCGAAAATAATATTAGCATTTGGCGGAATCACACCACCTGCACCGGTTTCGCCATATGCGAGATGTGACGGAATAAAAATAACGGCTTTATCTCCAAAAGAAAGCTGTTCAATTCCTTCAATAAATCCAGGAATCAATCCTTGTTTATTTCCGGCCGTAAAAGGGATTGGCTGATATCCGTTTGCATCGGCTTTTGCCTGAATAAATTTTCCAAACGTTTTTGAGATCTCCGGAGAGCTGGAATCAAATAAAGTTCCGTCTTCTAAAAAACCTGAGTAATTAATGTAAACTTGTGTACCTGCAGCTGGTTTTTTTCCTGATCCCTTTTCAGTAATTACATATTGTAAGCCACTATTTGTTTTTGTAGCTTTTGCTTTTAAGGCAGCCAAAGAAGCTGCTTTTTCTTTCTGAACTCCTGCATATTTACTTTGTTCTTTTGCAATCTCTGAAAAATAATCATGAAATACTTTTACAGCATCGAACTTTTTGGCATCTTCACCATTTCTAATAATAGTTACAGCAACAACAGTATCGTTCTGAAGAATCTTATTGACTACTTCCTGATCTTTTGCATCAACAACATGTCCAAAAATAGTATGTTTATTGTCTAACCATGGAGTCTCTACATGTGTAATGAAGAATTGGCTGCTGTTTGTTCCAGGTCCGTTATTAGCCATTGCCAGCACACCTGGTTTATCAAATTTTAAATCTGAGAATTCATCTTTAAATTTATAACCCGTATCTCCAGAGCCTGTTCCTTCCGGATCTCCGGTCTGAATCATGAAATTTTCAATAACCCTGTGAAATTTCAATCCATCAAAAAAGGGCTTTTTTTTCAGGTAATCTTTCGTTACGAATTCATTTTTGCCTTCTGCCAGAGTTATAAAATTCGCAACAGTTATCGGTGCTTTTTTATAGTCTAATGCAACTATAATATGCCCTTTGTTCGTTTCAATATCAGCATATAAACCGTCAGGTAAATTGCTGTTTTCGTTTTTACAGGAGTAAAATGAAGTAACGGCTAATAGTAATAGTAAAATACTCTTTTTCATTTTTAAAATGTTGTTTTATGGGTTTAATGTGTCTTTTTTAGCTACAGCTGCTGGTTTTGCTGCTGTAGTTTTTGGAGTTTGTTTCGTTGTAGTTTGTCTTGTCGAGTCTGCAGCCATAGTTCCTGTTGCATTAGTGTCAGGAACGAAATTGCGTAGAGTGACTGTGCAGATTAACGATTGATTGGTTCCGATTTTTTTGTTGTCTCCGTGATATCCATACGCAATATGGGATGGGAACAGGAAAGTTACGGTTTCATTTTTATGCATCAATTTGATTCCGTCTCTCAGTCCCATCATGATATCTTGTTTATCTACATAATAGGTTTGTGGGCCAAGTTCGGCTTCAGAATAGATAATTTTGCCCTCAATGTCTTTTATTTCTAAATTAAAATAGGCAATATCTCCTTTTTTAGGAGTTTGTGTATCCGTTAGATTTCTTTGGTCATAAGTCAGCCAATATCCTTTTCTGGTGGCGTAGTATTTTACTTTTGGATTGTTTTTGATAATTTTTTTTATCACATCCTCTTCGCTTGCAACCAGTTTTTTGTTTCTGTCAGCCGATTTTTTCATAAAAGTACCGGAAGCCTGGGAAATAGGTCTTCTGGCTTCTTCATGATGTTTACAGCTAATAAATAAAACAGTAAAAAGCAAGGTGTAAATGCTTCGTTTTATGTAGTTCATATTGGGTTATATTTTTAGTTTAGTTACTAAATCTTCAAACTTTTTAATGGTTTCTTCCATTGAAACATCAGATCTTCCACCGGCAGCATTGATATGTCCGCCGCCATTAAAATAATCTCTTGCAAACTGATTTACATCGAATCCGCCTTGTGAACGGAAAGATATTTTAATAATGTTCTCTTCTTTGTTTTCGATAAAAATAGCCGTAAAAACAATATCTTTTATACTTAGTCCGTAATTCACTATTCCTTCTGTGTCGCCCTTTACATAATTAAAAGAATCTAACTCTTCCTGAGTCAGGGATGTATATGAAGTTTTATGTGTCGATAAAATTTTCATATTTTGCAAAGCTCGTCCTAAGAGTTGTAAACGGCTGTATGAACTATTATCAAACAATAAAACCGGTATTTCAGTATTATCTGCGCCTAAATCAATCAATTCTGCTACTATACGATGGGTATTTCCTGTTGTTTTAGGAAAGCGAAAGGAACCTGAATCAGTTAGTATTCCGGTATAAATGCAGGTTGCAATAGTTTTGTCTATGTCTTCTTTTTTGTTTAAAAATAAAATGAAATTATAAATCATTTCACAAGTAGAACCAAACGAAGTATCAGAATAGGTGTAAGCTGCATAATCATGTGGTTTTTCATGATGGTCGATCATGATAAATGGAGCTGTCAGTTTTGCTAAAGTATGTTCCATTTCACCCGTACGATGAAAAGCATTAAAATCAAGTGTAAAAATAAGCTCAGCCTCTTCTAATATTTTGGTGCAGTTTTGAGTATCTTTTTCAAATATTTTTACAGTTTCAGAACCCGGAAGCCACGCTAAGAAATCAGGAAAATCATTTGGAGCAATCACGGTTGGCTGATGATTGTTTTTTAATAAAAAATGGTATAGTGCCAAGGTAGAACCCATAGCGTCGCCATCTGGTCCTCTGTGCGGAATTATTGCAATTTTCTTTGGGGCAGCAAGCAACAATTGTATTGCCTGAATATCTTGTATTTTCATAGTGTGCGAATTTACATTTTTTTAATGTAATGCTGAAATCATTTTATAGATTAACACACTTTTACAAATTATGCGTCAGGAGTTAGAAGTTATGAGTTTAAATTCTGGATTTTTAATCGAAGTTTAGATTATTGTTTCTGGCAATTCACTAAGAAACAATTTGAATTTATAATTTCAGTTAGAAGTTTTGGAATTTGGATTTTTTTGATTTGAAATTTATCTTTTGATACAGTTTATATTTGGCGCCTTTTACAATTTGAGACTTATAAATCCCAACAGGACCCGAAGAGAAATAAGCAATTGTACAGGCTATCGCAATAAAAATCCCTGGCTGAATCCCAAATAATTCCATTCCCATGATAGTGCAGGCAACAGGAGTGTGGGTAGCGCCTGAAAATACAGCTACAAATCCCAGACCAGCCAAAAGTGCAATTGGCATTGGAATAATAATAGACAATGCGCTTCCTAAAGTAGCGCCTACAAAGAATAAAGGAGTTACTTCGCCACCTTTAAAACCGGCACCCAAAGTAAATCCGGTAAACAATATTTTAAGCAAAAAATCATACCATGGATTAGTGTTCAAAAAAGAATCTACAATTACCGGAACTCCTAAGCCTGAGAATTTTGTGAGTCCGAAACCTGCAATGGCAATGGCTAAAATGATTCCTCCAATAAAAGGTCTGAATGGTGGAAATTTGATGTTTTTTGAGAAAAAAGAACTCCAAAAATGAACATTTCTGGAAAAAAGCAAAGCAGTTAATCCGGATACTATTCCAATAATAATCGTGTAAAATAATGTAGTGAGATTGAATTCTGGAACAACCGGAATACTATAATGTGTATGTTTTACCTGCCAAAACTCAACAGTAAAATAAGCAACATACGCGACTAAAAACGATAAAACGATGCTCTTAAAATTGATTTTACTGAAATATAAAACTTCGACCGCAAAGATAGCACCTGCTAGAGGTGTTCCGAAAACAGATGCAAAACCTGCGCTGATTCCAAGAATAATCAGAATTTTTCTTTCGGAATGATCTAATTTGAAAAGTTTTGTGAATTGATCGGCAATAGCACCGCCCATTTGTACAGCAGTTCCTTCACGACCGGCAGATCCGCCAAATAAGTGAGTAAGTAAGGTTCCCAAAAGTACTAAAGGAGCCATTTTAAACGGAATTACTTTCTGAGGATTTTCATATTCTTCAAGCAGTAAATTGTTTCCTTTTACAACAGATTCGCCCCAATAATAATAACTGAATCCAACTAATAGCCCGCCTAGCGGTAACAGCCAGATAATCCACTGGTGTTGAATTCTAAATTGTGTAACAAATTCCAGTGAAACTAAAAAGAAAGCTGATGCTGATCCTGAAAAGAAGCCAATTAAAGTACAAATGAAAGCCCATTTGAAAATGGTCAGGAGTGCTTCTTTTAGTTTTTGAAGGTTCATTTAAAAAAGTTTGCCACGAATTTCACCAATTAAAATGAATTTTAAAAGTCTGTGATGAAATTCGTGGCAAAAAAATTATTCCTGTACTACAGCTGTAAATTCAATTTCAACTAAATATTCAGGTGCAACCAATTTGCTGATTTCATAAAATCCGGTCGTTGGTTTGACATCTTTGAAAAAAACAGCATGCGCTCTGGCTACATCTTCAAAAGTAGCAATATTGGTTGTGAAAATTCGGGTCCTGATAACGTCTTTCATTCCAACATTCAAATCTTCTAATACTTTTTCAATACGCTCCAGAATATTATAAGTTTGTGCATAAGCATCATCGGCCTTCACTTTTTCGCCATCAACAATTGCCACAGTGCCGGAAACTTCAATAATATTGCCAATTCTTACAGCACGACAATATCCCATTTTGTCTTCCCACGGTGATCCTGTTAAGATGTTTTCTCTTTTCATTTTTTCTATTTTATTGAATCGTTTTATAAAATTTTAAAACAAATTCGGGTTAATTAAATTGCGTTGCAATTTATAAAATATACCGTCAAAAAGGGATGAAAATTATTTGAAATCATGCTGTAATTCGTTCTTTTTTGTGATATTTAAGTGATGAATATATAGCTATTCGATTTGATGTTGTTCAAAAAGCCTGAGCCTGTTTTGAGTAGCATTCAGACTTTGCTGCAAAACCTCAATCCTGTTTAATAAATGCGTAATAGCATCAATTCCTTCAAGGTTTATTTTAAGATCGTAATGCAGCCTGATCATTTTCTCAACTGTAGGCAGATGTTCAGAGTGCAGGTATTCATCTTCATCTAAAGCAATAATTTCAACAAGCCCATAATTGCTCAGTTCTTTTATAAAAGTATTTTCAATTTCGTGGTACAGACAAAATTGTTTAATCTGAATTAAATTTTTGTTACTCATGATTTCTTATTTTAGCTAATTCCTGAAATAATTCTTTTTCCCTTTCGGATAATTGGGTTGGTATTTTTAAATTATAGGTAATAAATAAATCACCAAACTGATTTTCCTTTTTATACACAGGGAACCCTTTTCCTTTGAGCTTCACTTTTGTTCCCGTTTGTGTTTCTGCCGGGACTTTTATTTTTACTTTTCCATCAAAAGTTTTGACATTAATCTCACCTCCTAAAATGGCAGTATATAAATCAAGATCTACATCAGCATAAAGATTGTTGCCTTCGCGTTTAAAATCAGAATTGTTTTCAATCAGAAACGTAATATATAGATCGCCATTAGGTCCTCCGTTTGCTCCTAAACCGCCATGTCCCGGTATTTTTATGATTTGACCGTTTTCTACACCAGCAGGAATTGTGATTCGGATGTTTTTTCCGTTAACGGTCAGACTTTGTTTGTGAGTGGTGTAAGCAGAAGCTAAATCCAATTGTAATTCAGCATTAAAATCCTGACCGCGGTATTTTGACTGACCTCTGCTGCTTCGTCCTGAGCCGTAGATCGAATTAAAAAAATCTGAAAAATCATTTTCAGAGAAATTACCCCCGCCAAAACCAGAAAAGTCCTGACTGGCTTGCTGGCGTCCGGAATATTGCTGCTGATTCGGATTATATCCGGCTTTTTCAAATTCATCTGCATGCTGCCAGTCTTTTCCATACTTATCATATTTTTTACGATTTTCAGGATTCCCTAAAACTTCATTGGCTTCATTTATTTCTTTGAATTTTTTCTCAGCTTCTTTATCATTCGGATTCAAATCAGGATGATGTTTCCTTGCAAGCTTTCGATAAGCCTTTTTGATATCGGCCTCAGTGGCTGATTTCGTTATTCCTAATGTTTTATAATAATCGATATAATCCATTTTTCTGCATTTTTGAGATGTATAAATTTAGATCATTAAGTTAAGAATAAGTTGTTAATTATCAAAATGATGATGGTTCTTTTAAAGCATTAAAATAATTATGTTTCCGGAAACAGTTTTGAGATTTTAATTTTTTTGGAGTAAAATATTTTTTATGAAATAATAGTAAAGTGGCAGGTTTTTTGATTCCAAAAATTAGCTTAACAGAGTGTTATAAAAGTCATAAAGTTGTATCTGCAAAGTAAATTATGCTATTTTTGCGATATAAGATTTTTGATTTTATAAAATTTTAAGCCGATTCGATAACTACTTTTTCAATGAAGCATATTTTATTTTTCATATTGTTTTTTTCAGCACTGACCGTTTCTGCACAGGGAGAATTTAATTCGGGCTTTAAGTCTATTCCTGCTCCAAAGTTTGATGCTAAACCTAAAAAACTTCCTGCTCCTGAAGTTAAGAATCCAGAGTCGCAAAATACTGATATTCCAAGTATCAATACGCCAAATGTTTTTGATAATACCAGTATAACTCCAAAATCCAGATTTAATATAGGGGAGGAAAAAAGCAATTTTTCGATGTCAACAGAGAATAAATTCGCTAATCCGGGGGATCGCTATGTTGGTAAAATGGAGAAAGATTTGGATAAAGCTTTGACAGATGCCGGACTAAAAGAAGACAGAGGGCCATTAGTAAGAAAGAATCTTGAATTCGGTAATATCTATACAAATTCTGCTTATTTTATCATAAAATGCCGTGATGTCGGTGCAATCGATGGTGACTTGATTAAAGCAGTTTTTAATCAAAATGTTATAGTAGAAAAAATGACATTAAGGAGCGATTTCCAAGAATTTAAAATAATTTTTAATGAAGGTTTTAATGCATTTGATATAGAGGCTCTTAATAGAGGTTCTTTAGGAGGAAATACCGGTGGATTTGAATTTTACGATGCTGAAGGCCATCTTGTTTTATCTGATGCCTGGAATAATCTGGATACAGGATTTAAAGCTAAGTTTATTATTATAAAGGAGGATAAAGTATTCACAAAAGGTAAAACAACGATTCAGCAAGCTTCGAAGAAATAAAGCTATGTATTTTTGTCTTTGATAAATTAAGACTTTTAACTTATAAAATCGGAACAATAAAAAAAATATAATTTTTCATTGTTCCGATTTTTCAATTTCGAATATAAAAAGTATTTTTGCGCATGCAACACAACGTACTTATTTTAGATTTCGGATCGCAATATACTCAGCTTATTGCGCGTAGAGTTCGCGAATTAAATATATTCTGCGAAATTTTTCCTTACAATCACTTTCCTAGTGATTTATCACCTTATAAAGCAGTAATTTTAGGAGGAAGCCCTTTTTCTGTTCGTGCAGAAGATGCTCCACATCCTGATTTATCGCAAATAAGAGGTAAACTTCCAATGCTTGCCGTTTGTTACGGGGCGCAATACTTAGCACATTTCAGCGGTGGAGAAGTAGCAGCTTCAAATACAAGAGAATACGGAAGAGCTAACTTGTCTTATATTAAAGAAAATGAAACGTTCTTTGAGGGAGTTTCAGAAAACAGCCAGGTTTGGATGAGTCATAGCGATAGTATCAAAGCGCTTCCAACAAATGCTGTAAAATTAGCAAGCACGCATGACGTAGAATTCGCAGCTTACAAAATTGAAGGTGAAACTACTTATGCAATTCAGTACCATCCAGAGGTTTTCCATTCTACAGACGGATCAAAAATGCTGGAGAACTTCTTAGTTAAAATTGCTGAAGTTCCTCAAAACTTTACACCAAACGCTTTCGTAGAAGAAATGGTAGCAGAGTTAAAAGAAAAACTAGGGAATGATAAAGTGGTTCTTGGTTTATCTGGTGGAGTTGATTCTACAGTAGCAGCGGTTTTATTAAACAAGGCAATCGGACAAAATTTATACTGCATTTTTGTTAACAACGGACTTTTACGTAAAAACGAATTCCAAAGCGTATTAGACCAATACAAAGGAATGGGATTAAATGTAAAAGGTGTTGACGCTGGAGATCGTTTTCTTGGCGAATTAGCAGGAATCAGTGATCCTGAAACCAAACGTAAAACCATTGGTCGCGTATTTATCGAAGTTTTTGATGATGAATCACACTTGTTAGAAGACGTAAAATGGTTAGCGCAGGGAACAATTTATCCTGACGTAATCGAATCTGTTTCTGTAAAAGGACCGTCGGCTACCATTAAATCGCACCATAACGTGGGTGGATTGCCGGATTATATGAAATTAAAAATTGTAGAACCGCTTAGGATGCTTTTCAAAGATGAAGTAAGACGAGTAGGCGCTACATTAGGAATAGATCCGGAATTATTAGGAAGACATCCTTTCCCGGGGCCTGGATTATCAATTAGAATCTTAGGAGACATTACGCCTGAGAAAGTTAGAATTTTACAGGATGTAGATTCTGTTTTCATCGAAGGATTAAAATCATGGGGACTTTATGATAAAGTCTGGCAGGCAGGAGCAATCCTTCTTCCGGTAAATAGTGTTGGTGTGATGGGCGATGAGCGTACTTACGAAAAAGTAGTAGCCCTTAGAGCTGTTGAATCAACAGATGGTATGACAGCTGACTGGGTTCATTTACCTTACGATTTCCTGATGAAAGTGTCAAACGACATTATTAACAAGGTAAAAGGCGTGAATCGCGTTGTTTACGATATTAGTTCTAAACCACCTGCAACAATTGAGTGGGAATAATAGCATAATTTAAAATTAAGGTCTTACATTTGTAAGGCCTTAATTTTTTATAACCTACTATTTATGAGAGAACTTTTAACGATTTCTCTTGTGTTTATTTTGTCTTTTAGCAAAATAACTGCGCAAGATTCAATTATTGAGCATAAGATTCAAAAAGGAGAAACCGCTTATTTTATTGCCCAGAAATACAAGGTTTCTGTAGATGAAATTTACAAACTCAACCCCGAATCTCAAAACGGAATCAAAGACAATCAAATTATTAAGATTCCCGTTCATTCTCTGCAAAAAATAAATCAGGACCAGCAGACTGTTCATATTGTTGGTGAAAAAGAAACATTGTACGGTTTGTCAAAAAAATATAATGTTTCTGTAGAAGCCCTTCAGAATGCTAATCCAATTCTGGCTAACGGACTTCAGATAGGTCAGGAATTAGTAATTCCTAAAAATGCTTCTAACGCTTCAAAAACTGAAATTACCACATCTTCTAAAATTAAACATCAGGTTCTTGCAAAAGAATCATTGTTTAGTATTGCCAGACAATACAATGTTTCGGTTCAGGATCTTGAAAACTTAAATAAAGATTTACTCCTGAACGGATTACAAATTGGTCAGGTGATTGCGATTCCGAACAAAAGAAAAACGCTCGACGGTAGGGTTCGTGTTATTAATCAGGAAACTGTTTTTCATGTGGTTGAGCCTAAAGAAACTAAATTTTCCATTTCTAAAAAATATGGTATTTCAATTGATCAACTCGAATCCCAAAATCCTGAAATCGTAAACGGACTGGTTGTTGGGAATAAATTAGCTATCAATACTAAAGCAATAA
Organism: Flavobacterium hibisci; assembly: GCF_020026925.1. GTDB lineage: Bacteria > Bacteroidota > Bacteroidia > Flavobacteriales > Flavobacteriaceae > Flavobacterium > Flavobacterium hibisci. The sequence goes on along the minus strand of NZ_JAIQDW010000009.1, from coordinate 185,605 downwards.
AACCAGCTAATGAAAGCGAAGAACTGATGCTGGCTCTTGCTGAAAAACAAGTTGTGGTTGAAAAAACCAAAGTAAAAACGGCTGAAATCGATGATTTAAAAGACAGATTGATGGTTCAGAAAGAAATGAATCAGAAAATTATAAAAATCAATGATCTGAAAATGAATCTGAATGATCTCAATGGGTCTAAAGAAAATTCGGTTGAGAAATTGCGATTGGTTTTAGAGGCCAATAAAAATGTGCAGGATATTTTGATGAAAAAATTAGATTCATTGGTCAATACGATGAATAATGATTTAGTTGAATTAAAAAGAATGGATATTCTGAATGTGGATGAATCAAAACGATTAGAAAAACAATCGTATGAGCGTATTGGTAAAACGAGTGAGCTATCTTCGGGGCTTAAAAAGGAATTAGCTGAAAACCGAAAATTATACGCTGATTTAATGAATAAAGTTGAAAAGATAGCTGTTGAGGAAAATCAGGAGTATAAGAAAAAAATCCGCGAAAGCGAAAAAAAGAACAATACTACCTCAATACAGCAGCGACTTTCATTAGAAGAAATCAAACGCTATAAAATTGAACAGGAACAAGGAGATGTAAAAAATCAGCTTTTAATTGCAAAAATTGATTCGCTTGATGTTCAGAAAAAAATTGAGGTAAAAAGACATATCAGCAAAGCTTCTTATTACAGTATGGAAGCCAGGGAATTTGATGATAAACTGGCTTTGATAAAACTAAAAAAATATCAGGATGAGGCAATTAAAAATCAAAAAGAATCGGATTTAGCTGAAGTTTCAAAAATAATTTCGATGGAAGAAATGAAAAAGGAACTCAGGGAAAATCCATTTAAAAACGAGAAAAATATAAAAATTGAAGTTTTTGATAATCTTAAAGAAGTTTCAAACGGATATTATTTGGTTTTAGGTACATTTACAGATGCTGCCCCAAGAGATCAATTTATCATGAAACTCATTGATTCAGGAGATTTTAATGCGAGTTTTTTCTTTAATATTAACAGCCTTTCTTATTATGTTTATTCCGATAAATACCACAATATGGAAGAAGTGCTGTATCAATGCAAGAAAAAGGAAGAGGATGAGTTATATAAAAATATCATTATTGCTAAGGCAGAAATTGATCTCAGGTAATAATTAGTAAAGAATTAACTTTCGGTCTGATTTTTGTTTTAAGCAGAAATTAGTATCTTGTTCACATAAAGAATAATTGTTTTTAATATCTATTATGAAATATTTTTTCACCGTATTTTCTATTGTTTTTTTTATGACGTGTTCTGCTTTTTCTCAGGGAAAAGTGATTAAATACACTGTTTCAGCAGGAGAAACAATCAATCAGATTGCGCAAAAATTTAAGGTTACTCCTTATGATATTTATGAATTAAATCCTGATGCGAGAACTTCTTTGAAACCGAACACGGTTTTATTGATTCCGAATAGCAGCGGAAAAACAGCATCTGTCAAAAAAGATGAAAATTCCGTTAAAAAGAACGGAAATGCTAAAGAAGTTGTTCATGAAGTACAGCCAAAAGAAACCTTTTTTAGTATCGGAAAAAAATATGGTGTTTCTGAAGAAGATTTGAAAGCTGCGAATCCGTTCTTGGAAAAGTCAGGTGTTCAGATTGGTCAGAAACTGGTAATTCCTGCAAAAGGTTTTGCTTCAAAAAGTGCTTCATCATTGGATAAAAAAGCAAAAGATAAAGGAACTGAAAAATATGTTTATCATGATGTTGTGGCAAAAGAAACCAAATTTTCTATTGCAAAAAAATACAACACAACTATTGAAGATTTAGAAAAACGCAATCCTGAAATTGTTTCGAATTTGCCTGTTGGGTACCGATTAACTATAAAAGGAACGGCTCCAAAATCAGAAACTACAGCTTCAGTTGGAAATGCTGTCAAACCGGCTGAAACTTCAAAAAAAGTAACTACTTATATGGAATATCAGGTAAAGCCTAAAGAAACGTTTTACAGTTTAGGAAGAACATTTCATCTTACTCAGGAGGAGTTAACGGAATTAAACCCATCCCTTTCGGAAGGTGTAAAAGAAGGTATGGTGATTAAAGTTCCGTCAGGTTATTTAGCTCCTGTTCCAATTGTAAAAGAAGAACCAAGACAACAGACAGCAAAGCCAACAGAAAATAAAGGCGGAATTCAAATTCTTGAAAAGGTAAAATCTGCTGACCCTGAAGTAGTAGAATTAAGCAAAAAGAGAGGTCAGAATGAACGTAAAAAGCTGGTTTTGTTATTGCCTTTTAATATAGCTAAAATTCAAAATGATACTGTAGGATTTGCTAATCGTGTAAAAACGGATAAGTTTTTAAATATGACGCTGGATTTTTATTCAGGGGCAATGATGGCAATTGATTCTGCAAAAACTTTGAAACTTCCAATTGATATTTCAATTTATGATTCACAGGAGACAAAAAGTACTTCAAATATTCCGAGTCTGATTACGCAAAATAAATTGCAGGATGCCGATGCAATTATAGGTCCATTTTATCAAACTAATGCAGAAACCACAGCTAATACACTACGTCTGCATAATGTACCTGTGATTTCGCCGTTGTCGAAAGATGCTGCGAACCCAATTGATAACTTATATCAGTCAATACCAACAACAGATGTGGTCAGAAATACCGTTTTTGATTATATGCGTTCTAAAAATGGTAATATTGTAGCTGTAGTTGATAAGAAAAAGGAATCCGTTATAAATTATATCAAACAAAACCAAAAAGGAGTTGCATTTGCCTCCTTAACGGAAACAGGAGGTTTGGACGTAGCCAGTCTGAAAAGTTTATTATTGCCAAATAAAATGAATTATGTGGTAATGGAGACTGCTAATACAGCTATGGTAAAATATACGATTAAAGCTCTGATTGAAGCACAAAAAACATGTCAGATACAGTTGGTGATTTTAGAACCAAACAGTACTTTAGATACAGATGAAATCTATTTTGAAAACCTGGTAAAATTAAAATTGATGTACCCGTCAGTTTCCCGCGAAAGCGACGAATCTAGGGTTTTAATTTTTGAAAAGGAATACAGGCTGAAAAATAAAGTAAATCCAAATACGTATGCAACACGTGGATTTGATGTAACTTTTGATACCATGATGCGTCTGGTTCAGGGGAAAACATACCAGGAAACAGCAGATTTAATGACAACTGAACAGGTTGATAATAAATTTCAATATTATAAAAAAGAAGATGGCGGACACGCAAACAAAGGCGTTTACATTTTATATTACGATTCAGATTTAACTTTAAAAGTAGCAAATTAATGACATCCAAAGTAACCTATTTAGGCGATTTAAGAACAAAATCAATACATGTACAATCGGGAAGCGAAATCATCTCGGATGCACCATTAGATAATAACGGAAAAGGAGAGGCGTTTTCTCCAACAGATACTGTAGCAAATGCTTTAGCAAGCTGCATGTTTACTATTATGGGGATCAAAGCCCGTGATTTAAATGTAGATTTAGTTGATTCAACTGCAGATGTAACTAAAATTATGAATGCTGAACCAAGAAGAATTGGTGCTATTGAAATTGTTTTTGAACTGAGAAGCAATGCTGATGAAAAAAGCAAAACAATCTTAGAACGTGCTGCAATGGCATGTCCGGTATTTTTGAGTCTTCACCCGGATATTGAAAAAAAAGTTATTTTCAACTGGAAATAAAAAATACAATTACAGCATTTAAAGAAGCAGGAAAGAGATATTCTTTTTTCTTGCTTCTTTTTTATTTTTAAAAATGGAACAGGATAAAAAACAACTTATAAAATTAGCCCATACTAAAATGCCATTCGGTAAATACGAAGGACGCTTTTTAATTGATTTACCTGAATATTATGTGGTATGGTATCATAATAAAGGTTTTCCGAAAGGAGAGTTGGGACAGCAGCTTCAGCTTATTTATGAGTTAAAGCTAAATGGTCTTGAGGAGCTCATTCGTACTATTAAAAAACAATATCCAAAGCCGGTTTAAATACATTCTTCAAAAATATTCCTAATTAAAACTTAAAATTATCGATTACAAAAACAAGTAATCGATCTGTTTAAAAATTTGCAAAATTATCTCAATCCTGAATAGAGAAATTGTCTAATTTAATTTGTACTTTTGCCAAGTTTTTTACACAACTACAATACAAACAATTACAGAATGAATCAAACAAAATATATTTTTGTTACAGGAGGTGTGACCTCTTCATTAGGAAAAGGAATTATTGCGGCATCTTTGGCAAAATTGTTACAAGGAAGAGGATATCGTACTACTATTCAGAAATTTGATCCCTATATTAACGTGGATCCGGGAACATTGAATCCTTATGAACACGGAGAATGTTATGTGACAGATGATGGAGCTGAAACAGACTTAGATTTAGGACATTACGAGCGTTTTCTGAACGTTCCTACTTCTCAGGCCAATAACGTGACTACGGGTAGAGTTTATCTTTCGGTTATTGAAAAAGAAAGAAGAGGGGAATTTTTAGGAAAAACGGTTCAGGTTGTTCCTCATATCACAAACGAAATTAAAGACAGAATGCAATTGCTGGGTAAATCCGGCGATTATGATATTGTGATTACTGAAATTGGCGGAACTGTAGGTGATATTGAGTCCTTGCCTTATATCGAGTCTGTTCGTCAGTTGGTTTGGGAGTTAGGTGAAAACAACGGAATTGTGATCCATTTGACTTTGGTTCCATTTTTGGCTGCTGCCGGAGAATTAAAGACAAAGCCAACCCAGCACTCTGTTAAAACGTTAATGGAGAGTGGTATTAAAGCAGATATTTTAGTTTGTAGGACAGAGCATGAATTGTCTCAGGAATTGCGTCAAAAACTGGCTTTGTTCTGTAATGTTAAAAAAGAAGCTGTTATTCAGTCAATCGATGCTTCAACCATATATGAAGTTCCAAATTTAATGCTTGAAGAAGGATTAGATGTTGTGGCTTTAAAGAAATTAGACTTACCTAAAAAAGCTGCTCCGGATTTAAAAACATGGAATACTTTTTTACGCAGGTTAAAAACGCCTAAACATACCGTAAATATTGGTCTGATTGGGAAATACGTAGAAATGCAGGATTGTTACAAGTCTATTTTAGAGGCGTTTATTCACGCAGGTGCATCAAATGAAGCAAAAGTAAATGTAATTTCGATTCACTCAGAACACATTAATATTGATAATGTGGCTGAGAAATTAGGACCACTTGACGGCGTTTTGGTTGCTCCGGGATTTGGTGAAAGAGGAATCGAAGGAAAAATTGAAGCAGTTCGTTATGCACGTGAAAATAATATTCCGTTTTTCGGAATTTGTTTAGGAATGCAGATGTCTGTTATCGAATATTCAAGAAATATTTTAGGTTATGCTGAAGCGAATTCTACTGAGATGAATGATAAAACAAAACATCCGGTGGTAAATTTGATGGAAGACCAAAAAACAGTTACTGATAAAGGCGGAACAATGCGACTTGGAGCCTGGAAATGCGAAATTAAACCAAATACTCTGGCACACAGAATTTATGGAGAAAAAATGATTTCTGAGCGTCACCGCCACCGTTATGAATTTAACAATAAATATAAAGATGAATTGGTAAAAGCAGGTTTAATTGCTTCCGGAGTTAATCCTGATACTGGTTTAGTTGAAATTGTGGAATTGGAGAATCACCCATTTTTTATTGGAGTTCAATATCACCCTGAATATAAGAGTACGGTTGCCAATCCGCATCCTATTTTTGTAAACTTTGTGGCTGCTGCTGTAAATGCACATAAAAAATAATAATTCATTCTATGAGGTGTAACTTTTGAACTAAACGAATAACTAATAACCTCAGACGAATAACTTTTTTTAAAAATAATGGAAGAAAAAAAATTAGACCTTAATTCAATCATTGGTTTTGTATTGATATTCGGAATTTTGATTTGGATCATGTACCAAAATCAGCCTTCTGAAAAAGAAATTGCTGCTGAAAAAGCCAAGAAAGAATTAGTAGCTAAACAAGAGGCTCAGGCAAAAGCTGATAAAGTAAAAACTGCAGCACTACCGGCTGCTGGAACTCCTGGTGATACAGTTCAGTTGGCTCAATTACAAAAAACATTAGGTGGTTTTGCTTATTCTGCGACACTTCCTTCTGCAAAAGAATCCTTTACTACGATTGAAAACGAAAAGATAAGACTTAAAATCGCTAATAAAGGCGGTTATATTGTTGAAGCAACTTTAAAAGGATTTGAAAAATTCAAAAAAGGATCAGGTCAGTTGGTTGAATTGATTAAGGATAATAATTCTAATCTTAATATTCAGTTACAAACGACAGACAACAGAACTTTGAATTCTAAAGATTTATTTTTTGAACCTGCGCTGACTAAAATTGGCGCTGATCAAATTTTATCGATGCGTTTAAAAGCAGGAGCTAATGAATTTTTGGAATATAAATACATTCTTAAGCCAAACGACTATTTAGTTGGCTTTGATATTCGCTCACAAGGCTTAAATAAAGTTTTGAATTCTGCTAAGCCATTAGATTTGCAATGGGATTTAAAAACGTATAGAAATGAGAAAAGTATCTCTTACGAAAATCGCTATGCGGAGATTTACTATAATTATGAAGATGGAAAAGAAAGCTATGTAGGACAGGGAGATCATAAAGAAGAAACTCCTGAAAAAGTTGATTATATTGCATTTAAGCAACATTTTTTCACTTCAATTTTACAGACTAATACTTCTTTCGAAAAATCAAAATTAGTTTCTCAAAATTTAGTAAAAGACGAAAAAATAGATACTGTTTATACAAAACAGTTCAAAGCAAATGTTCCTCTGGCTTTCACAAACGGTGAAATTGATTATAAAATGAACTGGTATTTTGGACCGGCTGATTATAAAGTTTTAAAATCATATGATAAAAACTTTGAAAAAATCATTCCTTTAGGATGGGGGATTTTTGGCTGGATTAACAAATGGATTTTTATTCCATTATTTGGGTTCTTAAGTTCAACAATAGGATTGTCGTTAGGAATTGCAATTATTATTTTCACAATTATTATTAAATTGGCCATGTCGCCAATTACCTATAAATCATTCTTGTCACAGGCAAAAATGAAGGTTTTAAGACCTGATATTACTGAATTGGGAGAGAAATACAAAAAAGATCCAATGAAGAAACAGCAGGAGACAATGAAATTGTACAATAAAGCAGGGGTAAATCCAATGGCAGGTTGTATTCCGGCATTGATTCAGCTTCCTTTTATGTATGCATCATTTCAGTTCTTTCCTTCTGCTTTTGAATTAAGACAAAAAGGTTTCCTTTGGGCTGATGATTTATCATCTTTTGACTCTGTTTTAAAATTACCATTTCATATTCCTTTGTATGGTGATCACATCAGTTTGTTCCCGATTTTGGCCGCCATAGCGATTTTCTTCTACATGAAAATGACTTCAGGAGATCAGCAGATGGCAGCTCCACAGCAGGAAGGAATGCCGGATATGGCAAAAATGATGAAAATCATGATTTATGTTTCACCACTAATGATGTTGATTTTCTTCAATAGCTATGGTGCAGGATTGAGTTTGTATAACTTTATTTCTAACTTGATTACAATCGGAATTATGTTTGTAATTAAAAATTACATTGTAGACAGCGAAAAAATCCATGCTCAAATTCAGGAAAACAAACAAAGAGAGCCTAAAAAGCCAAGTAAATTCCAACAGCGTCTTCAGGAAGTAATGGAGCAGCAGGAAGCAGCTAAAAAAGCTCAAAACAAAAAGAAATAATATTTCAGAATATATTATTGCAATAAAAAGGTCGAAATTTAATTTCGACCTTTTTTGTATAAAATATTGATGTTAATTTATTCCCATTGAGATAAGTCTTTTCTATAGGTTTTTCTTTGACAATGAATTTTAGGATCAAAATTCTTCCACAAAAGGTGGATGGCATTATTTTCAAGTAATTCAGGTGTTCTGATGCAGTTACGGATGCCTTTTTCTGAAAAGGTTTTATAATATTCGTCAAAAATAATTGCCGTAACACCTTTATTCTGATATTCAGGATGAATTCCGATAAGGTAAAAAACAACGTCCTTACTATGTTTTTTTGCCCTTAATAAATGAAGAAAACCAAAAGGAAAGAGCTTTCCTCTTATTTTTTGTAAAGCTTCAGTAAAACTTGGCATTACAATACTGAATGCTATTAAATTATCATCTTTGTCCACCACAAACTTAATATATTCAGGATTGATAAAACTAATGTATTTCTTTTTAAAATACTCTTTCTGGACATCAGATATGGCAACAAATGAAGCTAGTTTTTCGTATGATTCATTAAACAAATCAAACATTTTGTCCACATGGGGCATAATGTCTTTTGTCTTTGTAAAAGTTAACGCTCTTAAGCCATATCTCTTTTTAATGAGTTCCTGTGCTTTCTGGAAAAATTCTGGTTTAACATTTGAGAAAGGGAAAATACTTTCTATATATTGTTTTTCAACCTGAAAGCCTAATTGCTCAAAATGTGAAACATAGTAAGCATGATTATACCAGGTAATCATTGTTCCGATCTGGTCAAAGCCTTCTGTTAAAACCCCAACTTTGTCTAAATTTGAAAAACCCATTGGGCCTTCCATATGTTCAAGATTATTCTGTTTACCCAATTCATACACTTTTTCTAGTAAGGCTTTAGTGACTTCAATGTCATCAATAACATCAAACCATCCAAAGCGTACTTTCTTTTTATGCTGATTATTTACTTCTGCCCAATTAATAATAGCTGTAATTCTTCCAACAACTTTATCATCTTTATAAGCCATGTAAAAGTAAGCCTCGGCATGTTCAAAAGCAGGGTTTTTTGTTTTGTCAAATGATTCTAATTCATCTGCAATAATAGGTGGCACCCAATATGGATTATTCTTATATAAGGTAAAAGGAAATTTGATGTATTCTGTTAATTCCTTTTTTGTTTTAGCTTCTTTAATTGTAATCATTAACTTGTTTTTTATTATTTTCAGAAATCAGAAGTAATTAATGGGAAAAATTAAGGCTTTTTCTCATATTTTGCCTTTCTTTTCCGCTCTTTCTCCTGATAGTCTTCTTTGGGATCTGTCTTATCCTGTTCTTCTAGCTCTTCTTTAGACATTTTGTCCTTTTTGTCTTTCTTTTTAGGCTTTTTTATTTTACCTACCCTGGTTAACTCTTCTTTATGCATGTCATCGTAACGAATAGAAAATCCAATTCCGCCATAAAGTAATGAAGGAGTGTTTTTTAAATTTTTGCTTACAGAAGCATCAATTTGAACGTTTCTTGATAATAAGTAAGCCGCACCTCCTCTAAAGATTGCATCACTATATAAATCACTTTTATAGCCCTGGTTTTCTATAAATCCAGACCATTTTTTGTTAAAACCTCTTGTTAAGGTTATAATATAACCATATCCTGAATTGTCAGTACCGATATAGTCAGCAATGAGGTTAGATACTAATACCCATTTGGCGCCAAAATGGTGTTGGGTAGCTAACATCAATTTTGGGGAAACACCGGATTCAGTTGAATAATAATTGAGTATATTAGAATTGTAAGCATATGGATTGTCCTTCAATACAATATTAGCACCCGCAAAGATCGAAACTGCCGGAATTAATTGACGCCAGCTGAATTTTTTATTTGAATAACTATAAATGTTGATATCTTCTTTGTGATTTTTGTATGGATCATAGACTAAGTATTTAGCCCCTAAATAAGTCTGCCTTAGATTACTTTTCTTAAAACTGGTTGCCGGAGTTGTAAATTTTTCATTTTGATATTGAATGTCTGCTATGAATTCAAGTTCTTCGAGAAAAAGGCCCCAACGTAGTGTAAAATCAGTGCCAAAACCAGAAGCTTCGTAATTTTGTGTATCATGTTTTTCATATATGCCGTAAAAACCAGCTTCAGCCTGAATGACAGACTTTCCAACTGAAAAAGCTGACATTGTTTCGCCTGGGCGATTAGAATTTATAACATCTGTATATTGAGCAAAAAAGTATTGTGGGAATAATAAAAATAGGCAAGCTATTAAAAAGTTTTTAATTTTTAACATATATGTATTTTTTGATTAAAAAGTAATAACGTTTTCAAATGTACTATATTTTATTATTTATTTAAGATTGATATTTTAATTTTGAACGATGGTTTTCTTAATTTTGGAAAAAATTATACGATTATGCAAGAAGCATCATTTTCAGGTTTCCTTAAAACCATAATGTGGGTAATAGCTTTTTATTATATTTTTAAATTTCTGGCTAAAATATTTTTACCTGTATTGGTAAAAAAGGCAGTAGAAAAAGCAGGGGAAAATTTTCAAAGACAACAGCAATATAGTCAGGATAATTCATGGCAAAGAGCCAGAAACAACAATAATGATGAGATAATCATCAACACTGCTAATGCAAAAAAGCCTCGGGAGACCAAAAAAGTAGGCGATTATGTTGATTACGAAGAAATAGATTAAGTTTGTATCCTGTAATAATCAGGATTCATCATTTAACCAAACCACCCAAAATTGAAAATAGTAAATAAGTTCTATCCGCATGCCCTTGTAATTCTGGGCTTTATTCTCGTTTCGTTAATTTATTTTTATCCTGTCCTTCAGGGAAAACAAATTTTTCAGTCTGATATTGCTCAATATACAGGAATGGCAAAAGAGCAAAATGACTTTAGGGCTGCCGAACACGCTGAACCCTATTGGACTAATTCTGCTTTTGGAGGAATGCCAACTTATCAGTTAGGAGCAAATTATCCAAATGATTTTGTGGGTAAATTAGATGATGTTCTACGTTTTTTACCACGTCCTGCTGATTATTTGTTTTTATACTTTTTAGGTTTTTACGGTTTGCTTCTGGTTTTAAAAACTGATCCGTTAAAAGCATTTATTGGTGCGATTGCGTTTGGTTTTTCAACTTATTTAATTATAATTCTTGGTGTTGGACATAATGCAAAAGCGCATGCAATTGCCTATATGCCATTAGTTATTGCCGGTTTTATACTGGTATTTCAAAAAAAATATATCTGGGGAGGTTTGCTTACCATGTTTGCAGTTGCATTAGAAATTAATGCGAACCACTTTCAGATGACTTATTACCTATTGATTTTCTTGTTGATACTTTCAGGATATTTTACCTTTAATTTCATTAAAGAAAAACAATTTAAAGAATTAGGTGTTGCAATTGGCGTTTTGGCTGTTGCCGGAATTTTTGCTATTGGAGCAAATGCTACGAATTTGATGGCAACTAGTGAGTATGCTAAATTCAGTACACGAAGCAACAGCGAACTGACTTTCAATCCGGACGGGTCTAAAAAGACCAATGAAAATGCCTTAAGCCGTGAATATATCACTGAGTATAGCTACGGAATTGCTGAAAGTTTTAATCTTATTGCACCTAGACTTTTTGGAGGATCGAATCATGAAAATGTCGGGACAGACAGTCGTATGTATTCGTTTATGATCGAGCAGGGAGTTCCGTCCACACAGGCTCAGGATTTTGTGTCAGGAATGCCTACATATTGGGGTGATCAGCCTATAGTTGCTGCACCTGCTTATATTGGCGTTGTGGTTTTCTTTTTAGGTGTTTTAGCCCTATTTGTTGATGATAGAAAGATAAAATATGTATTTCTTTCAGGCGCATTGTTCTCACTAGTCCTTTCTTGGGGGAAAAACTTTTCACTATTAACAGATTTCTTTATTGATTACGTTCCAATGTATGATAAGTTTAGAGCTGTTTCTTCTATTCAGGTGATTCTCGAATTATGTTTCCCGGTATTGGCTGTAATGGGAATCCAGTCGTTTTTTAAAGCAAAAGATGAACCAAAGCTGCAGCAAAAAGCCCTGATACAAACAGGTGTTTTTGGTATTGGCGTAATTTTAATTTTGGTAATTGCGAAAGGCTTTTTCCACTTTACCGGAAGCAGTGATAATTATTTCTTAGAAAGTTATGGTCCTGGTTTTGTTGAAGCTTTGAAAGAAGACAGAATGACTTTGTATTCAGCTGATTTATTGCGTTCCGGATTTTTTATTATAGTAACTTTTGGAATTTTATGGCTATTCATTAAAAATAAACTTTCTCAAAATACCACTCTGATTCTTGTAGGACTTTTGATGATTTTTGATTTGTTTTTTGTGGATAAAAAATATGTTTCTGCGAAAGATTTTGTAAGTCCGGTAGAAATAGCTGCTCCATTTCAGGAAACACCATCTGATGCACAAATTTTAAAAGATACGACTCATTACAGGGTTTTTGAAGTAAGCGGAAATATGTCAAGCGCACGTGCCTCTTATTTTCATAATTCATTAGGTGGATATCATGCTGCAAAACCAAGAAGAATCCAGCAATTATTCGACTATCAGATCGCTAAAAATAATATGGAGGTTTTGGATATGTTAAATGTAAAATACATTATTCAGACTGATAAAGAAGGAAAAGAATTCCCAACAATAAACCCTAATACAAATGGAAACGCTTGGTTTGTCAGCACAGTAAAACTTGTCAATAAGCCAGATGATGTCATGAAAGCGTTAGATCATATTGATACTAAAAAAGTAGCAGTTTTCAATGTACATGAACACGAAGGAAAATTTAGAAGTGCCCGTTTAAAAAAACAATGGGATACGACCGGAACAATCAAAGTGGTGCAATACAAACCAAATTATATCAAATACCAGTCGGATAATGGAAAAGACGGATTGGCTGTTTTCTCTGAAATGTATTATAAAAATGGCTGGAATGCTTACATCGATGGTAAGTTAACAGATCATTTTCCAGTGGATTATGTTTTAAGAGCTATGGAAATTCCGGGCGGAAAGCATACAATCGAATTTAAATTTGAGCCTCAGGTAATTAAAACCGGAAGTACCATTACCCTTGCAAGTTCAATTGGTATGTTGCTGCTTTTAATAGGAGGTGTTTATTTTGAAAAAAGAAAATCAATAGATCAAAGTCAAAGTTAATTTCTTTACCTATTGATTTTTATATCGTTTTGTATCTTTGTTTAAGATATTACAAAAGTTAGGTAATGAAAGATATTGTATTAAAATTTGGTACTCCAAAAGAATTGGAAGCTAAAAGAATTTTAGAAATAAAATCGCTTTCTTATTTAGAGAGACTAGAGCGATTGATGGCTATTGTTGAAATTTCCCATACATTGAAAACTGCTAAAATAATTCAATCTAAGAAACGATGAATGAGCAAATAATTGCTATTTGGAATAGTTTCTTTAAAAATAAGGTTAAGTATATAACTATTGGAGGTTTTGCGGTAAATATTTATGGCTATAGTAGAAATACAGTGGACATTGATATCTATTTAGAGGACACCATTGAAAATAGACTTAATTTACGAAAAGCATTAAAATCAATTAATTTAGGAGACTTTGAATCAATTGAAACAATGCAATTTATTCCTGGCTGGACAGATTTTACATTAAATTATGGTCTTAGGCTGGATATTATGGACCGCCGTAAAAGGTTTAGAAGATAAATCTTTTTCTTCTTTGTTAGAAGACGCAACAATTGTTATAATTGGTGAGACTCCTGTTTATTTTATTGATTATGAAAATTTAATTATTGCTAAAAAAGCTTCTAATAGACCGAAAGATATTTTGGATATTGAAGAATTAGGGAAAGTAAATAATGAGAATGAAGAAAATATTTAAATTTTGGATTAAGTTAAAATATTAAATTAAGATTGGAACAAAAGAAACTTTTAATAATTACCTATTATTTCCCGCCAGCAGGAGGGCCCGGTGTACAGCGCTGGCTTAAATTTGTAAAATACCTGCCGGAATTTGGTATTCAGCCAATTGTCTATGTGCCTGAAAATCCAACGTATCCAATTGTTGACGAAGGTTTAGTAAGTGAGATTTCAGATCAGGTAATTATTCTGAAAAATAAAATTTGGGAACCTTATCAGCTGGCTTCTGTTTTTTCAAAAAATAAAACGAAGAAGATCGCTTCGGGAATTATGCCCAATAAGAAAAAACAAAGCTTTCTTGATAAACTTTTTTTGTGGGTACGCGGCAATCTTTTTATACCGGACGCACGTGTTTTTTGGGTTAAACCTTCTGTTTCTTATTTAGAAAAATACATCACTGAAAATAATATTGATACGATTGTGACTTCGGGTCCTCCTCATAGTCTCCATCTGATAGGTTTGGAATTGCAGCAGAAACTGAAAGTAAAGTGGTTTGCTGATTTCCGTGATCCATGGACAACTATAGGATATCATAAAGCGCTCCGATTATCTTCGTATGCTGAAAAAAAACATAAAAAGTTAGAGCATAAAGTGCTTAATTCGGCAGATGAAATTATTGTAACAAGTAAAACGACTAAAGCAGAATTTCAGGAAATAACCGATAAACCTATTTCAGTTATTACAAATGGGTATGATATTGAAAATGTTGAGAAGCAGGTTTTAGATACTAAATTTACTCTTGCTCATATTGGTTCCTTTTTATCAGATCGAAATCCAAGGTTTTTATGGGAATGTCTGATTGAATTGTTAAATGAGGTACCTGATTTTAAATCATATTTAGAAATTAAATTAATTGGAGCTGTAAGTCAGGAAGTACTGGATTGTATTACTGAATTTAATCTCAATTCATATCTCAGCCTTCTCGGATATGTGTCGCATCATGAAGCAATTGCTCATCAAAAAAAATCTCAGGTTTTGCTACTAATCGAAATTAATTCTGAAGACACTAAAAGCATCATTCCGGGAAAATTATTTGAATACATGGTCTCAAATCGTCCAATAATTGCTATTGGACCTCAAGGTTCTGATTTTGCTGATATTATAAAACAAACCAATACAGGGGTATTTTTTGATTATTCTGAAAAAGCGAAATTAAAAAGTGTAATTTTGGACTTTTATAATCAGTTTTTAGCTGGAAACTTGCAGGCTCATGGAGTTGGCTTACCACAATATTCAAGGAAAAATCTCACCAGAGAATTGGCTGGACTGATAAAGTAACAAGTTTTACAAAACAAACCAAATAATCTAAATTCAACAATTTACACTCGAACATGGGTATTGTTTTAAATCAATCTTTCAAAAATACTATAATTACTTATATAGGTTTCGGTATTGGAGCCATTAATACGCTTTATTTGTATCCAATTTATTTAGGAGCAACGTATTATGCCTTAACAAATTATATTCTTTCTGCTGCAAATGTTATCATGCCTCTATTTGCTATCGGGATGCAAAATACATTAGTCAAATTTTATTCACAATATAATACTGAAGAGGAGAGAGAGCAGTTTTTATCTTTTACAGCATTGTTTCCGATATTAATGTGTATTCCTTTGGGGATTATCGGAATCTTTTTCTTTGATGATATAACAGATTTTGTTTCTAAGGAAAACCCTGTTGTCAGGGAGTTTATGCTTTTAATTCCGTTTATTGGAATTTGCATGGCCTATTTTGAAATTTTTTATGCGTGGGCAAGAGTACACATGCATTCCGTTTTTGGAAATTTTATAAAAGAAGTGGGATTGAGATTATTCTCCAGTTTTGCCTTAATTGGTTTGTATTTTAACTGGATATCCCTGGTTCAATTTGTTTACCTGACCGCAATAATTTATTTTGTAGCTTTTTTGATCACGATGTTTTACGCATTTTATATTAAAAGGCCGAATTTTCAAATTACAATTCCGGACAATGTAAAAAGTGTTATGGAATATACTTTTTATATTATTTTGTCTGGAAGTGTTGCGAATCTGCTTTTAGATGGTGATAAACTGATGCTGAATCAATACATGGAAATTAAGAATATTGCTTATTATTCTGTTGCAACTTATATTGCCTTAGTTATTTCAGTTCCAAGTCGCGCCATGCATCAAATCGTATATCCGATTACTGCTAAATTAATGCATGAAAACAAACATGACGAATTAAATATTTTATACAAAAAAACATCTATAAATCTTCAAATTGTAGGTGGTTTTGTAATGTTGTGCATATTTGTTAATATCAATCAGTTATATGAGATTGTTCCTGCCGAGTATAGGGGAGGGATTCCTGTAGTTTTTATGATTGGATTATCTAAATATTTTGATTTGATTTTAGGAAATAATAATGCTATTATTTTTAACACTAAATATTACAAAACAGTTTTGTTTCTTGGTTTAGGTTTGGTTGTATTAACGTTTATTTTAAATGTAATTTTCATACCCCTTTATGGCATTATGGGATCGGCATTTGCCACCCTGTTGTCAATTACTTTTTATAGTTTAGCCAAATTATTGTTTGTAGTTAAAAAACTTCATTTGTATCCTTTTACAATACAAAATTTATATTCTTTAGGAGTTACAACAGCTTTGTTTTTAGCATTTTATTTTTGGGATTTCCCAATTTATCCTTTGATTGGAATTGCTATGAAATCCATTTTGGTCACGATTTTATATCTATACCTGAATTATAAATTGAATATATCGCCAGATATAAATAAAGTTGTTGATGGTCTTCTAAGAAAAATTGGAATCAAAATTTAAACAAGATTTCTCTAGTACAAATAGTTAGCATTAAAAAAATGAATTAGTTTGATAAATATATAATCCATTTTCGATACTTCTAATCTAAATTTAACATTTGTTTTATTTGTAGTTTATAAGATAAAAACTACCTTTATGTTCTTGAATTAACAGAAAAATCTCTTTTACATTGAAAAATTATTTGTAAATCACTAAAAGTGGGTATTGTTAACAGTATTGAGTTTGTGTAATTTTGTTTAAAAATTTATAAGATTAGTTTTAATTTAATGATTATGAAAAACAATCAATTCAGCCAGGAGGAAAGTTTACAAGTATTTTCTAATATGATTTCTAAAAAGGTTCATAATGGATTTGTACTTGAGGAGCGCAATGACAAAATGCTTTTTGCGGTACTTTCAAAAGGAGGAAAAGCTGTAGATCATGGTTTCAATTTTATAATATTTTGTCTAACATTAGGTCTATGGTCAGTAGCATGGTTGTATCTTACAGTCCAGGCGTCTAAACAAAAAAAGATTTTAGTCGCTATAGATGAAGATGGTGTTCCCTTTGAAGAAAGATGTTTAGTTGCTTAACGCGCAGGACGAAGCAATTTTAAAAATTAGCCACAAATTATTACTTATTACAATTCAGTAAAAAGAATAATTTGTGGCTAATTTATTTTTAGTGCAGTTTTTCCTTTAAATAAATTCCTGTAACAGACTCGTTAATCTTTACAATGTCTTCAGGAGTTCCGGCTGCTAATAAATGACCGCCGTTTTCACCTCCTTCAGGACCTAAATCAATAATCCAGTCCGCACATTTTATGAGGTCAAGATTGTGCTCAATTACAATAATAGAATGCCCTTTTTCAATTAGGGCATCAAATGAAGCCAGTAGTTTTTTAATATCGTGAAAATGCAATCCTGTTGTCGGTTCGTCAAATACAAATAGAGCTTTATCTTTGGTTGCACCTTTTACTAAAAAAGAGGCGAGTTTAATACGTTGTGCTTCGCCTCCGGAAAGGGTAGAAGAAGATTGACCCAACTGTACATAGCCTAAACCCACATCCTGCAGCGGTTGCAGTTTTTGAGTAATTTTGGTTTGTTTGTTTTTTTCAAAAAAAGCAATAGCATCATCGATAGTCATGGTCAGGATGTCATTGATGTTTTTGTCGTCGAAATTAATTTCAAGAATCTCTTTTTTGAATCGTTTTCCTCCACAGGTTTCACACGGTAAAGAAACGTCTGCCATAAATACCATTTCGACATTTATAGAGCCTTCTCCTTTACAGGTTTCGCATCGGCCACCATCAACATTAAAAGAAAAATGCTTGGCCTGATAACCTCTTATTTTAGACAGTTTTTCTTTGGCGTACAAATCACGAATATCATCATACGCTTTTATATAAGTAACAGGGTTGGATCTGGAACTTCTTCCAATAGGATTCTGATCTACATACTCAATGTGTTTTATTTGAGAAAAAGATCCTTTTATGTCTGTAAACTGACCCGCTTTTTCTGAAGCACTTTCCAGTTTTTTCTGCATAGCCGGAAATAAAATCTTTTTAATAAGGGTACTTTTTCCGCTTCCTGAAACCCCTGTGACAACAGTTAAAACATCCAATGGAAAAATGACATTAATGTTTTTTAAATTGTTTTCCCTGGCCCCAATAATATCAATATGATTTTTGAATTTACGTCTTTTCTTAGGTACAGAAATTTCTAAATCACCATTTAAATATTTTGCAGTTAAAGACTCTGATTTTAAAATCTGATCATAAGTTCCCTGAGCAACAAGATTTCCTCCAAAAGTCCCTGCTTCAGGACCAATATCAATAATCATATCTGCAGCTTTCATAATATCTTCATCGTGTTCGACAACTATCACAGTGTTTCCTAAATCACGAAGTGATAGTAAAACTTTTATCAATCGTTCAGAATCTTTTGGATGTAAACCTATACTTGGCTCATCAAGGATATACATCGATCCTACTAAACTGCTTCCAAGCGAAGTGGCAAGATTAATTCTTTGGGATTCACCTCCTGATAGTGATGCTGAGTTTCTGTTTAAAGTAAGATAATCTAAACCAACTTCAGTCAAAAATGAGAGACGATTGTTAATTTCGACCATTAAGCGTTTGGCGATCTGTTGTTCGTAAACATTCAATTCGATGTTTTTGAAAAAAGTAACCAAGTGTTTTATTGGTAAGTCCACTAATTCAGAAACCGTTTTTCCACTGATTTTCACATATGAAGCTTCCTCACGTAAACGTTTGCCACGGCATGCATGACATTTAGTTTTTCCACGATAGCGTGACAACATTACACGATTTTGAATCTTATAATTTTTCTCCTCAAGTTCTTTAAAAAAGCTGTTTAATCCCTGAAAATACTGATTTCCTTTCCAGATTAAATCTTTTTGATCTTCTGTGAGTTCAAAATACGGTTTGTGAATTGGAAAATCAAATTTATAAGCATGTTTTACTAATTCATCTTTATACCAGCTCATGCTTTCGCCCCTCCATGGATAAATAGCACTTTCAAAAACAGATAATGCTGTGTTTGGTACAACTAAATCGGCATCAATACCAATGATGTTTCCGTAGCCTTCGCAAACCGGGCAGGCTCCATAAGGATTGTTAAAACTGAATAAATGAACGTTTGGTTCTAAAAATGTAATGCCGTCTAATTCGAAATTATTAGAATAAGAAAATCTTTTATCGGTACCTAATTCCTGAAGGAAACAAATTCCTTTTCCTTCAAAAAAAGCGGTTTGTACAGCATCTGCAAGACGGTTATAGAATTCTTCTTCCTCTTTAACAACGATTCTGTCAATGACTAATAAAATGTCTTTATTGTCTAATTTGTGAATATCGGAAGATGCAAATTCATCGAGACGAACCATTTCGTTATCAATTAATATACGCGCAAATCCCTGTTGCAAAAGGACTTTAAGTTTGTCTTCAAGCTTTCTTCCTTCTTCTAAATGAATAGGTGACAATAAAAGCCATTTGCTGTCAACTTCTAAAGTCTTTACATCTGAGATAACATCGGTTACGGTATTCTTTTTTACTTCTCTTCCGGAAACCGGAGAATAAGTACGGCCAATTCTGGCATATAAAAGTTTGATATAATCGTAAATTTCGGTTGACGTCCCTACAGTTGAACGGGCGTTGGTGGTGTTTACTTTCTGTTCAATTGCAATTGCCGGAGCAATTCCTTTGATGTATTCAACTTTAGGTTTGTCTAAACGCCCTAAGAACTGGCGTGCATATGATGATAAACTTTCAACATAACGGCGCTGTCCTTCGGCATATAAAGTATCAAATGCCAAACTGGATTTTCCAGATCCTGAAAGTCCTGTTATGACTACAAGTTTATTTCGCGGAATAGCAACATCTACATTTTTTAAATTATGTACCTGAGCGCCTTTAATGATGATATTATGTTTTGGGTCTAGTGTCGAAAGATCAATCTGCATAAAAAAGTCAATTTCTACAAAAGTAATCAATTTTGAAATGAGTTTTGTTAAGGTGGCTGTTCCAAATTTTAACAGAATCTGGATAGAAAACAATTTTTTAGACTTATATATTTTATATTAAAATTTGCTGGTTTGATTCAAAATAAGCTATTTTAGAACTGTTTTATAACAAATTAAACTGCATAAACTTGAAAACTAAACTTTCTTTACTTTGTTTTTTGATGTGTTTAAGCCTGTTTTCTCAGGAATTACCGCCAATTGTAAAATATCCTTCGACTGTTCATGGTGCAGGAAACCAAAGTTGGATGATTACGCAGGACGAACAAAATATAATGTATTTTGCCAATAATGAAGGACTCTTAGAGTATAATGGAACAAATTGGGAGTTATATCCAACGGCAAACGAAACCATAATGCGATCGGTAAAAGTAATCGATAATAAGATTTATACAGGTTGCTACATGAATTTTGGTTGCTGGACAAGACAATCAAATGGAAAATTAAAATACACTTCACTCAGCGACAAAATCAAAAACAAAATTCTGGACGATGAGCAGTTCTGGAATATTTTAAAATATGATCAATGGATTTTATTTCAGTCTTTGAACCGAATTTATATCTATAATACCAAAACAAAAAGATTTAAAATTATTGCGCCTAAAAATGGTGTTGTAAAATCATTTTGTACTAAAAATTCGATTTATTACCAAACTACAAATGAGGGGCTGTTCGAAATCGAAGAAGGAAAAGGAAAATTGATTTCAGAGCATCCAGTTCTTAAAAAAAATACCATTGTAAATGTTTTTACTGTTGATGACGGCTTACTGATTCTGACACAATTAGACGGATTTTATAAACTCAATGGAACAGTTTTAACTCCCTTTAAAACAGAAGTAGATTCACAGATAAAATCAGGATTTGTGTATAGCAGTCAAAAGCTTCATGACGGGAGTTATGCTTTAGGAACTGTTTCTGATGGGATTTTTATTTTATCGGATTCAGGAAAACTAAATTATCATATTTCACAAAGTAAAGGATTAAGTAATAATACTGCTTTGTCTTTGTTTGAAGATAAGGATCAGAATGTCTGGATTGGTCTTGATAACGGAATTAATTGTATCAATCTGCAGACTCCTGTACATAGTTTTACAGATGATACTGGAGTATTAGGGACTGTTTATGCTTCAATTGTACATAACGGAATATTATATGTAGGAACTAATCAGGGATTGTTTTGTAAAAGATACCAAAGCAATGGCGATTTTCAATTTATAAATGGAACAAAAGGGCAAGTCTGGTCATTATTTGAATATGACAATACTCTTTTTTGCGGTCATGATTCAGGTACTTTTATTGTAGAAAACACTTCGGCAAGAAATATTTTCAGGAATTCAGGAACATGGAAATTCGAGCCTACACCAAATCATAAAAATATATTGCTTCAGGGAAATTATTACGGGATTTCGGTTTTAGAAAAAATTAATAATCAATGGCGATTTAAAAATAAAATTGAAGGCTTTAATTATTCGTCGCGTTATTTTGAAATTGCTCCAAATCAGGAAATTTATGTGAGTCATGAATACAAAGGAGTTTTTAGGTTTAAAACTGATTATTCTTTTTTAAAGACAAAGGATTTTTATGCCTATTCTTCTCCCAAAAAAGGAAAAAATGCAAGTCTTACAAAATTTAATAATGCCATATATTATGCGTGTAAAGACGGAATATTCAAGTTAAATTCAGTTACAAAGCAGTTTGAAAAAGACAAATTACTGAGTTCTATTTTTGAAAAGGATGAATATACTTCGGGGAAATTGATTGTTGACAAATCAAATAAAATCTGGTTATTTTCTAAAAACTACATCCATTATTTTTCTGCCAGTAAGTTAAGTCATCAATTAAAGCAAAATGTGATTCCAATTCCTTCATCTTTAACGAATTCGATGCAGGGTTTTGAAAATATTACCCAAATTTCAAAGTCAGCTTATTTAATCGGGACTACAGATGGCTATTATACACTTAATATTGATGATTTAAGTTTTAAAAATTATACAGTTTCTATTTCGGAGATTTTAGTTAATAAACAGAATCAAACTTTAAAAAATGTAGTTTTAAATGAAGAAGGAAGTTTTAAATCGAATGAAAACAATATTACATTAAGTTATACTGTTCCGGAATACAATAAGTATATTAATTCAGAATACCAGTATTTATTAGAAGGTTTTCAGAATGAGTGGAGTGAATGGAGTACAAAATCTTCTGTAAATTTTAAAAATTTATCTCCCGGAAAATATACATTCAGAGTACGTGCAAAATATGCGAATACACTTTTACAGAACACTGCCACTTATACTTTTGTAGTTTTAAAACCGTGGTATTTAACGAATCTGGCACGTTTTATTTATTTGTTGCTGCTTGTTGTAATTGGCTACTTTATCAATAAAGCATATCGAAGTTTTTATCAGAAGCAAAAAGAGAAGTTAATAGAGGAAAATAATCTATTATTGGAGATCAAGGAACTTGAAAACGAACAGCAGTTAATGAAACTCAGAAACGAGCAATTGTCGAAGGATGTGGATAATAAAAACAGGGAATTAGCAGTTTCAACCATGAGTTTGAATAGTAAAAATGAACTTTTAGCTTTTATCAAAGAAGATTTAAAGAAAACGGCTCAGGATGACAATAGAAACATCAAATCCGTTATTAGAACTATAAATGACAATATTACTGAGGAAGATTCCTGGAAAGTTTTTAAAGAAGCTTTTGACAATGCCGACAAAGACTTTTTAAAAAGAATAAAACAGATACATCCCTTACTTACTCCTAACGATTTGAGGCTTTGTGCTTACCTGCGATTGAATCTTTCTTCAAAAGAAATAGCTCCCTTATTTAATATTTCGGTGAGAAGTGTCGAAATAAAACGATATCGTTTACGTAAAAAAATGGATTTGGAGCATGAAGTCGGCTTAGTAGAATATATTTTGTCTGTATAGTACATCCACAGTACGATATAAATACCTATACATCACCTCAACATTTGTGTTTTATTGTGAATTACACACTTATTTGTTAAAAAAATCAACATTTGTAATTCATGATAAGATAAAGGTATTTTTTGATGTATGTGTATTTTATATGCGTTTTTTTTGCGATGTATGTTTTTTGTTGAGGTTATTTTTATCTTATTCTTAAAGAGATACGATACATTTATCATTCAATAAAAAACTAACTAAATATGAAGCCAAAATTATTATTAATAGTATTGCTACTATTTACTTCTTTTGCATTTTCGCAGACATTTGATGTAAATGGTACAGTGCTGGATGCATCAGGTATGTCGCTGCCAGGTGTAAATGTAAAAGTTAAAAGTTCGTCACAAAGTACCACTACAGATTTTGACGGTTCTTTTAAATTATCAGGTCTTTCAAAAGGAACCGTAATTGTTTTAAGTTACATCGGTTTCCGGACACAAGAAGTTTCTGTGTCGGGTAACAAGATAACGGTCAAAATGAGCGATGATGCAAAGTCATTGGACGAAGTTGTCGTTATTGGTTACGGAAGCCAAAAAAAGAGAGAGGTTACAGGGGCGGTAGGAGTTGTTGACAGCAAAACTATTGAAGCATTAAAACCTGTAAAAGTAGAACAGGCTTTACAAGGGACTGTTTCAGGAGTCAATGTAACGAGCCAGTCAGGTGCACCTGGAGCTGGATTAGATATTCGTATACGTGGTATTGCAACTAATGGAGAAAATAAGCCAACGGCTATTATTGATGGTTATGTTGGAGATTTAAGTTTGCTTAATCCTGGTGATATCGAGACAATTACTGTTTTGAAAGATGCGCAGGCTGCTATTTATGGAACTATTGGAGCAAATGGGGTTATATTGATCACCACTAAAATGGGTAAACGAAACTCAAAAGCTAAGCTATCATATAACACTTATACAGGGTTTCAGGAAACTTCAAGAAAACTTCCTACTTTAAATGCCACAGAATATGTTCTTTTACTAAATGAAAGTTACGCAAATGCGGGACAGGGAATTAAATATCCAAATGTAAATGGTTTTGGGAAAGGGACAGATTGGCAAGAGGAAGTTTTTGGTAAAGGAGTGCCAATTATTAATCATGATTTATCTATTTCAGGAGGTTCTGAGAAAATTAATTATTCAGTAAGCGGATCACACCTTGATCAGGAAGGAATTGTTGGTGGAGAGAAATCCGGTTTTCTAAGAAATACTGCAAGAGTTGCAATAGGAGGTGATGTATCTGATAGATTGAAGTTTAAGACTAATGTGATTTATACCTATTTTACAAGAAAGACCTTGAATGAAAATGGACTTGGGTCTGTTCTCTTTAATGCATTAAATATTCCTGCTACAATAAGTCCTTATGATGCAAATGGTAATTTTACTATAATTCCACGTGATGGTTTAGGAAATGAGATTATTAACCCATTAGCGCAAATTGCTAATACATACAACACTTATAACTATAAGAAGATCAACGGCAATTTTGGTTTAGATTATAAGATTTTCAAAGGTTTTGTACTTTCTGGAAATATTGGTTTTAACACTTCAAATAGTGAATCGAAAAACTTTGCAAAACAAATAAGTTACGGTGATAAAGTATTTGATGTAAAACAAAGCTCTGTAACGCAGGGAGCCGTAAATGACAATGATTATTCATTTGATCTTTATGGTACCTATAGTAAACAAATAGGTGAAAATCACAATTTAGTTGGAACACTTGGTACTACAGTTTTTAAGACCTGGGGTAACGGACTCTCAGCTACAGGCTATGATGTGCCTTATAATTCCTGGGAATTTGCAGATCTTAGTTTGATAACAACTATTCCAAAAGTTTTGACTAACGGATCTTATAATTATGACCAAAGAAGATTGTCTTATTTTGGAAGAGTACAATATGATTATAAAGGCAAATATTTGTTATCTGCTATGATTAGGCGAGATGCCTCCACAAAATTTGGTCCTGATAATAAAATAGCATATTTCCCTTCTTTTACAGGAGGCTGGGTTGTTTCCGACGAAAATTTCTTTGGGAAACCAAAAGTAATTAACTTCTTGAAATTCAGAGCGAGTTACGGTACTTTAGGAAATGATCAGATTGGAGATTATCGTTATTTGAGCCAGCTTTCAGGAGAGGCAACCTATGTTTTTAATGATGAATTGGTTAGCGGCAGGGCTGAAGGCGTATTAGCAAACCCGAATGTTAAGTGGGAAGAGGCTAAAAAATTTGATGTCGGTTTCGATATGAAATTATTAGATCATAAAATTTCTGTTGTAGCTGATTATTTTATTGATACCAGAAAAGATTTATTAATACCTGGTATTGCAGTTACTGGTATTGGAGGTATAGGTGCTCCTGGTGCTGGTGCTCCAACAATAAATGCAGGTACAGTACGAAATTCAGGGATTGAATTTGCTATAGATTACAAAGAAAAATTTTCTGATGCTTTTTCAATGAGCGTTGGGTATAATGTAACTTTCCTTAAAAATGAAGTACTTGAAGTAAATAATGAAACTCATTATATAGAAAGAGGTGCTTTTTCTGTAGGTCAGCAAGCTCCAACAAGGATGGAAGAAGGAAAACCAATTGGCTATTTTTATGGCTATAAGACAGATGGTATTTTTCAAAACCAGGCCGAAGTTGATGCCCATCCATCACAGCTAGCTTTGGGAGCAAATGCGGTTCCTGGGGATTTGAGATTTGTAGATGTAAATGGTGACGGTGTCTTAGATAGTAAGGACAGAACCAATATCGGTGATCAGATACCAACTGCAACTATGGGTTTTAATTTACAAATGAATTACAAGAATCTTGATTTTGCTGTTTATACCTATGCTTCTTTAGGTAATGACTTAATAAGAAATTACGAGAGAAATCTTTCTGATGTTAATCATTTGGATTATGTATTAGACAGATGGACTGGTGAAGGGACTTCTAATTCAACACCGAGAGTGACAACAGGGGCTACAGCAAATAGCATATTCTCTGATTATTATGTAGAAGATGCTTCTTATTTGAGAATACAAAATGTACAGTTAGGGTACACATTAGATCCTAAATTAACTCAAAAAGCAGGAATTACAAAACTTAGGTTGTACGTCGGTGCTAACAATATTTACACCTTTACAAAATACAAAGGTTTTGATCCTGGAGCTTCTACCGGAGATCCTATTGCGGGAGGAATTGATTACGGGTTTTATCCTATACCAAGAACTTATCAATTAGGACTGAATCTTAACTTTTAATTGTTATCAAAATGAAAAAATATACACAAATATTTCTTTTAACAGGAATACTGTTTGCAGCACTTTTTATTTCTTGCTCGGATGATTTTGTAGAAACCAAACCACAATATTCTATAGATTCAGAAAATTATTTTAACTCAAAAAGTGATTATGACCAGGCTCTAGTGGCTGCTTATGACATACTTCAATCTACATATGTAAATGTTTTATTAGGAGAAATTGCTTCTGATAATACTTTGGCTGGGGGTGAAAGTCCTACTGATGTAGTGGGTTTTCAACAAGTAGATGATATGATTCATACACCAGTAAACAGCAATTTACATGATATATGGAACTGGATGTTTGCCGGAGTGCAAAGAACAAATTATATTCTTGAATTTAAGGATAAAACAGATTTTGAAGGAAAAGCACAACTCCTTGCAGAAACTCGTTTTCTTAGGGCATACTACCAATTTGAATTAGTAAAATGGTTTGGTGGCATCCCTATGAAGGGCGATGCAAGGTTTAAATTAGGGGATGAAGCTAAAATTCCGCGTTCTTCAGTAGCAGAGGTATATGCTTCAATAGAAGCTGATTTAACTTTTGCAATTGCCAATTTGTCTCCAACCACGACTCAAAAGGGAAGAGTGACTAAAGGTGCAGCACAGGCATTGTTAGGGAAGGCTTACCTATATCAGGATAAGTTTGCACAGGCTGCAACGACATTAGAAAGTTTAATCAGCACTTCTCCTTATTCTTTGGTAACAGATTATAATTCAATATTCGAAATGGATGGTGAGAATGGCCCGGAATCTATTTTTGAAGTACAATATACAGATGTTGAAGGTGCCGGGTTTGGGTGTTTACAGTGTAGCGAAGGGAATGTTGCTGTTGGTTTCAGTGGAATCAGGGGTTATGAGGGGCCTTTGTTTTCGCCTGGTTTTAGTTTTAATGTTCCAACTCAGGAAAGTGCGGATGCTTTTGAAGTTGGAGATAAACGTAAAGATGTAGCTATATTAGATATAAAAGCCTGGGCAGCAGCAAACCCGGGTGTTAAATATGGTAAAGGAAATGAAGATACAGGATTTTTTAACAGAAAGTATTTACCAAGAAAAAGAAGTGTCAATGCTGCAGGGGATTTGAATTTGACGAATCCGAATAATTACAGAGCGATCCGTTATGCAGATGTTCTTTTAATGGCAGCTGAGGCTTACAATCGCGGGGGAATTGATGACAGCAAAGCAAGAGGATATCTAAATGAAGTTAGAAAACGTGCTTTTGGAGACACTAATCACAATGTTTCTGCCTCAGGAGCTGCATTAACTGATTTTATTTTAGCTGAAAGAAGGCTGGAACTTTTCGGAGAAGGACATCGTTTCTTTGATTTGGTGAGAACGGGAAAAGCAGTTGGAACAATTCCTGGTTTTCAGGCTAACAAAAATGAATTATTTCCAATTCCAATTGAGGAAATTCAGTTTTCAAATGGAAACTGGCAACAAAATCCCGGATATATTAAATAACATCAATTATGAAAAAAATACATTTTATTATAAGTTTTTTCGTTTTTACAATCCTGATGGGTTGTGCAAGCGATGACAGCGATATTGATTTAGACGGTATAGCTGCACCTGAAAATATATCGGCTTTGACTACTGTAACACAGGATAATTCAGGCAAGGTCACTTTTTTGCCTAAAGGAGAAGGAGTAACAGAGTATAAAATAAATTATGGAGATGGTTCTGAGGAGTCCGATTACTTTTCTCCGGGAGGAACTGTTACTCATATTTATAAAGAAGGTGTTTATACTGCCAAAATCATAGCAACGGGATTAAATGGAAAAACTACAGAAGTAGCTCAGCAGGTAGTAGTCTCTTTTAAGGCTCCTGAGAATTTAGTAGTTATGGTAACAAATGATTTATCAGTTTCTAAAAAAGTAACTGTAAAGGCTAGCGCAGATTATGCTTTGTTTTATGATGTTTATTTTGGGGAAGCAGGAAAACCGGATCCAATTTCGGCAAATAACGGCGAATCGGTTTCCTATACGTACCAAAATGCAGGAGTATATACCATTCGTGTAGTTTCAAAAAGTGCTGCGATTGCCACAACAGAATATACCACTCAGGTTACCGCTACACTCGTTCTTAATCCAACAACTTCTGCGCCAGTTCCGCCAAACAGACAGGCAGGCGATGTAATTTCTATTTATAGTTCTAAATATACTGATATTTTAGGAACTGATTTTTATCCAAATTGGGGACAATCTACTGCTTTTACAGAATTTGATTTAGCAGGAGATAAAATGCTGAATTATAACAACCTGAATTACCAGGGTATTGGATTGGCAGAGGGTGTGACAATTGATGTATCCGGAATGGAGTTTTTCCATATGGATGTCTGGACTGCAGATTTAGGGAAAATCGAAACTTTCTTAATTAGTAAAACGAATGGAGAAAAACCGGTAAGTACAAACCTTACACTAAACGGATGGACCAGTATTGATATTCCAATTTCGGCATTTACAAGTCAGAATTTAACTGTTGCTGATATTTTTCAGTTGAAATTGGTTGGAACTCCTGCAGGAAAGAATGTTTACATAGATAATATTTATTTCTATAAAACAGCTGCTCAGTCTGTAAAATTGCCTCTTGATTTTGAATCTGCTTTAACGTATGCCTGGGGTGGTTTTGGAGATGCAGGTTTTGGACCAATTCCTGTTTCTGTAGTAACAAATCCTGATAAAACGGGGGTTAATGTATCTAACAAGGTGGTTAAAATTGAGAAAACATCCGGAGCTCAGGTTTGGGCTGGTGCAAGTCTTAATTTAGAAAATACAATTGATTTTACTAAAGGAACCACTGTGAAAGTAAGTGTGTGGTCACCTAAGGTTGGCGCAGATATTTTATACAAAATGGAAGTTTCAACATCGCCAAAAGACGGAAATGGAAACCCAACGGTATTTTTTGAAGCACATGCAACTACCACAACAGCAAATGCATGGCAGGTATTAACTTTTGACCTTACTACAGCGCCAAATTTTAGTACAGCAAATAAATACGACCGAGTAATTTTGTTTCCGGACTTCGGGCAAATGGGAACAGGTTCAACCTATTACTTCGATGATATAAAACAATCCAATTAAAAAAAGAAATCATGAGCAAAAAAATAATTATAAAAATAGTATCCTTATTTGCGATTCTCCTGATGATTGGTTGTCAGAAAGATGATTACGCTTTTGGAGACATAACTGCTCCAACAAATATTCAGATAACAGCAGAAATTGTTGGAAAAACAGCTGCAGAACCCTATGGAGACGGATCAGGAATTGTTAAACTTGTAGCAACCGGAGATGATGTTATTTCATATAAATATGTATTTAGTGACGGGACTTCAGAAAATTGCCCTGGTGGTCATTTTGATAAACGATTTACGAAAACAGGTGTAAACAAATACATCGTTACGGCTATTGCTTACGGAAAAGGGGGAATAGCTACCAATACTACAATTGAAGTTGAGGTCTTAAGTAATTTTAGTGATCCTGAAGCAGTTAATTTCCTGACTGGCGGAACATCTAAAAAATGGTATTGGTCGGCTTCTGAACCAGGACATTTAGGAGTGGGACAAAATGATGGTGATGCAACCAAAAATTATTATGCAAACTATTATCAGGCAGGTGCATTTGAAAAAGCAGCCTCACCAGCTAGCAGTTGCCTGTATGAAAATGTACTGACTTTTTCTTTGGATGGAGAACAATTAAAATACGAACTGAATAATGGGGGTTCAACCTTCTTTAATGCTGCTTTTGCAAGTGTTGCAGGAGGAAGTTCACCTGATGATGCCTGTTTGGCATACAATGCGGGAGGTGTGAAAAATGTATCCCTGAGTCCGTCAGAATCTGTTGTGACTAAAAATCCTAATCATGCCACTCAAACAAGAGGAACTATGCTAAACTTCTCAGATGGTGGATTTATGGGGTATTATATCGGTCAGAGTTCTTATGAGATTTTATCTATTACAGCTAACAGGATGGTCGTAAGAGCTGTTATGGGAGGTAATCCTGCCTTGGCATGGTATCATATTTTTACGACAACAAAGCCAACTCAGGTTCCGGGTACAGATGTAGATTATAGTAATTTAGTCTGGTCAGATGAGTTTAATACTGATGGTGCTCCTGATCCTTCTAAATGGGGTTATAATTTAGGAACCGGAGATAATGGCTGGGGAAATAATGAAAAACAGAATTACACTAATGCTGCTGCGAATGTAATCGTTCAGGGTGGAAATCTTAAGATTACGGCAAAGAAAGAATCTTCAGGAGGAGCGGCTTATTCATCAGCAAGATTGGTTTCTGAAAATAAATTTGAATTTAAGTACGGAAAAATAGAAGTAAGGGCTAAACTTCCTACAGGTGCCGGAACCTGGCCTGCCATCTGGATGTTAGGGCAAAATTATGCAACAAGTCCGTGGCCTGCCTGTGGTGAAATTGATATTATGGAGCATGTAGGAAACAATCAAAATGTAATTCATGGTACACTCCATTATCCAGGTCGCTCTGGAGGAAACGCTGATACAGGCAGTAAAACAATCGCAAATGTTTCAACTGAATTTCATGTTTATAAAGCGGTTTGGAGCCCGGCATCCATAAAAATATATACTGATGATACACTCATACATTCTGTTGCGAATACGGCTTCATTACCATTTAACAGCGACTTCTTTTTGATATTAAATGTAGCAATGGGAGGAAA
This sequence comes from Flavobacterium hibisci, assembly GCF_020026925.1. Taxonomy (GTDB): domain Bacteria; phylum Bacteroidota; class Bacteroidia; order Flavobacteriales; family Flavobacteriaceae; genus Flavobacterium; species Flavobacterium hibisci. The sequence continues at coordinate 154,623 of NZ_JAIQDW010000009.1, read as the reverse complement.
TCTTGGAGGGAATATCGATCCCTCTTTTACACAGTCTTCTATGGAGATTGATTATGTAAGGGTATATCAATAAAATAATTAATTAATATGATGAAAATTGGAAGGTCAGTTTTTGCTGGCCTTCTTAATTTCTTAATTTAAAAAAAATATTGACATGAAAAAAGTAATGTTGCTTTTTGTAATTAGTAGCTTCTGCATGGCTCAACAAGTAAAAAGAAAACTGATTTGGGAAGAAAATTTTAATAATAAGGTAAACGAATCTGTCTGGAATTTTGAAGTCGGTGACGGATGTCCTACTCTTTGCGGTTGGGGAAACAATGAAAGACAAATTTATACCAAAACCAATCATGAAATAAAAGAAGGTAATTTGGTCATTGAAGCCAGAAAAGAAGGCGAAAAATATACTTCGACAAAAATTACAACTAAAGGGAAAAAAGAGTTTTTGTATGGCAGGATCGAAGCAAGGGCCAAGCTGCCTGTTGGTCATGGCTTATGGCCTGCATTTTGGATGTTAGGGGCCAATATTGATGAGGTAAAATGGCCTAAAACGGGAGAAATCGATATTTTAGAATATATAGGAAGAGACCCGCATATGGTTTATACCACCCTGCATACTCAGGACAGTCATGGAAATACAATTAATACAAAAAGAACTGAGTTTCCTAATATAGAAGAAGGATATCATATTTATGCAATCGAATGGAATAAAGATAAAATTGATTTTTTCGTTGACGAAATTTTGGTTTATACTTTTAATCCTGAAGTTAAAAATGAAGATACCTGGCCTTTTGACAAGCCATTTTATATCATTATTAATTTAGCCATTGGAGGAAATTTTGGAGGACCGGCTGTTGATGATGCAGTTTTGCCTCAAAAATTTTATATTGATTATGTCCGTGTATATAAATAATATAAAATAACTACTATTAAAAAAAGAAGTGTAACTTGTTTAAAATAAATAATTTAGATGAGGATGCTTCTTTTTTTTAACTGTTAAAACATTTAAATTATTTAAGATTTAAACGCACTTTATCAATAAAAATTTAAAATTAATTAATATTATTTCGAATTTTACTACTAATTATTCTTCTGTTCATTTGCTTTTTAAAATAAAAATTTGTTAAATTTGGACAGATTATTAACAAACTCAAAAAACGATAAGCCTATACAATAAAATTACTTTTTAGAAAATTACTCCAAATTTAAACAACTAAAAAAGTAGTATATTATGGCTGATCTGCATATTCCTGACGCTCTATTGGTTAAAAATTATGTTGAAGGCAATGAAAATGCTTTAGCAACATTAATAAAAAGGCATGAGTCTAAAATCTATGGATTCATATATTCAAAGATTGCAGATAGAGATATTTCAAATGATATTTTTCAGGATACCTTTATTAAGGTTATTAAAACTTTAAAATCCAACTCATACAACGAAGAAGGTAAATTCCTGCCTTGGGTGATGCGAATTTCTCATAATTTAATTGTAGACCACTTTCGAAAAACCAAAAAAATGCCAATGTACAGAGAAACAGAAGAGTTTTCGATTTTTTCGATTATGTCTGATGATTCTTTAACTATTGAAGGTAAAATGATTTTGGACCAGGTCGAAGTTGATCTTAAAAAACTGATTCAGGAGCTTCCTGATGATCAAAAAGAAGTATTGATAATGCGCATGTATCAGGATATGAGTTTCAAGGAAATCTCTGAATTAACCGGTGTAAGTATCAACACGGCATTAGGCAGAATGCGTTATGCGTTAATGAATTTAAGAAAAATAATTGATAAGCATCAAATTATTTTAACCAATTAATACTATTTTAGATATTGTCGCGTTATACTGGTATAAAACATTTTCATAGTATGGCGAAAATTTACTCTAAAAAGACATTAGCTTCTAAAGATTTAAAACCAAACAAAGAAGTCGTTTCTTTTTTATTAAGTTATTCACAAGCTTTAAAAGTTGTGAAAATCGATAATAAAAGTTTTGAAGTTATAGCTAATTAAACAGCCCACTACTTTGTCGGATGTTTATTCGAAAGAGAACCAAATGGTCGTTTTGGTTGAAAGCTCACTATTCGTATGCAAATACAAATAGTGAGTTTTTTTTATAAAATAAATCCTAATTCATATGATGTCGTAAGACTGTTGGGAAATATTTGTAATAAAGAAATGGCGCAAAACAACTTGTTCTTGTAAGGAATTGTTTCTTTTAAACAGACTTTTGAAAAATAATTTGGATTTTATTTGTGTATTCGTTTTTTAATTCTATTTTTAGATAAAAAATAAATAACCTTCAAAAAATGATGTGAAAAAAAACATTTATAATTTTAATTCAGTTAAAAAATGAATTTTTTTATATGTATTGAGTGAACGTCTAACCGTATAAAATTTGTTGATATGATAAAAAACTACCCTAATTTTTCTATCTAGTTTGATGAAGCTTTTAAATCCCAGATTTACAAGCCTACAGTTTTGCATCTAAACGCAGCCCAAAATCTATTAACTATCAAACTAATCTAAACATGAAATTAAAATTTATAATGTTATCAATAGTATTGATACATGTTGGAGTATATTCTCAAAAGTCTCAGATAAAAGATGCCCAATCTTTGTTTGAAAAAGGAAAATCTGATGAGGCAATTGCAATTTTAAAAAAGACAGAATATCTAATTCTAAATGCCCCAGATGAGGAAAAATCAGATTTTTATTTCTTAAAAGGAAATGTGTTAAAGGACCTGGCTCTCAAAAACATTGATGCTGCCAATAATTTTTCTGCTGCATCACAATCTTATCAGGATGTAATTTTATATGAAAATGAAGCTGGTAAATACAAACTTTCCGTAAAAGCAAACCTGGCTTTAAAAGATATGAAGTCAAAACTTGTTAATGGTGCAATCAGTGATTTCAAGGCAGGTAATTTTAAAGAGAGTGCTGAAAAGAGCTATAAAGTATATTTATTCGATAAAAAGGATACAATGAATTTGTACAATGCAGCTGCTGCTTATTTAAATGCAAAGGAATATGTTTTGGCAATCCAATATTATGAGCAGTTAAAAAAAATCAACTTTTCAGGAAATGGAATTCTTTATTACGCAACCAATAAGAAAACAAAAGAAGAAGAAGCTTTTATCTCTCCAAAAGCAAGAGAATCCTATATTCAGGAAGGACTTTATGAAAAACCGAGAAATGAAGCTATTCCTTCCAGGAAGTTCGAGGTAAATAGAAACTTAGCATATGCTTATTTGGAGAGAAAGGAATTAATAAAAGCAGAGGCGACCTACAATTATCTTTTAGAATTAAATCCTAATTATATTGATGCGTACATCAATCTGGCTTATTTAAAGCTAGAATCAAAAAAAGAAATAGTAGACAAGATAGATGCTTTGGGGAATTCTAAAAAAGAAATGCTGGAGTATGATAAATTGTCAGCAAAAAAAGATGATATAACAAAAAGTGCCATTCCCTATCTTACAAAAGCACTTACTATCGACCCGAAAAATCCAGAAGTTAAAAAGATGCTTTTAGGGATTTACAGATCCTTGGATATGACAAAAGAGTATAATTCTCTAAAGACAATTAGTAATTAATAACAATGAATTTTATTAGATATTAATTGTTCAAAAGAGGCTTAGGGGGTTAAATTTTAAACTTTAAAGACTTTAGTTTTATCGAGATTTTTTATTTCGAAATAAAAACCAAATCGGCATTTTGCATCAAAGCTCACTATTCGTATGAAAATACTGATAGTGAGCTTTTTTATGCAATAATTTAATGATAAAATAGATAATCAATTTAAATGTGTGGTGACATAAATAACAGGATTTGCTGTTTAAATTTTTAATTAGTTAAAGTAATTGTGCTTTAATTAGGATTTTTATTATTACCGTGTTAAAGTTTAGTGCTTTGTTCGTTTGTCTGATTTTTATCTTTAGGTTATTGAAAAAAAGCTTTTATTTTGTACCAATTAATAGACCTAAATTTGTCTGATTAGAAATGAGTCAGAATAAAAAGAAATAATAATAAAATAAAAATTTAAAGCACCAATTTTACCATCTATGAAAAAAAACTACGATAATTTATTTTGTTTTGTTTGTGCCTTTTAAATGTATACTACATGCAATTAATCAATTATTTAATAATCAAACTAAACAAAAAATGAAAAATAATATTAAAATACTATCCTTTCTGTTATTGGTAAATGTTGGGGTATTTGCACAAAAAGATCAAATAAAAGAAGCTCAGTCTTTTTATGATAAAGGAAAAATCGAAGAGTCATTAACAATTTTAAAAAAAATTGAATATCTTATCGTAAATGCTCCTGACGTAACCAAATCTGATTTTTTTTATTTAAAAGGAAATAGTCATAAAGATTTAGCGAATAAGGACATAGATCCTAAAAATAATTTTACATTGGCTTCTGGGGCATATCAGGACGTACTTTTGTATGAAAATGATTCACGTCATTACAAATATGCTTTTAAGGCAGATTTAGCTTTAAAAGATATTAAATCAAAACTCGTTAAGGGTGCAATTAGCGATTTCAAAGAAGGGAAATACAAAGAAAGTGCTGATAAGAGTTATGAAGTTTACTTATTTGATAAAAAAGATACCTTAAACTTATACAATGCAGCAGCTGCTTCCCTAACAGGTAAAGATTATGTTTCATCTATCAAATATTACGAGGAACTTAAAAAAAAGAACTATACAGGAACAGGAACTATTTTTTATGCAACTCATAAAAAGACAAAAGTAGAAGATGCATTCGTTTCTTTAGGTGCGCGTGATTTGGCCGTTAGTGAAGGTGTATATGAGAAACCCAGAAATTTTTCGCCTCCTTCAAAAAGAGAAGAAGTTTTAACTAATCTGGCTTTTTCATATTTGGAGAGAAATGATTTTGCTAATGCAGAAAAAAATTATCAGGATGCTTTACATGTAAATCCTAATTGTATTAATTGTTGCATTAATCTCGTTTTTGTCAAAATGGAATTAAAAAAGGCATTGGTAGATCAGATGAATGCACTGGGAAATACTCCAAAAGAGGTAAAACAATATGATGAATTAAATGCTAAAAAAGATGAGATCGTAAAAAGTGCAATACCGATTCTTAAAAAGGCTTTAATTATCGAACCAGCCAATGAAGAAGCAAAAAAATCACTTTTAGGCATCTACAGAGCTCTGGAAATGACTAATGAATATAATGCTTTGAAAAACAGTAAATAATTTCTAAGGAAGCTGCTAAACTTTCTTTTTGGCAGCTTCTTCTATTATTGATTTTTTTCCAATAGTTCTCGTAATAATATCTTTTTCCAGACTCCAGCCCCTTGCAGGAGAATATTCACGTCCGTACCAGATAATCTGCAAGTGTAAATCATTCCATAAATCTCTTGGAAATAATCTTTTAGCATCTTTTTCTGTCTGGGCTACATTTTTTCCGTTCGAAAGATTCCATCGGTACATCAATCTGTGTATATGTGTATCAACCGGAAATGCCGGAACCCCAAATGCCTGAGACATTACCACACTTGCTGTCTTATGGCCAACAGCCGGCAAAGCTTCAAGAGCCTCAAAACTCTGAGGAACTTCTCCGTTATGTTTTTCAATTAAAATTTCAGATAATCCGTGAATCCCTTTTGATTTCATTGGTGACAACCCGCACGGACGAATAATTTCCTTAATTTCTTCTATAGACATTTTTACCATATCATATGGGTTATCGGCCTTAGCAAATAATAAAGGCGTAATCTGATTCACACGCACATCTGTACATTGTGCCGAAAGCAATACTGCTATCAATAAGGTATAAGGATCTTTGTGGTCAAGTGGGACAGGTATAGTAGGGTAGAGTTCTTTTAACGTATTTATAACAAATTGTACTCGGGCTTCTTTATTCATTTCCGTATTTTTATTACTGTAAAAATAGTATAATTTTAATGATGTGCCTAATCCGGCTTTCCGTTTCAACTCCTCATTGTCAAAGTAACATTTTTAAGCATTAACAAGAGCTTCCGCTGGTCGCTTTCTTAATGCAAAAAATGTAAACTTTCACAATTCCGGGGTTTTCACTGTAATCCGGGGCAGAAAACAAGTAACAATTCATAATTAACAATTATAAAACATGACGACATTACAAAAAGGGGATAAAGCCCCCAATTTTTCAGGAACAGATCAGGACGGAAAAACACATACACTGGCAGATTATAAAGGAAAAAAGCTGGTCGTTTTCTTTTATCCCAAAGCAAGCACACCGGGCTGTACCGCAGAAGCCTGTGATTTAAGGGATAATTTTGAGCGTTTTAAAGCTAATAATTACGAACTTTTAGGTGTAAGTGCTGATAGTCAGAAGGCGCAATTAAAATTCAAAGACAAATACGAATTTCCTTTTCCGCTTTTGGCAGATGAAGACAAATCAGTAATCAATGCTTTTGGAGTTTGGGGACCAAAGAAATTCATGGGAAAAGAATATGACGGAATTCACAGGACTACTTTCGTAATTGACGAAAACGGAATAATCGATGAGGTTATTTCACAGGTAAAAACAAAAGAACATGCAGCTCAAATTTTGAAATAATTAAGAGCCTGTTTAAATTTTAAATATTTAGATTTTTATGAGATTATTTTTCGATAGATGAGGCAAATTTTGAAATAATAATAGACTTATTTTTGAGTAAATTTAACGAAATATAGCGGAAAATAAGCCGTAAAAAGCAATTAGATAAAATTTAAACAGGCTCTAAGTAAAAAAAAATGCCCTTTTTTCGAAAAGGGCATTTTTTGTATATTTCTATTTTGAAATTATTCTAAAACCAGACCAATCTGGCCATCATCATCTAATTCAGTTTCTACAGGATCGTCTTCTGAAATTTCAGGTCTTTCTGGAACTTCTTCAACAGGTTCTTCGTAAGGAAGCGGTTCTAATAAATTGACTTGTCTTAACTTTTCTGTTGTTAATTGATTTCCTAAAGCTTTAAAACCTTTTACGGCTATAAAGTCTGCTACATCAATATGAAGATCTTCTTTCTGAACACCTTTTACTTTTGCAAAAACCAATTGTGCCACCGGACGATAATCTGTTGATACAATTTCCAACTGAGAATTCGGATGATCGGTAATGAAGCTTTCTTCTTTGCCTTCATTTTCCACAAGGAAACGCTTTAAGAAGTAGCGCTCTTTTTCACCATCGTAATAAATCGCAGAAATTGGTTTCTTAGGTTTCCACTTTTCCAGCACAATCATATCTTCTTCAAAGTGAGTAGATAACTCCGGAATAATTACTTTTAATTTACCGGATTGACTGATAACCAAAATCTTGTCGGTTGGTTTGAATTCGCCCAGTAATTCTCCTCTTCCGTCAACGTTTAGACGTTTAACGGTATCATCAAACCAGACTTTTCTAGGCAATAAAGTGGAAATTCCTTTTTCTTTTAATTCGATTTTCTTGATTGGATATTTGGTAACCAGATTTCCTTTCGAACTACGTCCTTTGATAGCTAATTTCGCAAAATCAATATCAAATTTCAGTTTTTTGATTGTTCCAATCTGGCGCAATAAAATCGTCACAACTTCAGCTTCACCGTTCGGATTGTGCGAGAAATAAACAACCTGAGAACCTTTGGTGCCATTCGTTAAATCATACGCTTTGTCTCTGGTGACTCCGCTAACATTGAAACGTTTAATATAAGACGGACCCGATTTTCCATCACGATAAATCATGTTGTAAATGGTGCGTTTATCGCTTTTATCAAATACTGCAACATGTATAATGTCTTTACCCACAAACGTTTTGCTATCAACTTTTGTAATCATCATTGTGCCATCACGCAAAAACACAATGACATCATCAATATCAGAACAGTCTCCAACGTATTCGTCTTTTTTTAAGCTGGTTCCTACGAAACCTTCTTCGCGGTTTACGTATAATTTGGTGTTTCTTAGAACTACTTTTGTGGCTTCAACATTATCAAAAACACGAAGTTCAGTCTGGCGTTCGCGCCCTTTTCCGTATTTCTCTTTTAACTTAGTGAAATAAGAAATGGCAAAATCGGTAAGATGTTCCAGATTGTATTCGACCTCTTTCATTTCTTCTTCTAACCTCGAAATCAATTCATCGGCTTTATCAGAGTCAAAACGGGTAATACGAATCATCGGAATCTGAGTCAGTCTTTGCAAATCATCATCATTGATTTCTCTTACGAATGATTTTTTGAAAGGCTCAAAACGGTCATACAAATATTTGTAAAGGGATTCCCTGTCGCCGTATAATTTGAAATCAATGTACATTTCTTCGCGAATGAAGATTTTCTCCAGAGTAGAAAAATGCCATTTGTTTTTTAATTCTTCTAATTGGATTTCAAGCTCTTGCTTAAGTAACTCAACTGTTCTTTCCGTAGAAATTTTCAACATTTGAGAAACACCGATAAACAAGGGTTTATTATCTTCAATAACACAACCTAAAGGTGCTACAGAGGTTTCGCAGGCTGTAAATGCAAATAAAGCATCAATAGTTTTATCCGGTGAAACCCCTGGGAAAAGATGAATTAAAATCTCAACATCTGCTGCAGTGTTGTCTTCAATTTTTTTGATTTTGATTTTACCTTTTTCATTGGCTTTCAAAATACTATCAATCAAACTCGAAGTATTGGTAGAAAACGGAATCTGTGTAATCACCAGTGTATTTTTGTCTAATTGGGAAATCTTAGCACGCACCCGCACACGCCCGCCACGCATTCCGTCATTGTAATTCGAAACGTCGGCAATACCCTGCGTCATAAAATCAGGATAGAGCGTAAACGGTTTTCCTTTTAAGATTTTAATCGAAGCGTCAATTAATTCGTTAAAGTTATGAGGTAAAACTTTTGTTGATAAACCAACCGCAATACCTTCTGCTCCCTGCGCCAAAAGCAATGGGAATTTTACAGGAAGATTAATTGGCTCGGCTTTTCTACCATCGTATGACAATCCCCATTCAGTGATTTTTGGAGAATACAGGACCTCTAAAGCAAATTTGGATAAACGTGCTTCGATATAACGGGGTGCTGCAGCACCGTCACCTGTTAAAATATTACCCCAGTTTCCCTGACAGTCAATCAATAAATCTTTTTGGCCAATCTGTACCATTGCATCGCCAATACTAGCATCTCCGTGAGGGTGATACTGCATGGTGTGCCCAACTACATTGGCAACTTTATTATAACGGCCATCATCCAGCTCTTTCAAAGAGTGCATAATACGACGCTGAACTGGTTTAAAACCGTCTTCGATTGCAGGTACAGCGCGTTCCAGAATTACGTACGAAGCATAATCCAGGAACCAGTCTTTGTACATTCCGGTTACTTTCGTAATAACGTCTTCGCCTTCTTCTTCCTGATTTTCGTAAAAATGCTGTCCTTCAAAGTTTTTAGCATCTACATCAATAATCTCATCATCATCCCCATTTTGATTATCATCAATCTGGTTTTCATCCTGATTATTCTCGTCGTCGTTTGGAATTAAGTTGTCGTCTTCTTCGTCTTTCATTTTTTATGCTGAATTATTTCAGTATTTTTATTTAATCGCTTTGATTGCCAAATTTTTTCTGCGAATGCTTCTTCTTTCGCTATTGCTTTTGGATCATCATTTTCTACAAAAAGTGTAATTCCAAATTTTTTAAATAAGTTACTCATATCATAATAACAATAGCTTTGAAAATCTTCTAAATTATCTGAAGCTCTTGAGCTTTGACATTCTAAGCAAAACTCATTATAACCAATAATTCTGTTTTTATTATCTCTAAACAGAATCATGTGTCTAGGATTATAGCAAGCTGACTCAATTTGATCAAGTGAACAACTATCACTTATCATTAAATTCAAAAGCTCTTTTTCCTGAATTTTATTTAAAACAACTCTTTCCTGTATCATTGTACTGTCGAAAGTTAATTTATATTTATCTACTAATACTTTGTGAATTGGAAATTCTCCTTTAAATTTAGTATCCCAATAATTTCTATTATAATAAGAAATCAGTTCAATCTTAGAATAATTCTTTATTGGAAACTCTCTTTTATTAATTACTTTACTATATGTTTTATCTGTATCATTCTTTTTACAAGAAATTAAAAGTAAGGTTACGATCAAAAATATAATTTTCTTCATTTATCGCTCTCTATTTATTTTGAAGAAGTTCTCTCAGAACCTCAACACTTGGCAAAACAGTCTTGTATTTACTAGCAAAAATATGTTCATTGTTTTCAGGCAATGTATATTTTACCACAGCTTCACTTTTATTTTGACAAAGAACAATTCCAATAGTTTTGTTCTCATCTTCCAAGCGCATTTCTCTGTCATAATAGTTAACATACATCTGCATTTGACCTAAATCCTGATGTTTTAATTCTCCGATTTTTAAATCAATAAGAACAAAACATTTTAATATTCTGTTATAGAAAACTAAGTCAATTCTAAAATGTTTATCATCAAAAGTAATTCTTTGCTGTCTCCCAACAAAAGTAAAACCATGACCTAATTCTAATAAGAAATGCTCCAGTTTATTAATGATCTCTTCCTCTAATTGAGATTCTGAATATTGATGCAATTCTGGCAATCCTAAAAATTCAAGAATATAAGGATCTTTAATTATATCTTTTGGCTTTTCGATAATTTGTCCTTGTTCTGAAAGTTTTAATATTCCTTCTTTATCCCGGCTTAAAGCCAATCTTGTATAGAGTGCAGAATCGTATTGACGTTTTAATTCTCTTAGACTCCAATTGTATTTTTCAGATTCTATTTCGTAAAAACGTCTTTCCTTTTCATCATCAATTCGCATTAAAAAAGAGTAATGAGACCAAGATAATGTGAAAAAACTATAAAGTAATTTTTGATTTTCGGGATTTCCAGATTTCCGCAACACTGTCTCGGAATTTTCAATTTCCAAAATCTGCGACAGTGTTGCAGATTTTGAATAAATTAAATGAAACTTCCTAATTCTTTCTAAAACATCAACAGAAAATCCTTTACCAAACTCCTTTGTCAATCGCTGAGAAAGACTTTTTAAAAGCTGTTTCCCATATTCAGCTCTATTTTTTCCATTTTGCTCTTCTTCAACAATTATTCTTCCAATTTCAAAATAAGTAATTGTCATTGTTGAATTTACGGCACGCAAAACCTGCTGTCGGGCATTTTGCAATAGCTCAACTACTTGCTGAAATATAAAATTATTTTGAAGATCGCTTGACAATAGTATGTTTTTTAAATAGTGGCATCTTCAAGCTCATCAATCTCCACCTTCAGATTCTTGATAATAAAATCCTGTCGATCTGGAGTGTTTTTTCCCATATAGAAGGATAATAATTGCTCAATCGAAGTATTTTTATCCATCATAACCGGATCAAGTCGGATCGTATCTCCAATAAAGTTTTTAAACTCGTCTGGCGAAATCTCTCCCAAACCTTTAAATCGCGTGATTTCTGGTTTTGGTTTTAGTTTTTCGATCGCTTCTTTTCTTTCTTCTTCAGAATAACAGTAGATTGTTTCTTTCTTGTTACGAACCCTGAAAAGTGGTGTCTGCAAAATATACAAATGTCCTTCTTTGATTAATTCCGGGAAAAACTGTAAAAAGAACGTAATCAAAAGCAAACGAATGTGCATTCCGTCGACATCGGCATCGGTTGCGATTACGATGTTGTTATAGCGCAATTTTTCTAATCCGTCTTCGATATCAAGTGCCGCCTGGAGCAAGTTGAATTCTTCGTTTTCATACACGATTTTCTTGCTCATTCCGTACGAATTCAAAGGCTTACCACGCAAACTGAAAACGGCTTGTGTATTCACGTCACGCGACTTGGTAATCGATCCGGAAGCCGAATCTCCCTCGGTAATAAAAAGCGTACTTTCTAAGTTTCTTGGGTTTTTGGTATCTGGAAGATGCGCACGGCAGTCTCTTAATTTTTTATTGTGAAGATTGGCTTTTTTAGCACGGTCAGTCGCCAGTTTTCTAATTCCTGATAATTCTTTACGCTCGCGTTCTGCCTGAAGAATTTTACGCAATAAAGCTTCAGCAGTTGTTGGGTTTTTATGTAGATAATTATCTAATTTGGTTTTGATAAAATCGTTTACAAATGTACGTACAGAAACCGGTGGAGTTCCATCGTCAGAACCCATATCTGTAGAGCCTAATTTAGTTTTGGTCTGAGACTCAAAAACCGGTTCCATGACTTTAATACTAATCGCACTTACAATCGATTTACGAACATCTGATGCTTCGAAATTCTTATTGTAAAACTCACGAATGGTTTTTACAACGGCCTCACGGTAAGCCGCTAAGTGCGTTCCTCCCTGAGTTGTATTTTGACCATTAACAAAAGAGTGATATTCTTCACTATATTGTGTTTTACTGTGTGTTAATGCGACTTCGATATCATGATCTTTCAAGTGGATGATCGGATATTCTAAATCTTCTTCATTGATGGTTTCTTCTAATAAATCACGAAGGCCGTTTTCTGAATAGTATTTTTCGCCATTAAAAATAATCGTCAAACCATTGTTTAAGTAACAATAGTTTTTGACCATCTTAATTACGTATTCTAAACGGAATTTATAGTTTTTAAAGATCGATTCATCTGGCGTAAAAATTACTTTTGTCCCCTTACGTTTTGTAGTATCGATAACGTCTTCTTCCTGAACCAGATTTCCAGCAGAGAATTCTGCTGCTTTTTGTTTGTCATCACGAACCGATTCAACGCGGAAAAAATTCGATAATGCGTTTACCGCTTTTGTTCCGACACCATTCAGACCAACTGATTTTTGGAAGGCTTTAGAATCGTACTTTCCTCCGGTATTCATTTTCGAAACTACATCGACCACTTTACCCAATGGAATTCCACGTCCGTAATCACGAACAGAAACTGTTTTATCTTTAATGCTTACCTCGATAGTTTTTCCGGCACCCATAACGAATTCATCGATACAGTTGTCTAAAACCTCTTTTAAAAGAATATAAATACCATCATCCGGTGATGACCCGTCCCCTAATTTCCCGATGTACATACCCGGACGCATACGAATATGTTCCTTCCAATCGAGTGAACGAATATTATCTTCGTTGTATTGATTTTGCTCTAGCATAAATGAATTTAGGATTTTTTGCTAATGTACCATTTATCGGTAAAAAATAAAAGTGTATTCCTTATTTGTTATGAATAATAACAGTTTAAAACCTATTTAAATTGACTTGTAAATAATAACTCCAATAAAATTATGAAAAAACTGATTTTTTAGCAAAAAATACTACTTGATTCCGAGTACTTGTTTAGCTAAATCAATCATTTCAGATGTTCCCGTGTTTTTGTTTTTTTCGTCAGAGAGTTTTACAACACCTTGCCAATGTGTATTGTCCGGTTTCGTATCTGTTAATTTTATGACCATATTCATTGCAGGAAGTCCAACGTCATTTGTAAAATTGGTTCCAATTCCGAATGACATTTTTATTTTGTCTTGACAGAAATCGACAATTCTTTTTACTTTTTCGAAATTTAACGAATCGGAAAAAACAATCGCTTTCGATTTTGGGTCAATTCCCATCTTGGTATAATGTGAAATTACTTTTTGAGCAAATTCTATCGGATCGCCGCTATCATGTCGTACACCATCAAAAAGTTTGGAATATTTTTTATCGAATTGACTAAAAAAAATGTTTGTTGTATAAGTATCTGTCAAAGCGATTCCAAGGTCGCCTCCGTAAACCTGAGTCCAGTTTTCCAGGCTGATCGAATTAGCCATTTTAAAACCGTACTGTGCAGCATGAAACATAAACCATTCGTGTGCGTGGGTACCTAAAGGCCTGCGGTTGTTAATCATGGCAAAATGTACGTTGCTGGTTCCCATGAAGCTTCCGGAACCGTAAGTTCTCAGTGTTTCATTTACTAAATGATGCACATCGTAAGAATGACGGCGTCTGGTACCAAATTCTAAAACAGCAGCGCCTAGTTTATTGTAATTGTCAATTTTGTTTTTGGTCAGTTCCTTTGTAGCGTCGTCATTTAATCGTATTAAAAGATTTGATTTATAAAAGAGTTCAGAAATTAAAGCCATCAAGGGGACTTCCCATAAAATAGTACGGTACCAATAACCTTCAATGGTAACTTTGATTTCTGAGCCTTCCTGAATAATGTGCACTTCAGATGGATCGTAGCTGTAACCCTGCAGAAAATCCAGATAAGTAGGATCGAGATATGGACAGTAGTGTGATAAATAATTCTTTTCGTCTTTGGTTAATCTCAGGTCTGCCATTGCGTCAACCGATTTTCGAAGCAAATCCGAAAAACCGGGCGGGAAAATATGTTTCCCCCGATTGATAAAACCATAGCGTACCCAGGCTTTTGGAAAAAGCCTGATTACAGCGTGCTGCATCGTAAATTTATAGAAATCATTATCTAAGATCGATTTCAAAAAAGTTGTTTCCATAATTCAGGTCATTGCTATTTTTAGCAATAACTACTAAGTTACGTCAATTCAGTAAAATAAGAAAGAAATCGGGTTAGCGATAATTATTTTTGAATCACTTTAAAAGAAGCAATACTATTTGTATCCAGATAAAATGTAATATAATTTCCAATCGTATTATCAAAAGTAACCTGAAATTCTAAACCACCTCTTTTCTCTTTTGAGTTTGTTATCCTGACAGGCTGGTTTTTTTTATTGAGGTAATAAAACGTATCTGATTTTGAAATGTTTTTAATCAAAAAAGTTATTTTATCCCCATTATTGACTTCGATTATTCCAGATTCCGGAGCTATGATTTTATTATCACCAGCAATAGTTTTGTTGTAAATTAAAGGGCCATTCAAAAACTCATCCTTATCTAATTTTTTATTAAGAAAGGAACACGAATCAGGAAAATGTTTTGCAAAAAAATAATCAGGTTCAGTGTCAAAATAAGCAGGATCAAAATCTTTTACCATTCTGCCCTTATTGCTGTCATAATAACCTTGTCCCCAGGTAACGTCAACTAATCGCCATTTTGCATTAATTAAAACAATGTTCCATGCATGATTTGAAGAAGTGCTTTTTCGACCAATATCAGCAAGTTTTGTTTTGGAGTCACCTCGGATAATTTCTGATTTAATTCCCACCAATGCGGTCAAATGCTGAAATAAAAGTGTAAAACCTTCGCAGACTGCTTTTTTTGATTTGAAAGCCTTTTGAAGTATTTGGTTATTAAACTCTTGTATTTTTTTTTGCTTTTCTGCTTCATTCCGATAAGAAAAACGCATTGATCCAGGAGGATTTAAAAAAGCATCATAATCATATTTTATGTTAAATGCTATCCAGCTGTAAATGGCTCTTGCCTTGTCATAATCTGAGTTGAAATCCTTGTCGATTTTTTGAGCTAATTCTTCGGTGCTGTCAAAACTTTTAGGGTATTTCAGGACAATCCCGTCAACAGCATTCAGTTTTTGAGAATAGGAGAGATGAATTGTAATGACATTTAAAAAAATAAATACAAAAACGAATGGTTTAAATTTCATCAATTAAAACTGTTTTTTACAATAGTTTTTAGTTCATTATCAAATTCGGGATTTGAAATTTCATTTTTTTCCAAATCAAAATTAGCATTGAAGGAAGGTAATGAAAAGAGGGCTTTTATCTGAGCGCCATATCTTGGAAATGCAGTTTTTGCAATTTCTAAAACAGAAGCACCGCCTCTCGCCCCAGGTGAAGTTGCCATTAATAGCATTGGTTTTTGCTGGAACACATCTTTTATAATCCTGGAACTCCAGTCAAATACATTTTTAAAAGCGGCTGAATAATTTCCGTTATTTTCAGCCAAAGAAACCACTAGTATATCAGCACTTTCTATTTTTTTTAGAAATGATTTTGCGGTTTCGTGCTGTCCTATTTCTTTTTCTAAATCAACACTGAATAAAGGCATTTCAAAATCATTTAGATCTAAAACTTCTATTTCTGCATTTTCAAACTGATTTGCGGCATAAGCAGCGAGATGTTTATTGATGGACTGTTGGCTGTTGCTTCCTGCAAAGGCTATAATTTTCATGGTTTGTTTTTTAATTAAAAATACTAAAATTAAGTTACAATTAAAAACGCAGTAAACTGAAATAAATTTTACAAAAAAAAGTCCAAAATGAATGATTCTTTTGGACTTTTATGATTTTGAATAGAGTAAATTTAATTCTGTTCTAATTGTTTTTCGGGATGATAGCCAAAAAGATGGTGTTCTTTTATGATTTCAGCAACTCCGGATGGAAGCATTGGTTCCCAACCAGGTTTTCCTTGTCCAATCATTTTTAAAACTTCACGAGAGAATACATTTAGAATACTAGGATTATAGTCAACAATATCAACTACTTTTCCGTTGAATTTAAAGAATTTGTACAATTCTTTCATTCTTGGATGTACTTTTAGGTTTTCAGAAGTTATAATTTCGCCATCTTCACCCAGCATTGGATATAAAAACACTTTCATATCGCGATAGAATAATTTTCCAAACGCCTCAAGTATTCCTCCGCTTAAATGGCGGTAGTATTTCTCATCAAAAATATCAACTAAATTATTTACACCCATTGCAAGTCCCATGCGGGCTTTGGTGTAGTTAGAGAAGTATTCTACCACTTTATAATATTCCTGGAAATTAGAAATCATAACGGTTTGTCCTAATGAGCAAAGCAATTCGGCCCTGTCCATAAAATCGCGTTCATCGATTTCTCCGTCTGAACGTAAATTTGAAAGCGTAATTTCAAAAACGACTAAAGTATTTTCTTTTTCAACCTTATTTTCTTCCAGAAACATTTTTAAAGATTTCCTGTACATGTCCACATTTACATTGGTAACTGGGCGGAAACTTCCTCTGAAAGCAAGAAGGTTTTTCTTGTATAAAATCGCTGCCGGTAAAATATTCTTTCCTTCCGGATTAAACATTACGGCATCAGTCATACCATTTTTAACTAACTGCAAGCTCATCAGACGATTATCAACATCTGCAAAACGGGGCCCTGAGAAGTTAATCGTATCGATCTCTAACTGATCTTTGTCTAAGTGATCGTATAAATGTCGAAGTAATTTTTTAGGATCATTATAGGTGTAAAAAGCACCATAAATCAGGTTAACACCCAAAATTCCTAATGTTTCCTGCTGTAATCGGGCATCGGTTTCTTTAAAACGAATGTGAAGAATAATTTCGTTATACGCTTCG
Source organism: Flavobacterium hibisci (assembly GCF_020026925.1). Taxonomy (GTDB): domain Bacteria; phylum Bacteroidota; class Bacteroidia; order Flavobacteriales; family Flavobacteriaceae; genus Flavobacterium; species Flavobacterium hibisci. The sequence goes on along the minus strand of NZ_JAIQDW010000009.1, from coordinate 137,439 downwards.
TCCGGTTCAATCTGGTATCGGATTCCAACCCATCCGTGGCCTTTAAACTGCTTGGCAAAATCTATAGTGGCAACAGTATTCGCGTAACTAAAAAAGAGTTTATTTGGATGTTTTTCACGGCTCAGACGTTCTTCAATTAGTTCCCCTTCAAAGGTTAACATTTTTTTGAGTCGGTTTTCGGTAACATATCGTCCATCGCTTTCTGTGCCATAAACCGCGTCACTAAAATCTTTATCATAGGCAGACATTGCTTTTGCAATTGTTCCCGAAGAACCTCCGGATCTGAAAAAATGTCTCACAGTTTCCTGTCCGGCACCAATTTCTGCAAAAGTTCCGTAAATATTCTCGTTTAAATTAATGCGTAATGCTTTGTCTTTTATAGAAGGAATCTGAGCGATGACCTTGTCACCTTTGAGTTTTATTTCTGTGCCCATTTTATTTTGAATAGATTTGTTACAAAGTTAGTAAATTAGCGTTCTAATGAAAGAGAAATAATCCCTATTTTTGTAAAAAAAACAAGTTCAATTGAAGATTTATTTTTTAGGTACCGGTACTTCTCAAGGTATTCCCATTATTGGGATTGATCACCCTGTTTGCAAGAGTTCAGATGCTAAGGATAAAAGGCTCCGTGTGTCAATTTGGATCACATGGGACGAACATTCTTATGTTGTAGATTGCGGACCTGATTTCAGGCAGCAGATGCTTTCCTGTGGCTGTCGAAAACTCGATGCCATTTTATTCACACATGAGCATGCTGATCATACAGCAGGGTTAGATGATATTCGCCCGTATAATTTCAGGCAGGGCGAAATTCCGGTTTATGCACATCAGCGGGTTATTGATAATTTAAAAAAGCGTTTTGATTATGTTTTTGAAACGGTAAATAAATATCCGGGAGCACCAAGTGTAAAAACGATTGAAGTAATCAACAATAAGCCTTTTGCTATTGGAGATAAAATGGCTGTCCCGATAAATGTTATGCATGGTGATTTGCAGGTTTTTGGATATAGAATTGATGATTTTGCATATTTAACAGATGTAAAAACCATTGACAAAACTGAAACTGAAAAATTAAAAAACCTGAAAGTCTTGGTTGTAAATGCTTTACGCGTAGAACCTCATGACACCCATTTTAATTTGCAGGAGGCGCTTGATTTTATCAATTTAGTAAAACCTGAAAAAGCCTATTTAACGCACATCAGCCATGTTTTGGGATTTCATGAAGAAGTTCAGAAACAGCTTCCTGAAAATGTTTTCCTGGCTTATGATAATTTAGAAATTACAATTTAATTATACCTACAAAATGAAGAAATCCTTAATGCTTTATCTTTTTTTATTAGCAATTCTAATGAATATTTTTACTTATATGTTTTACAGCAGAGAAGTAAAATTTGAAAAAGAACGATATGATAATACGACGAAAAAGCTTAGAGACAGTATCAATCTGGTTTCGACAAAACTGGCTGAATCCAACTATTTTTCATTAGAAAACAATGAAAATGCCCAAAATTATTTTGATAACAGCGCTTCTGGCGGAAAGGTAATTTTATATGAAAAGCTGATTCCGGCGGTAACCGAAAAATTATTGGACTTAAATGCTAATCCAAACGGAAATCCTTACACAGGACAGGATAAAATTGGACCTAATAAATTTATCATCAATAAAGTAAAAATATTAAATCACAGGTGGATTATTGCTGATTACAGTAATGGTGAATTATGGGGAGAGGTATTATTGAAATACTTTGTTGACGATAAGGAAAATATAACTTTTGAAGTAAATCAAACGTGGTTATATCAAAAATAGGATTTTTTTAATCCTGTTTTTACAATTAATAAAAAATCCGATGCAAGTTATTGTATCGGATTTTTTATATGAGGTATTTTAAACTAGTCTGCCAGCCAATTCTTAAAATCAAAGAAATTCTGAGGTGCCACACCATGACCAACAGGATATTCCTTGTAAGTAGCAGGGATATTTAAATTTTCTAAAATAGAAGGCGTTTTTCTGGCCCATTCAATAGGAATAACCTGATCTACTGTTCCGTGTGAGGCGAATATTTTCAGGTTTTTAAAATCGTTTTTCTGGTAACCTTCTTTTATGATTTCTTCGTTAAAATAACCGCTCATTGCCACAACCCGCTGAATTTTTTCAGGATAGGAGAGTGCCGTTGCATAACTTAAAATAGAACCCTGGCTAAAACCGATTAAAGTTACATTATTAGCATCAATTGGATAGTTTGATATCAACTCATCAATGAATTTAGCAATTAAATCTCTTGAAATTTTGGCTTGTTCGTTGTCTGAAAACTTATTCTGGTCGGCATCAAAATTGATTGCATACCAGGCATATGCTCCGTATTGTAAATCATAAGGAGCTCTTGCAGAAATTACATAATAATGATCCGGAAGTTCGGTAGCAAACGAAAATAAATCGGCTTCGTTACTGCCATATCCGTGCAATAAAAGCAACAACGGATTTTTATCTAAAATTACTTTTGGCTCTTGTATTTTATATTCTAAAGATAAATTCATTTTTTATAATTTTTAATTTCTGTTTTCAGTTAAATCCTGATAGAAATTATTTTAAGAATTTGAAATTGATTTTTGATATTGGTATTGCCATTGATATTTTATTATCCTATAGATTTAAACCATTTTTGATATAAACCACCAACCAGAGGCACGGGTCTTGTGTGTCCTTGTATGGCACTAAAAATTCCGTAAGTCCACAAAACAGACATACAGATCCACATGGGAAACGTAATCAGAAAACTGTCAAAAGGACTGATAATTAAAGCCAGGGAAATAAAAGTAATCGATAGTCCTAAAGCCTGACGGATATGAAAAGAAGCAAAACTGTTTTTGTTTTCCGAATTCATGCTCATGGCAATCAGGACACCAATAATCAGAATATAACTGGTAATAGCAATTGATTTTCCTTCTTCTACTGAATTATTCATTTTATTATTTTGTGATGACAAGTTGATTTTGATTTAAAATTCCGTACACAGAACCTTTGATTTCAGTTCCTAAAAAAGCAGAATTTTTCGATTTTGAAAGAATGTTTTCTCTTGTGAAAATTGACTTTCCTTCCGGAGTAAAAAATGTAAAATTCGCTTTTGCACCTTCTTCAATCGTATTATTTTCTAAGCGGAAAACATCTCTTGAAGTTAGTTTTGAAATCACTGTTTCTAAAGGCAAAACCGTCAATAAAGCTCCAAAAGCACTTTCTAAACCTATAGTTCCGTTTTTCGCGGTATCAAATTCCATTTTTTTGAATTCAATATCAATTGGGTTATGATCTGAAGTAATCATGTCGATTGTTCCGTCTAATACTGCATTTAAAAGAGCTGTTCTGTCTGCTTCGCTTCGTAATGGAGGTGTGACTTTAAAGCGGGTATCGAAACCTTCCAGTTTTTCATCTGTTAAAACTAAATGATCTACAGAAACACTGCAGGTAATGTTTAAACCTTTGGCTTTGGCCTCTCTAATTAATTGAGCTGATTTTGCTGTAGAAATGGTCGGAATGTGAAGTTTTCCTCCAGTATATTCTAGTAAAAATAAGTTTCGGGCAATTTGTAATTCTTCGGCTAAATTCGGGATTCCTTTTAGACCTAATCTTGTTGAAACAATGCCTTCATTGGCCACTCCGTTTCCTTTGATATTAGCATCCTGCGAATAGGCAATTACCAAACCATCAAAATCCTGAACATATTGCAGGGCGATTTTTAGCAGATTGGCGTTTTCCAGACTTTTATTATAATCTCCAAAAGCGATGGCTCCCGATTTTTTCATGTCAAACAATTCGGCCATGTCTTTTCCTTCACTGGCTTTCGTTAAGGCACCAATAGGAAATAATTCTGTGGCAAAACCATTTGCTTTGTTTTTTACAAAATTTACCTGCGATTGATTGTCAATTACCGGAAAAGAGTTAGGTTGTAAAGCAATAGCTGTAAATCCGCTTTTTGCAGCAACATTCAAGCCGTTTGCAATTGTTTCCCTGTCTTCGTAACCAGGCTCTCCAAAAGAAACGCTGCTGTCAAACCAGCCTTGGGAAAGGTGTAAATTGTTGAACTTAACTTCGGTTGTGTCGTCAATGTCAAGAATGGAAGTTCCTATTTTTTCTATTAAACCATCTGCAATTAAAAGATCAACAGTCTGATTGTGAAACGGACTTTTTGAATCGATAATTTTGGCGCTTCTGATGATTATTTTCATAAGTAGAGAAATTTATTTTTTACTTAAAGATTCCGTTTTGTCATTTCGACGAAGGAGAAATCGCATCCAGAATTCCATATAGTTGGTTCTCAGCGTGTGTGATTTCTCCTTCGTCGAAATGACAGTGAAATCTATTTTACAAATTTGATAATTGCCATTTCTAATGCTAAAAATAGCAATGCAAAGATAACAAACCATTTCCAAATTTGGCTGTCAGTTCGTTCTGTTTGTAGCGTATTAAAAATAGTTGAAATCGTATCGGCGGTCTTAAAATCTGAAACTACGTTTGTGTTTACCTGATTCAAATCACTTTCGCTTCGGTTGTAGTTGAAACTCAGGTTTTCGACTGCTTCTTTTTTATCAAAGACACTGTAATTTCCGGCTGTGTCAGGGAAATCATTGAATGTTAGTTTGACTTTATTGTTCAGAATCTGCTGAATCGGAATAAATGAATCTTCCGTTCCTTTCACCTCTAAAATCGCATCTTTACTCAATAATACATCCACAAAATAAGGCTGATTATTGCCAATTGTCAAAGCATTTACACCTGTTTTTTGATTGTTTTGCCCCATTTTATAAAATAAAGGAACAATCAACGGAGATTGCTGGAAGTTTGAGTTGGTGCTATTTATTGATGCTGAAAAAACAGTAATTCCGGCAACCGGATTCTGAATAATGGTCACAAACGGACTTTGATCCTCATAGGATAAAACTGCCGGATATGGACTGGAAAGATCAAAAGAAGCATTGGTTTTTGGATACTGGAAATTCGTGATTTTATTTTCAAAAACGCCTGAAAACAGCGGATGATCAAAATTAATTTTCGTAATCAGCTTGCTTGCTGTTTTTAGATTGTTGAATTGAATTTTCCCAAAATTCCCTAAAAAATCATTTAGATTTGAAACGGAACTTTTTTCAGAAGGAATAATAACGAGATTACCGCCTTTTGAAACAAAAGCTTTTAAAGTCGTCTGCAAAGCCTGTGGAATTTCGGTTAATTCATTCAGGATTATAGTGTTTTGTTTTTCTAAGCTGTTGTAATCTAAAGAGCTGATGGAGTAATTGTTGTAATTGAATTCTGCCGGAGTGTAAATTCTCGACAAGAAGCCGCTTTTTTCCGGTTCCCCGATACTGATCACATTTGTTTTTTTAGCTTTTGAAATACTGAAGAAAAGTGTATTGTCATAAGAAAGACCGTTGTCTTCGATTGTCACATAACCATGAAAGGCTTCTTTCGGAATTGTAAAATTGACCTTCTTTTTCTTCGAATCAAAGTTAATAATTGTTTTGGCAATTAGCTTTTTCTGATTGTACAATGCCATCGAAACAGGTTTAAAATCCTCACCGTATGCCGATAAATGGATTCCTATTTCGTAGAAATTTTCTAAAGTCTGATTGATAAAAACGCTGTCAATAGAAATGTTGTTTTTTTGTTCTGCTTCCTGAATTATAAAATAAGGTTTTTCTTCGAAATCAATATTTTTCACCTCTTTTCCGGCTAAACCAACAGCATCAGTGATAATAACAATATCCTTTTTATGAACGGATTTGTGTGCTTTTATTTTTGCAGTTATGGCTGAAAGTTCAAATGGCGTAGCACTGTATTTTAAATTCTGGAGCGCACTTTTAGCCGATTTAATATCTGTGTTCCATAAATTTTCAGTGTTGGTCAGTAATGAAAATTTAGCAGTTTCTGGTGTATTTTCCAAAAGTTCCTGAACAGCACGCTTTAATAATTCGCCTTTTTTTCCTTTGGCCTGCATACTGAATGAATTATCCAGGACAATGTACATTTCGTTTGAGGCATTTTTGCTGTCTTTCGCTTCAAAAAAAGGTTGGGCAAAAGCAATAATAGCACATGTCAATAGTAATAAACGTGTAGCTAATAATAACCTTTTTTTGATTTTCGAACTTTTACGGGTTTGAACCGCAAGTTCTTTTAAAAAGCGGACATTTGTGAAATAGGAGGTTTTAAAACGTCGTAATTGAAATAAATGAACCAAAATTGGCACAATCAATAAGAACAGAAAGTATAGAATTTCGGGATTTTTAAAATGCATTCAGGTTTTGATTTATTTCACTGCGTTATATTTTGCAAATGTGCTTGCCAAAAATACAAATTTGTTGAGAGTTTAAAGCTTTTCAAAGCAGGATTTTTTATTCAAAAAATATTTGAATAATATAAGTTTTAGAAATTCATTTATAAATGAAAAATCTGTAGGAAAAGATATTATTACCTATTTTAGCTAATTCAAAAAACCACTTTACAATATGAAAAAAATGTATTTAATACTATTTTCAGCTTTAGTAGTCACCAATTCAAAAGCTCAAAATAAGTTTAACTTGTTGGTAGGAACTTATACCAATACCTGCGAAAGCAAAGGAATTTATGTGTATGAGTTTGATGCTAATTCAGGGGATTTTAAATTAAAAAAATCTTCGGAGGGTGTTGTAAGTCCGAGTTATTTATCGGTTTCAGCAGATAATAAGTTTGTTTATGCTGTAAATGAAAATGGAAAACAAAGTACAGTAAGTGCTTTTAGTTATGATTCTAAATCGGGCACAATAAAATTAATAAATAAGAATGATGCTTTGGGGGCAGATCCCTGTCATTTGATTAATGACAGCAAAAATGTAATTACGGCTAATTATTCGGGTGGGAATATTGCCGTATTTAAGAAAAATGCTGATGGAAGTATTACAGAAGGACAACAGCTCATCCAGCATGAAGGCAAAGGACCAAATGAAGCACGTCAGGAAAAAGCACATATGCATATGGTTGCTTTTTCTCCGGATAAAAAGTTTGTTTTAGCCAGTGATTTAGGTTTAGATAAAGTTTTTATCTACAACTATAATCCCGGTGCCGCACACGAGATTTTAAAATTAAAAGAAAGTGTAAATGTAAAGGCAGGAAGCGGACCAAGGCATTTGACTTTTAGCAAAGATGGTAAATTTGTTTATCTGATTCAGGAATTAGATGGAACCCTTACGACTTTTAGTTATGACAAAAGCGGAAGTTTAAAAAAGATTGCAGAAACAAGTATTCTTGCTAAAAATTTTAAAGGCGGTACAGGCGCAGCAGCAATTAAAATTTCACCAGATGGAAAATTTCTATATGTGACAGATCGTGTTGATGCGAATAATATTTCAGTTTATAAAATCCTTAAAAACGGCAGTGTTCAATTGGTAGAACAACAAAGTACAATAGGAAAAGGGCCGAGGGATTTTGCTATTGATCCAACGGGGTATTATCTATTGGTTGGACATCAGTACACTAATGAAATAATTATTTTTAAAAGAGATAAAACTACAGGAAAGCTTACGAATACAGGGAAGAAAATAGAGTTATGTTCGCCTGTTGGACTGGTTTTTACTAAAATATAGGGTATCAAATTCCAAAAAAATAAAAATTCCAAATTCCAATTTTAGACTTTAATTGGAATTTGGGATTTTTTTATTGTGATTTATTACTACCTGTTGTTATTTTTTTTTCTTCTTCTTCTCATTTCTTGTCTTCAACATATTTCTGTTAACAGATCCATGTGTTTTCTTTTTTGTTTTTGAAGGTCCGCCCAGATTGACTTTTTGGTTCTTTTTAGATTTTTCGTGAAAAGCTCCGTCACCTTCCAGTTTTACTTTTTTCATCAAAAACTTAATCGGCTGTTTGTCTTTTTCAGGCTCGATTAGTTTGGCTGAAATTTCAACTTCTTGAGGAAAATCAGTGATTTCAAGTTCCTGATCCATTAAAAGCTCAGTTTCGATTTTAAATTCTTCTTCTCTTGGGCTAACAAAACTAATGGCTGTTCCCGTTGCATCTGCACGACCTGTACGACCAATTCGGTGCATATACAATTCAGGTTCTTCCGGAAATTCAAAGTTGATTACATGTGTGATGTTAGAAATATCAAGACCCCTTGCCATAACGTCGGTTGTTATTAAGCCACGAAGATTTCCTTCCTGAAATTCGGCCATCGTACTCAAACGGTTATTTTGAGATTTGTTGGAGTGAATCACACCAAATTGTCCTTCAAAAAGCTCATCAATCCGATTGAAAAGCATATCCGAAATCTTTTTGTTGTTTACGAAAACTAAAATACGGCTCATACTTTCGTCAGTCTCCAATAAATGTTTGAGCAAATTTACTTTTGTATTGAAATTCGGAACGTTATAGGTAATCTGGGTAATTTTTTCAAGCGGTGTTCCTGAAGCAGCAAGAGTAACTTCTTCCGGAAAATCAAAATAATCATTTAAAATATCGTCAACTTCATCTGTCATCGTTGCAGAGAACAAAATATTCTGACGTTTGGTTTTCATCATAGCTAAAAGCGAAGTAAGCTGTGGTCTGAAGCCTAAATTCAGCATTTCATCAAATTCATCGATAACCAGTTTTTGTGTTTCATCAAAACGAACAACAGCGTCAAGCGCTAAATCCATCGTGCGACCCGGAGTTCCTACTAAAATGTCAACACCTTCGTAAACCGCTTTTTTTTGAGTGTTGATGTTTACGCCACCATAAATTCCCAGGGTTTTAACGGACATATAAGTGGTTAACTTTTCAACTTCTTCCACAACCTGAACGACTAATTCGCGGGTTGGTACCAGAATTACGATTTTGGGCGTATTGGTATTGGTGAATTTATATAATTTTAAAAGAGGCAGTAAATATGCAAATGTTTTACCGGTTCCGGTTTGTGCAATTCCCATCATATCGCGGCCGGACATAATTACAGAAAAAGATTTTTCCTGAATAGGAGTAGGTGTAACAAATCCTAATTCGTCAACAGCTTTTTGTAATGATTTTGGAAGATTGAATTTTTCGAAAGTACTCATTTGCATTAATTTTTTGCAAAGATAGCATTAAATCCTCTTTGAAACAGAGAAATACGAAAAACATCATGAGTTAGTGATGTCTTTTGTGGTAAAATGTTATTTTAAATATCTTTTTACCCGAAATAATAATTCGTTAGGACTAAAAGGTTTAGCGATAAAATCGTCAACGCCTAATTTGAAAGCATCCAAAACTGTAGCTTCCTCTTCACCCAGGGAAGACAAAGCAATGACAGGTGTTTTAGTAAAGTTGTCTTTGATGAATTTTATAACTTCAAGACCCGATTTCATAGGCATTAAAATATCTGTCATAACCAAATCAGGCTTTTCTTCCGGAATTCTTTCAATAGCATCTAATCCGTCTTTTGAAATTATAACTTCGTACCCTTCTTTAGAAAAGATATAATTTAATATCTGTATGGTCATGTTATCATCTTCAATAATAAATATCCTTTTTGGCATGGGGTGATCTTTAGGGCTATTATTTAAGTATTATTTCATCTATCATCAGCATGGGTTTTTTGTTTTTTCTTTCGCGCCATGCAGGTAATTTTTGTTCTGGGACTAAAATGACTTTGATTCTATCAAAATTACGGAAACTAATGTTGTTAAAACTGTATTTTTTTACAGTAAAGTCATAATTTTCAGTTAAATATGATTCTTTTTTCTCCTTTAAAGTTTTCCATTTCTGATTTTTGAATCCTTTTATGATAATTTTTGAGGGTGGAAAAATCCAGTGACGCTGATCTTCCAGACATTGAAATTCTAACGAGTTGAAATCTGTATTGTTACAATTAATAATTATTTCGGCATTTTGACCATACCAGCCTGTCCAGTTCAGATTAAAATCTTTGTATCCTTTTATCCCGTCTTGTAGTCCGTTTTCTTTTTTTAGGCTGAATTCAGGTTCGGGTTTTGTTGCAAATTCATATTTCAGGTTTTCCCCTACATGATCGACAACATTGTTTTGAGCGATGTAGTTCCATTGAATACTATATTCTTCAGGACTTAAGCCCTCTTCACTAAGCTCATAAATTCCAAATTCTTTACAATTTTGTACAAAATTATCAATCCTTTTTTTCAGATGACCTTTCACCGAAAACGAATCGCCATTTTTTTGAAACATTCCGTTTGGTTCTTTTCCGTAGAATTTTGCCTGTTCGAAATAGACATATTCTAATGCCAGTCTCAGTTTTAAAATTCTCTTGGCGATTACAGGATCGTTTTTGGAAACGATTTCTGCCTGGCTTATTAACTGATCGTACTGATTCATTGCCTCAGGTGATAGAAAAGTGTTTCTGCTTTCTATTGGACTGGTGTAAATATTGAGATAGCGGTCACTTTTTTCCTGATTTTGAATAAGTAATTCAATATATTTCTTAACAAATGGTGCCGCATCGCCATAAAATCCATTTATAAAATCATTCGTTACAGCTTCAGCATCAGTATCGGTATCCCAAATTATTTTTGCCAGAAGATATTGTCGTAATTCATATAAATCTCCGGCAATATCAGCATAGCCCTGTACAAACAATCCTTTGACCTTATTTTGTTTGTATAATTTGTAGTTTTTCGAAAAAGTATGAAAATTTGGAAAAGGGGAAAGATAATTGGTAAACTCAACGGTGTAATCCCATAAATACAAATTCTCAGTTGCGATATTCCATTTGTTGAGAATATGTACAAAACTGTTCTTGTCTGATGTTTCTTCGATAGCTTTACCGCGATTCATTTCTATTGGACAAAAAATCGTATAAATATTAGGCTTAATTTTTATGTTTTTTGGTGCCTGATAAGTGTGAAGATATGCTAAAGTTGTGATTCTCGTTTTTGGGAATTGTGCTGCAATTTTGTTCAGGAAATGATATAATGATCCTTGCGGTCCCCCATGTTTTTCGTTTAAAGCTTTGCATTTATCACATTCACAATAAACTACATCATCGTTTTGGCTTATTGAAAAGAAACGGGCATTAGGATTTTGATTTATAATGTCCGTCATTTTTTTTGAAACAATTTTGACTACAGCATCATTGGTCATGCATAATGATCCGGTGTTTCTCCTGCCTTCGTAGAGAGCAAAAAAGTCGGGATTTGTTTTAAAATATTCTTTCGCACTTACTAATTTATAAAAGGAGTGTCCCCAAATACCAAAATCAGCGATATGCCAGTCCAGTTTGTGCCACTCCCTAAAATTCTCATCATAACAGTCAGGATAAAATAAAGACCGGTATTCAAAGGAAGGTGTATATGTTTTATGGAAGTTTTTTGGGAATGTTACTTCTGTCAGCTTCGGAATAAAACTGTCTTTTGCAGTGTATTTTCTAAAACCCCATGTTTCCAGTAAAGTATAAATGGCATATCGCAACGTTTTTTCATTCGAACCAATCAGATAAATATTTTTTTCATCGCTTTTGATAATAAATGAATCATTTTTACCAGAACTTCCTTGATTAACTTCAAGAATTATTTTTGAACTCTCAGTGTTTTCTGATTTGGCATTCTGAATTAAATATGGATTATCAAAAGCCTGATCTAAATAGTTTTTTAAGAGTACGGCAGCTTTTTGAGTATTTTCATCAGAAGAAACAATAATTACTTCCTGTCCTTTCGTATTTGCTAAATGTAAGGAGTCTTGAGCCATAATTTTGCAGTTTAGAAAAGATAGGAAAACAACAATGTAAAAAATAATGTGTTGTTTGATTTGCATTTTTTAGAATTGATATTGAAGCTTCAAATGAGCCTTGATTTCTCTTTCTTATTACAAAATTGACTTCAAACGATTTAAGTATAAATGATTTACTTTTAATTTTCAAATGCAATTACCTGAAGCGGATTTCCCAGGACAATGCAAGGGTCGAAATCCAGAAATAATTGCCCTGGTCAAAAGGAATTTCCTGATGAATGATTCCAAGTTGCGCGCCCCAGGCATTTTGTTTGTTATGGGTCGAGAAATAATAAGAAACATTCAGTTTTTGCGATTGCAGGTTTACGATTCGGTTATCATTTTCAAAAAAGTAATTCTGATTGAGTTCTGGTGAAATTCCGGCGCCAATATTGATGCCGAAATAATTATCAGCATCAGTCCTGTATTTTCGGTATGTCAAGGTGCCTGAAGAGCTTAAACCATTATCTCCCGGAGTAAAATAAGGACGGAAAGACCAGTAATTATTTCCATTATACCAGGTTACAGAACCCGTATAAATCATGGTTGTAGTATCGTATTGCAAACCTCTGAGCCCCGCCGAAATTTCAAAACTTTTTGGAAGCGATTTATAAATTTCTGCGCCGTATCTGTAATCAGGGAATAATGAAGAACCGGATACACCAAAGTTCAGATATGCATAAGTTCCTTTGGCAATTTTGGGATATAAATCGACCTCGTACTGAGTTCCGTACTCACCAAGTCTTCTGTCGATGTTTACTCTCCCAATAATACTTCCATATTTGGTTTGACGTGCATATTTTACAGCATTGTAAAACATAGGATCAAATACATCAGAGTAAATATTCACTTCTGAAGTGACGCCAATAGTATTGTTTCGTACTTTTTTTCTCAATTCCGATTCCGATTCTTTGGATATAGAATCCTTCGGGATATCACTCGATAATGTTTGTACCCCACCAGCAGTAGCTGTTGGAATCATCGTACTTTCCTGTGCACTTTTCTGCAGCTCTAATATTTCAGTGTCATTCGGAAATTTTTTCAAAGCTTTCTTAGATAATTTTAGAGCAAGAAAAGGAAACTGTCCCCAGATTTCATTTTTAATTGCAGCAACCCAAGTGGTTTTCCTGTGTTGGTCTTTTGCTAAAATTTTTTGAAATTCAGTTCTTGCTTTTTTATGATCCCCATCCCAGGCATAGGTTGAAGCTAAAAATTCGCGAACATCATGATAATTGGGATATTTAGTCAGGATGTGTAATAAAGTATCCTGTGCCTGCTTTCGGTTATTATTAAAAGCCAGATCACGGGCCTTTGCAAATGAAACGTCAGGGTCGCCATTATACATCTTTTCTTGTCCGGTCATCTGAAACGATGCGGAAAATAAAGCTATGAGAAAAATATAGAGTTGAAAATTTCTATGTCCAATTTTTATAAGAGTCCCCATTACTTATTTGGTATTTGAATTGTTGATTGATTTTTGAGATCTTTCGATCTTTATTTTGATTTCCGGATTTTTTACACCGTTTGAAAGTGCTAATTTACCTGTTTCGATAGCTTTTTTATTCTGATCAGACCACCAATAAACATCCATCAGGGCTAAATAAGCATCATCATACAAAGGCATTCTTTTGATGACAATGAGTAACTCATTTTCTGCTTTTTTATATTCACCGTCCCAACCAAATATCCGGCCTTTTAAAGTCCGTACATCTGAATAATTAGGTAATTCATTTAATATATAATCACATAATAAAATTGCGGTTTTGTGCTTTTTATTGAAAGCTAATTCCCTTGCTTTGAAAAACATCTGGTCGGGATTTAATCCTTTGGTTAGTTTGCCGATCACCATTTGCTCTTCTTTAGTAAAATGGACGCCTTGTTCTTTGCTTAAACTCAAAGATTTTGGAATAATTTTGTCTTTTTGTGTCAAATAAGCATTCAGCTGTTTAAAAGTATTGAATTCGCTGGTAATTTTATCTAGAATAGCATCGTCATTGATACTTTCTACATCAAAATTGTCTTTTATTTTATACAACTCACCACTTGAGTACAAATATTCTTTATACACATAATCATCAATTGTTCCTTTATTGCGCGTTAAAGGGATGCCCTGAGTATTTCTGAACTCTTTCGCAGTATCAAGACCTTTTCCCATCCATGCTGTTTGATCCAGTCTGTTAAATTTGTAATTATTAAACAAAAAGGAAACAAGACTCGGTGTCACATCCCAGTGCGAAGAAACCGATTTAAATGATTCAGTTTTTTTCAGCATTGGACTAAAAATATACAAAGGTACATGAAAGCGGCATAATTTGTCTTTTTGTGTAATAGGAATCAAACGATGGTCGCCTGTAATTATAAAGATAGTATTTTTATAATCTGGTCTTTTTGCATACGCTTCCATATAATTTTTGATGGAATTATCAGTGTAATTCAGACAGGCAAAAATATCTTTATAAGAGCTAATATTATCTTTTTGTGATTTTAAATTTTCATGCGCATCAATAATGCCGTCAATTTTTTTCAGATATGCATTTTTTTCCGGAAAGTCAAAAGGTTCATGATTGGTAAGGGTTTGTATGATATCCAGTCTTGGAACCTTTATTTTGTTGGTTTCGATAAGTGCTTTCGTGAAAATTTCAGCATCAGGATACCCCCAGGAAAAACCTCCTGAATTGGCTTTTGTCTGCGTATATTCAGAGCCATAGCTGCTTTTGTCTATTGTGTTGTCGATACCGTTTTGATCCAAAAAGTTGATTTTTCTATCAAAATTAGCGTTATCACCCGAATAGAAAGATGTGGTATATCCGTTTGCCTTTAACACATTGATCAACGAAAGGTGTCTTGGATACGGATTTAATTCTAAAAAACCTTTTTGACCGTAAGTCAGTGAACCCAATAAAGACGAGAGTACGGCAAAAGTCCTTCCCCCGTTGCTTAAAAAATTCTCCCAATACAATGATTTAGGGATCATTGAATCTAAATAAGGTGTAAAGCCTGCATATTCATTTTTGCCAATAAATTCGGCTCCAAGACCTTCGACTACAATAACAACAATATTTGGTTTTTCATTTGTAATAGTAAAATAAGGCGCTAAAACATCCGGAGTCTCTTTAAATGGTTTTAGCATCGGATATTCCGATTTGAATTTAATGCTTTGAACGTTTTCGGCTATACTTTTATCTCTTTCAAACCTGATGATATCTTTGGTTATAAAGGCAAGTTTGTTTTCATACTTAGAATCAGAAAGGCCGGAAACAAATATTTTGATAACTCCAGCAATAATCAAAAATACAAATGTTGTTGCTAAAACGATCTTTCCTTTGCCTAATCTGGTAAAAGCAAAATTGATTCCCAGGTAAACCAGGGGAATTATAAAGAAGGGCAAAAAGAACATAAACGAAAGCGATTCTGATGCAGTGACAGTTGTGTACATGTCTGAAAAAGAATAACCCAGCAAGTCGGCTCCAAGGTTAACAAGTGTAGTAGAGCTATATTTTACCAATGCAAACTGTATGACTCCGACCAGGGTAAAAAGTACAGTCATAAAGCGTATGGCAAACGTTTTATTTATGTATCCAACAATTATGAATAAGGGCAAAAGCACTAAACTCACTGCGATCGCTGATAAAAAATCATTAGCTAATTTATAACCAATCTCAAGCCAGATGTTTGGAATTGTAATACCGTTTGCTATTTTTAAATACGTTTCTGCAAAACTGGATAGCCAAAAAATAAGTACTAAAGACGTGGTGAGATATAAGTATTTTAAATGGTGTGTTTGCATTTGTTTTATTTTATATTGTATAAAGTTTTCTTTTTCTTTGATTGTTACAGGATTATCAAAACCTTGCCGTTTCATATTTCCCCAGCTTTGCTCTTTTAGGCTAAAGAAATTATAATATCCTTTTAGTGAAGCATACACACAAATAGGGTGGTAGCAAAAAGGTTCAATAATGGCCATCAGCACTAAAATAATGATTTCTTTGGCATTGGCATAATTTTTATAAATAACATCATCCAAAAGGATGGATATAAAAGTCACGATAATGTAAAAGAAATAAACAGTTAACGTCAGATAAATAAAATTAACATAATCTTCATGAAAAAAAATAAAGCAAAGAATTAATACAATAGCCCCAATTACTTCCAGAATAGGAATCAGAAATTCAAAAAATAGAAAATAAGGGAATATTAGAAAAGCTGTCCTTTGGTATTTCGGATTAAAAAACATGTTTTTATGTAAGAATAATGTCTCGACCAAACCTCTTGACCATCGTACACGCTGGCGTATAAAAACTTCTCTTGTAGCAGGAACTTCTGTCCAGCAGAGTGACTCCGGGATATATTGTATGGAAAAAGGCAGTTTGTAATCATACATATATTTTCTCATTCGGGTTACCAGTTCCATGTCTTCACCTAAAGATTTATGAAAATAACCACCGGCAGCAATAGCAATTTCTTTATCGAACATTCCCAGGGCACCGGAAACCAATAGTAATCCGTTCACTTTGCTCCATGCCATTCTGCCAAAGAGAAATGCCCTGACATACTCCAGTTCCTGAAACCTGGGCAGCCAGCCTTTTGGAAAATGAACTTTGACCAAAAAACCATTTTTTACTTCGCAGGAATTTGAAATCCTAATGCCTGCGCCGGTTGCAATGACTCTTTTTTTGGACTCAATGAACGGTTTGGCTAGTTTTATAATCGTATCACTTTTTAAAATGCAATCAACATCTGTGCAGATAAATAATGGATATTGAGTAGAATTTATTCCAACATTAACCGCATCGGCTTTGCTTCTTGCATTTTCTTTATCCACTACCAAAAGTTTATGATAAAGCGGATTGGTAGATTTATAGTGGCCTCTGACAATGTGGGTTTTAATCTGTTCCTGATAATAGAAATCAACTTTAACCAGTTCAAATTCTTTAATTAGTTTTTCTAAAGTGCCATCCGAACTACCGTCATTGACTAGTATTATTTCAAATTTGGGATAATTTAATGACAGCAGGGATTTGACATTATTTACTACTGTAGCTCCTTCGTTGAATGCTGGCGCCACAATGGAAACCCCCGGAATGTAATTGGATTTTATGATAACATTGTCAGGGAGAAAATGTTTGGTATTAAGGCTTTTTTTGATTGCATAATAGGATAATCCTGCCAATATACTATAAAAGATGATATAGGTGATTGAAAATGCACCTATGAAATTCGTATAGAAGGATAAGATGTCGTCTGTCATTTTTTAATGGCTTTAACATGTTCAACCATTTTTTGCACATCTTCATTATCTAAAAAATGACAGCCAAAAAAGTTTGGATTTATTTTATACAGACAATAAACAGCATCCAGTTTGATGCTTTCATCAGTTTTGGTTTCTAATAACTGCGCAATAAAATTTTCTGATGCTGCTGTTCCTATTTTGGCGAGTGTGTTAAAAATTTCAAGCTTATTTTCGGTATTTTCTTTACTGAAATGTTTTATTAATTCAGTTTCAGCTTCAACTATGAATAAAGAATCGATAGCAAGAATGACTTCATGACGTACTACCGGGTCGTTGTGATTCAGTAATTCTACTATTTTTTTATTTTCATTGGCATAGTTGTAAAATATCATCAGCTTAATGCCCAATTTTACAATAGTTGGATTCTCAGCAACAATCCATTCTTTTAAATTTGCCGGCATTTTTGTCTTTTTATGATGCAGGATATCCATGATATTGATTTCTTCTGCAATTGTGATCTCATGCGAAAAATCAATCAGTGATTCTAGTTTATCTGGTCTTAATGAAATCAATGCTAAAAAAGCCCTGGATTTTATATCTCTGTTTTTGTGATTTAATAAAGGTGTGATATACAGTTTCCCTTTTTTATAGTCTAATGATTCAAGTTGAAACAACCCGAGGCATTTTAAGTAAAAATGACGGCTCTTTAAAAGTTTTTGGGTGTATCGAAATAAGTCAAATTGTTCATAGATGTAATGAAATTTATTAGTAACCTCACCTTTTAAGTTCTTTTTCAAAAAAATAATCTCGTTAAGTAATAATTTTTTGCACCAGTTTTTTTCAAAAGGAATCACTTTTTTAAATTGCTCTATTTCATAATGGTGAAGTTTTTCGTCAAAAGGAGAAAAAATCAGATTGGTCAGAAAGATATCAATTTCATTTTTTGTCGCATCAAATCTTGGGCTAAATGAGTCGTAGCGGTATCTGTTGATTATTAAAACTATGATTAATAGTACACAACCAATGATTAGTATAGGCAATATAAATCGGATAAAGTAATGAATAAATACTTCCATTTAGTACGTACTTATGAAACAATCGGTTCTTTTTTTTAAGAGCTAACATAAAGATAACGAATATTTTAAAAGTTTGAAATAAAGAAAAAACTTTCTTTTTTTATGAAGTTGAAATTAAAACTTGAGGAAGAATATTTAATAATTGCCTTTTGTAAAGTTGAAAAACTGAATTTTGTGAAGAAATTTTTTAAAACCCTTCAAAAACTCCTAATCCGAATAATGCAAAATCATATTTTACCGGATCAGTCGGGTCTAATTCACGTAATCTATGATCTAATTCAGCTAGTGCTTTTCCATCATTCTGCTTACGCAAAAGAAGTCCTAACTTACGCGCCACATTTCCGGAATGAACGTCAAGAGGGCAGGAGAGGGCCGATGGGGTAATGGTTTTCCAGATACCTAGATCAACTCCTTTTGTATCCTGGCGTACCATCCATCTCAGGTACATGTTGATGCGTTTTGCAGCAGAATTATTTAACGGATCCGAAATATGTTTCTGGGTACGGGGCAAATGATCGGTTTCAAAGAATGTTTTTTTGAATTCATGAATACTCTTCTGCAAGCTGTCCTTTTCCTGATATTTAGCAAAAACAGTTTCTAAGCCATTATGATTTCTGTAAATATGCTGTAATCCTTTAATAAAACCTGCAAAATCTTTCCCGTTAAAAGTACGGTGGACAAAATTTTCTAATCGTTGCAAATCTGAATCAGAATGTGACATGACAAAATCGTATGGTGTATTGCCCATCAATTCCATCATTTTATGTGAATTTTTAATGATCATTTTACGGTTCCCCCATGCGATGCTGGCACTTAAAAAACCAGCAATTTCAATATCTTCTTTCTGCGAAAATAAATGCGGAATTTGTACAGGGTCGCTTTCAATAAAATCAAAGTTGTTGTATTGATTGACTTTTTCGTCAAGAAATTCTTTAAGTTCAGTCTTATTCATCTTTTTGTACTTTTTTTGGATAAAACCCATCTTTTAAATCGTTCGTACGCATCTGAGGAATAGTTTCATAATATTTTTTATAATACTCAATCTGATCCTTATTGACACAAGGCAAATCACCGTCACCGTTTGACCAGAAAACGTCATTTTCTTCTGGCGAATGATAGATTAGGTTTCCTAAACGAATGGTTTCAAAATCAGTATCGCTTTTGGTGTTTTTATGAGGAAAAATAAAGTTGTCAATTGAAAAGTTGCTAATTTTCAGCATGAATTTATGATTCGCAAATTGATTTAGATTTAAAGGAAAAAACAAAACAATAAAAGTGGGGATTAAAGATAATAGCAGTAAAGAATAAATTGCTTTTTTATTTTGTATAAAACAAGTCATAAAAAACAGAGAAAAAAACATCAAAAAGTTCATGAAAAAACGATACTGAGGAGAAGTAACGAAAAGCAAAAACATTTGAAAAAGCATTACGAAATAAAGAATCCAAAGGCTTTTTTTATTTTGAAATTTATAAATTAAAAAGGGTGAAATCAACATGATAATAACAATAGTTTTATCAAATAAACCATTTAGTTTTGGAAGAAAAAGCCACTTTAAAAACAAATCCTTAACAGACATAGTATTGTATTGGAATTCGTTTACAAAATATCCATAATGTTTGATACTGTCATAGTAAGCGCTTCCAATCGTATTAGGAATCGCATAGCTGGTTTCTAAACTAGTAAATAGTTTTGATGGGAAAACCGGACCCCCACAAATAATCATGTTTTTTACAATATACAGAAACAATATTATGAACGACAATAAAGCAGGCTTTATAAGTTTTTTTGATAATAACTTAAAGTGCAGCGCAAATAAGATAATCGGAATTATTGCAAAAGCAATGGTTGTGTTCTTAATATAAATCAGAAAAAGAACTAAAATGACAATGAGGTAAAAAGACGCTGTAGTCATCTTTTTGAAATTATCTAAAAAATAAAAGAAAAGCACAAACGAAAATACGTAAACAGGAATATCCGGTGAAGGAGCACTGATAAACTGGAAAAGAAAAACATTAAATAAAGGAAGCAATCCAATAATAAGGTAGTACGTTTTTTTATTTTGATAAAATTCGTTTAGTTTTTGAACAGAAAAAATGCTGCCTAAAAACAAACAAAAACCACTTAAATCATTGAAGTTTTTATATAAAAACGAAAAATTAAAAATACTCTGTGTAATATGCCAGCCACTTGTTTGGCCGAGGTAAATATGCAAATTTGCAATTCCTTTTACAAAACCATATTCGTTAAGCCATTTTATGGTTTGAATGTAATAAGATTCGTTGTCAATTACAAAAGGAGCAGTACTACATTGTGCTATAATGGAAAGAGTAATTAAGATCAGAATTAATTTTAAAACTTTTTCTAGTTTTTTAAAATCAAGTAAAAATTGTTTGTAAATATTTAAAATTGAGAACTTGTATTTAAGTACCAGCAGTATGTTGAAGAACAATAAAACAAAGTGAAATTCAACATTTATTCTTCCGAAAATCGCCCAGATACTGGCTAAGATTGTGGTGAAAAAAAGACCTAATACAGAAGTTACTACAAAATTATTATTTTTTGTACCGATGATTTTATCAAATATAAACCCAAAATTTATAGTGGAGAAAAGAATGTAAATCCAACTTAAAAAAATTAAAAGCATCTTAAGATATAATTTGCCCGTCTGACATTATCAATTTTCTGTCGGCCATGTTTGCCAGTTCTTCGTTATGAGTCACAATTACAAATGTTTGTCCAAATTCATCCCTAAGCTGAAAAAATAACTGATGTAAATTTTCAGCAGAATGGGTGTCAAGATTTCCTGAAGGTTCATCGGCAAAAATCACATCGGGTTTATTGATCAAAGCTCTTGCTACTGCTACGCGTTGCTGTTCTCCGCCCGAGAGTTCGTTTGGTTTATGGTTAATTCTGTGAGATAGTCCTAAGTAATCCAGTAGTTTTTTAGCCTCTGCTTCTGTTTCAGAAGGCTTTTTGCCTGCAATGTAGGCAGGAATACATACATTTTCAAGAGCAGTGAATTCTGGTAAAAGCTGATGAAACTGAAAAATAAAACCTAAATTCAGATTCCTGAATTTTGATAAGGCTTTGTCATTTAACCCTAAAATGTTTTGTCCGTTTATAGTAAGAGAAGTGTCTGAATTTGTTTTTTCAGGTTTATCTAATGTGCCTAAAATATGAAGTAGTGTGGTTTTTCCTGCACCTGAAGCACCCACTATCGAAACAATTTCCCCTTTCTGAATATGCAGATCAACACCTTTTAAAACTTCAAGCTTATCATAGAATTTATGTATGTTTTTCGCGTGTATCATTTGAAAACTGTTTTTACAAAGAAACGAAGATTCTGTGGATATTGAAATGGTTTGTAACAGATTTTTATGAATCTGAAACGTAAGCGGTATGTTTATTGTATGGGAATTTAGAAATTAATTGTTCTCAGGGAGTAATGTATAAAAATGGATTCTTTTTAATTTTGAATGTAACTTAAACTATAATATCATGCAAGACTTGAAAGTGGTAGAAGATAACAGAATGCAAAAATTGCTAATTGGATTGCTTTTGGACGGAATTGGAATGATTTCTTTTTCGATTCCTCTGATTGGAGAGTTTTCAGATGTGATTTGGGCACCAATTGCGGCATTTATTATGACCAGAATGTACAAGGGAAGAGTAGGACGTGTGGCCAGTATTTTGAGTTTCGTAGAAGAAATAATTCCATTTACAGATGTTATTCCATCCTTTACACTCACTTGGATTTATACTTATTTTTTTCAGAATAAAAATAGTTAAGAAGAGAAAATTTAATCTTTAAATAAAAACCCCAATCCCATACTTTTAAGCATTTTTTTTTCAAAGTTCCAAAAAAAACGAAACTGACCAAATAGCGTTCCTATTCCAACGAGCAGAACCTGATAAATTGGAAAAATAACCAGTAGCCTGATTAAGGTAAACCAACCGCCAAAATCTTCTTTTGTAATGTTTAATAATTCGCAAAAGGGTCTGGACAGCCACGCAGATGCCGATCCAGTGATGGCAAATACGATAAATATAATGACAAGCTGAAAATTTGAGGTGATACCCCAACGTTGTTTTAATCTGTTCATTATTTGTTTGTAGTGATTACAAATATACTAACATTTATCTGGAAGGAACATGCCCTGCCAGTTTTTGTTTGTAAGTATTTTGGAAGTAAATCATGTAATTGTATATCAGGTAGTTGACTTCGTATCCGTATCGGATATGTGGCTGATAATCAATGGTCATCTCATATAAATTTGGATTATAACGCTGAGGTTGTAAAACGCGATTGTTCCATTCTGTTACATAAACCTGATTTTTATTTTCCAGATAGCTGAGTGAATAATAATTTCTTGGCAATGCCATTGAGGCGAGCCAAAAACTAAATCCATTATCTATAATTATAACTTCATATTCTAAGGAATCATTTGCAATTCGTACTGTATCATTTACAGCTGCTTTTATTGGAGTATCAGTTGTCGCAATTTTGTTCTTAGAAGATGTTGAACATGCAATGATTGTAAATAAAACCCCTATCGTGTAAACAAAATTCTTCATGGCTTAAATTTTGAATATTAAATTTACGGAAAAACAGATAAAGGTTTCTATTATTTAACATTTGTGATTATAATGATAGTGTTATCAAATAAAAACAAGAAAACTTTCTATCAAAAAAAAGAAAGGGGATTTATTAATCAGTGTTAATAAATCCCCCAAAGTTATTAGTTATAATAAATTAACTCAATAAAGTAATGATTTGTGAAGCTAATTCAGTACCAATTCTGTCCTGAGCTTCTCCTGTTGCAGCCCCAATATGCGGAGTCAGTGAAATTTTAGAGTGCATTAAGATTGCCATTTCAGGTTTTGGTTCGTTTTCAAAAACGTCTAATCCAGCAAATGCTACTTTTCCTGAATCTAATGCTTTTACAAGTGCTACTTCGTCAATAACACCTCCACGTGCACAGTTTACGATTCCAACACCATCCTTCATGATTTCAAATTCTTTCTCACCAATGATATAACCATCCTGAGCAGGAACGTGCAAAGTGATGAAATCAGATTCTTTTAATAAAGACTCTAAAGACTGAGGAACAATAGTAGTCGTAATAGACTGACCATCAAAAAACTCCACTTTTACATCTACAGACGGAATAAATCCATCAGCAGCAATAACTTTCATGCCTAAACCAAGAGCCATTTTTGCAGTTGCCTGACCAATACGGCCAATTCCAACAATACCTAATGTTTTTCCTCTTAACTCAGTTCCGTTTGCGTAAGCTTTTTTCAAACCGTCAAAGTTTGAATCACCTTCCAAAGGCATATTTCTGTTTGAATCATGTAAAAAACGAACGCCGGAAAGTAGGTGTCCGAATACTAATTCAGCAACTGATTCTGATGAAGAAGCAGGCGTATTAATTACGTGAATCCCTTTGCTTTTAGCATAATCAACATCGATATTGTCCATACCAACACCACCACGTCCGATGATTTTGATACCAGGACAAGCGTCGATAATATCTTTACGAACTTTAGTTGCACTACGAACTAAAATTACGTCCACATTGTTTTCATTAATAAAGTTAGCAACTTGTTCCTGAGCTACTTTTGTAGTGATAACTTCAAATCCACCTTTTTCTAAAGCTAGAATTCCGCTTTTAGAAATTCCGTCATTGGCTAATACTTTCATTTTAGTCTATTTGTTTTGATTATTATTAATCGTTTAAAATAAATAATAATATGAATGATATAATTTTCTTTTTTATTTAGAAGCTAATTCCTGCTATTCATTTCAATCTTTTATGTTTTAAAAGAAAACATAAAAGGATTTCCATTTCTATCAGGGCTATGGCTCCGGTATTCAATTGATGTTTTTCGGAAATTAAACTTTACTTTCCAAAGCTTTCATTACATCTACCAATACCTGTACACTTTCGATAGGCATTGCGTTGTAAATAGAGGCTCTGTAACCACCAACAGAACGGTGTCCAGGCAATCCTGAGATTCCGGCTTCTTTCCATAATTTATCAAACGTTTCTGTATGATCAGGATTTGTAAGAAGAAAAGTAACGTTCATGTTAGAACGGTCTTCAACAGCTGCAGCACCTTTAAATAATGGGTTTCTGTCGATTTCATTATAAAGCAACTCAGCTTTAGCGTTGTTTAATTTTTCAACAGCAGCGATACCGCCTTTTTCTTTAATCCATTGTAATGTTAATAATGAAACATAAACAGCAAATACAGAAGGTGTATTGTACATACTTTCTGCTTTGATATGTTTGGTGTAATCCAGCATACTCGGAATTGTTCTTCCGTTTTTCCCTAAGATTTCTTCCTTAACTACAACTAAAGTAGTTCCTGCAGGCCCCATGTTTTTTTGAGCTCCGGCATAGATTAAGTCAAATTTAGAGAAATCTAATTCGCGTGAAAAAATATCAGAACTCATGTCGCATACAACCGGAATATTGGTTGCAGGGAATTCTTTCATTTGGGTTCCAAAAATGGTGTTGTTGCTTGTACAGTGAAAATAATCTGCATCGGCCGGTATTTCATAACCTTTTGGAACATAAGTATAATTGTCGTCTTTTGAAGAACCTACGATAACAGTATCCCCAAAAAGTTTAGCTTCTTTGATGGCTGCTGTCGCCCATGTTCCAGAATCTAAATAAGCTGCTTTTCCGTTTTCTTTCATCAGGTTGTAAGGAGCCATTATAAATGCTGTACTTGCTCCGCCCTGTAAAAATAAAGCCTGGTATCCTTTGTCTGTAAGGCCTAATAAGTCTAAAGCCAATGCACGGGCTTCGTCCATAACCGCAACGAAATCTTTGCTTCGGTGCGAAATTTCAAGAATTGATAATCCTGAATTATTAAAATCTAAAACTGCTTTTGATGCTTTTTCAAAAACTTCCTGAGGTAAAATACTTGGTCCTGCGCTGTAGTTGTGTTTTTTCATGGTATAGTTAAAAGTCCAAATTTTAAAAACGCAAATTTCGGGAATACAAGCCGAAAAACCGTTAAATTATTCGCAATAATTACAATTTTTTATCCGATGTTATTAACAAAAACGATATAGTATCTACGTTGTCTGCATAATCCCATAATTGCGGAGTCTGAGTTTTTCCGAATGAAATACTGTCTTTAATCAGATTGTTGCTTACAATACACTGAATTTGCTCAGATTCAGCTTCAAGACGATTTTTAAGATCCTCAATATTTTCATAAAATTCATAAAAAACGCTTGAAATAGGAGAAGCATAACTGGAATCTTCTTTAATTGTCAAAAAGCCATTGTCAAGTAATTTGAAATTACTCATTAAAAAAACAGCCTTATTGTAGTCGTAGTTATTCGCATATTTTTCATAATGGATAACATCCTGATATTTGAAAATAGCTTCAAAAAAAATATCGAATTTGTAATCTTTCGGAACAAAAATTTTGGATACATTTCGGCATCCTAAACCAAAATAGCGAAAAATATCTTCTCCTAAAGCTTCTAAATCTTCTTTTGTTTCCTGACCGTTTAAAACAGCAACAGAATTTCTGTTCTTGCGGATTATCGAAGGTTTATCTTTAAAATAATATTCAAAATAACGGGCAGTATTATTACTTCCGGTTGCAATGACGGCATCAAAATTTTCTAATTTTCCTTCCACGAAAACAATCTTGTCTTTTAGACTGTGATCAGTAAAAATTAAATATTTGGCTAAAAATGGCAATAAATGCTGATCATTTGAAGATGTTTTTACGAGAGCTTTATTCCCCGTAATTAATACGCATAAAAAATCATGAAACCCTACTAACGGAATATTTCCGGCTAAAATTAAGGCTACTGTTTTTTCTTTTTTATTATCCTGAGAGAACTCCGTAGAATAGCCCGAAAGCCATTTGTCGATATTTTCTTCAGTCAAAGCATCTGTCCATGATTTTATGGCGAAATATACTTGCTCAGGTGTGTACCAACCATTGTGTGATTGCGAAAGTTCAATGAGTTTTATAAAATCATCAAAAAACAAATCATTACCTAAAACAGATTCATTTTGAGTGTTTTTTTCTTCTGAAAACTGACTCAAAAACCGACCAAGTGCTATAAAAGATTGTTTTTTTTCGTTTTGTAACATAAGTAATTTGTTTATGAAAGGTTTTGATTGTAATTTTGCACAAAAATAAGCTATATTAAGTTATAAGGCAAAGCAGAATAAAATGTTTGGCATTTTTAGTAAAGTCTTGTAATTTTTAACCCGTAACCAAGAAAAAAATGGCAATAATTATAACCGACGAATGCATCAATTGTGGGGCTTGTGAACCAGAATGCCCTAATACAGCAATTTATGAAGGAGCTGATGACTGGAGATATAAAGACGGAACAAGTCTTTCCGGAAAAGTAATTTTACCTGACGGAACAGAAGTTGACGCAGATGATGCTCAAACACCAATTTCTGATGAAGTGTACTATATCGTACCCGGAAAATGTACAGAATGTAAAGGTTTCCATGATGAACCTCAATGTGCAGCTGTATGTCCTGTTGATTGTTGTGTGCCAGACGAAAACCACGTTGAAGACGAGGAAACACTATTAAACAGACAGGCGTTTCTACACGCAGAATAATATTCAAAATTATACTATATCAAAATCCTGAGTGTTAAGCTTAGGATTTTTTTTATTTCTAATAAAATATTCAATTATTTCGTATTTATCTGGTTTTTAATGTTTTATTTTTGTTAAATTTGGCAATAATTTTTGTATTTTTATAATAACCATGAGAAGACTAATAGTTATATTTATTCTGTTATTTAGTGTTGATTTTTTTGCGCAAAGCACTGAATATTCTATTGTTATAAAAGATATAGAAACGTTGATGCCTATTGAAAATGCTACGGTTTTTATTATGAAAACTAAACAGACTTTAATAAGTAATAAAGATGGAAAAGTAACTTTTGAATTGAATGGGGCTTCAAATGTTCAGGTTTCTGAAACAAATTATGAAAAACTAACGCTACGCTGGGCAACTTTAAAGGAAGATCAGTTTGTAGTTTATCTTAAAAATACCCATAATAAATTAGATGAAGTAGTTGTATCAACTGAAAATCCTCAAAAAACACTTCAAAAAATCGTTTCTAATTCAAGGCACAAATTAGCTGATTCTTACCGCTTAAAGGTGTACGTGAGAGAGTTTTTTTTGTTAGATAACAAATACTCATATTATAATGACGGACTTGTAAATTTTCAGTTTTCTGTTAGTCAGAAAAAAGCAACAACAACATTGCTTGTTGAGCAAAACAGGTCTTATGGTTTGTTGGAGGCTGATATCAGTGCAGATTTACGAGGTTATAATTTGAATAATATTATGGAAAATTATTGCAATTTAAATTATTTCGATCCTCTTTTAGATTCAAAAGCAAAAAAAGAATACAGTTTTACAACCAAGGGACATCCAAACAATAAAAGTTATTATATAATGTCTATAGCGCCTTTGGATAATTCAAAAACAGCTCTTGATACTTACGAAATAGTCTATGATCCCGAAAAAAAGCTGATTATAGAATTTAGTGTCATTATTGAGCCAAAAAATTTATCGGAAATAGTCGAAAATGAACAAATTGGTGCTAAAAATGTAACACGATCAATTGTAAAAGTGAGCTATAGGGCAGAAGGTCAGGATTATTATCTCTTGACTGCGAATGAAGAGATAGGGTATGATTTGGTTTTAAAAGAGGAAATCAAGAATATTCAGGTCCGTAATAATTTTATAACAACCAGCTTCAACAGACAGAATTTTACTTATAAGGAAAGCGATGTTTTTAAAGAAAAATCACTTTTCAACAAAAAAAATAAAGTGCTGACTAAATATTGGGACATTTCCGGATTTACAGCAACAGATGAAGAAAAGGCAATTATAGATGCCTTAGAATTTAAATTATAACTTTATAAAAAAAATCCTGAGTTTTATAGCTCAGGATTTTTTTGTTTAGATAATATGATTTAAAAATTAAATCCAAGCCTTGCATAGTAATATGCTCCACTGAATCCCATTTGTACTGCATCCCAGTAACCGCCGGCTTCCACCCAGTCATCTTGCTGGTCTGGATAAATATTTAGTAAGTTGTTGGCACCAATACTTAATTTGGTGGATTTACAAAGTTTAAAACCTAAAGTCAGATCGGTTACTATTTTTGCTCCATAAGTATCTGTAGCAGCTTTTTTTCTGTTAGCAAATAATTGAGCAGCAGTTTCTGATGGATCAGTTCTGAAATCTTCATCGGTTAAACTGGAATCAGTCATTTGATAATCTAACAGCTTTACTTCGCTAAACCTCGTAAATGCTAATCCGGCATCAAACCATTTTCTACCATAATTTAAGTTTAGACCAAATTTATTTGGAGGTGCTGAGGCTAATAAAAATGCTTTGTCACGTTCCCCAAAAAACGTTTGTTCATCTAAATTGCCATTTTTCACCTTATCGATTTTCATATCATTAATGTTTCCAACTAAAGTAGCTCCAAATCTGTTTTCGTTAATTGTTTTTTTCCAACCTAAAACAATATCTACACCTTTAGTTTTGGTATCTACTCCATTTACGAAAAACTGTGCTGCATCAACACCAAGGTTATATTGAGTTGCATCAAAATATCCTGTTAGTACAATTCTGTCTTTTACATTAATCAAGTAACCATCAACAGTGGCTGTAAAATCGCCAAAACTTGCTGTGAATCCTAATGAGGCATTAATTGCCTTTTCTTCATTTAAACTACCAATTCCAAATGCTTTAGTTACAGGACTATTGTTTGAAGATAACAATACTTCTGTGGCTCCTGCAGAACTAAAGTTGGTAAAACGTAAGTTGTAATAAATCTGTGCTAAAGATGGCGCACGGAATCCGGTACTTACTGAACCTCTTAAATTAATTTTATCTGTAATTTTAAGGCGTGATGCTAATTTACCATTTATAGTGCTTCCAAAATCACTGTAATTTTCAAAACGTACTGCACCGCTAACCATAAAAGCCTTGGAAATATCTAATTCGGCATCACTATAAAGGGAGAAGTTATTGCGGCTTTTATCAACCTGATTCGCAGGACTATATCCAGGAAAGCCCTGAGAACCTCCCGGTCTTGCAATAGTTGGCGATGAATCAGGATCTGTAGGGTCATAATCAGGATTTGGAATAGTTGGAGGACTTTGAGTTGTTGGATTAGTAATCGGATTGCCATTTGTATCATAAGTTGCGTAAGAACCTATTTCTCCGGCAAAAATTTCAAATTGCTCCACTCTGAATTCGGTTCCAAAAGCTATATTTAAGCCTTCAAGAATGTCTCCATAGTTTTTCGAAACATCTAAATTTGTAGTATTTTGCAGCAAACTATGACCTCCGGCATCAAATTCTGTCGGGGAATTTTCTTCAAGGGAAGCATTCAGAGTGCCTTTTATATCGTAATGAAATTTGTTTTTCCCCAGGGTATTGCTAAAATCCCATTTCCATCCTCCGGATGTTTCGGTCCTTATTCCGGCAGCAATGGAGTTATCATTAATTTTTGAGGTAATTCTTGGCGTGTATCCTCCGGGATAAATTTCTTCTACAACTCTTTCGCCATCATTTCGGGTAAAGGCATAAGCATCGGTATTTCTAAAGTTACTTCCTCCAAAAGCATAAAATTGAGTTTTATCAGAAATGGGAACAGCCAGATTTACAAATAAATTTACCCCCTGAATAGATGCTTCACCAAACCCTTTTCTGAAATCAAAACCAGGACGTAATGTTTTATTTTTATTTAGAAACTCTCCTGTTACATTCACATAACCGCCTTTGTTACCAATTGGAACTCCGTAATTAGCAGATACTTTGACAGAACCACCGTCAAAATCCTGATCTTTTCCAAAAGAATTACCATTTCCGTTTTGGTCTAATCTATAACCTTTTGTATTTGCAGTACCTTCTGGAAAATCTCCTTTTGCATGTGTATTAAATGCCCCGTAAGTTATGGCTCCGGTAAATTCTTTTACATTATCATTAGTGACAATATTGATAACCCCTGCAATGGCATCAGAACCATATTGCGCAGCAGCTCCATCTCTCAGTATTTCAATTCTTTTGATGGAAGCAGCCGGAATTGCATTTAAATCAGTTCCTGTATTTCCACGTCCGCGTGTTCCAAATAAATTAATCAAAGAGGATTGATGTCTTCTTTTTCCATTAATTAAAACCAAAGTCTGATCTGGCCCCATTCCTCTTAATGAAGCAGGATCAACGTGGTCAGCGCCATCAGAACCAGATTGCTTATTCGCATTGAATGAAGGAGCGACATATTGTAGCAATTCGTTAATTTCAAGTTTTCCACTTTGGGTGGTAACCTCTTTCACATTGATTACATCAATCGGAACAGCCGAGTTTACAACGGTTCTTTTGGTGCTTCTTGAACCAACGACTACGACATCGCTCAAGATCTGGCCACCGTTTTCGTCAAGGGTGACCTCTATTTTATTGCCAGATGCCGGTTTTTCTACGGAAGCATAACCAACATATGTAAAAATTAATACAGCACCTTCCTTCACTTTAATAGTAAAGCCGCCTTCATAATCGGTAGAGACACCGTTTGTTGTTCCTTTTTCGACAACATTTACACCGGGAAGAGGTGTGCCTGACTTATCCTTAACGAAACCCGAGACTTCTGTTTGTGCAAAAATAAAAGCTGAATTTATCAGAAATAGTAATAATACAATCTTTTTCATGGTTGGTTTAATTTTTTGGTTTGTTTTTGTTTGTTGTTTGTATAAAATTAATGTTTTTTAACAAAATAGTAACAAAAAGTTTAAAAATTTCAATGTAAGCTATAATAAATACATTAATGCACATTTTTGATTCAATCAAGAGTTATTAAATCTTATATTTGCAAAATTTTTATGCTAAAAAATATCAGTTTGGCAAAAAATAAACAAACAGAGAATTCATAAAGGATTAAATTACAAGCATTAAAGCATACCCTGAATAAAAAGGGCTAATAAAATAAATAGAAACAAACAGATGAAAGCAGGAATTGTAGGATTGCCAAATGTTGGAAAATCAACATTATTTAATTGTTTATCTAATGCAAAAGCGCAAAGTGCCAATTTTCCGTTTTGTACAATCGAACCGAATATTGGAGTTGTAAACGTTCCGGATCCGAGAATCAATAAATTGGAAGAATTGGTAAAGCCAGAGCGTGTACAAATGGCAACTGTAGATATTGTTGATATTGCAGGTTTGGTAAAAGGCGCAAGTAAAGGAGAAGGTCTTGGAAACCAGTTTTTAGGAAACATTAGAGAGTGTAACGCTATCATTCATGTACTGCGTTGTTTCGACAATGATAATATCGTACACGTTGACGGAAATGTAAATCCAATTCGTGACAAAGAGACTATTGATATCGAATTGCAGTTAAAAGATTTAGAAACAATCGAAAAACGTCTGGAAAAGGTAAAACGTGCTGCAAAAACAGGAAATAAAGAAGCGCAGACAGAAGAGGCTTTATTAAACCGAATCAGGGAAGCATTATTGCAGGCAAAATCAGCCAGAACAATCATTCCTCAAAATAATGACGAAGAAGTTTTGATGGAAAGCTTTCAGTTAATTACAGCAAAACCAGTTTTATACGTTTGTAATGTTGACGAAAGTTCTGCAGTAAGCGGGAATAAATATGTAGACCAGGTTCGTGAATTGGTAAAAGATGAAGATGCTGAAGTTATTATCCTTTCAGTAGGAGCAGAGGCTGATATTACAGAATTAGAAAGCTACGAAGAGCGCCAGGTTTTTCTTGAAGATATGGGATTGACCGAACCGGGAGCTTCCGTTTTAATTCGTGCAGCTTACAAACTTTTAAAACAACAGACTTACTTTACAGCAGGTGTAAAAGAAGTTCGTGCCTGGACCATCAATATTGGCGCAACAGCACCTCAGGCAGCCGGAGTTATCCATACCGATTTTGAAAAAGGATTTATTCGTGCAGAAGTTATTTCTTATGACGATTACGTTCAATATGGTTCTGAGGCAAAAGCTAAAGAAGCAGGAAAATTTAAAGTAGAAGGAAAAGAATATGTGGTGAAAGATGGAGATGTTATGCACTTCCGTTTTAACGTATAGTTTTCTTAGAGAATAGAATAAAGAAGAAAGAAAATAGAAAAAACTGCTGGAGAAATTCAGCAGTTTTTTTATGCTTTAAAATATTAAGACACGAATAAAAAAATCCGTTTAAATCCGCGCTTTCGCGAAAGCGAATCAGTAAAATCCGCGTGCTATTTCAAAAGGCAAAATTTTTGGCTCAAAAATTGGTTAAAGAAAAATCAACCAATAACTAAATCTAAAACCAATCAAAATGCTAAAAAAAACTTTCAAATTTATCGGGTGGACACTTTTCGGGATTTTTACTTTTATCGCGTTGTATATTTCATCAGTTCTGCTGATTTCAAAAATAACTGTGAATTCAGATATCACCGCCTTAGAAGAACAAAATGCTATTCCAATTTACATCCTTTCTAATGGGGTTCATACAGATATTGTAGTTCCGGTTAAAAACGAAATCAAAGACTGGCGAAACGAAATCCAGTTCAGTCAGACGCAATCAAAAGATTCTTTGATGAATTATATCGCTTTCGGATGGGGAGACAAAGGATTTTATCTGGATACGCCGGAATGGTCAGATTTAAAGGCAAGTACAGCCTTAAAAGCCGCATTTGGTGTAAGTTCATCTGCAATGCATACCACCTTTTTTAAACAATTAAAAGAAGGAGATGACTGCAAACGCATTCTGATCTCAAAAGAAAACTATCAAAATCTGGTGACTTATATTTCAGGTAGTTTTAGTGATTCTGTCCATCCACAATGGATTCAAGGGCACAGTTACGGAAAAAAAGATGCTTTTTACGAAGCAAAAGGGAGTTATAGTCTTTTTTATACCTGCAATACCTGGGCAAATAATGCTTTAAAAGCGGCAAACCAAAAAGCTAGTTTATGGACGGTTTATGATAAAGGGATTTTTTGCCATTATAAATAAACACATGGCAAAAATGTAAAATTAGGTTAAAAATCAGAAATTAATTTTTTTTAATTATTGTTTAAATTTGAGAGAATATCAAAAAATCAGCAAATGAAAAATCATAATATTCTCTCTAAAACGTGGTATCTGCTAAAAAGGACTTTTTTAGAATTTATAGAGGATGACGCTATAAAACTAAGTGCTGCCTTATCGTATTACACCATTTTTGCTTTGCCACCACTATTGATTATTATTATCACTATTTGTGGTTTCTTTTTTGGAGAAGAAGCAGTAACAGGGCAGTTGTATGGCCAGATAAATGAACTGGTTGGAAACGATGCGGCTAAACAAATTCAGGAAGCAATCAAAAATGTGCAGCTTTCAGACAGTAATGTTTTTGTAACGGTTTTTGGTGTGATTATGCTGCTTATAGGGGCTTCAGGAGTTTTTGCTGAGATTCAGAGTTCTATTAATTATATATGGGGATTGCGCGCAAAACCAAATAAAGGCTTACGAAAATTCATTCAAAATCGATTGATGTCGTTTTCGATGATAGTGTCAGTAGGGTTTTTAATGCTGGTTAGTTTAATGCTTAATGCCACTTTGGACATTTTGAATGCCAGGTTAAAGATTTATTTCCCTGAAAGTACTGTTTATCTCTTTTATGTTATCAATATTTTAATCGTTTTAGGAAGTATCGCACTTCTTTTTGCTATTATTTTCAGAACATTGCCTGA
This sequence comes from Flavobacterium hibisci, assembly GCF_020026925.1. Classification (GTDB taxonomy): domain Bacteria; phylum Bacteroidota; class Bacteroidia; order Flavobacteriales; family Flavobacteriaceae; genus Flavobacterium; species Flavobacterium hibisci. Next base: position 103,667 of record NZ_JAIQDW010000009.1, on the reverse strand, counting down.
CGGAAATATAAAATGGAAAGATGCCTTTATTGGTGCCGGATTTACCTCAATTCTATTTATGATTGGTAAGTTCGCTATCGGGTTTTACTTAGGTAGTTCTACCATTGCAAACGTTTATGGTGCTGCTGGATCAGTAGTTATCATATTAGTTTGGGTATATTATTCGGCTATTATCTTATATTTTGGAGCAGAGTTTACCAAAGTTTATGCGAAAACTTTTGGCGGTAATATTTCTCCTAACGATTATTCGGTAGAAATTAAGAAAGAAATTTTAGAAGTATCTCAATAAAAAACTGGGTGCATATTTGACACCCAGTATTCTTATAAGTTATTGATATTTTTTATCAGTCAGGGTTTTCATAAACGCCACCAAAGCAGATTCCTCTTTTTTGCTTAGTTTAAGCTGGTCAAAAGGAAGAGTTTGATTCTCAACTGGGTAACCTAAACCTTTTCCGCCTCCTTTATTATAAAAATCGACAACTTCTTCTAATGTGGTAAATACGCCGTTGTGCATATAAGGTGCAGTTTTGGCTACATTTCGAATAGAAGGTGTTTTAAAGGCATTCTTAAGCTGATCCATTCTAAACTGATTGTATTTCCCTAAATCCGGACTTATTTCTTTTGCGGTTTTATCTTTTGGTGTTCCAATTACTTCCTGTTCGGTTTTACTGTAATTTGGAGGCACAGTTCCGTTAAATAAAGGAATAAAGTGACAGGTTGCACATTTTGCTTTACCTGCAAAAAGATTAAATCCGAGTTTTTCTTCTTCACTAAAATCATTTGATTCCCCTCTCATATATAAATCAAATCTGGAATCAAAATCATTCAGTGAACGGATATAAGAAGCGATAGCATTCTGCAATTGCCATTCTTCGATTTTATTGTTTTTAGGAAAAGCTTTTTCAAATAGACCTTTGTACTTTTTATCTTTATTCATTAAAGGAATAATCTGGCTAAACGAACCATGCATTTCCTTTTCGTTTTGTACAACATCTACGCTTTGCTTTTCTAAATCGATCTGTCTTAAATCCCAAAACAATGCATTTTGTAAACCTGCATAAGTAAGGGTTGGGGTATTTCTAGGCAAATCGAATCCGTCTAAAGAAAGATTTGTTTTGCGTCCGTCTGTAAACGCTTTTTCAGGAATATGGCAGGTTGCACAGCTTCTTTTTTGATCTTTTGAAATGGTAGTATCATAAAATAACTGATTTCCTAAAGCAACTTTATCCTCTGAATAAGCATATTCTGAAGAAGGAATAAAAGCATTAACATTAAATGCACTTTTTTCAAAAAGAGTAGCAGCATTTGAGTTGACTGCACTGTTTTTATTTACAGTATCAATGTTATTTTGCTTTTGTAAATCAAAAATGATTTTTGATATTGTATTTAGATATTCTTTAATAAATGTTGTTCTGTCAAAGTTGTTAAAAACTTTGTTTTTAGTACAATACAAAATACTATTTGAAATTGTTTTTTTTAATTTTGATTTTAATTCTAAGGATTGCTTAGAGTTGTTTTTGCAGGTTTTTAAAATGATTGTTTGAATCGAAGCAAGGGCAGGAGCAACTTCATTTATTGATTCCTGAGCTATGGGCGAATCAAAACCTGTGATTCCTAATGCTAAAATTCGGTAAACCTCAAATCGGGCAGCATCGATGATATGTTTGTCTCCAATACTTATTGCTTCTAAATGTTGTTTTACCTGAAGGATATTGGCGCGCATTATCGTTATTTCCCTCAACAAATCTGTTTTATTACTTGTATCATATTCAGGAAAAATAAATTCTTCAATGACCTGAAAACCATTTGGCGGGAGAAATTTGTTTTCTTCGACTTCAAGTTCATCCAAAGCGGGACCATTAATAAATCTGGCTGTTTCAGGTACAAAATACTCAACTGCCCATTCTGTTTTTTTGTATAAAACTCTTGTTTCCTTAAAACAATCCTGAATTTTTTTGGAATCTTTTTCGTTTTCAGCAAGCTTTTTGAAAAGCACTATTTTGTTTTCAAGTTTTTCCAGATCAATCAAAAGATCCTGTTTAACAGAAGTTTCAGTTTTTTCTTTTGTACAGCTTGTAAAAAAAGTCAGAAAAGAGAAAAGAATAGAAAAAAATATGTTTTTGATAAAATCAATTTTCATTGTAGGATACTTTAATAAATAACAAAAACAACCCAATAGAAAATTGGATTGTTTTTGTTGCAATTGTGGTAAATTATCTTTGTACGTTACGAATAATTACGGTTTGACCTCCTTCTTTATTTGTACTCACTCCTGAACCATCAGCATTTTTGAATGTATCATTTTGCCAGGTATGGGCATGAATATTCAATGTAAAAGTATTTGGAACACCAATAACATCTGAGATATCTTCCATTGCGCCATATTCCCAGCTTCCAAATCTCATTTCGCCAGATTGGTTGTACAATGAATTCCATGCAGCGTCTGTACGTTTATGGTTCATGGTTAACCACGGTTTATTTGTTTTGGAAGCAATATTATATTGCCAGATGTAAGAGTCATGTTTGGCATCTGCATAATAACTATCGCCATCTTCCTGAATGTAAACATAATTTTCAGTTACACAAAGGTTATCCGGATTAATAACGCCTGTACCTGGTGTAGAATCACCTTCAACCACTAGCTCAAGTTTTCCTTTTAACGGATCTTTTTCATCCAAAACTAATTTATATACTCTTCCCCACATAGTATAGCCTTCTACAGGAGTAGTTCCGTTTGAAGACTGACCAGTAGCGGTAAAATAAACTTCTCTGTTGTTTTTTGCTGATCCTTTTCTGTAGTCGATATCCTCTACTCTTGAAAAACGGATTGCTTTTAAATCGTTTACAGTAGTATTGATTTCGGCTCCAGTTATATTTTTGGCATTTGGAATTTCAACAAATGAAACGTCGAAAGAATTTCCAATAGTCATTGTCGTTTCTACCTGAACGTTATCATTTCTTTTCAAAGCGTATAATTTTCCGTTATTCAGATCACCAACTGTAGAAACGTACATAATGACCTGACCGGCACTTGCATGTGATGCTGCATACGATTGATCTTCACCCATGATAATGACACTTTTGCCCGGGTAAGCTTGTTTTGTCAGCGGAACAGCATTTTCCATGCTTGCTTTTCCTAAAGCTGGTAAAACCCTGTCTTTTCTGTTTTTATCAGATGCTGGTGCAAGTGGGTTGATACCGTGAACCATACTTTCCTGTCCGCTTTCTCCTGCAGTTAAAAATATAGGACCAAAACCGTGAATTTGAGGTGTAGCCAAAGTTGCCGAGCAAAGTCTTGTCTGGCCTCCGACAGCATCAACGATATAATCTCCTTTTACAGGTTTTAAAGTTTTGTCAAAATAAACTCGTGAAACAGATTGTATAATTTCATGGTTGGTAATCATTACATAACCATCACCATTAGGATCTTTCATAAATCCGGCACCATCAGGCTGACCAGCGTAAACGAAAGAAGGACTTTCCGGCAATACATCGGTTGTAGAGATTAAAGTTGAAATTTGCAGATTTTCGAAGCCAGGTTGAGCTACTACAAATGCAGGAACTTTTGATTTTGTTGTAAAATCAATGTTTTTGTTTGTTTTGTCACCATCATCGTCATTTTGACAACTGATTACAGAAATACCTGTAATTCCAAGTAATGCAATAGATTTTAAAAAATTAAATTTCATAACTGTTTTTTTGTTTTTTTGATTGAAGCAAAGCTATCGCTGAAAAACAAAATGTATGTTATGTTAATTTTTTCTTATTGCTAATAAATAATAGGGTATATATTACGAAATGGTAAAATTTTATTCATAATGTAAATTTAAGTTTCATAAAATACTCTTAAATTATTTGAATAGTTGATTTAAAGAAACTTCTTTTTTCTCTCGCAGTTTTTTTACGATTTTCAAAAAAGCAATAGCTGTGATGTAAGCGTCTCCTAATGCAGTATGACGGTCTTTTTTTGAAATATCAAATTTATCTGCCAGGTCATCTAGTGAGTAATGGTCTTTTCGTTCAAAAAGATGAGATTTTATCAAAGTTCTCTTGTACAAAACTCCGGTATCAAGTGCTTTGTTTTTTAATTCGGGTAAGCCATTTCTTTCAAGGGCTTTATTAATCATAGTAATATCAAAATAAGCATGATGTGCAATAATAACAGCATCCCCCAAATAGTCTAAAAACTGTTTTAAAGCTTCAGATTCAGAAGGACGCTTTACAACAAAATCTTTTAAAATGCCATGAATCTGGGCAGACGATTCATCGTAATGATCCTGTTCGATATAAACTTCAAAACTGTCCTGAACTGAAATAGTTCCGTTTTGTAATACTAATGCGCCAATACATAAAATGCGGTCGTTTGTGAAATCAAAACCAGTTGTTTCAGTATCCAGTACAACAAAACGGGTTTCTTCAATGGTGATGTTTTCATCGAAAAAATTTTCTTCTTCCTTTTTCCAAAAATCAAATAAACTCATCCTTATACAATATTAGAAACATTAAAACGTACCGAAATCAATTCCTGAAGTTCTTTGATGGTTTTAAAAGTTCTTTTCAGCTTTATTTTTTCCATTTTCGAAAGGGATTCCAAAGCAATAAACTGACCCGAATCATGGTGCAAAAGACCTTGCTTGGTTCTGAATTTCAATAAGGCTTTAAACGAATAAGAACATGACAAGTAAAGTTCACTGTTTTGAGGTTCAAGTTCGGCTAACTTTTCAAAACGTTCGGCCGTATTACTGATTGACTTAACTGAATGTGACAATATTAAAACCCTTGCAGCATCTGTAAGTGGCATTAAAGCTCTACGTTTAATGTCAAACTGGTCTTTATTAGCACCATCCTGTTCCACTAAAAACTGTCTGAAGAAACCGGTTGGCGAAGGACTCTGCAAAGCGCCGCTCACCAAATGAACATAAAAAATAGGATTGGCCTTTACGTTTTCAAATATCGAATCTGATAATTGGTCTACAAGCTCACGATTACCATATTTTACACTATAATCAAAAAAGATGAACGATAACAAAACTTCATTTTTACCCGGATTTTTAATCCAGTAAGTCACCTGATCCTTCCATTCATCAAGGCTCATGCACCATTTTGGATTGGATGCCATCATTTCAGCAGGACAATATTCGTAGCCAATAGTAAAAAGACCTTTATTGATGTAGGTTGCTAATTTTAGAAAATAAGCTTTGGTTTCATCCTTAAAAACTTCCGAAACATTTTCATACACAATCGCATTATCCTGATCGGTATGGAGCATCTGCTCGTCACGACCCTGACTTCCCAGTGCCAGCCATGTAAACTTTACAGGAGGAGGGGTATTCATTTTTTCTAATGAAATGTCAATAACACGCGTTACGCAGGCATCATTTAATTCGGTTATGATTTTTGTAATCAGCGTCATCGGGATATTTTGGTCTAAATATCCCTGCAATAATTGCATGATTCGAGCTCTGATAGGTTTGATTTCCTTAACTTTTGTGGTTCTTTTTAAAGCTTTGATCAATACTGCCGGATTATTTCCCAGTGAGACCATAAGATCGTGTTTGGATAAGATACCTACAGCTTTTGTATTGACTGTCCCGTCTTTCGTAAGACATAAATAACTGATATTACTTTTGATCATCGCCATCTGTGCTTCAGTAACTGTCAATTTTTTAGAATACGTAATAACGGGCGATGTCATAATCGTTTCAGCAGTCGTAGTAATTGGGTAATCACCTGAAACGATTTTGTTGCGTAAATCTTTATCGGTAATAATTCCAATTGGGAGCATTTCATCCACAATTAATATTGCCCCGACTTTTTTCTTGGTCAGGATTTTAGCGATTTCTTTTGCCGTGGTTGAAGGACCGCAGGTAACAATCTTTTTCGAAAATTTTATCGGCTGTAAATCAAATATTTCTTTTTCATTATTCAGTTCATGCTGCGCAATGACTTCACCGTATAAATTGTTTTTATGGACTTCTGAATAGGGGTTTTTAGTATTCGAAGCATAACTTTCGATTAGGAAATTCCCAATGGCTTTGTTTTCTAATGCGTAGGGTTTGAAAACCGCAATCGGAATCGCATATAAAATACTCTCTTCATAAGTACTGGCCTCCATAACATAATTTTCCTGGGCAAGGAGCGGTCTTAATCCAAAAATGTCACCTTCATCACACATGTCCAGTGTTTTCTGATTCTTTTTAAGAGCAACTGCGCCTTTGTGAACTACATAAAACGAATCATGTGTCTTTTCATTTTCAGAAAAAATAACCGAATCTTTTTCCTTATATATGATAGAAATCTGTTCAGATAATTTTTCAAGGTCTTTTTGATTTAAAAGATTAAAAGGAGGGAAGTGCTTCAAAAAATCGGCAACTCTATGTGAAATGGTATTTTTCATGTTGGATTACGTTCTGAATTTAGAATTAGAAAACAGTATTGTAAAAGAAACAAATTTCAGTATCTATTCAAACTATATTTTTTGAAAAATCAGGTTTATTTGTGAAACAAAAAAGTTCCGCAAAGGGAACTTTTAAATTTACGATCATGATTTTTTCTTTCGGATTCGCATATTGATAAATTCGACAGCAAGAGAAAAGGTAATGGCAAAATACAAATAGCCTTTCGGAATGGCTCCAATATGTTCGCCAATCAGCTCGGCATTAGATAAATGCATACTTTCGGTAATTAGCATAAACCCAATCAGGATTAGAAACGAAAGTCCCAATATTTGGATAGAAGGATTTTTATTAACGAAATTTCCAACCGGAACCGCAAAAAGCATCATAACAATTACAGAAATAATAACTGCTGTAATCATGATAATCAGCGCACCTTCAACGCCATTCGTCATACCAACAGCGGTTAAAATGGAGTCAACAGAGAAAATTAAATCGATTAACAGGATTTGTAGGATCACATTCGAAAAAGATTTCTTTGCAGCGGTTTCAATGCTTTTTTCCTCTTCTCCTTTATGATCCACCTTTTCACTGATTTCTTTGGTGCTTTTGTAAATCAGGAACAAACCTCCTAAAAATAAAATAATGGCCTGTCCGGTAAAATCAGCTTCGAGCCAGCCCCAGTGAATACTGAAAACAGTTGCTTTCATGGCAATCAAATACGAAATCCCTAACAAAAGTGCAATTCGCATAAACATAGCCAGAAACAAACCAATACGGGTGGCTTTTTTGCGATCCTGTTCTGGTAGTTTGCCTGTAACGATCGAGATGAAAATAATGTTGTCAATTCCCAGAACAATTTCCAGAAATGTCAGGGTCAGTAATGCAATCCAGGCATCAGGGTTTAAAAATACTTCCATGTAAATCTTAATTTACATTCAAATTACTATTTTTTATTCGATTTTAAAAACTTTTCCGTGCTGTTTTTCTTCAGAGCCTACCATGCCGAATTCAAAAGTATATGAATCTTTCGAAGTCGTTAATATTTTCATGCTGATGGCTTTTTCTTCTGCCATGTTTTTCGGGTGTTTTTTCTGCAGAACATATTCGCAGTCACTTACCCAGCGTATCGTTGAAGTATCGGTTTTTCCTTCAAAAGTTTCAATTTCTATGCTGTCTTTGCGTTCAAAAATCGTTGTTTTTTTTACGCCGTTTACTTCAAACTCAAATTTGAATTTTCCGTTTTTGAAATCTTTGCAGTTGTGCTGTGCTTCATAGCACGATACTAAAGCAAGTATTGGCAATAAGAATATAATTTTTTTCATTTTAAATAAGTTGTTTTATAAGGAGCTGATTCCTGCTTTCCACTACAATCTTTTTATTTTTAAAGGAAAAATAAAAAGGATTTCCGTTTCAATCAGGGCTAGGGCAATCGTTTTCATCAGAAAAATTAAAAGACAATTAATTATTTCAGTCGGTTTAACTCATCATCTGTAAAATTCTTTATTTCTTTTTCTTTGGCAAACTTTTCGGCATTGTAATTCCCTGATTTATTTTTCGGAATCGACAAACTGTCCCAAGAGCTATTTTTTAACTGCTTTGCATAAAAAACAATCTGCCCGATATGATACGGATAATGTGCCAATTGCCTGTTGATTGCTTCAATAACCGTATGACCTTCGTTCCGAATATAAATGATATCCGAAAGCTGTTCCGGTTTCAAATTGTTTAAAGCGTCTAAAAAAACATCCCACCCTTTATTCCAGACTTCCAAAACTTCATCTTTTGACTGTAAATCATTTTCGAATTCGGCATCACGATTGCGCCATTCTTTTTCACCGTCAGAAGTTAAAAAGTCTGTCCATCGCGACAGCATATTTCCTGAAATATGTTTGATGATAGTTGCAATACTGTTAGTGTCTTCATTTGAAGCTATAAATAGCTGTCCGGGTTCAAGCTGATCGATGGCTTTTTCGCCCAGCATTTTATAATACAAAAACTGCTTTTTAATGCTTTCCAGATAAGATTCATTCGTTTCCATGCTTATACAATTTTAATGTCGTATTTATCTAAAAGTCCTACAATTCCCTGAGTCGAAAATTGAGCTTTTTTCATCGGGTTAAATTCGGGATCGATTTTATAATTGTAAGCTGTTCTAAAATCAACCGCGGCTAGTTGTGTTTCATTAAAAATAGCACCATCCAAATCACAATTATCAAAAACCGAATTCGTTAAATTGGTTCCTATAAAAGTAACTTCCCTTACAGAGCAATTCATGAATTTGGTTTTCGGCATTTTTTTATTCGAAAAGATGGCATAATCCAAAGTGCTTTCTTCAAAATAAACCTGAAATAAAAAGTCATCACATTCGTTAAAGGCAATTCCTAAAAGCTTGCAGTTTTTGAAAGCCACATTCTTTAAACTCGTTCCTGCTAAATTCGTCATTGACAAATTACAATCGATAAACTCGCAGTCTAAAAAAGTATTGTAGGCAAAATTGCTATTCGAAAAATCACAGTTTTTAAAGACACAATCTTCAAACTCACGGTTGTTTATTTTTTTGTCAATATAAATGACTTTCTCGAATGTTTTTTGAATGTGGATTAGGCTTTCCATTGTGATTGAATAAGGAATTAAAGTTAGGAGGGATTTGTTATGGGATTAAAATATTAGTCATTAAACAAACCTTTCATAATAGTTTTCAATCCGTAGAAAATCAAAAACATAGAACTTAAGCAAGCTAAAATCCCGATTCCTAAAACCAGATAATGCCAGTTGGTGTGCTGATTCATAAATGCGTTATAAATCAATGACGGCCCGATAAACATCAACGGGAGTGCACCGGTTAAATATTTTATACCTTTTCCTAATAATTGTTTATTTGTTGCCATTTGTTTTTTGTTTACTTCGTCTGTTGGGCTTTCAGCCTCGAGTCAGGTTTGAAAAAAGTTTCGGGTTTCAGGTTTTTTTAGTTCAGTTTTGTTGCAATCTTGTCATTTCGAGGAACGAGAAATCACACGGGGGATTACACAAAGATTGGATTCTCTTTGTGAAGCTACTAATCTGATTTCTCGTTCCTCGAATTGACAAACTTATGATATAAAAAAGCCATTTTACATTTCACAGAAAACTTCTTACTTCAAATAATTATCAACCGCATTCCTCACGCTGCCGTATTTATTTAATAATTCAGAAGCTTCTTCATACGAAACCGGAATTTCTCCCATAATCATTTTCACGCCGCGGTCAACCAGTTTGCTGTTGCTCAACTGCATATCGACCATTTTGTTACCTTTTACTTTTCCAAGCTGAATCATCGATGCAGTCGAAATCATGTTTAAAACCAGTTTCTGAGCAGTTCCGGCTTTCATTCTCGAACTTCCGGTTACAAATTCCGGTCCTACAACGACTTCAATAGGAAATTTTGCTGTCAAAGCCAACGGACTTCCAGCATTACAGGTAACACAGCCTGTAGTAATATTGTTTTCGTTACAGGTTTCTAAACCGCCAATAACATAAGGAGTAGTTCCTGATGCCGCAATTCCAATCACGATATCATTTTGATTGATATTATGTGCCTGTAAATCAATCCAGGCTTGTGTTGCATTGTCTTCGGCATTTTCTACGGCACGGCGAATCGCAGTGTCACCACCCGCAATGATTCCGTTTACTAAATCAAAAGGAACACCGAAAGTAGGAGGACATTCTGAAGCATCTACAATCCCTAAACGTCCGGATGTTCCGGCTCCAATGTAAAAAATACGTCCGCCTAATTTTAAATTTGAAACAGTCTGTGCCACTAAAGCTTCGATTTGTGGTAACGCTTTTTCGACAGCATTGGGTACAGTTTTATCTTCGTTGTTAATATTAGTGAGCAGTTCCTGAACTGACATTTTCTCTAAATGTTCGTATTTTGAAGATTGTTCGGTAGTTTTTGTAAACGTCATTTTTTGTAGAAATAGTTATCCTCCAAAATTAAACTTTTTTGAGCAAATGAGCGAGAAGTAAAAGTCAAACTTATAAAGATTTTAAATCTTTTTTTTATGTTTTCTTTGTAGGGAAACCAATTTTATAAGCCTCTTTCTAAAAGAACTAAAATAGTATATTTGTTAAATAATTAAGACAATAATGGATGTAATAAGCTTTTTAACCGGCATGGCCAAAATCTCAGTTTTTGTTTCATTATTGCTGGCATTTTTTTTACTTACTGTAAAAACAAAAAATAAATTAGCAAACAAATTATTTGCTTTCTATTTAATATTTTTTGCCATTGATAACAGTGGTATTTTTATTGAGGAAGGATTTATAAAAAGTCATTTTAATTTAGAATTTTTCAGATGGTCTGTTTGTACTTTGATATTACCTGCCTTTTATCTCTACGTACTATCAGTTTGTTTTGCTGATTTTCGTTTAAAAGGAAAGCATTTAGTACATTTAATTCCATTCCTAATTACAAATGTTGTATTTGTACTAAGACTCTACTTTTTAAATACAACAGAAAAGCAACTATTTTATGATCAGCGTGATCAGTCTCCTGAGATGTACATTTTGTTTCTTATTTTGGGAATACAAACCATAGCATATAGTCTGGGAATATTTGTGGTCCTGAAAAAGTATAAGGAAATATATCAGGAAAATTATGCGAATCCCCGAACTTCTATTTTTATATGGTTATTTCAAATAGCAAGTGTGCTCTTTGTTTTATATTATCTGTCAATAGTTAAAAATATCGTGAGATATGCTGATTTAGATTTTCTCTGGATTTGGTCCAATACCATATTGCAATTTCTGGTTTTAATCGTAACATGCTGGTTTGTACTAAAAGCCCTGAATTATCCGGAACTTTTTCGCGGTATCGATTCTAAATTACAGCTGGCAAAGGATATTCTTCCCAAACAAAACGAGAATATTGTAGAAATAAAAACCAATCATAACGAGCTGATTGCAACTCAAATTACTGCTTTAAAAGACTATATGAAAGAAAAAGAACCATTTCTGGATCCCTCTCTTACAATTCAGGAACTTTCGAACCAAATTGATATTCCGGTTCGTGATTTATCTGTTTTAATTAATCATCATATGGACCAGCACTTTTTTGATTTTGTAAACGAATACCGCATTCAAAAAGCAATGACTATTTTAAAAGATCCTTTAAAAAGGGATTTGACCGTTTTAGAAATTCTATACGAAGTAGGTTTCAATTCAAAATCTTCGTTTAATACTTCTTTTAAAAAATATACAAATTTAACGCCCACGGCTTACAGAAACGCTTTATAATTAGGGTTTTGTAAAAAGTCGTACGTCAGGATTAATAAAGTCGTACTAATTTCTTAGGCAGAAATTGGTTCGACTTTTTTTTGTCGGTCGAATCTGGAAAATTTCTAAGGCAACTTTGCTTCATATTAATTGAACAAGTTGAAAAAATTAGAAATCATGAAAAAAACAAACCTCCTCATCTTTTTAGTATTACCATTATTTTGTTTAGCACAATCAATAAAATTAAGAGGTAAAATATCCAGCGAAACAACTTTACTGGAATGGGCAGATATTTCAGTATCCGATTCAGAAGGAAAAATAATAGGCGGAACAACAAGTAAACAAGACGGAACTTTCGAAATTAATCTTAAAAAAGGTTTTTACAAAATAAAAGTCAGTCTTTTAGGATTTACAGATTACCAAAATGAAATTGTTATTGAAAAAGATATCGATCTGGGTACGATTATATTAATAGAAAATGTAACAAAATTGGGAGAGGTTGTCATTCAGTCGAGAAAAAATACAATTGAACAAAAAATAGACCGCCTGGTTTATAATCCTGAGAATAATGCAAACACTGTTGGAGGCGATGCCTTGAGCGCATTAAATACAGCACCTGGAGTTGTAGTACAAAATAATGCTATCAATATACTGGGAAAAGGTACTTCCCGTGTCATGATTGATGGAAGGATGATTGAATTAACTGGCGAAGAACTGAATAATTTCCTGAAATCAATTTCTGCGAGTGATATTAAAAACATCGAAATTATTAGTAATCCTTCATCGAAATATGAAGCGGAAGGAAATGGCGGACTGATCAATATTGTGATGAAAAAAGGCACTCGTAATTCCTGGAAAAATACAACAACAGCTTCCTGTGATCAAAGTAAATACGGAATTTTTGCGCTGAGAGATAATTTCTTTTACAATAAAAATAAATTTCGATTTTCTGCTAGTGTTAATGGGAAAACAGGTTATAAATACATTAATGAAAACCTGGATATGTATTTTACAGAAGGAACTACAAAAATGGATATAATGACCAAATTAAATGAAGATAACCTTTCCGGAAAAATAGCTTTTGATTATGATTTTTCAGAAAACACCACCATTGGTTTTCAATTTTTAAGAGATAAAAGCAATCCGGATTTTGACTCGGGTATAAGGATTGATAAATATAATGCTCAAAATGAATTAGAGAGTTATATAATTAATAAGAGTCCTTTAGACAGGAAATCCGGTAATAAGACTTATAATCTGCATTTGATTGCTAAATTAGATTCCCTAAACCGAAAATTATCATTTGATGTCGATTACTTTAATTATAATTCAAAATTCGACAGAGATTTTACAGCTAATAATTATGCACCGGACGGAACCTTTGTTGGTGTAAATCAGTCAGGAAAAAATATTTCGAATCAGGAGATTGACAATGTGAGTTTCAAGGCTGATATTGAACATCCGCTCCGATTCCTAAACTTATTGTATGGCGCAAAAGTAAGTTATACCACCAGTAATAGCGATGTTACTTTCTTTAATACGATTACCGGAACTCCTGAATTAGATACCAACCAGTCCAATCAGTTTAAATACACTGAAAATAATCAGGCAATTTATGTTAGCGGAGACAAAAAAGTGAATGAAAAATGGAATTTTCAATTCGGTTTGCGATTAGAAAATACACAGACAAATGGTTTTTCAAAAACGCTAAATCAGGAAACGGTAAACAATTATTTTAAACTGTTTCCAACGTTTTATGCTTCGTATGAGAGGAATGAAAACAACAATTTTAGTCTGAATTATGGAAGGAGAATCAGAAGACCGGGTTTTTCACTTTTGAATCCGTTTCGTATTTACATCAGCAGCAACAGTTATTCTGAAGGAAATCCATTTTTGAAACCTTCATTTAGTGACAATTTCGAGTTTGCACATTCGTATAAAAAAATATTGAAAACCAGTGTTTTTTTAAATTCGATTACAGATGGGTATGGCGTAATATTCAATGCAAATCCGGAAACATTGACGCAGGTCATAACGAGAGAAAATTATTTTAAAGGAATTACTTATGGAGTTGGGGAAATCTATTCAGCCAGTTTTGCAGATTGGTGGCAGAGTGAAAATTCCGTGTATTTTTTAGGTTCAGATATTAAATTTATAAACAATATCAATGCAACACCGGTAAATGGTCTTCAGGTTGATTTCGCAACAAAAAATAACTTTTCGTTAGGTAAAACAACTAAATTACAACTAGATTTCAATTATACAACACCTTACAAAAGCGGTTTATACGAAACAGGATATACAGCAAGTTTAAATATTGGCCTTAATCAGGATTTATTAAACAAAGCACTCCAGATTTCTTTTTTGATAAATGATATTTTCAATACGTCTTATTTAAAAGATGATATTTCAGTTGTAAATGGTGTAAGGCAGGTCTATAGTCAAAAGGAAAGCAACAGATTTGCCCGTTTATCTTTAGTTTACAATTTTGGAAATAAAAAGATCGATATGAAGGAACGTAATTCTGGAAATGAAGAAGAGAAGAAAAGAACAGGCAATTAAAATGAGGGAATTAGTCAATTTGATATTTTTTTGGGTGTGACCGCATTTACAAAAGGCGCTATTTAACAAACCTCTTATGCGCGCCTTCTGTAAATGCGGTCGGGCTATCCGCACTACTTCGGTAGTTTGCTGCTATCCCTCACACAAACAAATAGGATATAATTAGATAATACGTCAATATTAGGTAATTAGATAATGTTTTGGAGGTCTTAAAAATGATTAGATATTATCAATGAATGTAAATGATTTTCTAATTGACAAATTTTCTAATTCGCTATTAAAGAAAAAAAGCCAATAGGATTCCGAGAACAATCATGGAGACTTTGGCAACATTAAATTTGTGTCCTTCGCTGCTTTCGAAAATAATGGTTGATGAAATGTGGAATAATATTCCAATTACGATTGCAGTTATTTCGGTGTAATATTCGTTTAAAATGGGTAAAAATTCAGAAGCGACAGTTCCTAGTGGAGTCATTACCGCAAAAGTCAGCATGAAAGCGAAAATAGCTTTTTTGTTTAAATCGGCGTTGATAAAAAATGTCGTCAAAATCACGGCAATCGGCAAATGATGAATTGCAATTCCGATAGCCAGACCATGATGATGGCTTACCGGAAAACCTTCCAGAAATGCATGAATACAAAGACTTATGAAAAGCAGCCATGGAATCTGAGACATTTTTGCATGTCCGTGAACATGACCGTGTTCTGCACCTTTTGAGAAAAATTCCAGAATAATCTGGAATAAAATCCCAACCATAATAAATAAACCAATATTATGATTGTGTGATTCGTAAACTTCAGGCAGAAGATGCATTACGGTTAACGACAATAAGAATGAACCGCTAAAAGCAAGCAATAATTTTAGATTGGTCTTGTTTTTTGGTTTTATAAACAAAGCCACCGCATAACCTAAAAGTACAGAAAATAAGGGTAATAGATAATTCATTTGTTGATTACCAAATTATTTAAAAATCATGATTAATCGTTCGCTTTCGGTTTTATGGAATTTTTTAAGTTTGTAATCGCCAAAAATATCTAAAAGATAAATACCGGCCTCCTCCATCAAATCCTGAAAATTCTGCAAGGTGAGTGCTTTTACTTTTTCTGTAAAATGGTATTTTTTGCCCTGATCTTCAAAATCAATTTCCTTAAAAATATGCCCGTCTTCTACATATCTTTTGATGTTGAAATCAATTCCGTCCACTGTTTTAACTTCTTCCGGAACCAAAGTTTCAATAACCTGATTTACGTTCATGAAATCAATTACGGCAAAACCATATTCAGATAAACTTTCTTTGATTGCTTTTAAAGTGGTGAGATTATCAGCGTCATTTTCGAAATAACCAAAACTCGTAAACAGATTGAAAATAGCATCGAATTTTTCCTCAAAAGGCTCACGCATATCGTGTACCTTAAAATGCAGGGTTTCATTGCTGTTTTTGCTGGCTTCGGCAATGCTGTTTTCAGATAAATCGGCTCCTAAAACGTTAAAACCTAACTGATTCAAATAAATAGAATGACGGCCTTTTCCACAGGCTAAATCCAATACTTTTGCTTTTTCAGGCAAGTTTAAGTAATGCGTAAGATTATCCATGAAAATCTGAGCCTCTCTGTAATTACGATCCTTATAAAGAATATGATAATACGGTGTATCAAACCATGATGTAAACCAGTTTTCGGTGTTACGGTCCTGATTAGGTGTTGATGGGTTAGGCGCTTCAGACATTTATTCTATTTCAATTAATTCAAAGTCCGGCAAATTTAGTGTATTTTTGCCGAAAAATAACTATTTCGTGACTATACCTGAATAATCAGATATACGTATGCGATCGGAGTTTTTTTTAAACAAAAATAAAGATGGAAGAAAATTTTAGAATGATAGCCAAATGTTTTTTTGGTTTTGAAGAAATATTAGAAAAGGAATTGCGTGATCTTGGTGCGCAGGAAGTGGAAAAAGGGGTAAGAATGGTAAGTTTTAAAGGGGATAAAGGTTTTATGTACAAAGCCAATTTGTCACTCAGAACAGCCCTTAAGGTTTTAAAGCCAATTTATTCATTCAGAGCCAATAATGAACAGGCATTGTACAAAGGAATTTCGGGTATAAACTGGTCAAAATTGCTGAATGCCAATCAGACTTTTGTAATTGACGCTACGGTTCATTCGACTTATTTTAACCATTCTGAGTTTGTTTCTCAAAAATGTAAAGATGCGATTGTAGATCAGTTTAGGGAAAGAACAGGACAGCGTCCGAGTATTGACAAAGCTTTTCCTGATTTGAGAATCAATGTTCATATCGATAAAGACCAGGTTTCAGTAGCTTTGGATACTTCCGGGAATTCGCTGCATCAGCGCGGTTACAGGACGGCTACGAATATTGCTCCTATTAATGAAGTTCTGGCAGCAGGAATTCTGTTATTGTCAGACTGGGATGGGCAAACTCATTTTTTAGATCCAATGTGCGGGTCAGGAACATTTCTGGCTGAAGCCGCAATGATTGCCTGTAACATTCCGGCTAACATCAACAGAAAAGAATTTGCTTTTGAAAAATGGAAAGACTGGGACAATGATTTGTTTGATAAAATTGTAGATAGTCTGATGAAAAAAACAAGAGAATTTCATTATACAATTAAAGGTTTTGATAAAGCGCCAAGTGCAGTGAACAAGGCCAAAGACAACATCAGAAATGCAAATCTTGAAGATTATGTAACAATTTCTGAAAACAACTTTTTTGATACTGAAAAAGCAGTTGAAGGAAAACTGCATATTGTATTCAATCCGCCTTATGATGAACGTCTGGATATTCAAATGGAAAGATTTTATGCTAATATCGGCGATACTTTAAAGAAAAATTACCCGGGTACAAATGCCTGGTTCATTACAGCAAATCTTGAAGCCTTGAAATTTGTTGGACTAAAACCTTCCAGAAAAATCAAGCTCTTTAATGGAAGTCTCGAAGCCCGTCTGGTCAAATACGAAATTTACGAAGGAAGTAAGAGAACAAAGTTTCAGGTTAACGAATACTAACAAAGAGACAAAGGTTCAAAGATGTACAGGGAAAAACTTTGTAACTTTGAGACTTTGTAACTCTGAACCTTAAAAAGAAAAAAATGACAAAATTACAAATAAGAGCTTTTTTGTATCAATTAGGATGCTTCGCAATTTTATTTATTCTTGGAAGATTTATAATTTCAGAATACACAGCATTAACCGGAATATGGATTCCGATGACTGCTTTTATTGTTGCTACTTTGATAGCTCCTCAGTTTAAAGCATTAAAGACAAAAGATGGTGAAAAGCTTTTCATGAAATGGATATTCATAAAAGGAATTAGAGAAATTGGATAGATAATTATCGAATTCTAAGTAAATTAAAGCCATTGATTCTGAATCAAATAATATTCAGAATCAATGGCTTTTTTAACAAATGGCATAAAAAATTATTTCTTAGGCACTTTTTTTTCTGCTCCCGGAATTGTTATTTGCTTTTTATAAAGAGGAATAAAATAGGAAACGGTATAATTAAATCCAACTCCGAAACTTCCATCATAAGTTCTGTTAAATCCAGGAATATAAAGGTTTTCAAAATCCTCAGGTTCTTTGTTGGCTAAGAGCAATTTTAACTGGACCCCGAATCCTACAAAAAGGTTATTAAAAACCTTAGCTTTCATTCCAACAGCAACTTCGGCCCATGCAGCTGTTAAACCAGTATATTTTTTAGCATCAGTAATCACTGGAGTTTCTCCCCAATATTTATCAGGACTATAAATTTTGTAGCTGTTGAGTTCCTGGCTAAATGTACTAAAACCACCTCGTAAACCTACTGATATAAGATTTTCCATATCCAGCCAGTTATTATACAAGTTGTAGTCAAAACCTCCTTTTATGTAAGTTCCTGTTGCTGTTGAATTTAATCGGTCATCATCAGTTGTTTTATCTTCTATACCGAGTTCGGCGGCTATGTAATATTTTTTAGTAAGGCGAAAATCACCCACAAACTCGACTCCTTTATAGTCTTTATCGTAAAAACCTCTGGTAAGTTTATATAAATCAACACCTACGCGTAAACCGTAGCGGTCTTTTTTTACAGGAACACTGTCTGTTGTGGTTTCTGCAACAACCTGAACTTTATTAGGTTTTGGTTTTGTCCCGCTTATTTCTTTTTTAAGCGTATCATTAGCTATTTCCTGGGCCTGACCAAGAAATACTGCTGTAAAGAATAAGCAAATACTAAAAAAATATTTTGACATGTGTTTCATTTTCTAATTCGACATTAGGATTAAATAAACTAATGTTACTTATCCAGTAGTTACTTGCATCTTCATTTCCTGCACGCTGAATTGAAGTTAAAGTGTATATGGTTTTAAAACCGCAGGCTCTTGAGACATATACATTTTTTCGTGAATAGTTAAATGTCAGCATATCTGTATTGCTTAAGCCAGGATTTGCGGTGCTGAAATTAGATATAAAACTATAAGTGACAGCATCTTTTGTAGGATCTAATGGAATTAAAACCTGATTCGCACTAGTGGTGTATTTTATATCATCAGTTGTAGCGGTTTCGTTAAAAACAATTCCATTTTCTACATTTTCTCCCTGTACTTTCAGGCGAGTTACATTTTTTACAACTGCTGGTCGGTCGGCATAGAAAAAAGAAATCAACATTCTTGGTGTTGTGGGTGTATTTGCATCACAAATATCATCTTTTTCACAACTGGATAATCCAAATGTTAAGACCAATAAAAAATACAGTATTTTTTTCATTTATAAGTGTTATCGAAGTTCTAAAAGTACAACATTTTCAACATGATGTGTCTGCGGAAACATATCTACCGGACGAACGCGTGTTACTTTGTATTTTTCATTCATTAAAGCCAGATCCCTTGCCTGAGTAGCAGAGTTACAGCTTACATACACTACTTTCTTAGGAGCAATCTTTAAAATTTGTTCAATAACATCCTTGTGCATTCCGTCTCTAGGCGGATCTGTAATGATAACATCCGGTTTGCCATGCTGGGCGATAAAGGCTTCATTAAATACAACTTTCATGTCTCCAACAAAAAACTCACAATTCGTAATATTATTGCGCTCAGCATTTGCCTTAGCATCTAAAATTGCTTCAGGAACACTTTCTACACCAATTACTTTTTTTGCTTTTCTGGATACAAATTGTGCAATAGTCCCAGTTCCGGTATATAAATCATAAACAATTTCGTTGCCTGAAAGTCCTGCGAAATCCCTGGTTATTTTGTATAATTCGTACGCCTGATCTGAATTGGTCTGGTAAAATGATTTAGCATTAATACTAAACTTTAATCCTTCCATTTCTTCCAGAATATAATCTCTTCCTTTATAAAGCTTTATGTCCTGATCGTAAATAGTATCATTTTGTTTTGAATTGACCACGTATTGCAAAGAAGTAATTTGTGGAAATTTTTCGTATAGGTGATCCAGAATTAATTCACGACCGGCTTCGTCATTTTCGAAAAACTGTATTAAAACCATGATTTCACCTGTCGAAGCAGTACGAATCATAAAAGTTCTCAATAAACCTGAATGTTCTCTTGGATTAAAGAATGTTAAATTATTTTCGTTTGCAAATGCCCTGATTTCGTTGCGGATTGCATTGGAAGGATCTTCCTGTAAATGACATTTTGTAATATCCAGAATTTTGTCCCACATTTTCGGAATATGAAAACCTAAAGCATTTCTATTTCCTAAATCTTCGGTACTTCCTATCTCTTTTTCGGTTAGCCAGCGGCTGTTTGAAAAAGAAAATTCCATTTTGTTTCTGTAAAAAAACTGTTTCTCAGAACCTAAAATATCTTCAAATTCAGGTAAGTCAATTTTGCCTATCCTTTGGAGATGGTTTTTTACTTCATTTTGTTTATAATACAGCTGTTGGCTGTATTTCATATTTTGCCACTTACATCCACCGCAAACACCAAAATGTTCGCAAACCGGATTTACACGTTGCTCTGATAATTCATGAAATTTAACAGCTTTTCCCTCGTAATAAGCTTTTCTTTTTTTAAAAGTCTGCACATCAACCACATCGCCCGGAACTACATTCGGTATGAAGATTACTTTTCCGTCTGGTGCTTTTGCAACTGATACGCCTTTTGCGCCTGCATCAAGAACTTGTATTTGATGAAAGACGACTTTATCTGTATTTTTTCTTCCCATAGCGCAAAAATAAGGGTTTGTAAACTTTTATAAATTTAATTTTTAAAATATTTTATCAAATTCTATAATTTGCATCTCTAAATCAGCTTTTAAAGCTAACTTTGTTGCATCAAATGCTTCGATAGCCCCATTAAAAGTCTAAGTAATTGTTATTTCGTATGAAGTTGTATCATAATCTTTCAAAAATTGGCTTTTTAAAAAAAAGTTATGCATTGAAATTTCTGTTTGTTGCTTTTATAGGTATTCATATTCCTTTAATCGGAATTTTGCTTTTTGCTTTATATTTCGACACAGTGATTCCGGCGACATCGGTTTTAATTTTTTCATTAATTATGACCTTGCTTGCAACTGGAATTACCCTACTGGTTTTAAATCAGCTGATTAAACCCATTGCTGTAGCTTCAAAATCATTGGATGACTACAGAAATCAAAGAAAATTATCGGTTTTGCCTACAGAATATAATGATGAAGCCGGTCTGCTAATGAGTAATATCCAGGAATCTATATTTGAAGCAGAAAGTTTTATAAATGAAAAACAGGATTTAATTTATATGCTTTCACATGACTTGAGAAACTTTGCAGGAAATCCTCAGGGACTTGCAAAACTCATTATAGAAGAAAAACCTTCTGAAGCAATAAAGGATTTGGCCGAGTTGATTTGTGAATCAACAAATCTGCAATTCAGATATATAGAAAATTTCATCAAATTACTGGCGGAACAGGATCAGGTTCCTAAAATAAATCCTGAGCTAAAAAAAATATCTTTTCCGGATGTATTGGATTTTGTCAACGAACAGGTAGAGCAGCGTCTTATAGATAAGAATATTAGTCTAAATGTGAGTATTGAAACTGAAGAGACTAAGCTTAAAATTGATGAGGGATTATTAATTCAGGTTTTAGTAAATTTAATTAGCAATGCTGTTAAGTTCTCTTATTTTGACAGCGAAATTAAATTAAGAATATTTACTGAAGGTAGTTCCCTGATTATAACGGTTTCTGATAATGGAATAGGTTTCAGCCAGCATCAGATTGAAGAGTTATTCAAGAAATTTACAAAAATGAGCCGACTAGGAACAGCCAATGAGTCTTCAACAGGAATTGGTTTATACTTGTGTAAAAAAATCATCGAAAGAAATAAAGGAACACTCACAGCTTCCAGCGAAGGAACAAACAAAGGTGCCGAGTTTAAAATTGTATTTGAAAATTGTTGATTATTTTTTTTTGATTAATTCATAGTTGATAATTGCAAAAAAATAGAAACACAAATCAGCTGAAATTTTCCCGAAAATAATTCCGAAGAAATAATTCCCGAAAAGTATCGGCATCCAGTACATACAAAAAGGACGAATTATCAAAAAATCCAAAAACGCAGGGTAACCAAATTCCAAAATAAGATTTTTCACAAGCCTGAAAATTTCATGAGAAGAAGTCTTTTGGTTTAAAAGGCTGTTTTGTTTGTGTAATTTTTTATAAGAAGAGAATAAAATTACACTATAAAAAGCCAGATATTCGGCAAATGTAATCAAATAAGCCGTTGTTAATCCGCTGTAGATTTTGCTAAAAAGCGAAGTAGTAAGTGCGGCACTTGTACTTGCTAATTCAGCGTACTTATACCGGTCAAACCATTCTTTAAAATTTGATTTGTTAAACATTGTTTTATGTTGTGAATAAAATTCTAAGGTACTAAAGTTATTTTAGGATTTTAAATTTTTAGGATATAGTGCCTTAGGATTATGAAGAGTTAATTGTAAACGTTGTTTAAATTAAAAAGTTTCTAAGATTTTAAAATCTTAGAAACTTAAATGTTTCATTTTTCAATTTTTTAAGACAGAATTACCACAACTGATGAACATAGGGTTTTATATATTCTTTATAAATTTTATTCATTGCTTCAATTTTTTCTGAAGACAATTTAGGTAAATCATAAACAGATAAATTAGATACTACATGACTTTCTTTTGAAGCTCCGGGAATGATGCAGCTAACATCTTCAAAACTCAAAATCCACTGTAAAGCATAAGGAGCCAGATTTGTAGCTTCAGGAAATAATGCTTTTAATTCTTCAACAGCTTTTAATCCTAATTCGTAATCAATACCGGAAAAAGTTTCTCCTTTATCAAAAGCATCGCCGTTTCTGTTGAAATTTCTGTGGTCTTGCGGCTCAAAGGTTGTTTTTGCATCGAATTTACCGGTTAAAAGCCCGCTTGCCAAAGGAACCCTTGCAATGATCCCGATATCTTTTTTTCTGGCTTCAGAAAAGAATAGTTGTGAAGGGCGCTGACGAAATAAATTAAAAATAATCTGCACTGTAGTAACATTCGAATATTCGATTGCTTTTAAGGCTTCTTCTACTTTTTCTACGCTAACGCCAAGATTTAAAATTTTACCCTGTTCTTTAAGACGATCAAAAAGTTCAAAGATTTCAGGACGATAAAAAACTTCAGTAGGAGGGCAGTGTAATTGAATTAAGTCAAGAGTTTCTAATCCCAGTCTTTTTAAACTTTCTTCTACATATTTCTGCAATACTTTTGGCTGATAGCCTTCGTTAATATGCGGATTGATATGTCGGCCGCATTTTGTAGCGACATAAATTCGTTCAGATCTCGAACGAACAACTCTTCCAACAGCAGTTTCACTTAAACCATTTTCATAAACATCAGCAGTGTCAATAAAATTAACACCATTATCAATTGCAGTATTTAAAAGCTCATCTGCAGTTTTGTTGTCGAAAGCTGATCCCCATTTTCCTCCAACCTGCCAGGTGCCAAGTGAGATTTCGGATATATTAAAATTGGTTTTGCCTAGTTTGCGATAGTTCATTTTGTGTATTTTAAGGTTCTAAGTTGCCAAGATGCTGAAGTGCTAAGATTTATAAGCTCAATAAAAAAAACTTAGATTCTTAGTCGCTCAGAACCTTAGAGACTTTATTTTTAATCAAATAAATCAGAAGATAAATAACGATCACCACGATCGCAGATAATGGCTACAATCACACCCGATTCTACCTGTTCTGCAATTTTTAGGGCTACTGCAACAGAGCCGCCACTACTCATTCCTGCAAAAACACCTTCTTCAAGTGCTAATCTTTTCGTCATTTCTCTTGCTTCTTCTTCACTTACATCCACAACGGTATCTACTTTCGAAGCGTCAAAAATCTTTGGCAAATACTCCTGTGGCCATTTTCGGATTCCCGGAATTTGTGATCCGTCGCTCGGCTGGGCACCAATAATCTGAATGTTTGGATTTTTTTCTTTCAGATAAGATGAGGTTCCAATAATAGTTCCTGTTGTTCCCATAGCCGACACAAAATGCGTTACACTTCCTTCAGTATCCTCCCAAATTTCAGGACCGGTAGTTTTATAATGTGCTTTCCAGTTATCGTCATTTGCAAACTGATTTAGCATTACATAACCGCCTTCGGCTACTTTTTTGTCGGCATAGTCACGAGAGCCGATTATTCCTTCACTGGCGGGCGTTAAAATAACCGTTGCCCCATAAGCGCGCATGGTTTGTGTGCGTTCTTTCGTGGAATCTTCAGGTAAGACTAATTCTATTTCAACCTGAAACAATTGGGCAATCATCGCCAGTGCAATTCCGGTATTGCCGCTTGTGGCTTCAATTAATTTATCTCCTTTTTTGATATCTCCTCTTTCCAAAGCCGATGCAATCATGTTATAAGCGGCCCTGTCTTTTACACTTCCGCCAGGATTGTTTCCTTCGAGTTTTAATAAAAGTTTTACGTTTTTATTTTTGACCAGATTAACAGTTTCCATCAATGGGGTGTTGCCAATCAGGTTGATTAATTTCTGTGGTTTCATTCTATTTTTTTTCTTTTATTTTAACTTCGGTTGTAGTCGTGTTCAGGACTATAGAATCTGCCGGGATTGATTTGGTAACCCAGGCGTTTCCTCCCACAATACTATTTCTGCCTATGATGGTTTCACCGCCTAAAATGGTAGCATTTGCATAAATACAGACATTTTTCTCGACAGTTGGATGACGTTTCGCATTTTTCATGTCCTTGCTTACACTTAATGCGCCTAAAGTAACACCCTGATAAATTTTTACGTATTTTTCGATTACGGTTGTTTCTCCAATAACAATTCCGGTAGCATGATCTATAAAAAACGGTGAAGCAATATTCGCACCAGCATGTATGTCTGTTCCGGTTATACGGTGGGCATATTCACTCATCAGTCTTGAAAATAATAGTAAATCGAGTTTGTACAATTCATGGCTTAGCCTGTAAATAGCAATTGCATAAAATCCCGGATAGCCTAAGTAAACTTCGTCGATACTATTTGAGGCAGGATCATTTTCCAGGATATATTCGGCATCCTGATTCAGTTTTTCTAAAACATTTGGTAGTTTTTCCAGAAAAAGATCCCACATCGAGCCGCATAATTTTTCGGGCTTTTTGCAGGCTAAAACAGCGATTTCTTTGAAGCGAAATTCAAGTTCGTCAATACTTTCATCTAAAGCTGCATTTGAATCAAACAGGGTATAAAAAAGCTTTTCAGTAAACGCTTCGGTTTTAGTTTTAATGCCGTAATTTATGTTTGAATGGCTTTTTAAAGCTTTGATATTTTGTATGATAAGATCTTTTGACACAATTGTAAAATTGAATGGATAATTTGAAACGTTAAAAGTAAGGTGTTTTTTGTAAATAAAGGCACGAATTCCCTAAAGAAATTTTCTATTGATGATTCTATTTGTGATAAATAAAAGAAATTTTGACGGTAGAAATTTATAAGATTGTTAAGAAGTTAAATGCGTAAATTAGCCAGTAAAACATAGTAAAATGAAAAATGATTCAACTTTTAAAAGTGCTATTTCCAATCTTTCATTCCCTGTCTCAGAGAAAGTTTCAGGTAAATCGATACATGATCCTGTCTTAGGTCTTATTCTTAAAGATCATCCTTCGTTTTGCGATACTGATTTTATTTCCTTTCAGGAATTAAACAAGTATCGACAGAAATATATTTCAGATTATATATCAAATGAAATCGGTGCACTTTCAGATCTTGAGAAAAGTGTTGTTGCCTCTTTGAACGAAGATAAATCAATTGTAAGCATTGTGGAAGATGAAGATGAAACGCGAAGTTTTGGTCAAAAAATAGCCGATAAGGTAGCAGACTTTGGCGGAAGCTGGACTTTTATCATTTCGTTTGTTGTTTTTATAGTTCTTTGGATAGGATCGAATGTTTTTGTTTTAATGAATAAAGGTTTTGACCCGTATCCTTTTATTTTACTGAATCTTATTTTGTCATGCATTGCAGCTTTGCAGGCGCCTGTCATTATGATGAGTCAGAATCGGCAGGAAGAAAAAGACAGGACGCGTGCTAAAAAGGATTATATGATTAACCTTAAATCAGAGCTTGAAATCAGAATGATTCATGATAAGATCGATCATTTAATAATGCATCAGCAACAGGAATTAATAGAAATTCAGAAAGTTCAAATTGAGATGATGGATGATATTTTGAATCAAATTAAAAAATGATTGCAAAAATTAAAGATAAAAATGTTTGTAGTAATATCCTGCAATCATAAACATGCCATTTATTATTCCGGAAATCCAAAGTAATTTGTTGTAATTTTTGGCTTTGTTTAAAAAACGTAAAGCTACAAAAGTTAAAAAAATAAGAGTTGTGTAGATTGCCGGATACATATTAAATGCAGCAAGAAAGTTACCACGAAAAAGTAAGAATAGTGCACGCTGAAATCCACAGCCCAAACATTCAATTCCGAACAGGGTTTTGCTAAAACAAGGCAGCATATATTTTTCTAAATCCAAAGTTTATTTTTTACAATTTTACAAAAATAGCGATAAGATTTAAATAGGATAGAGGTACTATTTTAAAGTTTCTTATTTTTGAAGTCTTATATTAAAAATATGAAAACTTTTAAAATTTTAATAATGGTTCTTGCAATTTCGGTTGCATTGTACCAGCAGGTTTCTGAAAATAAAAATATCTATATAATAGTAATTGCAATTGCAGTATTTATGTTTGGAATGATGCAGCTAAGCGCAAAAACACCAAGTAAGAATCAAGAAAAAGAAGAAGAGGATGCTGAATAAAGGAGATAAGGTTTCTGTTTTGGATGAAGCCATTAACGGAAAGGTAGTTTCTGTTAAAAATAATGAAGTTTTGATTGAAACAGAAGATGGATTTATGATGACTTTTTTTGTCAACGAGTTAATTAAAATTCAGGATTCCAATGATTTAATGAAATCTATCAAAAGAATTGATTTAGATTCTGTTTCAAAACAGAAAGAAGAGCCAAAACCACGAAGTTTTGTGAAAGAAAAGAAAGATAAGCGTGAAATATCGGCTCCTGAATTTGATTTGCATATAGAAAAATTAGTGCCAAATAAACGCGGGATGACAAATTATGATATTCTGACTTTACAGACCGAAACAGCAAGAAGGCATATTGAATTTGCAATTAAAAACCGTATTCCCAAGATTGTTTTTATCCACGGCGTTGGTGAAGGAATACTGAAAGCCGAACTTGATTTTTTATTAGGACGGTATGATGGAGTAGATTTTCAGGATGCCAATTATCAAAAATATGGTCTTGGTGCAACTGAAGTTTACTTTAGGCAAAACAATAAATAAAATCTTTAAAGCGTTAAAAGTTTTTTCAAAGCGCATAAAAAAACATCCTTTTCATTCTAATTGTCTTTCGGAATTAGTTGAGAAAAGGATGTTTTTTTGTAAGAATAAAATAAAAAATATATTCTGTAATTGGTTTTAAGGAAATTGTTACTGTGTAGTGATTTCGCCGAAAATAAAACTACTTGGAAGTTTAAATTTCAATCCTGCACTATTGCTGAGCTCGATATTTTTTAATGTAATAACATGGAGGTATTGTGTGCCACTTTTTGTGGTTACAACTTCTATAGTACCATTAACAGAAGCATTCCAGGTCTCGTCTATTTCTGGTGTAGCAGGTCTTGGAGTTTTACAGAAATAATCAGCCGTTATACTGGCGTTTTTATAAGTATTGAAAACAATTTTGTTCTGAGTCGCTGTTATGGTGCTTTTTCTAGGTTCTAGAGTTTCGGTGTTTTGAATTAATTCAGGATCTAAAGCGTCAATAATAATAGAGTTAGTAGCACTCCAATTATATAATTTTTGATTACAGTAACCTGCATTTGTAGCAGTAAAAGATACTACCGGAGAGGTATAAGTTGTTGTCTTCAGAGTGCCAAAGGGAAAAGACCGTGGATCAACTTGTACTCCTCCTACTATCTCGTAGCTAATATTGTTCATGTATATTAAATGATTGAAACCTTTAATTGTTGTACTTCCGTCAGACGCTGGTTCAGATATATCCGGAGTGGTTGTTATGGTTATTGTTCCGCCCTTAGCTTTAGAATCTCGTATGATGTTTGGTGAAGAGGGTCTTATGGCATCACAAATATTAGCACTACTAATAACGCCGTCAAAAGTTCTGTAAACAAGCTGGGGAAGTCCATTTTCAGTGATAGAGATTGTTTTTTCTCCTACTACATTGTCAAGTGTGTTTTCTCCCAATTGTAATATAAAAGCTTCTTGTGTTTTTAACTTATAAATCAGTTCATTGGTTTCTGTATCACA
The DNA here is from genome assembly GCF_020026925.1 of Flavobacterium hibisci. GTDB lineage: Bacteria > Bacteroidota > Bacteroidia > Flavobacteriales > Flavobacteriaceae > Flavobacterium > Flavobacterium hibisci. Next base: position 75,665 of record NZ_JAIQDW010000009.1, on the reverse strand, counting down.
ACTTTGAGGTGTTACTTCATCAAAATCAATTATTTCAGGTGTTAAATCTCCGTCATCGCAACCGTTAAGCATAATGGCGAAAAGTAACAGGCAGGCATATTTTTTCATCTTAATTTTTATTTGGTTCAAAAATAGTGAAAAATTTCGCAAATGATATTTAAGAAATCACAATTGATATTTCATAACTTTGCTGCAATGAAAAAAGTATACCTTGATAACGCTTCTACTACTGCCATGCGACCTGAAGTTGTTCAGGAAATGACAAAAATTATGATGGATGATTTTGGAAATCCATCATCAACTCACAGTTTTGGGAGAAATGCAAAAACGATTGTTGAACTTTCCAGAAAGAATATAGCTAAATATCTTAATTGTTCGGCTCAGGAAATAATTTTTACGTCAGGCGGCACCGAGGGAAATAACTGGATACTTCGCTCTGCTGTAGAAGATTTGAAAGTACAGCGAATTGTCACGTCTAAAATTGAGCATCACGCAGTTTTATATACAGTTTTGGCTTTACAGTCAGATTATAACATTCAGGTCGATTATGTTACTATAAATCCTGATGGCAGCATCGATTCAACGCATTTATCTAACTTATTATCAAAAGAAAAAAAGACAATTGTAAGTTTGATGCATGTAAATAATGAAACAGGAGCTATTTTAGATATTGACAGAGTAAGTGTTATCTGTAAGCAGTATAATGCACTTTTTCATTCTGATACCGTTCAATCTGTTGGGAAAACCGAAATTGATTTACAAAAAAGCACTGTCGATTTTATGGTGGCCAGTGCTCATAAATTTCATGGACCAAAAGGAGTTGGCTTTGCTTTTGTGCGAAAAAATTCAGGCTTGCAGCCTTTGCTTTTTGGCGGGGAACAGGAAAAAGGATTACGTGCAGGAACCGAAGCCGTACACCAGATTGCAGGAATGGCAAAAGCTTTGGCTATTTCATATGAAAACCTTGAAACCGACAGGCAATATGTTTTGGATTTAAAAATGTATTTGATAAATCAGCTTGAAAATTATTTCCCGAATTTTAGAATCGTAGGTAAAAAAGAAGATTTTTATAATATTATCAATATTATTTTGCCTTTTTCTGAAGATAAAACTGCTATGTTATTGTTTAGTCTGGATATGAAAGGAATTGCAGTTTCAAGAGGAAGTGCCTGTCAGTCCGGAAGTATAAAGCCTTCACATGTTTTAAAAGAGATACTTTCGGAGACCGATTTGAAATTACCTAATCTCCGAATTTCTTTCAGTCATTATAATACTAAAGAAGATATTGACTTGCTGATAGAGAGCCTCAAAACAATATAGTTGTCAATTACTTGCGTATTATTTTTACCTGAGAATCATTTGTTAGTTTAATGATTGTTGAAGGTTTTCCACCAACTTTATCACGATACAAATCCACGACATAATCAACTCCTTTTACAATTTCAGGATTAATATCTTTGAAAGTTAATGGTGTTGGTTGTCCTGAAATATTAGCAGATGTAGAAACTAATGGTTTCTTCATTCGCTCTAATAATTTAAAACAAAAAGGTTCTTTTACAAGTCGTATTGCTAAAGACTTATCTGAAGCGATAATATTAGGAGCTACATTTCGCGGTTCGTCTAAAATTAAAGTGGTTGGTTTTTCAGATAAATCAAGGATCTGCCAGGCTACTTCGGGAATGTTTTTAAAAACATTGTACATCATTTTTTCGCCATTCATTAATACAATCATGCTTTGTGTTTCTGCACGTTGTTTAAGTGTGTATATTTTAGCAACTGCTTCGGGATTTGTGGCATCGCAGCCAATTCCCCAAACGGTGTCAGTTGGATAAAGAATGATACCGCCCTCTTTTATGATTTCAAAAGCTTTATGTACTTCTTCGTTCAGATTTTCCATTTTATAAATACAAGTAACAAATTTATAGCAGCAAAGTAACGAAAAATATTTCTGGAAATCTCCATAAATTAGAAAGCTTGTGCATGTAAGGATCATTACTAATGCAATTCATTTTGATTAAGAATCAGGAAATTTAGAAGTTCAAAATCATTGGGTTTTAGGAGGTGATTAGGTACTACTTTTCTGGTTTTAAAACTATTTTAATTTTATCTTTGCAAAAATAATATTGGCCTTAAAAATTAAATTAGGTTAGCCTTCAATTCAAAATAATTAAATGAAAAATTTTAAACGCTTTTTAAAGTATTTAATACCTCACAAGAAAAATTTAATAATCAGTATCATCTTTAATGTTTTATATGCACTTTTTTCTGCTATTTCGATGCTTTCGCTTTTTCCATTAATGAAGGTGTTGTTTTCTGATGGTGAAAAAATACATGTCAGACCTGTATATGAAGGGATTAAAAGTATTGATAAACGATATTTGGAAGATTCTTTAAATTATTTCATAACACACAATACTGAAGTAAACGGAGCTTTGGATACATTGATATGGATGGTAATATTTGTATTGACTACTTTTTTGCTGAAGAATCTTTTCAATTTCATTTCTATTGTGTACATGACTTATTTGAATAATGGAATTTTGAAAGATTTGCGAAATGATGTTTATCAGAAAGTAATTAGTTTACCTGTTTCTTTTTTTTCAAATGAAAGAAAAGGTGATTTAATTTCAAGAATGACCTCGGATATCAATACAATAAAAAGTGCTTTTTTAAGTATTCTGATGATGGTTAGTGAACCATTGACTATTATATTCACTCTGATATCGATGGTTTTTATAAGTTGGAAATTAACCATATTCGTATTTCTTTTTCTTCCTCTTTCAGGGATTTTAATATCCAGAATGAGTAAATCTATCAAAAGTCAGTCGGGTGATATTTTCTCTCTGGAGGGACATCTTTTATCAGATATAGAAGAAACTTTAGGCGGTATAAAAGTGATTAAAAATTTTACATCTGAGAATTTTTTTATACGACGTTATTTGAATTCAACAGAATTTATTAATAATCTAAACAATAAAATAGGCGTTAGGATGAGTCTGGCAGGACCTATGAGTGAGTTTTTAGGGATTTTTGTAATTTCTATTCTATTGGTTTATGGAGGGTCTTTAGTATTAATTGACGGATCGATGAGCGGTAGTGCTTTTATCGCATACATGGGTCTGGCCTATCAAATATTGACACCTGCTAAGGCTATAACCAAAGCCAATCAGGCTTTAATGGGAGGAAATGCAGCTTATGAAAGGGTTGCCTTCATTTTAGACGCAACCAATCCGCTAAAAGACAATCTTGATGCTATAGAGATTACCGAATTTAAGCATGAAATTAAATTTACGAATGTTTGGTTTAAGTACGATTCGGAATATGTTTTAAAAGATTTTAATCTAACGGTTCCAAAAGGTAAAAGAGTGGCGCTGGTAGGGGAATCAGGAAGTGGAAAATCAACATTGGCAAACTTAGTGACAAGGTTGTATGATGTCTCAGAAGGAAGCATCACTTTTGATGGTATAAACATTAAAGATGTTACTGCAGATTCTTTAAGAAAACAAATGGGAATTGTTGCTCAGGACTCTATTTTGTTTAATGATACTATTGCTAATAATATTTCGTTAAGTATAGATAATCCTGATATAGAGGCTGTTAAAAATGCTGCGAAAGTGGCAAATGCCCATAATTTTATTTCAGAATTTCCTGAGCAGTACAATAGCCCTGTTGGAGATGGAGGCGGAATGCTGTCCGGAGGTCAGCGACAGCGCGTAGCTATTGCAAGGGCGGTAATGAAAAATCCGCCTATTATGATTCTGGATGAAGCTACATCAGCGTTAGATACAGAATCTGAACAATTAGTGCAAATTGGTCTGGAAAACATGATGGAAAACAGAACTTCAATTGTAATTGCACACCGTTTATCTACCATTCAGAATGCTGATTTAATTGTGGTAATGAGTAAAGGGAGGATTGTTGAGCAAGGTACTCATGAGGAGTTATTAAATATGAATGGGATTTATGCCAATTTGGTGAGCCTGCAGTCTTTAGAGGTGAATTAAATTTTATATAAAAAAAGAATGAGTAATTTAAATGTCGGTGTTAATGTTATTGGTTATACTGATGGTGAATTTGGTTTAGGTGAAGCTGTACGATTAAATCTAAAAGCAATGGATGCTGCAGGGCTTCCTTATGCCAAAATTGATTATCTAAAATTAAAAAACGGAAATGTTAATGAAGATGCTTTTAAGTATAATATTAACCTGATACAATTATCATTATATGATGTTTCTGTTTTTTTTGCAGGGCTTAAAACGAATTCTTTTTCAAATAGATATAATATCTTATTTCTGGTTTGGGAATCAGAATATGTCCCTGATGAAATTCAAAAAACACTTCATTTATTTAATGAAATATGGACACCTTCCGGTTATTGCAGCGAAATTTTTAAAAAATATTTCTTAGGTTCAATTATGACAATTCCTCATCCGGTAGAAGTTGAATTGCTTCCTTTGATGAATACAGACTTTTTAAATAAATACGATGATAAAAAATATAGCTTTTTATTCATTTTTAATTTTGGAAGTTCTCTAATAAGAAAAAATACTTTGTTCTTAATTCAGTCATTTATTAAAGCATTTCCTTCCGAAACAGATGTTGAGTTAATTATAAAATGTTCTAATGCAAAAAAATATCCTAATGATTATGCCTTAGTGATGAATGAAATTGAAGGCAGGTCTAATATAAAAATTGTAGATATTAATTTAGAAAAGAACGAGTTAAATCATTTCATAAACCAATGTGATTGTTATGTTTCGCTACATCATTCAGAAGGCTTTGGACTCACTATTGCTGAAGCGATGTGTATGGGCAAACCAACAATTGCAACCAATTATTCAGGAAACTTAGAGTTCATGAATGGCAACAACAGTTTTCTCGTAGATTATGTAATTAATTCTATAGAAAATCCTGATGTTAATTTTTGTGAAAATACCATCTGGGCGGATCCTTTGCTGGAAGATAGTGTGGATAAAATGAGATTAGTCTACGATAATAGGGATTTAGCAAACGAAAAAGCTAAAAAAGCTCAAATCGACACACAAAATAAATTATCTTATAAGAGTATTGGTTATAAAATTCGTAATAGAGCGGAATCTGTTACACGAAATTTTAAAAATCCAAATGAGAATCAGTTGCTTTTGATTACTTATAAAAGTAGAGTAACAGAATTAGAAACAGAATTAAAAAAAATCAAAAAAAGTAAAATTATTAACTGTGTATTGGGTGTCAAACAGGCATTGAGAACAATAAAATCGAAATATAAAACTAAGATGTAATTAGTTTTAAGATTTTAAAATTGCTTTTAACTTTATAAATATGTTTTTTTCATATTTTTTAATGCTGTTTTTTAATCGTATGTTTTCGGTGATTAGGAAGTTCTCATTGTTTAAAGTAATAGTATTTCTTTTTTTCATAAAATAAGTTACTTTATCTAATCTTGAATACATCAATTCTCCAATCTTTTCCTTGCTAAAATAGGTTTCTATAGTTCGTTTCGCATTTTTTTGTATTTCTTCGATATTCTTATAATTATCATGAACATGCCTTAAAATTTTTTTTGAATTTTCGATATCAGGTTCAGCATATTGATATCCTTTTTTTATAAAGCCTGAATCTTTGTCTTTTGTCATCAACTCATAATTGATCAAGAAACTATTTTGATTGTTCATGAATTCTAAATTGCCAGAATATCCAGTTCCAATCACTACTTTCTTTCTTAACATAGCCTCTGCAAGTGTTAGGCCAAAACCTTCAGCCCGATGTAATGAAACATAGCAATGGCAGGCATCAATAAGGTCTGTAAGTTCTTTTTTAGTGTAGTTTTCGTTAATAAGGATTATATAGTTACAATTTTTTGTCTTTTCTGTAAGCTCCTTATGAAGTCTTTTGTTTTTTTCTAAGTTAACTGTTTTTAATACTAATACAACATTAGGGGTATCTTGGAAAGTGTCTAAAAAACATTCTATTAGACCATTAGTGTTTTTTCTTTCAGGAGTACTTAGTGAATCGAATATTGATAAAAACACAAACTTATTTTGTAATTCTATTTTAGGGTCATTTTCCTCAGTTTTGATTGCTTCAATTGGATGAGGGATTTTGATAACGGGTTTAAAAGAATAGGATGAAAATACATTTTGACAAAAACTGCTGGGAACCCATATTTCGTCAAACAGAGCGAGCAAATCTATAAATTCTTCGGGAAGTTTATTGAATTCCCAGGCCCAATAGGCAATATTATAAATGTGTGATGCGGTAGGTATGGTATTGTTTAAAAGAAAAAGAGGAATGTCATTAATATTGATATGATAAATGTTGATTACATTTCCGCTAATTTTATTTACTAAGTGATCATCTTCTCTAATCAGTAATTTTTCACTTTCATTGTAATTAACCTGATTAAGCGTAAAAGGGCAGTCTTTTAGTGCTGCAAAATTTGCTCTTGCAGCCTCAGAAATACCAGAAGTTTTTGAAAAAGTAGAATGATAATTAACAATGGTATTGATCATTTATATTTGCTTTAATACAGATTTTAATTTTTCTTTTGAAAAAGGATAAAGGCTTTCAGTAGAGTTAACAGATAATTTACACCACATTTCCTTATCGTTGTAAAGTGTAATTATTTGTTTTGAAAATTCATCTGCAGTTTCAGAAATAAAAGCATTTTTTTTGTTTTCTAAATACATTCCTTCAGCGCCTATAGAAGTCGTTACTACAGGTAAAAAGTATTCAAAAGACTGGCCTATTTTTCCTTTTACTCCTGCGCCATAACGTAAAGGAGCAACCATCAGTTTAGAGTTGATAAAATAGGACTCAATATTTTCTACAAATCCCAATAGTTTGAAATTAGGATGGGAGATAGAATGAATCTTATTTTTTACATTTCCAATTACATTTACTTTTAAGTTGGGTAATTTTAGCCAGACTTTTGGCATTATTTCATTGTATAAGTAATGAATAGCATCGATGTTTGGTTCATGTGAAGAACCAATAAACAAAATATCGCTTCTTTTTTCAAATGGGGCAATTTGACTTTCGTCGATTTTACAATAATGTATATTCGAAATTAACAATATCTGATTTTCTTTCAAATATTGTGACATGATTTCTTTTTCAACTTCAGATATTGCGATAACAACATCTGCTTTTTTTGCTAATTTCGTTTCTATTTTAAAATACTGATAATATTTTTTTCTTAACGAAATTCGATAAGGCTCAATTTCTATAGCTCTTTTATACCTTAAAAAATGAATATCTACCATATCAAATATGGATTTCGATTGTGGAAAACATTCAGAAAGTCTGGAGAGATATTTACTAAAGTTTTTCGGCCCATTATACCAGATGTAGTCGATATGAGGTATGGATTTTAAAAAATATAAATAATTTTTGTGCAGACTAGTCTCTAAATACACAATAATACCTAAATCACTATAAAACTTGACATATTTGTCTGTTTCAAAAATATTTTCAACACAAATAATACAGTTAAATCCTAAATCCTTATACAAGAGAATAATTTCTTTAAGTCGATTTGAGCCAGAATCTTCATCATATTTTGGCAGCGCATTACTCATAAAAACAATTGTTTTTTTCGCAGAGCTGTAGGTTTCAAAATTTGGTATAGAGATTATCGAATGTGTTTTGATTTTACTTTCTCTTTCAAGGTGTAATTTTATGGTTTTAAATACTCCCATGTTAAGTTTAAATTTATTTGGGTTTTGGGTAATCTTGATAATGAAAGACTAACTAATTAAACCTTAAAACATTCATTAATATTGTAGTATGCATAAAGTTTTAAGAAATAGTCAATCTAAAAATGAATAAAAAATAGAAAGTTTAATTATTGTAATAGAATTCAGATCTTATCTTAAAGATGAATATAACACATAATAGTTGCGTCTGATTACTAAATAATAATTGATTCAATCAATTAAGTACATTATTTAGATTGTGTAGAATAGTTTTTTAATTGAACTGTTTATGTTGATGGTTTTTCCGGCTAAATTCTTGCAATTTAATTTGTTTCATGTATCGCTCTTTTTTATGATCGAAGATTTTAAACCGATTAATACAGACTGTGTTGAATTGTTCCGAAGTAAGAATTCATGATTTCTATAGTTGAGTAGATTATCATTTCATTCATAGACTTTCGAAAAAAAAGTATTAATTTCAGGTTAGTATATTTAATATTAATTGTGGGATTTTATTAAATAAATTTAACTTTGTAAAAAAGTAACAGTAATATTTAGATTTAGCAACTACAAAAGTGAAGTGGTATTGCGATATAATAAATAATCGATTTTAAAGAAAAATAAAATATTTTTTTAAAAAATATAACAATTGAAGTAAATAGATTTATTTTTTTAATTAATAGCCAGTTTATATTTAAATTAATGATTTCATAATAATATTAATTTTGGAAAGGAAATCATATATTACCCATATTTTTATTTAATATTCATTTGTAATAATGGCAAAAAAAAATAAATCAATAAAATCAGAGCTGGTTAAATTTTGGTTTCGTCTTACTAATAAACTAAAGTATTTTGAATATAAACTGCATTTAAATGATGAGGTAGTATCGAAAAAATATACTGTGGATTTTCAAAACAAAACTGATGCAATTTCAAAAATAATATCTAATCCACCTTCTGAAATAAATTTCAAACATTCCGGACATTTAGGAGATTTGGTTTATGCATTACCTATCTTAAAAGAGCTTTCCTCAAAAACAAAATGTAATTTGTATATTCATTTAAATCAGATCATAGGAAGAAATTATTTTAAGCACCCCACAGGAAACGTAATGATAACAGAGCGATCTTACCAAATGGCTTTTTCTTTCCTAAAAGCGCAATCTTATATTAATGATGTCAGAAAATGGAATAACGAAAAAATTGATATTGATTTGGATATTTTTCGGCAGTTGCCAGTAGCGATGGAATTTCATTCAGTTAGATGGTATTATCATTTAACAGGACTTCAGCCCGATATGAATCTTCCTTTTTTAGAAGTAGAGCCACATTCAATAATTAAAAATAAAATTGTGGTAGTCAGAACTTTTAGAGGAAGAAACCCTTTGATTAATTATTCTTTTTTAAAACAGTATAAAGACTTATTGTTTGTGGGAACAAGAGCAGAATATGAAGAATTCAGTAAAGAAGTTCCTAACATTGATTTTTATGATGTTCCTAATTTCATGGAGATGGCACAAATAATTAAATCTTCACGGTTTTTTGTTTCCAATCAGACTTTTTCCTTTGCTATTGCGGAAGGCTTAAAGGTGAACCGATTGTTGGAAGCCAATCCGTTTTTACCTGCTGTTTTTCCAATAGGAGGAGAGGGATATGATTTTTATTTCCAAGAGCAATTTGAAAAATTATTTTCAAATTTCAATTCTAAATTTCAATAGAATTAATAGATAATAGTACAAAAGCTATTTGAATAATATATTTAAGATTATAAAAAATAAAAAATGGAACATGTAGTAAAAGTTCTTATACCTATATACAAAGATCATTTTGGATTTCTTGAAGAGAAATCTTTATTGCAGTGTTTACGTGTTTTGAAAGATTATCCAATTGTTTTAGTGCAACCGGAAGGACTTGATAATTCTTATATTACAAATGCGTTTCCGCATGTTTCGGTAGAAAATTTTTCAAAAAACTATTTTGAAAACATTTCCGGTTATAATGAGTTGCTTTTGTCTTCATCATTTTACGAACGTTTTTTAGATTCTGAGTTTATCCTGATCTATCAATTAGATGCTTTTGTTTTTAAAGACGCTTTAAAAGAATGGTGCCAAAAAGGATATGATTATATTGGTGCTCCGTGGATTGCAACTCAGCATAATAAAATAGTAACGAAGATCCTTGATCTTTTTGATTCTAAAAAGAAAAAGGAACGTAAACAAATTTTTTATAAAACAGGGAATGGAGGTTTCTCATTACGTAGGGTGAGTTCACATTATAAAATTACAAAAGAGAAAAAAAACTTTATTTCAGATTTTTTAAATGCAGAAAAGAAAGCAATATATGCAATAGAAGATGTTTTTTGGTCATTGAAAGCTCCTGAATTCAGTAAAGATTTTAGAATTCCAGACTATAAGGAAGCTCTACATTTTGCCATTGACCGTAAACCAGAAATTGCTTTTAAAATAATAAATAATGAAATTCCTTTTGGCTGTCATGGAATTAATAAACCTAAAGTTGTTGATTTTTGGAAACCGATATTAGATAAATATTAAATCTTCAGGCAGAGGCTGTCTTGTTTATTCCATTTTTCTATACTTCAGCCATAAAAATAAATATTTTTTAAAAGTCGCAAAAGCATGTATATAAGAGAGGATAAAACCTTTTTTACCTTTTAGTATTTTGAGTTTTAAAAAATAATTTAGGATAAAATTACCAAAAGGTATAATTATCAAATGAAAGTAATTTGGCCTGATTTTCTTTTCGTACAATTTATTAGCGAGCTCTTTGGCTTCAATTGTTAACTGCGAATTGTATTCATCAAAGCCGATACCTTTTTCTGAAAATAAATTATTTTCCTGCATAAAGAAGTTTATGAACTGCAAATGTAATAATTTTAAACTTAATTGCAATTTAAGATATGACACGTTTACCTATATTGATGTACCATAATGTTTCTGATAATATAAATAGTAAGGGCCTTACTATTTGTAGTAAAAATTTAGAAGAACAATTTCATTATTTGAAAGAAAAGGGATATGCAACATATCATTTTTCAGAATTAGAAAACAAAAAATCAATACATCCAAAAAGTGTAGTGATTACTTTTGATGATGTTACTGAAAATCAAATGGTTTATGCTCTTCCCTTGCTTAAGAAGTATAATTTAAAGGCTACTTTTTTTATTCCGTTTGCCTATATTGGAGAGGTTGATTCATGGAATTCAGGCCAAGAGAAGATTATGTCTCTTAAACAGCTGAAGGAATTGGATAATTGTGTAGAGTTAGGACTACATTCGTTTGCTCATAAAAGATATGCATCTTTAACAAAGGATGAAATCAATGCCGATTTTTCTGAATGTTTCGAGATTATCGAAAAAAATGATCTAAAAGTTTATAATGCTTTAGCTTATCCTTATGGTAATTATCCTAAAAAAGAACCTCAAAAATCAGTATTTACTACTGTTTTGCAGCAAAATAATGTTAAATTTGGATTGCGAATAGGGAATAGAACTAATAAATTTCCTTTTAAGAATCTGTACGCAATTCAGCGGATAGACATTAAAGGGGAAGATAGCCTGCTGAAATTTAAACTCAAGTTGCGTTTCGGTAAATTAAGATTATTTTAATCCCTTTTCAATTAAAATGATTTTGGCATATCTCGAAAAAACGCCATAAGCATTAACGCTCGCCAAAGCTAAACCGGGAACTCCATCCATGAATCCTCCTTTTAAAATATAAGAAGAGAAAAAGCGGTAAAAAGGTTTAAAAATTAATTGAAAATAACCTGCTTTTTTCCCTTTTTTGAAAGAAGTATTGGCCTGAAACCAGGCATAAGAATCTTTCTTTTGTAATAAATGAAAAAGCCCCTTATATGTGTAATGGATCATGAAGTTTTTCAAAGTGCCTAAAGTTCCCTGAAACAAAAGTTTTTCATGGACATCTCCGGAAAAAGAGACAGAATCATTTTTTACAAGCCTGACTACTTTATCTACCTTATGATATAAAAAACGATTCATATAAAAATGTGGGAACCTGAGCTTGTACCCCTGATGTTTTCCAGTTGCGATTACCGATAATATTTCGATTTTCAGTTTTTGGGAAACGCGTTCATCAGCATCAATAAATAGAATCCAGTCACCTGTTGCATAAGAAATAGCATGGTTTTTCTGGCTCGAAAAATTATCAAATTTTCTGTCTAAGACTTTACAGCCTAACTCAATGGCTTTTTCTTTGGTGCCGTCAGAACTAAAAGAATCAATTACAATAATTTCATCAGCAAATTCAACTGATTTTATAGCATCTTCAATATAATCAATTTCATTGTAAGTAGGGATTATTACGGTTAATCTGCTCATTTTTTTGTTTTAAGGAAAAACAAAATTAATAATTTTAGGTTACCTTTGCGGCATTATGCAAAAGAATATTTCCGTTATAATCAGCACTTATAATTCTGTCGAATGGCTAAAAAAAGTCCTTTGGGGATATAACACTCAGACCTATCGCAATTTTGAAATGGTAATTGCAGATGATGGTTCGCGTCAGGATACTTTCGATTTAATTAACGAATTGAAAAAAGAGGTTTTTTATCCTATTATTCATGTCTGGCATGAAGACAATGGCTTTCAGAAATCGCAGATTTTGAACAAGGCCATATTAGCCTGTACGACTGATTATATTATGATGTCTGATGGCGATTGTATTCCGCGTCCGGATTTTGTAGAACAGCATATTAAATTCAGGGAAGAAGGTTATTTCCTTTCAGGAGGTTATCATAAACTGCCATTAGAATTATCTAAAAAGATTACTAAAGAAGATATTTATTCAGGAAAATGTTTTGACATTTCATGGTTAAAGCTAAATGGAATGAAAACTTCTTTCAAAAATAATAAAGTAAGTGCAAAGGGTTTTAAAAGTACAGTCTTAAACTTTTTGACGCCAACCACTCCAAGCTGGAACGGCCATAATGCTTCAGGCTGGAAAACAGATATTATGGCAGTCAATGGTTTTGATGAGCGTATGCAATACGGTGGACAGGACAGGGAATTAGGTGAGAGATTAGTTAACTATGGCATAAAACCGAAACAAATCAGATACAGTACCACCTGCCTGCATCTGGATCATCCACGTGGTTATGCGACTCCTGAGTCAATAAACAAGAATAAAAATATCCGAAAGGAAACCCGGATTCAAAAGAAAAAAAGAACTGAATTCGGAATTTTAAAATAATAAAAAAGCATTCGTTACTCGCGAATGCTTTTTTATTATAGATTATTCTTCAGGAATTTGTCGAGCTCCGGAAGTATCATTTCCGGAGTAAGCTGTTTGTACAATTCGTCCGGGTTTTTTTCTATTTTTTTGCGTTCCTCAAAAGTAAAACTGTCAAATAAATTAGGTTTCATTTCCAGTAAATGGACAGAATGATGCAGTTTTCCATCTTCAAAACTTGCCCAGTGATCTTTGTTTACATAAGGAGAGAATATAGTAAATGTAGGCTTGTTTAAGGCCTTAGCAATGTGTACCGTTCCTCCTTCGTTAGAAACCAAAAGTGCAGATTGATTCATTAATTTAATGAAATCACGAATGTTTTTGGCATAAATATCTAAAATGATGTTGGATTTATTTTCACACATTTCATATATTTTCAAGGCTTCCTCTTTTTGATGCGGTGCATAATTGAAGAGGATATTTACATTATAGTTAGAAGCAATAAAATCAACCATTTTCGCTACATATTCATACGGCATTGATTTTTGTGGTGTACTTCCCAAAACTCCAAGAACAATCACTTTATCAGCGTATTTCCCCAGCCAGTCTTCTTTTTTTTCTTCGTCAGTCAAAAATATTTTGGGATGGTAATCTATTGGTTCAAAATTACCAGCCTGACTTAATAAATGAATCCGGTCTTCGATTGCTTTGCCGCAGATTTTGGTTTTTTCTTTAGATATAGTTACCGGATGCGTGTAATAACCCCAATTGCCTAGTTTTTTTCGGCTTTTATGGCCAATTGTCTGTTTGGCTTTAGAGAATTTACAAATCAGTTTGCTTTGTGTTTTTGAATAAGGATCAAAAATAATATCATATTTCTCTTTTCTGATCTGACGAATCAGTTTAAGTAAAACAGGCAATTTTTTCAGCTCTTTATCATTAATCGAAATGATTCTGTCAATGTTAGGATTCTTCAAAATTACGCCGTGGGTAAAATCATAAGCCATAAAATGAACTTCACTCTCTGGATATTTCGCCTTAAAATTATTAGCAATTACCGAACTGATCAGCACATCTCCAATTCGTTTGTTTTGTATGATTAAAACTTTCATCCTAAAGTTATTTGTTTTTTATTATTTGAGCTTAATTCTCAATATTGAGGTTGCGAATTTATCCTAAAAGAAAGTTCTCTTTCTTTATGACGCATTACTTGGTGCAAAGTACTATTTTTTATACTTTTAAACCAAATTATAATTGTAAGCTGTGCCAATAATCATTCATTCGAAATATAAAAACAAAGAAGAAGCTATACTTCAGTTAGTTGCTGATTTTTTTACCAAAGGGAATATGATTGTTGAAGGTTCCCGCAATACGATCAAGTCGAATTTTTTGGGTGATGAAAAAGTAAATATCAAATTTTTTCAGAAACCGGGACTATTCAAATCGATTATCTATTCTTTTTTTAGAAGTACCAAAGCTAAACGCTCTTTCGATTATGCCAATTATTTGATCGATAATCATATTTTAACGCCTTTTCCAATTGCTTATATAGAAAATAGAAACGGTTTAGGACTTTTGAAAGACAGTTATTATGTTTCTCAGCAGATAGATTATGATTTTACAATTCGTGAACTGATTCACGATCCTCTGTTTCCGGAAAGAAATGTTATTTTAGGGCAATTTGCGGAGTTTACTTTTAAAATGCATGAAGCCAAAGTTAATTTTCTGGATCATTCTCCCGGGAATACTTTAGTGGTAAAAAAATCTTCCGGTCAATACGAATTTTATCTGATAGATTTAAATAGAATGAATTTTAAAAACTTATCCATCGAAGAACGAATGGATAATTTTAAGAAAATGTGGCTGTCAAAAACAATGGTAAAAGTAATCGCAAGAACTTATGCCAAATTAAGCAGTGAACCTGAAGATAAATTACACGCAATTCTTTTGGAGAAAACAAGCCAGTTTAAAAGAAAGATAACAAAGAAAAAATACCTGAAAAGAAAGATAGGCAGAAAATAAATACTTTAATCCTCAAAATAAAAATTCCAAATTCCAATTAATAATTTTGGAATTTGGAATTTAAAATTATTGAAATTTAAATTATACTGCTACGTCATATTCGCGTAAAGCATTATTTAATGAAGTTTTCAAATCTGTAGATGGTTTACGTGTACCAATTATTAAAGCACAAGGAACCTGATATTCACCTGCAGCGAATTTTTTGGTATAGCTTCCAGGGATTACAACAGAACGAGCCGGTACGAAACCTTTCATTTCAACTGGTTCATCGCCTGTAACGTCAATGATTTTTGTTGAAGCAGTCAAACATACATTTGCCCCTAATACAGCTTCTTTACCTACGTGAACTCCTTCTACAACGATACAACGAGAACCGATAAAAGCACCGTCTTCGATGATAACAGGAGCAGCCTGCAATGGCTCTAAAACTCCTCCGATACCAACACCACCGCTTAAGTGAACGTCTTTACCTATCTGAGCACAGCTGCCAACAGTAGCCCAGGTGTCAACCATTGTTCCGGCATCAACATAAGCCCCGATATTTACGTAGCTAGGCATCATAATTACTCCGCTTGAAATAAACGAACCGTAACGGGCAGAAGCTCCAGGCACTACACGAACTCCTTTGGCTGCATAGTCTTTTTTCAATTCCATTTTATCATGGTATTCAAAAACTCCTGCTTCCCATGTTTCCATTTTTTGAATAGGGAAATACATTACAACAGCTTTTTTTACCCATTCGTTTACCTGCCATCCATCACCTTTTGGTTCGGCAACACGAAGTTTTCCAGCATCCAGTAATTCGATAACTTCTCTAATAGCATCTGTAGTTGCTGTTTCCTGTAATAAAGCTCTGTTTTCCCAGGCTTGTTCAATTATAGTTTGTAAAGAACTCATATGTTTAAATTTTTGGCAAAGATAGCGCATTTGAGTAAAATCAAAAAGGTAAATCAATTTGAAAATGTTATAAATACAACTTTTTGTTTTTAATTAAAAAAAATCCAATAAGTTGAAATGTCTCTGAAAATGAAACTTCTTTACTATTATTTCATGATAAAAATCAGATTTCTTGATTTTTATTCGAATTAATTTCGCACCATAATTCCTGAGGTAATTGAAGGAATTGCAAGTACTAAAATTAATCAAGCCAATATGAATCAGGAAAATCAACTTCAAAATCGCGTTACAGTTATTGATAAAGAGGTCACATGGGACAAAACGCAGGTAATTATGAGTAAAACAAATGCTTTTGGTATTATTGAATATGCCAACGAAGTTTTTGTGGATGTTTGTGGTTATGAAGATTATGAACTAATGGGACAGCCACATAATATTATTCGCCATCCGGATATGCCCAGAGTTATTTTTAAAGTCCTATGGGAAAATCTGAAACAAGGGAAAAATTTTCATGCAATCGTAAAAAACCTGGCAAAATCGGGAAGATATTACTGGGTAATAACGGATTTTGATATTGCAAGGGATGAAAACGGTGTGATTGTAAATTATTTTGCAAGAAGACAAGCCGTTCCTCAGGAAGTGATTTCGCTGCACATTGAACCTCTTTACAAAAAGTTACTACAAATTGAGGCTGCAAGTGGTGTTGAGTTTAGCGAAAAATATTTAATTGGATTTTTGGAAGAAAAAAAGAGAAGTTATATCGAGTATATTAAGGAGCTGATTTATGAACATGAAAAAGCCCAGTCAAAATTTGCTCAATATGAACTTAAAGAAGAGGATGAAGGAGAGGAAAAAGGCTTTTTTAGCAGATTATTCGGCAGATAATACTGCTTTATAATAATTTTTTAGTTGTTTTAAATTTGGTTAAAAATCCGTTTTGAATTTTCAGGACGGATTTTTTATTTGCTATTGTAAAAATAATTATACAATCAGTAATTAATAAAGTTTGTATTTCTATTTGCTGCTGGGAATTGGAAAATTAAAATAGTTTATCTTTGGAAAAAAATAAAAAGATGCCCAGAATTATCTGCATAGACTACGGACAAAAGCGTACCGGAATTGCTGTAACTGATGAAATGCAAATTATAGCTTCAGGTTTAACTACGATTCCAACAAATACTTTAATTGATTTCCTAAAGGATTATTTTGCCAAAGAAAAAGTAGAGGCGGTTTTAATTGGCGAGCCGAAACAAATGAATGGTCAGCCATCTGAAAGTGCATCTGTGATAAAAGGTTTTGCAACTCATTTTTCTAATATTTTTCCGGATATGAAGGTTGTTCGTGTAGATGAACGCTTTACTTCAAAAATGGCTTTTCAGACCATGATCGACAGCGGACTAAGCAAAAAGCAGCGTCAGAACAAAGGACTGATTGATGAAATTTCCGCAACGATTATGCTTCAGGACTATCTTTCTTCTAATCGTTTTTAGGTTTTAGGCCTATAAATTTCACTTTATTTAGAAAAAAATGTAATTATCTAACTATTATCTTTCAAAAATTAGTTTTTTTTTGGCATTATAAAAAGTACCTTTGCATTTTAAAATAAAATACTGTTATGCCTGACAATACAATACGTTCCAATAGTGATGTAGTGCTTATTGGTGCTGGAATTATGAGTGCTACACTCGGAGTAATTTTGAAAGAATTACAACCTGATATTAAGATTGAAATTTACGAAAGACTGGATGTTGCCGCAGCTGAAAGTTCAGATGCATGGAATAATGCAGGAACAGGACATTCTGCTTTTTGTGAATTAAATTACACTCCTGAAAAAGCCGATGGCTCTGTAGATCCTAAAAAAGCCATTAGCATTGCCGAAGCTTTTGAGGTTTCACGACAGTTTTGGTCTTATTTAGTACAGCAAAACAAGGTGCCTTCACCTGAAAATTTTATCAAAAGTGTGCCGCATATGAGTTTTGTATGGGGAGAAAAAAATGTAAAATACCTTAAAACCCGTTTTGAGGCTTTACAAAAAAATCCATTATTTTCTGAAATGCTTTTTAGCACTGACTTTGAGCAATTAAAACAATGGATGCCATTAGTTATGGAAGGAAGACAGCCTGACGAAAAACTGGCTGCTACTACAATGGCAATTGGTACAGATGTGAATTTTGGTGCTTTGACAAGAAGCATGTTTAATTATCTGGAAAAATTAGACGGTGTTTCTTTATATTTTAATCATGAGGTTAGAAAGTTAAAACAGCTTGAGAATAAATCATGGAGAATTAAAATAACAGATTTAGGTTCTGGTGAAAAAAGAAAGGCTTATACGAAATTTGTATTTATTGGTGCCGGAGGAGGTTCATTGCCATTGTTAGAAAAAGCAAATGTACCGGAAGGTCACGGTTATGGAGGTTTTCCTGTAAGCGGTCAGTGGTTGAAATGTACAAATCCGGAAGTTATTGCAAAACATCAGGCGAAAGTTTACGGAAAAGCAAGTGTTGGAGCTCCTCCAATGTCTGTTCCGCACATTGATACACGTGTAATCGATGGCGAAAAAGCATTGCTTTTTGGCCCTTTTGCAGGATTTTCAACCCGCTTCTTAAAAAATGGATCTTATTTAGATTTACCATTATCTATTAAGGCAAACAACCTGATCCCAATGTTATCTGCAGGATATAACAATATTCCGTTAACAAAATATTTAATAGAACAGGTTCGCCAGTCTCCAAAAGACAGAATAAAAGCTTTACGCGAATATTTGCCAACTGCTAGATCTAAAGACTGGGTTTTGGAAAAAGCAGGTCAGCGGGTTCAGGTAATAAAAAAAGGTGAAAATGGTGGTGGCGTTTTAGAATTTGGAACCGAAGTAATCAATACCCAGGACGGAACACTGGCTGTTTTATTAGGGGCATCCCCGGGAGCTTCTACCGCAGTTTCTATTATGGTTGATTTAATTGGAAGATGTTTTAAAGAGCAGATAAATACACCTGAATGGGAATCAAAACTGAAAAACATGATTCCTTCTTACAAACAGACTTTAAATGACAAGCCCGAGTTGTTAGAACAAATTAGAAAACAAACAGCTGAAGTTTTAAAACTGAACAGAAATTAATTATAGAAGAAAATCTTAGCTTATCATAAATAAAACAAATCCGGATCAATCAATCCGGATTTGTTGCTTTTAAATCTTTTGTAATCTTCAATATTTTTTCGGCTAAATTACTCATCCAGATCAGTTGTTCAATAACCATTTGAGCTTCCTGCATTTTAGCCTGTCTGGTTTCTTTATCCAATTCTTCATCTGTCGCCAGACGGGTAAAGTTTTTACGCTTCATTTCTTCAAATTGCAAAGTCACATCTTCTTTGTCAAAAAAAGTATCGGTTATGATGGTTTCATTTCTTAAAATTGAAATCGAATGATCTAAATTTGATAAAATGGTTTTAATGATATAATTAAATGATTCCGATGCAGATGTAGTCTGGTGTGCCTGAATATAAGTTGATAATGAAGCTAAGGCAGAGAGCAAAGAATGATTTAGAACTACTAATTTATTTACAATTGGCAGCGTTTTCTGCTTTGATTTTGGCTCCTGCATCATGCGCTGAAAAGAAGTCATCAGATTACCAATTTCTATAAAAACATTCTTTCTTGCCAATCGGTACGAAGTTGGGACTTCACCTTTTTTATTATAAAAATCTGCAATTTCCCTGAGGTAAGTCCTGTTGGCACGAATTGAGTTTTCAATATGGATAGGTGTATTTATAAATTCCCAGGCTGGCCATAAAAACTGATTGGCGAGGAAAGCGAGAATTGCCCCAACAAGCGAATCGAGAATCCTGAACTGAATTACTTCTACAACATTTGGAACTAGGATTCCATAAATGAAAACGACATACATAGTCACGAAAGTAGCACTGATTTTGTAATTAGCCTGAGCGAAAGAAATTCCAAGCAGCATACAAATTATGGAAAAGATACTTAGAAGCACATGATTTTGTACAACAGAAACAATTCCGAATGCCAGTAAGCCCCCTAAAATAGTTCCGAAAATACGATTGTAAGATCGTTCTTTTGTTAAACCGTAACCCGGACGCATGATGACAACGATGGTTAATAAAATCCAGTAAACATTTTGAAACGGAAGAAATTTTCCAACAATAAATCCAATTAAAATGGTTATAGTCAACCGTACAGAATGTCTGAAAATAGAAGAAGAAAAACTCAGGTTTTCAATCAGTGTGCGTAAAGGATAATATTGCGGGGTCAGGAATTTTTCAAGTTCCTTATCTTTGTCTTTAAGTTTGTAAGATTGCATTGCCAATGAAAAGGCTCTTTGTATGATCTTGATTTTTCCAACCTGATTTTTAGCATATTTCAGCATGTTGGTCAGCATCAGTACACCTTCTGCTGCTGCTTCTTTTCCTAATGTTTTTTCATAGTCAAAAATGGCAAATTCCAGAGCGTCAAGTTCATTTTTTAAATCATTTTTATCAACGTAAACCGCTATATGATGGACGTTTTTAGAAAGCTTTTTTAAGGTAGAGGCAAGTTTGTATGCTACATTTTGATAGGTTCTTAAAACATCCGGATGTTTGTCAAACTTTTCATGAATTTTACTGTGATCGAAAGAGGTGTATAAAGCCAGTTCCTGAATTTCAAGCAGCGTAATAAAAACCAGCAACATTTTTCGGTTCTGACTCGTAGCAGAGCTGCTTTGGTTTCCAATAAGCACTTTTCGTAAATCCTCATGAATCTCATTTAACTCTACCTGAATGCTTAGTTGTTTTTCAATAATTGTTTTTCGGTTAGCTTCAGGGCTCCATAAATCTCCTCTCAGTTTTAAATACTTTGCGGTTAATCTGATTCCACGGGCAATTTCAAGTTCGATATATTTATAAGGCTGTATGAAATGAAAAGAAAGAGAAATAATTAGATATAAAATTCCTCCGGTAAAAATATAGCCTGAGTAAGCAAAGGCCTCCCAGCCTTCATGTATATGTCCAAATGATAAAGAGATTGATATTAAAGCAGAGAACGAAACCAAAGTGGCTCTTTGACCATAGACAGAAATCATAGAGCATATAAAAAGTAAAAATCCTAAAAAGGGATAAAATAAATAAGGATAAGGATAGACGAGATTTACTAATAAATTAACACCGGCTACAATAAACGAAGCTACAATCAATCCTTTTATTTTGTGACTCAATGTGCTGGGAATATCACTGGGATACGTGTAAAAAGCACCCAACGCAATAGTAAAACCAATTTCAAAATGCCCTAAAAAATTAAAAATCAATACAGGAATAACAGAGGCTATTGTTACTTTTGAGGCATTTAAAAACGAAGTGCTGTTGGTGAATTTTACAATACGGTCAAACATATAAATTGGTTTAAAACAAAGGTAAGATAATTTGGCATAATTATGGCTGAGATTTCAAGGAACAGCCAAAAAGAGATTTAATATCTTATTTTCAAATGGTCATTGACTATTTTTTACTATTTTTGACTGCTTAATTTGAAAGACCAGATTAAATTTTTAGAAAATAAAAACAACCAATATAACATAGATGATTTTACCAATTGTAGGATATGGGGATCCCGTTTTGAGAAAAGTTGGTGAGGTAATTACACCTGATTATCCAAACTTAAAAGAAACAATAGCAAATATGTACGAAACCATGTATAATGCATATGGTGTGGGACTTGCTGCGCCACAAATTGGGCTGGCAATTCGTTTGTTTGTGATTGATACAGCGCCTTTTAGTGATGATGAAGAATTAAAAGAAGATGAACAAAAAAGCTTAAAAGGTTTCAAAAAGACTTTCATCAATCCAAGAATTGTTAAAGAAGAAGGCGAGGAATGGAGTTTTAACGAAGGATGTTTAAGTATTCCTGATGTAAGGGAGGATGTTTACAGAAAACCAACAGTTACACTAGAATATTGTGAGGAAGATTTTGTAATGAAAACAGAAGTTTTTGACGGACTAATTGCAAGGGTTATTCAACACGAATATGATCATATAGAAGGAATTTTATTTACGGATAAAATATCATCTTTAAAGAAACGCCTGATTCAAAAGAAACTAAAAAATATTACCGAGGGTAAAACTTTTCAGGAATACAGAATGAAATTTGCATCCGCTAAAAAAGGCAGATAATATAATACACCAAAAATTCTTAATACTAATTTAATAAACATGAATTTAGACAAAATTTTAGCCATTTCAGGAAAGCCTGGTTTATATGTATTGAAAGTGCAAACGCGTACAGGTTTTGTGGCAGAATCATTATTAGACGGAAAAAAAATTACTGTAAACTTAAAAAGCAACGTAAGTTTATTATCTGAAATCTCAATTTATACTTACGAAGGAGAGAAACCTTTGACAGAAGTAATGCAGCGTATTGCTGTTAAAGAAAATAAAGAACAGGCAATTTCACATAAAGAAGACAATGCAAAACTCACTGCTTATTTTAAAGAAATTTTGCCGGAGTACGATGAAGAAAGAGTGTATCCGTCTGATATTAAAAAAGTATTAAACTGGTATAACATGCTTCAGGCAAAAGGGCTGGTTACTGATGAAGCCCCTGCTGCAACTTCAACATCAGAAGAAATTGCTGTTGAAGAACCGGTAAAAAAAGCTCCTGCAAAAAAAGCAAAAGCTAAAAAAGAAGAATAGTAGTTTTACATTCAAATATAGTAATCCTGTTAAGATGTTTTCTTGGCAGGATTTTTTACTTTTACAGAATTCGGTTACCATAAAAACTTCAAAAAAAATGAGCAAAGAACTTCAGCTTAAAGCCTTCGAAAGATTATTAATTATCATGGATGAACTTCGTGAGCAATGTCCATGGGATAAAAAGCAAACTTTGCAAACCCTGAGACATCTTACTATCGAAGAAACTTACGAATTAGGAGACGCTATTCTGGATAATGATTTGAGTGAAGTTAAAAAAGAACTGGGAGATCTATTGCTTCACATCGTTTTTTATGCCAAAATAGGCTCTGAAACCAATGATTTTGATATAGCCGATGTGTGTAATGAAATCTGCGATAAACTGATTCACCGTCATCCTCATATTTACAGTAATACTGTTGTAAAAGACGAAGAAGAAGTCAAACAAAACTGGGAAAAACTAAAACTTAAAGAAGGAAAAAAATCTGTTTTGGAAGGTGTACCACGAAGTTTACCGGCATTAGTAAAAGCAAGCAGAATACAGGATAAAGTAAAAGGCGTGGGTTTTGACTGGGAAGAACCGCATCAGGTCTGGGATAAAGTACAGGAAGAACTGCAAGAATTACAAGTTGAAGTTAAATCAGGAAACCGGGATAAAATCGAAGCCGAATTTGGCGATGTTTTATTCTCAATGATTAATTATGCCCGATTTTTAAATGTAAATCCTGAAGATGCCCTGGAAAGAACCAATAAAAAATTTATCAAACGCTTTCAGTATTTAGAAAGTAAAGCAGAGGAATTAGGAAAACCGTTGATGGAAATGACTTTGGCAGAAATGGATGTATTTTGGAACGAAGCCAAAAAACTATAACTGTTCAGCCAGTTTTTTCAGGGCTTTTACGTTTTTAAGCACAATTTTTTTACCTACGAGTTCAATTAATTCCAGTTTGTTAAAATCAGATAGTAATCTTATACAACTTTCTGTTGCTGTACCAATCATACCAGCAAGCTCTTCTCTGGTTAGCTGTACTTTCAGTGTTTTATCCTCGTCTTCGCCAAAAGCATCGTGTAAATACAATAAGGTTTCTGCAAGCCTTTGTTTTACCGTTTTTTGAACAAGGGCAATTTTATCGTTTTCAGATTCTTTCAAATCTTCACAAACGGATTGCATCATATTCAATGAAAACTGATTGTTGTTATTAAAAAAGTTTATGATTTCAGATTTTGGGATAAAGCAAACTTCCATGTCGGCAATTGCTTTTGCAGATAAATTTGCAGGCTCGTTACTAATCATGGAGCGCTGTCCTAAAAGCTCTCCGGATTTTACCAGTTTTATAATCTGATCTTTTCCGTTTGCACTTAATTTAGAGAGTTTTCCAACACCGTCTTTCACACAAAAAACACCGTTGGTGATTTCCCCCTCCTCAAAGATTGCTTCTCCTTTTTTTATTTTATGAGTGGTTTTACTATTTGCTAGTTTTATAACTTCTTCTTTATTAAGTGCTTTTAAAGAAGAAAGCTGGCGTACGATACATTGGTCACATTTATTCATAGCAAAAAGTATTTACCGCAAAATTAACTATTATTCGCTTTGGTAGGTTAAATTATTTTAAAAAAAAGAAACATAAAATCTCTTATTAAAGTCCGGCTATTTTATTTCTGAAGTCTGAAAATCAATTTAATAAAACATGATAAATGTCATATTTATAGAGTCTTATTATTTTGAATATTTGCTGCAATAAAACAAACAAATTATGAGCGGGCAGAGTTGTTTTCATTGTGGACTTACAATTCCTAAAAATGAGGTAATCAATTTTGATGAAAAAAAATTTTGTTGTACAGGCTGTAAAACAGTTTACGAAATTTTTAGTCTTAATGATCTAACCTGCTATTATGATTTTGAAAACTCGCCAGGTGCTACTCCGCAGGACATTCAGGGAAAATATGACTTTTTAGACAATGAAGTCATCATCTCTAAAGTTTTGGAATTTCAGGAAGGTTATACTTCAATTGTATCTTTGAATATTCCGCATATTCACTGCAGTTCATGTATCTGGCTGCTTGAAAACCTTAATCGGTTGCAGCCAGGAATCAGTATGTCGCAGGTTAATTTTCCTGAGAAAAAAGTTAGAATCACGTTTAACTCTGAAACAGTTTCTTTAAAATCAATTGTCTATTTGTTAAGTTCAATTGGTTACGAACCTTATATCAGTTTAGAAAATTACGAAACTGGAAAAACTAAGGTCGACCGAAGTCTTACTTATAAATTGGGTGTTGCTTTTTTCTGTTTTGGAAATATAATGCTATTGTCATTTCCGGAATATTTTGAAATGAAGGAATTTTGGCTGGACAGCTATAAACCTTTCTTCAGGCTTTTGATTTTTCTTTTGGCATTGCCAAGTTTTATCTACTCTGCGAGTGGTTATTATATTTCAGCCTATCACAGTATTAAAACGAAGATGTTAAATATTGATATCCCGATTGCACTTGGAATTATAGTGATGTTTATCCGCAGTTCTTATGACATGTTGATGGATCATGGGCCGGGATTTTTTGATAGTCTGGCGAGTCTGGTTTTCTTTATGCTGCTGGGTAAAATGTTTCAGACTAAGACCTACAGTTTTCTGAGTTTTGAAAGGGATTTTAAATCCTATTTTCCAATCGCTGTTACCCGAATCAATCCCAATACATCTGAAGAAAGTGTGCCGATTTATGATGTTTTAAAAGGAAACAGGTTATTAATCCGAAATCAGGAATTGATTCCGGTTGATGGAATCCTTATTAGCGAAAAAGCCGAAATAGATTATAGTTTCGTTACCGGAGAAGCAGTTCCTATTACTAAAAAATCAGGTGACAAAGTTTTTGCCGGCGGAAAACAAATTGGAAAAGTAATCGAAATGGAAGTCCTGCATTCGGTTTCACAAAGTTATCTGACGCAGCTTTGGAGCAATGAGATTTTTCAGAAAAAAGTAGATCAAAAGCATAAAACCATAACAGATGCAATAAGCCGGTATTTCACCCCAATCTTACTGCTTATTGCATTTGCTGGTTTTGGTTACTGGATATTTATTGATGCAAATACAGCTTTTAATGTTTTTACAGCAGTTTTAATTGTCGCCTGTCCTTGTGCACTGGCACTTACAGCTCCGTTTACTTTTGGGAATATTCTCAGAATTATGGGAAAACAAAAAATGTATCTTAAAAATGCTTTGGTAATTGAACAGCTTGCAAAAGTTGATACCATTGTTTTTGATAAGACCGGAACGATTACGACCAACAAAAAATCAAATATAGCTTATGAAGGAAATACACTTTCTGATGAAGATTATGTGTTGATTAAAAATGTGCTTCGGGCATCGAATCACCCTTTGAGCAGAATGTTGTATGATTTTCTGCCGGAAGTAAAAAGAATTAAAATTGATGCATTTGAGGAAATTACCGGAAAAGGTATTTTGGCTTCTTTTGAAAATAAAACAATCAAAATTGGTTCGGCTTCATTTGTTGAAAGTGCTAATCATAGTAATGAAATAGAAAAAACAGCACTTCATATTAAGATTGATGAGGTATATTACGGGCGATTCAATTTTCAGAATCAGTATAGAGATGGTCTCGGAACGTTATTTAATACTCTGAATAAAAATTATGAAATAAAAGTTCTTTCCGGTGATAATGATGGTGAAAGAGCTAATCTGGAAGCTATTCTGCCAAAAGATACCGAACTTATCTTTAATCAGAAACCGGAACAGAAGCTGGAATTTATTAGAAAACTACAAGAAAGCGGGCACAATGTAATGATGGTAGGCGATGGACTGAATGATGCTGGTGCTTTAGCCCAAAGTAACGTTGGGATTTCTATTTCAGAGAATGTCAATGTGTTTTCTCCGGCTTGCGATGCAATACTGGATGCAGGTGAATTTTCGCGACTAAATTACTTTTTAAAATTATCCCACAAATCGATCAGGATTATCAAAATGAGTTTTTGTTTATCACTTATTTATAACGTAGTCGGGCTTTTATTTGCTGTTACAGGCAATCTGCTTCCGCTGGTTGCTGCGATTATTATGCCATTAAGTACAATTACGATTGTAAGTTTTGTGACTTTGATGTCTAACTATTTCAGCAGTAGTAATTTAAAATTATATAAATCATAAGTTTTTAAATTGCCTGTTTATGAATTTAACATACGTTTTTGACTATGATAAATATCATGTTTTATCAGGTATCAAGGCTATAATTTTGTTAGTATAAAATTTAAGGATATGAGTGTTATTTATCTATTAATTTCAGTAAGTATTTTTGTTGCAATCTGTTTTTTTATTGCCTTTATAGCTGCTGTAAAATCCGGGCAATATGATGATGATTACACGCCCTCGGTCAGAATCCTCTTCGATGATGAAACCAAAATTACCTCTCAAAATAATAATTTACCAACAGAAGAAAAACAAGTTTAATTATGGAAATGGAACAATTTTACTACGACAACAAAATCGTAAAAAAATTCATTTATGCCACCATCCTTTTTGGAGTAGTGGGTATGTTAGTGGGGCTGACCCTGGCGGTTATGTACCTTTTTCCCAACATGACCGATGGGATTTCGTGGCTTAGTTATGGCCGTTTAAGGCCTTTGCACACCAACGCTGTAATTTTTGCTTTTGTTGGGAATGCCTTTTTTGCGGGAATGTATTATTCGCTGCAAAGATTACTGAAAGCCAGAATGTTCAGTGACTTTTTAAGTAACCTTCATTTCTGGGGATGGCAGCTTATTATTGTTGCTGCAGCCATCACATTACCTTTAGGATATACTTCTTCGAAAGAATATGCTGAACTGGAATGGCCTATTGATATCGCCATTGCATTAATTTGGGTGGTAATGGGAATCAATATGATAGGTACAATGATTCGTCGTAGAGAGCGCCATTTGTATGTAGCTATCTGGTTTTACATTGCGACATTCGTTACAGTTGCGGTTTTGCATATTTTCAATAACATCGAAATTCCGGTTTCAGGATTAAAAAGTTATTCTGTTTACGCTGGTGTTCAGGATGCTTTGGTGCAATGGTGGTACGGACATAATGCTGTTGCATTTTTCCTGACGACTCCATTCTTAGGATTGATGTATTACTTTATTCCCAAAGTAGCCAATAGACCGGTTTATTCGTATCGATTATCGATTATTCACTTTTGGTCATTGATTTTCATTTATATCTGGGCAGGACCACATCATTTATTGTATTCTGCTTTGCCAAACTGGGCTCAGAATTTAGGGGTTGCATTTTCTGTAATGCTAATTGCTCCGTCATGGGGAGGTATGATCAACGGATTGTTGACTTTAAGAGGTGCCTGGGATAAAGTTCGTGTAGAACCGGTATTAAAATTCTTTGTAGTAGCCATTACAGGTTACGGAATGGCAACTTTTGAAGGTCCAATGCTTTCTTTTAAAAATGTAAACGCTATTGCGCATTATACAGACTGGATCGTAGCACACGTACACGTAGGGGCTTTGGCCTGGAACGGATTCATGTCTTTCGGTATTATTTACTGGCTGATTCCGCGAATGACAAAAAGCACATTGTTCTCTACTAAATTAGCCAATTTCCATTTCTGGATTGGAACTTTAGGAATCATCTTGTATGCTTTACCAATGTACGTAGCCGGTTTTCAGCAGGCATCTATGTGGAAACAGTTTAACCCGGATGGGACATTAACTTACGGAAACTTCCTTGAAACTGTTACAGCCATTATGCCATTGTACTGGATGAGAGCTATCGGTGGTAGTTTGTACTTAATCGGAATGCTGACTTTAGTTTACAATATTATAATGACTGTCAGAGCGGGGCAGCCTGTAGAAGACGAATTAGCTCAGGCTCCTGCATTACAGACCATTAAAAGCGGCAGAATCAGTGGAGAAAAATTCCATTCCTGGTTAGAAAGAAAACCGATTCAGTTATCCATTTTGGCTACGATTGCCATTTTAATTGGGGGTATTATTCAGATTGTACCAACTATTATGGTGAAATCGAATATTCCAACCATTTCAAGTGTAAAACCATACACACCGTTAGAGTTGGAAGGACGTGATTTGTACATTCGTGAAGGCTGTGTGGGCTGTCACTCACAATCGGTTCGTCCGTTTAGAAGCGAGGTAGAACGTTACGGTCCTCAGGCCAAAGCAGGAGAATTTGTATACGATCATCCATTCTTATGGGGATCAAAACGTACAGGTCCTGATTTGCAGCGAGTAGGTGGCAAGTACAATGACAACTGGCACTTTAACCACATGTGGAATCCACAAAGTACATCTGCAGGATCAATTATGCCGGGTTATAAATGGCTGTTTGATAACAAACCATTGGATATTTCCTTAATCGAAAAGAAGATGAAAGTTATGGTTACGCTTGGGGTTCCTTATTCAGAAGCAGAAGTTGCCAATGCTCAGAAAACCTTGAGAACTCAGGCTCTTGCAATTGAAAAAAGTTTAGAAAATGACCCTGACTATGTGAAAAGTTATGAGGATAGCAGGAAAAAAGCCGCTGCAAAAGGAGAGAAATTTGTTCCTATGAACGAAAGAGAAATTGTAGCCCTGATTGCTTATATACAAAGGCTTGGAACTGATATTAAAGTAAAAGAAACTTCAAAATAACAGCATTATGTTTGAACAGATAAAACACAATATGGAAACGATATCGGGTATAGAAATTTACCCGATTCTTTCCCTTCTGATTTTCTTCATCTTTTTTGTGGGATTAGGTTTTTGGGTGTTTTCATACACAAAAGATAAAATCAGGGAGATGAGTCAAATTCCTCTCGAAGAGGGAACTATTATAATTTCAAAAGATAATTAAAATGAAAAAGTTTTTCCCAGTATATGTCAGATTGCCGTTGGTTTTCTTCATCGTATTTGCTTTGATGGAATATTTTATAGACTCAGGCGACAGACCTGCCTTTATCAAATATCCAATGGTTTCAGTTTTTTTATTTGTCTTTTTGTTTATTCTGATTGCGATCGAAATTACACTTCATGCTGTAAATCGCGTCATGTATCAATTATTATCTCCGGAAGAAAAAGAAAAGCTGGCGTACGAAGAAAGTCTGAGTTTCAAGGAAAGTATCTGGTTTAAGAACCTGATGCACAAACTTACGAAAACAGAACCAATTGAAAAAGAAGGCGACCTGTTGATGGATCATGATTATGACGGCATCAAAGAATTAGATAATAATTTACCGCCATGGTGGGTGTATTTATTCTATATCTGTATCATCTTTGGCGTCGTGTATGTCTTTTATTTTGATGTTTTTGGCGGAGACAATCAGGAAATGGAATTGAAGAAAGAAATGGCGCAGGCAAAAATTGAGGTAGAAGAATACCTAAAAACCGCTCCGGATCTGATGGACGAAAAAACAGTAGTGCTACTTACTGATGATGCAAGTCTGGCCGCCGGAAAAGAAATTTTTACTACGAATTGCGCAGCCTGCCACAGAGCAGATGCCGGAGGGCAGATTGGTCCAAACTTAACAGATGATCATTGGATTTTAGGTGGAGGAATCAAAAATGTCTTCCATACCATTACGAATGGCGGACGTGACGGAAAAGGAATGGTTTCATGGAAAACGAACGGTATGAAACCAAAAGAGATTCAAAAAGTAGCAAGTTATATTTTGTCTTTACAGGGAAGTAATCCTAAAGACGCAAAAGAAGCTGAAGGTGAAGTTTGGGTAGACGAAAGTGCTCCAAAAAATGATGCCGCAGCAAAATAAACAAGAGTTAATACAGCAGTTTAAAAAATAAATACCATGTCAAATTTACCAGACGAAACTTTTAGAGATACCATCGGAACCATTGATGAAGGCGGAAAACGAAAGTTTATTTTTCCTAAAAAACCGTCTGGTAAGTTTTACGAGTATCGCAAAATAGTCAGTTATGTTTTATTGGCGATTTTAATTGCCAATCCGTTTATAAAAATTAATGGTAACCAATTCATGATGTTCAATATCATGGAACGCCGTTTCAATATTTTTGGATTCCCTTTCTGGCCACAGGATTTTTACCTTTTTGTGATTTCGATGCTCGTTGGGGTTGTGTTTGTCATTTTGTTTACCGTTGTTTTTGGAAGAATATTTTGCGGATGGATTTGTCCTCAGACGATTTTCCTCGAAATGGTTTTCCGCCGAATCGAATATTGGATTGACGGAGACCGTGGTGCACAATCCCGTTTGGCAAGACAGGAATGGAACGCAGAGAAAATCCGAAAAAGACTTACCAAATGGTTTGTTTTCTTCCTGATTTCTTTCGGAATTGCCAATGTTTTTCTGGCGTATTTAGTCGGCAGTGATACCTTGTTTTTAATGATGGAACAAGGACCGATTGAACAAGCAGGTAATTTTACTGCACTATTGATTTTTACAGGCGTTTTCTATTTTGTTTTTGTTTGGTTCCGCGAGCAGGTTTGCATTATTGCCTGTCCGTACGGCAGATTGCAAGGGGTACTTTTAGACAATAAATCGATAAATGTAGCTTATGATTTTGTTCGTGGCGAAAAAGAGCAGGGTCGTGCCAAGTTCAATAAAAAAGAAGACAGGGCTTTAACCGGAAAAGGCGATTGTATCGATTGCCATCAATGTGTGCATGTATGCCCAATGGGAATCGACATTCGAAACGGAACGCAGTTAGAATGTACCAATTGTACCGCCTGCATCGATGAATGCGATTCGATTATGGAGTCCGTTGGTCTTCCAAAAGGATTGATTCGTTATGCTTCTGAAGATGAAATAGAGAAAAAAGAGCCTTTTAAATTCACAACCCGAATGAAAGGGTACACGGCAGTTTTATTTATTTTGTTGAGTGTTTTTGTCGGAATGTTGTTTTTAAGAACCAATGTCGAAGCGATTATTCTGCGTTTGCCGGGACAGCTTTTTCAGCACAAAGGTGATAAAATCAGTAATGTTTATACGTATAAAATCGTAAATAAGACCATGAAAGATTACAGCGATATCCATTTTGAATTGATTGATCAGAAAGGTGAAATCAGCAAAGTTGGTGAACAGCATTTTAAAGTAGCAAAAGAAGGAATTTCACAGGGCACCATATTCATCGAAATCAATGAAGTCCTTTTGGAAAGTGACAAAACCAAAGTTAAAATTGGTGTGTACAATGGTAAGGAATTACTCGAAACTACCACTACAAATTTCTTAGGACCGAGAAGTTTTAATTAAGGAATAAAAAGAATGAAACACATAGAAACATAGATTTTAATTAAAAAAAGAATATAAAAAGAAACTAGTTTCTATCACATAGACTATGTGTTTTTATGAGAGTGAAACGCCTTTTGTATTTTTTTAATTCTATATCTCTATGTGTTTAAATTAAGCGTAAAGTATTTGACAATAACAAAACAAAATCAACAAATATGAAAATCAATTGGGGAACAGGAATTGTCATAGCATTCGGATTGTTTATGACCTTTATTTTATATTTTGTTTTTGAAGTACAGTCCAACAGCAAATACGACAACGATTTGGTTGTTGAAGAATATTACAAGCACGATTCACATTTTCAGGAAGAAATGGCGCGGATTCAGAACGCACATGATTTGCAGTACAAACCTTCGATTAAATATGTTGAAGATGGAGTAAAAATCACTTTTCCGGAAACTTTCGAAAGCAATAAACTAAAAGGAAACGTTTTGCTGTATCGTCCTTCAAACAAAAAGTTTGATTTCAATACCCAAATTGCCCTGACCAATTCATCTTTGCTTATTCCGCAAAAGAAATTGGTAAAAGGACGCTGGGATGTCAACATGGAATGGCAGTACGACGGCAAAAAATATTTGACGAAAGAGGTTATTTACGTTAATTAATGTTTTCAATGAAAATCATGAATAACGTTTTAAAGACAATCTTGTCATTCCGTAGGAATCTCAACGCACAGTAAATTCAAAGTTTAGAGATTTCCTACGAAATGATAAGTTTATCAAATCTTATTGACGTGATTAACAAATCCGTAAAAATCCAAATTTAATACAGATTAATCATTTTAAATCCGTTTAATCTGAGGCTAAAAACAAGAAATAATGTTGTATTCCGCTTTTATATTAGGACTTATCAGCAGTTTACATTGCGTTGGGATGTGCGGTCCCATTGCGATGATGCTTCCGGTTGACCATCAAAATGAAGCTAAAAAAGTAACGCAGATTATTACCTACCATTTAGGAAGACTAACAGCCTACGCTACAATCGGATTAATTTTCGGATTATTGGGAAGAGGTTTTTTCCTGGCCGGATTACAGCAAAAAATGTCTATTTTTATTGGTCTGGCGATGATTACTGCAGTTTTGATTCCGGAAAGGATTTTTTCAAAATACAATTTCTCTAAACCGGTTTATAAAGTGATTTCAAACCTAAAATCAACTTTAGGCAAACAGTTTAAAAACAAAAGCTATAAATCTCTTTTCACCATTGGATTATTAAACGGTTTCCTACCCTGCGGAATGGTATATGTAGCTTTATTTGGAGCCATAGCAATGCAAAGTGCCGGTTTTGGCGTCTTATACATGCTCTTATTCGGATTGGGAACTATACCTTTAATGACGATTGTGGTTTACATGCATTCTTTACTGAAACTGCCCTTTCGAAATAAAATTCAAAAAGCAATTCCTTATGTCGCTGTGATAATTGGGGTTTTATTTATCCTCAGAGGTTTAGGATTAGGAATTCCGTATGTTTCTCCTTCTAATATGAGTTTGTTTGTACAGGGGAGTCCTGATTGTCATTAGATGAGATGTTATTATGGGGCGTTCTCTATTTCAAGTGTTTTGGAAAGTCCATCATCTTGTGGAGTTATTCTAATTATATCGATTTTCTCATCTCCATATTTGAAAAATACATAATGAGAGAATGTACGAAAATAATAAAACTCTGAATTTACCATTTCCAATTTCTTTGCCTTACTAGGATTCTCGCTAAAAAGTGCAATTTCTTCAATTATGGATTCGAAATATTTAGTGGCTTGAATTTCTGACCATTCTTGAAATGTATAAAGCCAAATATCATTTAAATCTCGATAAGCAGCTTCGGTTATTCTATATTTCATAAATATTTTTTCTTGATTTCTTCGAGATGTTTTTTCGGATCGTAGTTTTCGAAAAATCCGCTTTTTTCTCCAATTTCAAGTTCATTTTGCAACCACTTATTTTTGTTTTCTTCAACTTCTAATAATCTAAGTGCCGATCTAACTACATCACTTGCTGAGCTGTAGCGTCCAGATGAAACCTCATTATTTATGAAATTATAAAATGGTCTCCTAGTAGTATTGATATGTTCTTTGCGATAATAAATATTTTTAATTCCAATATACCAAACTATGGTATAAATTGAGATGCTTTGAGGATTTTTAATAAAATGGCTCATAACTTTCTGGTATTAAGGTGGTTTGAAATTCTTCGGATTTGCTAAATCATTCAAATAGGAAATCATTTATTAAGCCAATTGCCCAAATCTGTTGTCGTTGTTATGTTCAGTTTATTCCTTATCAATTAAGTCGCCATCTGTTATATCCAACATTACGTATGTATCTTTCACAAGTAACGAAAATTTTTCAATCGATTCATTCGACATTTTCATAAAGTCTGCTTTTTTCATAAAAACAACTTCGTCATCACTAAGTGTTAAGAATGATTTTGTGATTTCAGTTCCGTGTGCTACGTAGTTCCTCGTATAAATAATTTCTGCAAGATTTTCTTGAATTACTTTATAAAAATTTGATAAATCACTTACTGGGAAATTTTCGACGGTTTTCAATTTAGCCATTACTTTACCTTGGTATCTTCCTGTTTTTAAAACTTGCTTATAAAGGTTTATTTTTTGACCAAAGGTTAAAGGCAAAATAAAATTCTGTAAAAAGATGCTTTTGGTGTCATCATCTTTTGAGCGTTGAGCGAAAAAGTTATACAAAATTCTATTTAAACTATCTTCAATTTTTAAACTTAAGGCTAAGATTCTGCCTCTGAATTCTACTTCTTTGTTTTCTAGGTTCATTTTTTGCAGTTAAGTTATTGTGAATTGCACATAACGTTCTTAATCTGGTGCTCGTTTGCAACGAGTATCTGGTTACTTATAAAAACTAAATAAAGCGTTTCAAACGAGGCTATTTAATAAATTGCCTATCAAAAACTTTAATAGGTTTTGTGTTAATAGCCGCGTTGCAAACGCTACCACTCATATTTTAATTTATGTAGGTACTCGTTGCAAACGAGCCAGAGTGGAACGGCAATTCCACTAAAATCCCACTAGCTCAAAACGCCTGTTGTGCGATTGTTGTTTAGAATTCACTTAATTCAAATAATTTGTTTTTAAACTCTTCAATTCTTGAAAAAACTGTACTTCCAGAATCATTAATTTTCTTTTTTGGAGAATCTATTTCTAATCTTTCTAACCTTGATTTTATTGCCATTCGGCCATAGAAAAAACGCCATTTTTGAGTGTTAATTTGTGTTGCGAACCATAATAATTCATTAAAAGACATTTGGTATTTAGGGATTAATACTCGAACAGAACTTCCTCCATTCCCACGCGCCATAAAACGCCAAGGCTGAATGTATGCTTGTCCAAATGCTGTAATAGTAATCCCTCCATTTTCAAAAACTTCACCATCATCCTCCGCTACTAACCGTATTATACTGTTTGTCAAGTCACCGCTCGAAACATATGGGCAATTTCCCTCTGAATAATTTTTTTCTCCAGACGATCTACCGTTAACAATATAAAAATAATCTGTTAATACTCCAGATGTTCCATATTTTATAGAAGTAGCTGTTTCAAAATTTAAAGGGAAGTCAGGTAAGACTTCGTCTGCCAACTCAGGTATACTTGATACAGCTTGAAAAAGGGAAAGTATTAACTTTTGTTCTTGTTTTTTAAGTTCTTCTGTAGTAATTGATGGTTGGGGTAACCATTGTTGAGGACTAAATTCTTGTCCATCAATTATTTGTAAACCTAAAATTGTTGTTGCTAAATCAGACGTAAAATCATTTCCAGATTTAAATGTTTCAAAAGCAGTTAATATTTCATCCAATTGTGAACCGTCACACTCAACTCTTTTTCCTTTGAGTTTTTCGTAACCGTCATTCCAAATTCTGCCCATAAAAATTTTGTCTGAGTCAGACTGTGGGATGTGCGCTCTAGCAATCAGAATTGATGATGGTGCGGCTGTTGGGTAAAATAAATCTTCGGGTAAGCTGATAACACCTAGAATACTGTGACTCTTTACTAGACGTTGTCTCCAATTTTTATTATCATCATCAGCAAAAATTCCTGCTTTAACAACAACTGCAATTAATCCTCCTGGCTCGAGAGATTCTAAAGCTAAATCTATAAAATCCCTTTCAGGTTCTTCTTCTTGTGAAAATGGGGGATTAAGAAATGCTCTTGTAAATTTGCCTTCGATTTCATCTTTGTTATCAAAGCAGTTACTATTTTCAATATGACTTTTACCATCTCCCCTGAAAAACATATTTAAAGTAGCTAATGCCCAAACAGTAGGATTTGTGTCGAAGCCATATAAAGAATTCTTCACTTTTAAAATCGCTTTTGGACCTTTAGCTTTTGACATCATCTCATCAAATGCCGCTACAAGGAATCCTCCTGTACCGCTAGCGATATCAATTACTCTGTCTGATAATCTTGCTCCAATTAATTTAACACAGTATGTAGTTATGTGCCTAGGCGTAAATACAATTCCTAAAGCATTATTGTCATAACCGTATCTTAAAAATGCTTCATAAAATAGACCCAAAAAATCTGTGTCAGATTGTAAAACCGAACGTATGTTTAATCTTTTTAAGATAGAAATTATTCTTTGAATTTTAGAACTAAGTCTATTAAAGTCTGCACCACTTAGTCGTAAAGCTTCTTCAAGTCGTAGCTTTGTATTTTCTCTTAAATCAACGCTCTCGTTAATCGCTTCTTTAACTAATTTATTTAAAGAATTAAGTTCATTCCCTGTAGAGGTATCAACTTCACCTTGATAAATTGCTAAAGTAATTGCTCCAATTACTTTTGGTCTGAGAGGAGCTTCAATTTTAGCATAACGTAAAATTTTAGAAAGTTCGATTGCTGCATCTATAAATTCAGAGCTGCTTGGAACAGTAACATTTGTTGTACCATCATCAGCTATTATAGCTAATTCAATTTCTTTTTTTGAAGGGATAGTTGATAACTCATAACCATTAGATTTTAATTCTTTCCAAGTGTTACCTTGTAAATACCTTACCTTTACAAAAAAACCATTATCTTCTTCACCGGCAACACCTACAGCAAATTTTATTTTGTATTTTTTGGTTCTATTGATAGTCTCACAATATCTTATAGATTGCTCAATCGCTTCCTCGATTTTCTTTGCGTCATTTTTGGCTTCAATAACCATAATTGGCTCTCCTTTAAAGCAAACTAGAAAATCTGGTTTTTCAAGGGCTAACCCTATATCGGAAAATGAATTAATAATCTCTTGTTCTTCTACAAAATCTCCGCCTTTAGAAATATGTGAAACATTCCAAAGTCTTTTTTCACTTTGATTTCTTATAAAATATCTTGTTCTGCTTTCCGCTCTTTTTTTTGCCATTTAAATTTATTCTTTAATGCCCTCAAATGTATTCAAATGGTTTGAAAAATGAAAGGTTGGTTAATTGGATTTGGTTTCGTTACAATGTCGCACAACTCGTATATACTAGTTATAAAATAGTGACAATCTACCCAATTTTAGGTATATCTGCGAAATTTTACTTCGTTTTATGTTTTTATCCAAATATAATCTTTTTCGTTGTATATTATACTTTCGCCTTAATTACCTGAGACAAAAAAATTCTTTGCTTCGGGTTTTCTTTAAAAATCTCAATTTTGTAGGTTTACGTAGTTTATAAGATAGATTGTATTATCTGAATCGCATAGAAAAAAAATCTTCCTTTTAAACCGTCATAGAAAACAAATTCGTCTCAGGAGATTTTCTTTTTAAATGCAGATCAAAAGCCATACAGATGTTGCGTACAAATGGTCTTCCGGCTTCTGTAATGTTTATTTTTTCTTCTTCAATTATAATCAACTGATCTCTTTGCATTTCTTTTAAATCCAATAAAACAAAAGGAAGTTCTTCAAAGTAAAGGGCTACATTGTTCCAGGAAGTTTCAAGGGTACAGGTTAAATTCAGGATGTGTTTTCTAATCATCAGGTCTTCGTCATTTAAGATATGGCCTTTCACAACCGGAAGCTGGTCTGCGTCTATCAATTGATAATATTCTTCGAGGTTTTTGTTGTTTTGGGCAAAACTATACCAGCTGTCGCTAATAGAAGATACACCCAAACCAATCATCAATTGCGTTTTGGAGGCACTGTAGCCCATAAAATTTCTATGCAGCGTTTTGTTCTGCGCGGCTTTATACAAACTGTCAGAGGTTAAAGCAAAATGATCCATGCCAATTTCATGATAACCGTATTTAGAAAGCATTTTTTTTCCAATTTCATATAGGATTCTTTTTTCGGCATCTTTGGGCATGTCTTCGTCGTTAAAACCGCGCTGTCCGTTTCCTTTGATCCACGGCACATGAGCGTAGCTGTAAAAAGCGAGTCGGTCCGGTTTTAGGGAATTTGTTTTTTCAATAGTGTCAATAACATCTTCAATTCTCTGAAAAGGCAATCCGAAAATAATATCATGCCCGATAGAAGTATAGCCAATTTCTTTTGCCCAAAAAGTAACTTTGGCTACATTATGAAACGGCTGAATACGATGAATCGCTTTCTGGACTTTTTCGGAATAATCCTGAACTCCAAAACTCACTCTGCGAAAGCCCAGATCATGTAATTTTTGAAGCTGTTCATAAGTCGTATTGTTGGGATGCCCTTCAAAACTGAATTCATAATTCCCGGCTTTATCGGCTAAATCAAAAATGCCGTTTATAAGATTTTCTAAATTATTTACAGAGAAAAAAGTTGGGGTTCCACCACCCAGATGAATTTCTTTTATAATGGGTCTTTCAGAAAGTAAATTGCAGTATAGTTTCCATTCTTTTAAAACAGACTGAATATATCTTTCTTCAACAGTATGGTTTTTTGTAATTCGTTTGTTGCAGCCGCAAAAAGTACACATGCTTTCGCAGAATGGCAGATGAATGTATAAGCTTATTCCGTTTTCTGAATTGCTTTCTGCAAATGATTTTTGAAGGGTTTTAATCCATTTTTGCTGGGTAAAATCGGCTTCATTCCAGTAAGGAACTGTGGGATAGCTGGTATATCTAGGCCCGGGCACATTGTATTTCTGAATCAGTGAAGTTTCCATAACAAAGCATTTAGAAGGCCAAAATTACTTCGTCACTGGAAAGATAAAAATGATAAATATCATATTAGTCCCTAAATAAAAAGAGACTCATTACGAGCCTCTTTTCTGAATTAAATAACTAACGTGAAATAGAATCCTGGATGATTTTAAGCCATTTTTTTGCAAACATATGATCCTGGTATGCGCTTATTTGCTTGATGCGGTCATCATCAAAATCATAGAATGGTATTGTAATTTTTTTAGAAGTTTCTTTGTCCTGAAATTCAAAATCAATTTTAAGAATAGTATCCGAGTTTTCATCATGGGTTAAAACCAATTTACAGGAAGAAACACTTTTTAAATCTACATAAGTTGATTCCTGTTGATTCGGGTTGAAATTCATCAGAATGAATTTTCGGTGTTTTTGATCTATAGTAAGTGTTTTATTGCTTTGGGATTCAGTCAAATCAAAATCCTGCGGATGTGTTGGATTGAATTTCTTTTTAATATTGA
Source organism: Flavobacterium hibisci (assembly GCF_020026925.1). GTDB lineage: Bacteria > Bacteroidota > Bacteroidia > Flavobacteriales > Flavobacteriaceae > Flavobacterium > Flavobacterium hibisci. The sequence goes on along the minus strand of NZ_JAIQDW010000009.1, from coordinate 36,357 downwards.
GGATTTTTGATTTGTTTGCAGCGCTCGATCGTGCTGAATAATAAATGGGAATGGCCACTATGATCGCAATCACAATACCAATTATGGTTACACTTGTTTCCATGTTTTTTTGAATTAGGTGAATAAATGAATTATAAACAGTTTGTATAGAGCTGTTTATTGTTTTAGAAGAATGGATTCTTCACGTTAAAATTCATGTATTTGACTACCAGAAAAAATGGAAGGGATAGAGCATCAGTAAGACCTTTTTGCTCTGGGTGAAAAATTGATTTGAAAAGTTTGAAACTGATTCTAAAGCTCTATGTTGAGGTACAACAACTACTAATGCATCAAACCATCTGATTACAGCGGGATATTCAGTTTTTATGTTTGCAGCAAACTGATAACTTGTCTGTGGCTGTATAAAAGCTTGTGAATCTGTAAAATCTTTAGAAAAATTGGTATCCGTTTTTTGACTTTCGATTTTTTGTACAGCGATCTGGTTTGCCTGAGAAGCAAAAAATCCCATAATCAGAAGGGCAACAAAAATAACGACCTTACGAATCCAATTCATGGTGGCGAATTTAATTCATAAAACACAATTAATGAAATTTTAATTGCTAATTACTTCTTAAAAGTTATCCTCAACTTTTTATGAGCTGAGGATAAGGTATGTTATTGCTGCATTTTGAAGTAATAATCGGCTGAATGTTTTCCTCCTCCGTAGAACAGGAAGAATATGCAAAGTAACAATACTACTATTGCTAAAATCAGGCTTTCGGAGTGCATGCGTCCCATAAAATTTACAAGTACGGCACCAAATAATATAGGTAACTGAGCTGCAATTGCCCAACGGGTCAGTAACCCAAAAACAATCATTATCCCTCCAATCATATGGGCTGGTGCGATATAATGTAACAGAAACATTCCGCCTCCATACTGATCAACAGGAGAAATTAAATCATGCAGGTACTGTGCATTCGTGACAAATGAAACGCCTTTCATGAATAAAAAAACACCCAATACAATACGTACTAAATCCAATGGTAAATAAGTATGCGCATTTGCCCACTTATTCAAACTTTTTACATTTTCCATGATGTTACGGGATTAAAAATTATATACACTAAGTTACTGATTTTTAATCGTATATTTATTTTTAACCCCCTGAAAATAAGTTTTTTACTTTTTATTTAACGTATTATTGAGAAATCCTGAAACATTTATACCTGAATTACACCTAAATTGAATGGTTTTTGAATAGGGGCGTGGTTAGCTGCTTCGATTCCCATAGAAATCCAGGTACGGGTTTCTAACGGATCAATGATTGCGTCTGTCCACAACCTTGAAGCGGCGTAGTAGGGTGAAGTCTGTTCGTCGTAACGTGCTTTTATTTTGTTGAATAATTCAGCTTCTTTTGCCTCATCTATGATTTCTCCTTTCGCTTTAAGCGAAGAAGCCTCAATTTGCGCTAATACTTTTGCAGCCTGAGTTCCTCCCATAACGGCAAGTTCTGCACTTGGCCAGGCAAAAATTAATCTCGGATCATAAGCTTTTCCACACATGGCGTAATTTCCTGCTCCGTATGAATTTCCGACTATAACAGTAAATTTTGGGACAACTGAATTGCTGACAGCATTGACCATTTTGGCCCCGTCTTTTATGATGCCGCCATGCTCAGATTTTGACCCAACCATAAAACCTGTAACATCCTGCAAAAATACTAATGGAATTTTCTTTTGATTGCAGTTGGCAATAAAACGGGTGGCTTTGTCCGCACTATCTGAATAAATAACGCCTCCAAACTGCATTTCGCCTTTTTTGGTTTTAACTACTTTTCGTTGATTCGCAATAATTCCAACAGCCCAGCCGTCAATTCGGGCATAACCTGTAATTAAAGATTGTCCATAACCATCTTTATAGGCCTCAAATTCAGAATTGTCAACCAGGCGATTGATGATTTCCATCATGTCGTATTGCTCGTTTCTGGCTTTTGGCAGGATTCCGTAAATGTCCTTAGGTTCTAAAGCCGGTTTTTCAGCTTTGATTCTGCTATAGCCAGCCTTATCGTAATCTCCAATTTTATCTACAATATTTTTGATTTTATCTAAAGCGTCTTTGTCGTCTTTTGCTTTATAATCGGTCACGCCTGAAATTTCGCAGTGTGTAGTTGCCCCGCCTAAAGTTTCATTGTCAATGGTTTCTCCAATAGCGGCTTTTACCAAATAACTTCCGGCAAGAAAAATACTTCCCGTTTTATCGACTATCAAAGCTTCGTCACTCATGATAGGAAGGTAGGCTCCTCCGGCAACACAGCTGCCCATAACGGCAGCGATTTGGGTGATTCCCATACTGCTCATTTGCGCATTATTTCTAAAAATACGCCCGAAATGTTCTTTGTCAGGGAAAATTTCATCCTGCATGGGCAGATAAACTCCCGCACTGTCTACCAAATAAATAATCGGAAGTCTGTTTTCCATCGCAATTTCCTGTGCACGTAAATTTTTCTTTCCTGTAATAGGAAACCAGGCACCGGCTTTAACTGTCGCATCATTCGCAACAACAATACATTGCTTTCCTCTGATATATCCTATTTTAACGACAACACCTCCTGATGGGCAGCCGCCATGTTCAGCATACATTCCTTCGCCTGCAAAGCCACCAATTTCAATACTTTTAGCATTTTCATCTAATAAATAAGCAATTCTTTCACGGGCTGTCATTTTGCCTTCGGCATGCAATTTCTCGATTCTTTTTTCGCCTCCGCCTAATTTTACCTTGGCAAATTTTTGTTTTAATTCGGAAAGTAAAAGTTTATTGTGATCTTCGTTTTTATTGAAGTTTAAATCCATAAGATATTGATTTTTTTACAAAAAAGTGTTGGCTAATTTACAAAATCGACTGAAATAAATAGACCTTCTTATCGGTATAAAAATGAAAAATTGTAAAGTCTGTTGCTCGTACATTCTAAGGATGAAGTTTGTGGGAACTCTTTTTTTTGGCTTAATTTGTTTTTTCATACTAATCAGTATCTTATGTCTAAAGCTGCTAACACCCGTTTAACCATTCTTCAGAAAGCATTTGAATTAATTTATTCAAAAGGATATCAAACCACCAGTATAGATGATATTATTGCAACCACTCAGGTTACAAAAGGGGCTTTTTATTACCATTTTAAAACAAAAGATGAAATGGGTGTAGCTATTATCGAGGAAATTTTAAAACCGACCATGCTGGAAAGTTTTATAAGACCAATTGAAAATTCAGAAAATCCTCTGGAAGATTTTTACAATATGATCTCGTATTTGCTTCTTGAAGATCCTTTTTTGCAGGTAAAATATGGCTGTCCGGTTGGAAATTTAACCCAGGAAATGACACCGTGGAATAATCAATTTAGCAATGCATTGCTTGAATTGGTCAACCAATGGAAAATTACTATAGTGCAAGCCGTTGTGAATGCTCAAAAATCCGGATTAATAAAGAAGGATGTAAACGGGGAACAAGTAGCTTTTTTTATAATGTCCGGCTATTGGGGGATTCGGAATTTTGGAAAATTGCAAGATGATAAAAAATGCTATTTGGTTTATTTAAAGGAGTTTAAAAACTATTTGAATAGCCTGAAATAATTTTTATTCAAAAACATACTACTTGGTATGTTTTTAAATATATTTGCATTGTCTAAATCAAAAAACAATGTATCAATCACTATTAGAATGCCATTCTTTCACAAGATGGTTCGTATTGGTAAGCTTGTTATATTCTATTTACATTGCTTACAAAGGTTACTCTCAAAAACTTCCTTTTACCAAAAAAGAGAATCTCATCCGGCACTGGACAGCTACAATTGCCCATATTCAGTTAATTTTTGGGATATTAGTTTATGTACAGAGTCCTGTTGTGAAATATTTCTGGAAAAACTTTAAAGAAGCAATTCAAAATTTAGATGCTTCATTCTTCGGAATAATTCATATTGTTTTAATGCTTACGGGGATAGTTTTTATTACAATTGGTTCGGCTTTAGCCAAAAGAAAACTTTCTGACGAGCAAAAATTCAAAACCATGCTTCTGTGGTTCTCTATCGCTTTATTTATCATTTTTATTGCCATTCCGTGGCCTTTTTCACCACTTGCAAACCGACCTTATTTTAGATAATTATGAAAAATTTACTTCAGACTAATACCGGAAGATTACGAATTATTGGATTTCTTGAAGGTACTTCTCTTTTAATTTTGCTTTTTATAGCAATGCCAATGAAATATATTTTTGAAATGCCTTTTTTAACGAGATCTGTGGGAACGATTCACGGAGCTTTGTTTCTGCTTTTTGTTTTTAATACTTTGAGCGTAGGAGTAGAGCAGAACTGGAAATTTAAAGAAATAACATGGAAAGTACTTTTGGCCTGTATAATTCCGTTTGGAACTTTTTACATTGATTCTAAAATTTTAAGTAAAATTCAAAATTAATAATAGTTATGATTTTTGTATTCAGGACAAATGTTGACAACATTTCGAAAGTGAAAAAAGTGACTCCAAAGTTGAATAAGTTATTTCCAAACTCTAAATGGAATTTTGATCTTGAAGATTGTGACTGTATTTTGCGGTTTGAATCAGAAAGCGATATATTGAAAGAGATTATTTTTTTAATGAAAATCTTAGGCTTTGAATGTGAAGCCTTGTAAATTATTTTTTTGCTATTATGGATGTAAAAAACAGAAGCTAGCTTCTGTTTTTTTATAAAAATCTAAAATCTAAAATCTAAAATTATTTCTTAGAATCACAAACTAATCTTTTTAAGATTGCCCATTGTTTCAAAGCATCACGAGCTTCAACAGCAGGATATCCCAACATTGTTTTTCCTGCAGGAATATCTCCGGTAACGCCTGAACCGGCACCTACAATTGCACCATCGCCAATAGTAGTATGATCTTTTATGGATGCGCTTCCGCCAATAATAACCCCGTTGCCTAAGGTTACAGAACCGGCTAAACCGCTGTTTCCGGCCATAATACAAAACTTGCCTAAGTTACTGTTATGTCCAATTTGGACTAAGTTATCAATTTTACAGCCATCACCAAGAACGGTTGAACTGAATTTCCCACGGTCAACACATGAATTTGCGCCAATTTCTACTCCGTTTCCAATAATTACATTTCCAATTTGCGGAATTTTTACCAAACCTTTTTCTTTACATGGGCGGAATCCAAAACCATCGGCACCAATGGTTGCATTTGGATGAATTATACAGTCATTACCAATATGGCAGCGTTCGCGAACTACAGCTCCGGACCAGATAACAGTATTTTTTCCGATTGTGCATTCATCCAGAATAGTAACATTTGGATAAATAGTAACATTAGCAGCAATTTCTACTTTTGGACCAATATAACACCCCGCTCCAATTTTGGTTCCTTCGCCAATAACAGCTGTTTCGTCTATAACTGCTGTTCTGTGAATTTCATTATGAAATATTGGAGTTGGAGGAGCAAAAAGTGCCAAAATTTGAGACATGGCAAGATCAGCATTTTTAACTTTAATGAAAGCACGATTATTCCCGGGTTCAATAGAGATGTCTTCATTAACAACTGCTACAGGGGCTTTTGAAGCTTCCCAAAATTTTTCGTATTTTTTATTCCCTATAAATGAAATTTCAGAATTCGTTGCTTTTTCTAATTGCTCAGTTCCGGTTATAACTTGAGATGTGTTACCGTAAATTTCACCATTTATAACTTCGTTAATTTCTTGAATTGAATAGGATTTCATTTATTGGATTAAATTGATTAAGGATTAATTTTTGCCAAATAAAATAAATTAGATTTAAATTACCTAATCCTGTTTTGAAGTTTTTCAAATATATTTTTAATTAAAAGCTTTAAAATTATTTTTTTTAACATTTAAATAATTGAATTGATAATTGTTTGGTAAATTATTAATTATGTGTTAATGTTTGGTTATTTAAAAGCTGATAGCTAATGAAGGATTTTTGTTTTAATACTTTATCGTGTTTTGCTGTTTAATTGGTTGATAATTAAATGTTTAATTGTATGTTTTTTAGTTTAGGGAAATTTGTAGGTTAATGTGGATATTTCTAATAAGGCATCTTACTTTTATTTAACTTAATTCTATAATTTTCTTAGAAGAAATAAATGATATGAGCTAAATTTTGCTTTTTAAGATTAACATCCTGTAAATGAAATATTAACAGGGTAAGTTTTAAAAATAATATTTTTTGCTAAAGAGATTTTCGATCTTATTTGTACTTATTGGAATAAATTTAAAACAAAAAAAAGCGATTCATTTTTTACGATGAATCGCTTTATTAATAGTAGCTTCTTACTTTTACTCTTTAACTTTGGTAAGAGAAACAGCATTAATACAATATCGTAAACCGCTTGGTTGAGGTCCATCAGGAAAAACATGACCCAAATGCGCATCGCAGGTATTACATACTACTTCAACCCGAATCATTCCGTATGATTTGTCGGCATGATAGGCAATTGCATTTTCTTTGACCGGCTGAGTAAAAGACGGCCAGCCAGTTCCTGATTCAAATTTTTCAGAAGCATCAAAAAGCAAAGTGCCGCAGCATTTACATTCGTAAATTCCAGGTTCAAATAAACTGCACATTTCAGAACTAAATGATCTTTCAGTTCCTTTTAGGCGTGTTACCTGAAATTCTTCGGGAGTCAATGATTGTTTCCATTCTTCCTCCGTTTTTTCCACTCTTTTATCCGGAGTTGGATTTCCTTTATTTGTAAAATGAATTACATCTGCCCATTTTATCATAACTTTTTATTTTTAGTTAAATGCTTCAAGTTTCAGGCTTCAGGTTATTGTAAATACAAAACTGTGCCTGAATACTTAATCTGAACCTTGAAAATACTATTTATTCTTCTTCTTTTTGTCCCATCATCATTAAATATGCTTTAAGAAATGGGTCAAGATTTCCGTTCATAACGCCATCAACATCACTGGTTTCATAGCCAGTACGAACATCCTTAACTAATTTGTAAGGCTGCATTACGTAATTACGTATTTGCGAACCCCATTCGATTTTCATTTTGCCGGCTTCGATATCGGCGCGTTGGGCCTGCTGTTTCTTTAATTCGATTTCATACAATTGAGAGCGAAGCATTTGCATAGCACGCTGTCGGTTGTCCTGCTGAGATCTCGTTTCAGAACACTGAATCTGTATTCCGGTTGGTTTGTGGACCAGCTGAACTTTGGTTTCAACCTTATTTACATTCTGTCCTCCCGCACCACTCGAACGTGAGGTTGTAATTTCAATATCGGCAGGATTAATGTCAATTTCGATACTGTCATCAACAAGCGGATAAACATAAACGGATACAAATGATGTATGACGTTTGGCATTACTGTCAAAAGGCGAAATTCGAACCAAACGATGTACCCCGTTTTCTCCTTTTAGGTAACCAAAAGAATAATCACCTTCAAATTCTAATGTTACAGTTTTGATACCGGCAACATCACCTTCCTGAAAGTTAAGTTCTTTTATTTTATACCCATAACTTTCTCCCCACATCATGTACATACGCATTAACATTCCGGCCCAGTCACAACTTTCTGTTCCACCAGCACCGGCAGTAATCTGAACTACAGCGCTTAAACTGTCGCCTTCGTCAGAAAGCATGTTTTTGAATTCGATGTTCTCAATGTGCAGCTGGGTTGCGTTGTAATTTTCATCTAACTCTTCAACAGAAAGTTCTCCTTCTTTATAAAAATCATAAGCGAGCTGGAGTTCATCTGTAAGTTCGACTGCTTTGTTATAATCTTCAATCCATTTTTTCTTGTTTCGAAGATTTTTTACAATTATTTCTGCTTCTTTTGGTTTGTTCCAAAAATCAGGAGCAAAAGTTTTTTCTTCTTCGTTTGCAATTTCGATTAGCTTGGCATCAACGTCAAAGATACCTCCTCAACGCACCAAGGCGCTCCACAATACCTTTTACTTGTTCGGCTGTTGTCATAAATTAATAATAGTTTTATATGTTTTTTACAAATATTACGTTAATTTGGTACAAGTTAAAATTTATTAAAACTCGCAGCTAATAACTAACAGTAATACGTAATTTTGCTGTACAAAAATAAGATATAGTTTTTAGAATATGGAAATAAATTTAATTAGCGATACCATTACCAAACCTTCATACGAAATGCTGCAGTATATGTTCAACGCTCATGTTGGCGACGATGTATACAGACAAGATCCGACGGTTATCGAATTAGAAACCAGGGTGGCTGATTTTTTTGGAATGGAAGCTGGACTTTTTTTTCCTTCAGGAACTATGGCAAATCAAACCGCAATTAAACTGCATACGCAGCCTGGAGAACAATTAATTGCTGATAAATATGCGCATATTTATAACTATGAGGGTGGGGGTGTTTCTTTCAATAGTGGCGTATCATGCTGTTTGCTGGATGGAGACCGTGGTATGATAAATGCTGCTCAGGTCGCTGCAGCCATAAATGATCCCGAGTTTTATCACAGTCCGTTAACGACTTTGGTTTGTGTAGAAAACACTACGAATAAAGGGGGCGGTGCCTGCTATGAATTAGAAGATTTAAGAGAAATAAAAAAAGTTTGTGATGCCAATAATTTAAAGTTTCATTTAGATGGCGCCAGAATTTGGAATGCCTTGGTCGCAAAAAGACAAAATCCGAAAGAATTTGGAGCGATTTTCGATACTATTTCAGTTTGTTTGTCAAAAGGTTTAGGGGCTCCGATAGGTTCTATTTTACTGGGAACCAAAGCAGATATTCACAGGGCGTTAAGAATCAGGAAGATATTGGGAGGCGGAATGCGTCAGGTTGGTTATTTAGCCGCCGGAGGATTATATGCCTTAGCGCATAATATTGAACGAATGGCCGAAGATCATCGAAGAGCTAAGGAAATTGCATCAGTTTTAAAAACAAAACCATGGGTGGCTGCGATCGAGCCAGTTGAAACTAATATTTTGATTTTTTCATTGGCTGAAGGTTACAGTGATCAGCTTTTAATAGAAAAATTGAAACAGAAGAATATTTTAATAAGTTCAATGGGAAGCAATAAACTTCGAATTGTTACTCATTTGGATTATAAAGAAGTTATGCACACTTATGTGATGGATACACTTCAGAAGTTTTAAGTTTAGTTTCAGGTTTCAGGTTCGCATTGCGATTAACTTGAAACCTGAAACCTGAAACGTTTTTAACTTTTTACTTAAAAAGATTATCCATTCCGGGAATCATCGGCATATCCATTTTTGCAACTGCATCAAGTTCTTGCTCGTTTACGCTTGTTGCTTTTTCGATAGCTTTATTCAGGGTTACAATTAAATAATCTTCTAACTGTTCCTTATCTTCAAGTAATGAATCATCGATAGAAATTGTTTTTATTTTTCGGCTGGCTGTAATAGTAATTTTCAATAATCCGTCAGCGCTTTGTTCGTTAATTAAAACAGTATCCAGGCGTTTTTTTGTATCTTCAATTTTTTGCTGGGTTTCTTTAAGTTTGCCCATCATTCCCATTAAATCCATTTTTGCTTATTTTAAATTATTTCATACAAAATTAGTATATTGCTATATGAAAACAATAGAATATTTTATGAAAAAATTAATTTTCGTTCTGTTGTGATTGTGTTATTTTTGCTCTTTATATTTAAAAACTAATGCCTAATTAAATAAATGCTAAACGATATAGTAGCTCCAAAAGCAAAAGAAATTCCAAAATTATTAAAAAAGCATAAAGAAACCCGCATCGATAATTATTTCTGGCTAAATGACAGAGAGAATCCTGAAGTTATTGATTACCTGAATAAGGAAAACGATTATTATCAAAAAATGACTGCACATACAAAAGATTTACAGGAATCTTTGTATGAGGAAATGAAAGCAAGAATTAAAGAAGATGATTCGTCTGTTCCTTACTTTTACAATGGTTATTATTATATTACCCGTTTTGAAACAGGACAGGATTATCCCATTTTCTCAAGAAAAAAAGGAAGTCTTTCTGCTGAAGAAGAGATTATGTTCAATTGTAACGAATTGGCAAAAGGTCATGCGTATTTTAAATTAGGAGGCTTAAGTGTAAGTCCGGATAACAAATTTGCCACTTTTAGTGTTGATATTGTAGGAAGAAGAATTTACACCATTCAGATTAAAAATTTGGAAACCGGAGAAATCCTGCCCGAGAAAATCGAAAATGTAACCGGGGAATCAGTTTGGGCAAATGATAATACTACTATTTTCTATGTCAGACAAGACGAAGTAACCTTGCGGTCAGATAAAGTATTCAGACATAAATTAAATTCAGATTCTGCAGCGGATGCTTTGGTTTTCAATGAAACCGATGATACATTTAGTGTTTCGATAAGCAAAGAAAAATCCAGAAAATATATAGTGATTGGTTCAGGGAGTACTTTAACAACGGAATACAGAATTTTAAACTCTGATAATCCCGATGGTGAATTTGAAGTGTTTCAGCCTCGTGTTCGTGGTTTAGAATATAGTATTTCTCATTACGAAGATTCATTTTATATTTTGACGAATAAAGACAAGGCGACGAATTTTAAGCTGATGAAAACGCCTGAAAACAGAACCGAAAAAAAATTCTGGAAAGACCTTATTCCACATCGTGAAGATGTCTTATTGGAAGATATCGAAATATTCAAAAATTACTTAGTTGTAGAAGAGCGTTCGAATGGATTAAATCACATCCGGATAATGCCGTGGAATGGTGAACCAGATTATTATTTGCCTTTTGGAAGCGAAACCTATAATGCTTATACCACAACCAATATTGATTTTGATACAGATGTATTGCGTTATAGCTACCAATCACTGGCAACACCATCATCTGTAATTGATTTTAATATGAAAACCAAAACCAAAGAAATCTTAAAAGAACAAGAGGTTTTAGGAGGGAAATTTGATAAAAACAATTACATCGAAGAAAGAGTCTGGGCAACTGCCAGAGATGGCGTGAAAATCCCAATTTCGATGGTTTATCGAAAAGGATTGGAGAGAGATGGTAAAAATCCGTTGCTGCTTTATGCATATGGATCTTATGGGATTACGATGGAAACTTATTTTTCTTCAACAAGGCTTTCTTTACTTGACCGCGGATTTGTGTACGCAATCGCTCATGTAAGGGGAGGTGAAGACTTAGGAAGACAATGGTACGAAGATGGAAAACTGTTAAAAAAGAAAAATACCTTTACAGATTTCATCGATTGCTCTAAATTTGTAATAAACGAGAAATATACTTCTGCGAAACATTTGTATGCAGAAGGAGGCTCTGCAGGAGGACTTTTGATGGGAGTTATAGCGAATGAGGCACCGGAATTATACAACGGGGTTATTGCTCAGGTTCCTTTTGTAGATGTTGTGACAACTATGCTTGATGATAGTATTCCATTGACAACAGGGGAATATGACGAATGGGGCAACCCAAACAATAAAAAATATTATGATTATATGTTATCCTATTCGCCGTATGATAATGTAAAAGAGCAAAAATATCCTAATATGTATGTCTCTACCGGATTACATGATTCTCAGGTTCAGTACTGGGAGCCTGCTAAATGGGTGGCAAAACTTAGAAATCTAAAAACAAACGATAATGTATTGTTTCTGGATACTAATATGGATGCTGGTCATGGAGGGGCTTCAGGACGTTTTCAGGCTTTAAAAGACTTAGCAAAGGAATTTAGTTTTTTATTAGATTTAGAGAAAATTCAAAGCTAATTAGAAATTTTTTGTTAAATTTGCAACCTATCGGGGTTATCAAAAAATTACCTTGATTAACTATTTTTTTATGAAAGAAGAAATAAATGCTTATAATAATGTTTTAGAGTTAATAGGTAACACCCCACTTATTAAGCTAAATAAAGTCACCGAAGGGCTAGAAGGCAATTTCTACGCAAAGGTAGAAGCTTTTAATCCGGGACATTCGTCAAAAGATAGAATAGCATTATATATCATTGAAGAAGCAGAGAGAAGAGGGATTTTGTCTCCAGGTGATACCATAATCGAAACGACATCCGGAAACACAGGTTTTAGTTTGGCTATGGTGAGCATTATAAAAGGCTACAACTGCATATTGGCAGTAAGTTCAAAATCATCCAAAGATAAAATTGATATGTTGAGGAGTTTAGGGGCAAAAGTATATGTTTGCCCGGCTCACGTTTCAGCAGATGATGAAAGATCCTACTATAATGTTGCAAAACGTTTGCATGAAGAGACAAAAGGTTCTGTTTATATTAATCAATATTTTAACCAGTTAAATATTGATGCGCATTACAATACTACCGGACCGGAAATTTGGCAGCAAACCAAAGGTCAGATTACACACTTAATTGCTTGTAGCGGAACAGGAGGAACAATCTCAGGAACTGCAAAATACTTAAAAGAGCAAAATCCAAACATTAAAATCTTAGGTGTTGATGCTTTTGGGTCGGTTTTGAAAAAATACCACGAAACAAGAGAATTTGATACTAAAGAAATTTATCCGTACCGTATTGAAGGTTTAGGTAAGAATTTAATTCCTTCAGCAACTGATTTCGATATTATCGATAAGTTTATGAAAGTAACGGATGAAGAAAGTGCTCATACCGCAAGGGAAATTACACGTAAAGAAGGATTGTTTGTTGGGTATACTTCGGGTGCAGTAATGCAGGCCATTAAACAATACGCAGAAGAAGGCGAGTTTACTAAAGACAGTAATATTATTGCTATATTCCCTGATCATGGTTCTCGTTATATGAGCAAAGTATTTAGTGATGACTGGATGAATGAACAAGGATTCTTTGATAGCGTAAACGAAGAAGAAGCTCAAAAAATTGAATTTGTAAAGTAATAAAATAAATTACTTTTTAAGTATACAAACAAAAAAACTCCAGATGAAAATCCGGAGTTTTTTTGTTTGTATTGTATTTTACTTATTTTCCTAAAAGTTCTAAAACTTTTGCTCTTAATTCAGGACCTCTTAGGTCTTGTGCAACGATCTTGCCTGATGAATCAAGTATAAAGGTTGCAGGGATAGATTCAACACCGTATTGCTTTGCAATTGGTTCATCCCAGAATTTCAAGTTAGAAACGTGTGTCCAGGTTAAATTGTCTTTTGCAATGGCTTCTTTCCAGGCTGATGCTTCCTTATCTAGTGAAACACCAATGATGTTTAGCCCTTTTGAATGAAGTTCTTTGTAAATGGCTACCACATTAGGATTTTCTTTTCTGCATGGTCCGCACCATGAAGCCCAAAAATCCACAATTGTTACTTTTCCTAAACTTTCCTTAAGTGATACTGTTTTTCCTTCTGGGTTAGGAGCTGAAAAATCTGACCTTCATTTAGCGCTGCCAACAGGTGGAGCTGATGCACCTACTGCAGGCAATTTCATTTGGCCAATTTTTTCTTTAATTGCTTTTCCTGGCTTAGTATTTTTTAAAGACTCGTCTAGAGAGTTGTATAAGCCTTCTGTTTTTTTGAAATCAGAACTTGGGTCATTGATCAGACTTTGAACAATTAAAACTGAAATAAATGATTTTGGATGTGTTTCAGCGTAAGCAGTATATTTCTTTTTAGATTCAGCCTGAACATCAGTTTGAATAGCCATATATTCTTTCATTAAACCATTGATAACAGCTGTATCTTGTTTTTGTTGAGCAGTCTGCATAGCCTGAGTATTTTTTTTCTGAAAGTCAATTAGTCTTTTTTGAACTTTTGTGACATCTTCGTTGAACTTAACATACTCATCATTACTGTAAGTTCCTGAAATTTTTGATTTATGAATACTGTCTTTATCCACTTCAATTTTAATTTCACCGGTTTCTAAGATAAACGGAATTGGGCCTTGTAAATCCTGAATTACTAAAGTGTGAAAAGCAGGTTCAGTAACTTTTCCTTTTATTTCAAATTTTCCATTTTCAACTTTTACAGTATCTAATGGTAAAACAGCCATTGTTGTTGGATCCTGCCCCTGAAGGATTATTGTTTTTCCGTTCTCAATTCCCTTTGCAGTTCCTGTAATAAGGAATTCTCCGTCTTTAACTTTGCTGCAAGAAATTATCGCTGCAGAAGCGGTAAGTAAAAAAAATATTTTTTTCATTATAAAAAATTAATTAGTTAATTGATTTGCGCAACAAAAGTATTTAAAAATATAGAACATCAATAATTTTACTACCTAAAATTTTGTTATAGTTTTATTTATTTTAAAAGGCTTGTAGCTAAGTATTTACTGGTTTCTGAAACCTGGTAAAACAAATAATTCTTTCGCTATTCAGAATCAAATTAAACAATTTGGTGTTTTTGAGCATAAAAAAAGCATTCTGTCATCAGAATGCTTTTAAAATAATATATAATGGAATTTTATTCCTGATTTGTTTTCTTTCTCCATGTAAAAGAGTTCAAAATGTGTCTTTTTGCAAATCTGGCTGGAGAATCTGCATTTACCATTTTTACATAAGTAGCTTTAGGAACGCTAATATATTCGTAAACGCTTCCATTAGAAAAATCAATAATTAAACGCCCTTCCACAAATTTGAAATCTGTAATGGTACAAGTTGAAATTGTTTCTGTGTACTCAGGTAAGTTAATCTTAATGGTATCTGGATGTATGCTTACTAAAAAGTGGTAAGCTTCAATGATCGTTTTGCTTTTTTCTTCTGCAGCTTTTAAACCAGCATCATCTCCCTGAAATTTGTCAGGGTGAGCTTCTTTCATCGCATTACGATAAATGGTTTTTAAATCTTTTAGCTCTACAGTTTTCTCTACGTTTAGTAACTTACGGTATTCAACTATTTTTTTCATAAATAAAAGGTAACTACTTGTCTATTAGTTTGAAATCGATATTAGTTAGTTCAAATCGACAAATTTTTTGCAAAGGTACACTTTTTTTTAACTTTTTAGTTTTCATCTAAAAAATATTCGGGAAAGTTGGTTTATTAAAATGTTAACTGTTATTGCCAGGTTGTTTTTAACTGCAGACAACGCTAAGGTTTTTAGCGGCTTAATAAAAAAGAAAAGTTCCCAAAGCTTTATCAATACAAAACTTTGCGAACATACTATTTAAATCACGTGTAATAGCCATTTAAAATGTCTTACCTGTAAAATGAAACAACAAAAACCAGAAACAAAATTATTCCGGTTTATGGTTGGCTTTGTCGAAGTTTCTTGATTTTTTAGGATATTGTTTATAGCTCATATCACTTGGGTTTTCAATAACAGATTTTATTGTAATCCAATCACCCTCTTTAAATTTTGCCTGAACCATTTTGTAGTCTAAGAGATAGGTACCGCAGAAATAATTATTGTTTTCATCTTTTTCGATAATACCTGTAAAAACTCCTTTTTGAGGCATTTTTTGTTGCGAATCTTTAGACATGATTTTTTATTTTGAAAATTAAGAGACAAAGGTAAGAAATTAATGTTTTAGGCAGTTCGCTGTAATGTGCGTATATTTGCATATGCAGAAAAATTATAAGCCACATCCTAATTCTTTTAAAAATACGTTCTGTGTTTTTAGGGAAGTGCTTCCAGATCAAATTGAAGGTTTGAAAAAGCAGTTCGAAAGTAAAGCCGGAAGTACTTACTATTATACTGAAGAAGGAATGTATCGTGTTTCGAACCACTGGGGAAGGCTCGCAAACAGTAAATGGCGTCTGATAGCGCGAAATCCTGAAACGGAATCTAAAACGAAAATTGGGTTTGCTAAATGGGAAGAATTTTATGCAGATAATCCACAGGAAAAATTGTATTATATTAAAGCTGATTTCGAAAATAATCTGGCGAATTATGAACACAAAAATAATCCGCAATATGATGGTAAAGCAATTTTAAGAACCAGCTTTGAAACAACAAAAAGATTAAAGCAAATCAGGAATCTCCAACAATTGACTTCCTGGGCAAAATATTTTGATTACGATGATATTCATGATTTGAGAAAAAAAATGATCAATGAATTAATTTTTACTGAGAAAACTTTAGAACAAATAAAAAGAGAAATATAATGGGCCGCAATAACGAAAGAAACATTAAAAAACATAACGATAAATTGCATAAAACCCAGGCAAAAGCGAAACAAGCTGAAATTGCCCGTAAAGAAAAGCTGAAGGAAATCGTAAAAAAGTTTAACGAAAATAAAAACGAAGAGTGATAAAAAATAGTTTCAAGTTTCACGTCGCAAGTTAACGTCATGAATGTAAAACCTGAAACCTGAAACAAAACAAACAAACAAAATATATGAGTAATAAATTCGAAACTTTAAAGGCAAGTGTACAGGAAATTATTGATTTGATTGCTGCACAAAATAACAGAGAAGCTAATAATAAACTGCTTGAAGTAAGTGAAGTTCTGGATGAAATGATTGATTTTGCTGAAGAAGATGAAGAAGTGCGTGAAATAACCCGATATCAGGTTTTACTGAATCAGCTTCATGTAAAAATTAATGGAGAAGAACCAGTTGATGGAGAATAAAACGTGTTTCTGTGATACAGGATTGCCTTTTGAGAAATGTTGCGGATTATACCTTCAGAATAATCAAAAAGCACCAACAGCCCTGGCTTTGATGCGCTCCAGATATTCAGCTTATGCCACTCATAATGCCGATTACCTTTTGGAAACTACTTATATTTCTGAAAGAAAACAGTACTCAAAAGCTGAAATTCTGAAATGGGCAACAAGTAATAAATGGCGCCAACTTGAAATCTTATTTTACACGGAGAATAAGGTGGAGTTTAATGCCTATTTTTTGGATGAAAATCAAAAATCGCAAATTCATCATGAGTTTTCAACTTTTAAATTTGAAAATGGTGAGTGGTTTTATCTGGATGGAATTTGAATACTCGTCAGTATTATCGTTGATTTCTAGTGGTTTTAATCAATACTTTAACTAAAAATTAATAACTGTTTCTTTTTTCATAGTTTCAAAAAAGATTAATTTTAGAATCATGAAAAACGAATTTAAAAAAGGTTTTTACTTTAAGACTTACGAAGCACCTTTTCAGTCTCCGTTTGAAAAGCTTTTTGGTATTTTCAAAGAACTGATTACTCATACTTCGGGTGATTTTGATGAAGCTATAGACTGGCTTCGGGAGCTGGATAAAGAATATAAGCTAACCGACGAAAACTACACGATTGATAATTTTATCGACGATTTAAAAAAGAAAGGTTATATAAAAGACGAAGCAAAACCTGACGGTACATCTGGTTTTGGAATCACGGCAAAAACAGAACGCGCTATCAGGCAACAGGCTTTAGATCAGATTTTCGGGAATTTAAAACGTGCCGGAAACGGTAATCATAAAACCAAACATGCCGGAAACGGTGACGAGCATACTGGAGAATTTCGTGAATTTAATTTTGGTGATGGTTTAGAGCGTATTTCATTGACAGAAAGTCTCAGAAACGCACAAATCAATAACGGCGTTGAAAGTTTCATGCTGACCGAGAATGATCTGGTTGTTGAAGAAACACAATTCAAAGCACAAATGAGTACGGTTTTGATGATCGACATCAGTCACAGTATGATTTTGTATGGCGAAGACCGAATCACTCCGGCAAAAAAAGTTGCCATGGCTTTGGCCGAATTAATTACAACCCGTTATCCAAAAGATACATTAGACATTCTGGTTTTCGGAAACGATGCATGGACAATTCCGATTAAAGATTTACCGTATCTTCAGGTTGGGCCTTATCACACCAATACCGTTGCAGGATTGCAGTTAGCGATGGATATTTTACGTAGAAAGCGAAATACCAACAAACAGATTTTCATGATTACAGACGGGAAGCCAAGCTGTGTGCGCGAGCGTGATGGTTCTTATTATATGAACAGCAATGGTCTGGATGAGTATATTGTGGATAAATGTTACACTCAGGCACAGCAGGCGAGAAAATTACATATCCCGATTACGACTTTTATGATTGCCAGGGATCCTTATTTGCAGCGATTTGTAAATCATTTTACCGAAGCCAATCAGGGAAAAGCATTTTACACCGGACTGAAAGGTCTTGGAGAAATGATTTTTGAAGATTATGAAACGAATAGGAAAAAGAGAGTTAAATAAGTTTCAAAGGTTTAAAGATTTTCCTGTAGAGATTGTACAGCAGTGCATCTAAAACAATCCATATAATTAAACAACAATCGATATTTCAATAAAAAATGGAAATAAACAATATAAAAACATTAGGTCAGTTAAAAGCTGCAGGATATAAAAGTACGAGTATAAAAGATGAGTTAAGAAACAATCTTCGTGAAAAAATCAAATCCGGCAAGCCTGTTTTTGAAGGAGTTCACGGATTTGAAAATACCGTAATTCCTGAACTGGAACGTGCCATCCTCTCTCGTCATAACATCAATTTACTAGGACTTCGCGGGCAGGCAAAAACACGCCTGGCACGTAAAATGATCGAATTATTAGACGAGTATATTCCGTTTGTTGAAGGCTCAGAAATTAATGATGATCCGCTGAATCCGATTTCCCGTTTTGCGAAAGATTTAATTGCAGAGAAAGGCAATGAGACTCCAATTTCGTGGTTGCACCGGAACGAGCGTTTTTTCGAAAAACTGGCAACACCAGATGTTACAGTAGCCGATTTGATCGGAGACGTTGACCCAATAAAAGCAGCAAACTTAAAACTTTCGTATGCCGATGATCGCGTAATTCACTTCGGAATGATTCCGAGAGCGAATCGCTGTATTTTTGTGATCAATGAATTACCGGATTTACAAGCCAGAATTCAGGTTGCACTATTTAATATTTTACAGGAAGGCGATATTCAGATTCGTGGTTTTAAATTGAGAATGCCGCTTGATATGCAGTTTATTTTTACGGCAAATCCGGAAGATTATACCAATCGTGGAAGTATTGTAACGCCTTTAAAGGACAGAATTGGATCTCAAATCCTGACACATTATCCGGAAAGTGTAGCTGTTGCCAGAACCATTACAGAGCAGGAGTCTAAATTAGATCAAAACCAGGCAGACACTGTTTATGTTCCGGGTCTGGCAAGGGATATTTTAGAACAAATTAGTTTTGAAGCCCGTGAAAGCGAATATATAGACAATAAAAGTGGTGTAAGTGCCAGAATGAGTATTACAGCTTTTGAAAATTTAATAAGTACTGCAGAACGACGTGCTTTAATTTCTGGTGCTGAGAAAACTACACTTCGCTTATCAGACTTTATCGGAATCATTCCGGCTATTACCGGAAAAGTAGAATTGGTTTACGAAGGGGAGCAGGAGGGAGCTGCTGCGGTAGCACAGAATTTAATTGGTTCTGCAATTAAAACGTTGTTTGCAGATTACTTTCCGAAAATTGAAAAATTAGAAAAACCCGGAGAGAAAACACCTTATTCTGATTTAATAGAATGGTTTTTTGCAGAAAGCGGTTTCGAATTGTTAGATGAAGCTTCAGACGCTGAATATCAGGCTATATTAGATGAAGTAACTCCTTTGGATGTTCTGATCAAAAAATACCAGCCACAACTGGATAAAAAGGATCTTTATTTCATGAAAGAATTTGTTTTATGGGCGTTGGTAGAGTATAAAAAACTAAGCAAAGACCGTTTTGCAACCGGACATCAGTTTAAAGATATGTACGGAAGTTATATTAGTAAATTATAATTGATAAAATTTTAAAAACCTGATAACAGCAATGTTGTCAGGTTTTTTTATTTTAAGTTTAGTAACCTATTTTGCGATTCAATGCTTATTTTTGTTTCAATACACATATTCTGATGAAATTACTCATAGTTGAAGACGAGCCAAATCTGCTTTCTATTTTACGTAAAGGATTCGCTGAAAATAATAACGATGTCAGCGTGGCCCTTGACGGTACTACAGCATTAGAGATGATTCATAATTATACTTTTGATGTAGTAGTTTTGGATGTAATGTTGCCGGATATTAACGGAATTGAAATTTGCAGAAGATTGCGTGCCGCCAAAAATTTCGTTCCAATTTTGCTTTTAACAGCGCTTGGGACTTCAGAAAATATTGTAACCGGACTCAATGCGGGTGCGGATGATTATCTGGTGAAGCCATTTAAATTTGGAGAACTCGATGCAAGGGTCAATGCCTTAAACCGAAGAGCCAATCAGGATACGGAAAAAATGGATACGATAATAATTGGTGATCTCGAAATAAACGGCAAAGCCAAAACAGTAAAACGCGATGGCGAACCGATTGTTTTAACGGCCAAGGAATTTAAATTATTATATTATTTAGCAAAGAATACGGGCAGAATTGTATCCAGAGATCAGATTTTAGATAATGTCTGGGATATCAATTTTGATATGAATACCAATGTTGTGGATGTTTATATCACCTATTTAAGAAAAAAAATAGATAAACCTTACAAAACTAAACTTATTCATACCATGAAAGGTTTAGGTTACGTTATACAGCTATAAATGGATATCAGGAAAAGAATTACTTTTACTTACGTAGCACTTTCTACCTTTAGTACTTTACTATTGAGTGTCATAGTATTCGTTTTATTCAGGGAAAATAACCGCTACCATTTCTTAAAAAGGCTCGAAGACCGATCCAAAATTGTGGCTTCTATTCATTTTCAGCATGATCCTGAAAAAATAAAATATTACAGTAATTTAAAGAAAAACGGACTCGAAGAACTTATCGAAGAAGAAGAATATGTTCTTAAAATAAACAGTGCGAATAGTTTTGATTACAATACAAAACTGAATCTGCCGAATGAATTTTATTCCAATATTCTAAAAACCGGAAAAGATTATTTTGAAATTAACAGTAAATATTATCTGGGGCAGGTTTTTACAGAAAGAAATCAAAAATACATTGTAATTGTTGGTGCTCGTGACCGTAGAGGAAAAACCACAACCGTTTACATTGTAAAAATATTACTTTTCGGAGGTATCGGATTTATATTTCTGGCTTTCATATTAGGACGCTTCCTTGCAAAGCGTGTCATTAACCCGGTAGCCAGAATTACTAAAGAAGTAAACAGAATCAGCGCATCAAATCTTCATAACAGATTACCAGAAGTTAAAAACGAAGATGAAATTTCAGACCTAACACATACTTTTAACGATATGTTAGACCGGCTGGAAACCTCTTTTGAAATCCAGGCAAATTTTATCAATAATGCATCCCATGAATTAAAAACGCCTATTACAACTATAATTGCCGAAGCTGAAATTATGCTTTTAAAAGAGCGTGAAAAAGAAGAATATGTTCAGTCTTTAGAAAATATTTATAGTCAGGCATCTAAATTAGGCAACCTTACAGAAAGTCTACTTAAACTCACTCAGACAGGTTACGATGGCAATAAACAGGTTTTGGATATTGCCCGAATCGATGAATTGTTGTTGGAGGTAAAATCAGATTTGGACAAGATTTTTCCGGACAACCGGGTTAGTATTAAACTTAATTTTGCCCCAACAGACTCTAATTTGCTGTTAATTGCGTGTAACAAGCCACTTTTAGAGCTGGCAATCAATAATATTATTACCAATGGTGTAAAATATTCTGATAATAATGAGGTTTTTGTAACGCTTTCCGCAAATAATGATGCGATTAAAATTTCGATAAATGATATTGGCATCGGCATTCCGCCAGAAGATATTCCGCACTTATACGAACCTTTCTTCCGTGGTAAAATTGCAGCAAAATATATCGGTTATGGCTTGGGGCTTCCTTTGGCTTCCAAAATCATCCGCATGCATGATGGAGAAATACAAGTACAATCGGAACAGAATAAAGGCACGATTGTAACGATTATTTTTAAAAAATCAAAAGACAAAAAGAAGAACATTAAAAATTCTAATGTTGAATCTTAGAAAATTCTAATTTTAAATTAAGACCTCTCTAATTATCAGGTTGTTATTTTGTCTGTATAAACTAAAAGATTATACATATGAAAAATTTCCTGATACCTACGACTTTAAAAGACGATACAATTTCTGCTGTAAAATCGGCAATCAGCCAGTCAAAAAAATCGGAGTGTGAAATTATTTTGATGATGGTTGCCGAAACGCCGGATTCATTTTCATCCTCTCATTTTTTGCGTGTAATGCGAACCGGACTTACTAAAAGTCAGGAAGAAGTTTTAGCAACATGCAGATATTTGATTGATCATACTAAAAACTGCAAACTTAAAATCCATAATCAATACGGACTTTCATTACCTATTTTTAGAAGGGTGATTGAAAATTTCTCTATAAAATTAGTTATTCTGCCACATTCTTATAAACAGGAAACCAAACGTATCCACCAATATCTGGTACAATTAGCAGGAAATCAAAAATGCCCTATTCTGCATTTGGGTAACGAACAATTCAAAGATTTCAGTAAAGCACTTTATATAGAAACCAGCAGCGCTAATGTGCATGTAAAAGATGTTCAGCAGTTTCTTAATGAAAATTTTTCTTATGAAATTGTAAGTCAGGCTTCAAAAACTGAAGATTACGAAAATATAGCTCCTTTATCTGAAGCAATTTCAAAATACGAGATTGATTTATTAGTTGAAACCCGCAAAGGAGAAAAAATCAAATTCAAAAAAGTAAAAAAACAGCATATTAATGAGAAACTGGGACTTCCGGTACTTTCATTATACGAAGAGCTGGTTTAATTGTTTTAGTGAAGAGTAATTAGTAAAAAGTGATTAGTGTTTCGGGGCAATATGAAATAACTACAAAGCTAATTACTAAGGACTAATCACTAAGGACTCAATATTAATTTAAAACCGAAAATATGTTATTAAAGAAAAGAATACCAATGAAGTACGTTCTCGGGAAAATTAAAGTAGAACTTGGACTTGTAGCAGCCTACACTATAGTATTTGAGGTTTTTCACCACTATTTTGTTACGCTTCCCGTAGATATTCCAATAGCTATTCCAACCATGATTGGAACTATTATATCGTTGTTATTAGCTTTTAAATCAAACCAGGCTTATGACAGATGGTGGGAAGCCAGAATTGTGTGGGGAGCTGTTGTAAATGATTCAAGAACGTTAATTCGTCAGGTACTGACATTTTATAAAGACCCTGATTTTTCTGTTGAGGCCAGTGAATTTAAGGAGAATTTTGCCAAAAGACAGATAGCATGGTGTTATAGTTTAGGTCAGTCACTTCGAAACAGGGATGCGATAAAACCGCTTAAAGGCCTTTTGAGTGAAGAAGAAATAAAGTATATAAAAAATCACCAAAACGTACCAAATGCTATTTTGATGCTGCATGCAAGAGATCTTCGAAATGCAAAAAACGATAAGCGTATTAATATGTATCAACAAGTAGAAATTGACAATACACTTTCGAGATTATGTGATGAAATGGGTAAATGTGAACGAATTAAGAATACTATTTTCCCAACAACCTATAGTATGTATATTCGATTAACACTGTGCTTATTTATTTTATTACTGCCTTTTGGCTTAACAAGTGTATTGAGCTGGTTTGCAATTCCATTAATTACGGCAATTGCCGGAGCTTTCTTTTTAATCGAAAAAATGGCGATTCATTTGCAGGATCCTTTCGAAAACAGACCAACAGATACGCCTGTTACGACTATTGCAAATACAATCGAAAAAAATATTAAACAAATGCTGAATGAATATCAAAGTGAATTCGATATCATTAAAGAATTTGATTTAAAAGAAGAATCAAAAAAAGCGGACAGTAACGCTTATTACGTGTTGTAAATTAATTCTTGGTTTTAATTGTTGACCGGACAGTAAGTAGTTGTACTGTCCGGTTTTATTTTTTATGCAAAGTACTTATAAAGTTTGCTGAGCCAGTTTGCCTAATGTTTGGATGGAATGTCTTAATTCATTTGTCCATGGCAAGCCAAAACTCAGTCGCATGCAATTTGAAAATTGATCCTGAAAAGAGAAAATTCGTCCGGGTGCAATGCTGATATTGTGCTTCATGGCCAAATGATAAAATTCGGCAGTATCTATTTTTTTATCAAGTTCTGTCCAAAGGAAAAAACCGCCCTGAGGCTGGCTAACTTTTGTACCTTTTGGGAAAGATTCTAAAATCGTGTTGATATAATTATTGCAGTTATGATTCAGAATCTGGCGAATTTTACGAAGATGATTTTCATATCGCCCATTTTTTAGAAAATCACCCACAACTTCATGCGTAATGGTAGGAGAGGAGATGGTGTGGTATAATTTTGTACGTAAAATTTCTTTTTTAAATTTCCCCGGAATAACCCATCCCACGCGATATCCGGGTGCTAAAGTTTTAGAAACCGAACTGCAGCACATTACAATTCCGCTTTTATCATACGTTTTGCAGTTTGTTGGTCTGGCTGAGCCAAAATACAAATCACCATGAATATCATCTTCAATCAGCGGAATATTGTGTAATTCCATCAAACGAACGGCTTCTTCCTTATGTTCGTTTGGCATCATACTTCCTGACGGATTACTGAAGTTACTGATTAATACACAGGCTTTTATTTTTTTTGAAGAAATAGCCTTTTTTAAAGCTTCCAGTTCAATTCCGGTAGTTATGCTGGTTGGTAATTCCATCACATGCAAACCTAATGATTTGGCCAGCTGCAGTACGCCAAAATAAACCGGACTTTCTGTAATAATTGTATCGCCCGGTTTTGTTATGGCCATCAAGCAATGCGAAATAGCACTCACACAACCCGGAGTGGTAATAATATCCTCTTCGGTTAAAGTACCGCCCCAGTTAAATGACCAGCGGGCAATTTCTTTTCTAAGATTAACATTGCCTAGCATTTCTTCATAACTGGTTCCGCTGTTGGGTAACTGTCGCATTGCCTGAATCATGCCTTTATTTAGTTTCGCTATAGGGAAAAGTTCATTGGATGGAAATCCCAGCGAAAGCATGGTAACTTTCGTATTGGTCATATTTCCGTAAACCAGATCGATTAAATCTTCACGGTCAATATTTTGAGTGGTCAGAATAGGTGAGCTGGGAGTTGGCTCAGGAACGCTTCTTGCCGAAATATTACTTACATAATAACCTGATTGCGGTCTTGATTCGATTAACGAACGGCTTTCAATTTCGTAATACGCTTTGCTCACGGTACTCATGCTGTAGCCTGTTTCGGCGCAGGCTTCCCTGATTGAGGGAAGTTTGTCCCCAACGCTTAAAAGACCCGACTTTATTTGTTTTTCGATAACATCCGCAAACTGTAAATAGAGATAATTTGAATTTTTCATAAAAAAAACTGTTCTGCTGCAATTTACAAAAACTGTATCTGTGTTGCTGTTTTATTTTTATGAAATTTGCTGTATCAAAATATCAAACAAAAAATCCCATGAAAACAACAAAATATTATTTAGCTGCGATTACAGCTTACACGACCTGGGGTTTTTTCAGCCTTGTGCTAAAACCAATACATGAATATGCTTCGCTGGATATTTTATTCTATCGTGTTTTTAGCTGCAGTATTTTAATGCTGTTGATTTCATTTGCTTTTAGAAGAAAAAAAGTACAGGAAACGATTGAGATTTTCAGTACTTTATCCCCTTCAGGAAAAAGGAAAACCATTTTATTAAACATTGGAGGAAGCTTTTTTCTGATGGCAAACTGGTTTACTTTTATTTATGTCATGAATCATGTTAGTGTAAAAGCGACTTCGCTGGCTTATTTGGTTTGTCCCATTTTAACAACTTTGCTGGCCTATTTTATTTTACATGAAAAACTGAAAAAAACACAATGGCTCGCAGTTGGATTAAGTATTTCAGGCTGTTTGTTGTTATCCTATACTGATATTATGGATATGTTTTTTAGCATCATTATCGGATTTACATATGCTTGTTACTTAGTAAGTCAGCGTGTGAATAAAGGTTTTGATACGTTTATTGTACTGACATTTCATATTACATTGGCGGCTTTATTTTTATTGCCGTTTTATCCGGTGTATAGTGGTCCTGTACCTACAGAGTTCACTTTTTATTTTTGTATTGAAACGATAGCCATATTTTTTACAATTATACCATTGTTCCTGAATTTATATGCACTATCGGGAATCAATTCTTCAACAGTCGGAATGTTGCTGAATATCAATCCAATGATTGCTTTTGGGCTGGCTTGTTTCGTTTATAAAGAGAAAATTACGCCATTGCATATCCTGGCATACAGTATTATTTTTATGGCTGTACTTGTTTTCAATTCACACCATATTTTTTCCAGGAAGCAAAAAAGTATAGTAGGAGCTAAAAATTAAAATATAGAAACCGGTTGGGTGAAATTTATTTTTTTTCAATTCTGTCGCATCAACTTAGATATAAATCTGTCTAAATCTGCTTTAATCTGTGTAAATCTGCGTGAAAAATTAATACGCAAAAGTATTTCACGCAGATTTTAAAGGATTTTCGCAGATCAAATTAGATTTAATCCTTAAATGAAGCTATTTTATCTATTTCAACCAACGGGTATATAGAAATTAAATATTTGTCCGGAGGATTTATCATCTGTGCGGACTTTTTTTTGAATGATTTTAAAATATTATTTTTGCAGAAAAAAGGAGTATGTTGTTTCTGATTTTAAGTATTATTTGCAGTGTGACAGTTGGGATAATTTTTAAATTAACCCGTCATTACAATTGTAATCCGGTGCAGATTATTTCTTTTAATTATGTATTTGCTCTCTTATTTTGCTACTTGACTTATTGTCCAAACCTGGATGAGGTTTCCAAAAACGATCCATGGAATATTTATGCTGCGGTAGGGATTTTGCTGCCGGTTATTTTTCTTTTTTTAGCAGCTTCTATCAAACATATGGGGATAGTAAAGACAGATGCGGCCCAGCGTTTATCTCTTTTCATTCCGATCCTGGCAGCCTGGTTTATTTTTAAGGAAGAATTTAATTCTTATAAAATAATTGGACTTTCGGTTGGCTTTTTAGCTCTTTTATGTATTTTAAGAAAACCTTCCGAAAACCAACAGAATAAGTGGATTTATCCTGCGATTGTTTTATTAGGTTTTGGAGTAATCGATATTCTTTTTAAACAAATTGCACTTTACAGCACTCTGCCTTATACAACTTCTTTATTTATTATTTTTTGTATCGCTTTACTGATCTCTTTGGGAATTGTCATTTATAATGCTGTAGTGAAAAGAGTAAAGTTAGAAACTAAAAATATCCTTTTTGGAGGATTGGTTGGACTCTTTAATTTTGGAAACATATTGTTTTACCTTAAAGCGCACAAAGCATTTTCTGAAAATCCTTCTACTGTTTTTGCCGGAATGAATATGGGTGTCATTGTTTTGGGAAGTCTTGTGGGAGTACTTTTTTTTAAAGAGAAATTATCCAAAATGAACTTTTTAGGAATCAGTTTAGCTTTAATTGCAATTATTTTTATTGTTTTTTCTCAAATTAAGTAAATTTTGTTAATCTATAATACCTTAATTTACAACGTGTGTGTAAGTTTTTTAACTTTTTTTAAAAATAACTCTACCAATTCTATAGGATTTATAAAATATATTTATAAATTTGCCATAACAATGAAAAACTATAATCGAAATATGATGTCTTTCAGATGCAGCTTAGCGATGTGCTGCATGTTGAATCATGTCCTGAAATGGCGTTAATAGAGAAAGTACTTGTTAGTTATTTTTTTTTTTTAGCCTTTCATACCCATGAAAGGCTTTTTTTCGAATTTATTTAAAAACATAGATATGAGGTCAAATAAATATACTAATACGCACATGCGATGTATTCTTACGAAGATTCCATGTTGTATTTCTAGCAATTAAGTGTAGAAAATGCATCCATACTCTTTTGCCAATGAGCAGAAGAATTTAAAATATAAAGTTTCAAAATCAATTGAATCAAATCTTAAACCAAAAAATATGAGCCTAGAAATAATTAAACAGAATCCTTTTCAGTCAATGATTGACCGTTTTAATATCGCAGCCGATATCTTAAACCTTGATGAATCGATCAGACAGAAATTGCAGAAACCGGAAAAGCAAATTGTTGTAAATTTTTCGATCACACTTGATAACGGGACAACTAAAAATTTTGAGGGATACCGTGTTATTCATAACACAGCCTTAGGGCCATCAAAAGGTGGCATTCGTTATGATACCGCTGTAAACCTTGATGAGGTAAAAGCACTGGCAGCCTGGATGACCTGGAAATCTGCCGTAACAGGAATTCCGTTTGGAGGTGCTAAGGGCGGAATCATTTGCGATCCGAGAGAGCATTCAAAAACAGAATTAGAGAAAATTACCAGAGCCTACACAAAAGCATTAGCAGATATTTTTGGTCCTGAAAAAGATGTTCCTGCACCGGACATGGGGACAGGTCCTGACGAAATGGGCTGGCTAATGGATGAATTTTCTTTGGTTCACGGCAAAACGATTCATGCTGTGGTGACAGGGAAACATTTACATTCCGGAGGTTCTTTGGGACGAGTAGAAGCTACTGGAAAGGGAGTAAGCATTATTACGCTTCTGGCGCTTCAAAAATTAAAACTTAGACCAGCAAGATCGACAGTTGCCATTCAGGGATTTGGAAATGTGGGCTTGCATTCGGCTTTGTTTTTATATGAAAAAGGATTAAAAGTAGTGGCTGTCAGCGATGTTTCAGAAGCTTTCTACAATCCCGATGGACTTAACATTCCGGAATTGATTTTGTATTATAACCTGAATAATAAGAGTATTAAAGGATATCCAAATTCGGTAGCCATCAAACATGAAGAATTATTGCTTCTGGAAGTTGATGTACTAATTCCGGCAGCAAAAGAGGATGTTATAACACAGCAAAATGCAAATGATATTAAAGCCAAAATTATTGTAGAAGGTGCAAATGGCCCTGTTTCATCAGATGCAGATCAGATTTTGCATCAAAATAATGTTTTGGTTGTGCCGGATATTCTCGCAAATGCAGGAGGAGTAACGGTTTCTTATTTCGAATGGCTTCAGAATTCACTTTTAGAGTCCTGGAGAATTCATCAGATTAATAAACGTTTGGAAGATATACTCGAAAAAGGTTTTGAAACTGTTTTTAGAATTGCAGACAAACATAATGTTACCCCTAGAATTGCAGCCTACATTATTGCTTTGCAAAAAGTGGCAGAGACACAATCTGTAAAAGAAGTAGCTTTTAAATCACCAAAATTCAAACAGAATTAAGAATTGAAACCATTAAGTAAAAAGAACATTTTCATTAGTTGTCAGAAATAGTAATTAATGAAAATGTCTTTTGACTTAAATCTTGAATTGAATTATAAATAAGTTGTTTATCAGTCAAAAAGTAATTTTTAAAAAATGGAACATATTCATTTTCTGGCGTTTGCTATGCCTGCGTTTTTCATTTTTTTATTTTTAGAATATAAACTCGCAAAGCGCAGAAAGCAACCTGAGATTTTTAATTATGAAAGCTCGGTTTCAAACATTAGTATTGGTATTGCAGAAAGATTAATTAATCTTTTTGTAGCAGGGAGTTTTTATCAGCTGTATTATTTTATATATCATAACTACCGGCTTTTTGATATTCCGGGCAATGTTTTTGTATGGTTTGCCTTGATTTTAGCGACTGATTTTGTTTGGTATTGGTATCACAGGCTTGGACATGAAGTTAATTTTTTCTGGGCAGCACATATCGTGCATCACCATAGTGAAGAATTTAATTTTACCGCAGCAGCCAGAATTACCACTTTACAGGCAATCGTAAGAACAGGGTTCTGGTGTATTCTTCCTTTCGTCGGGTTTCATCCTGCTATGGTAATCACGATGTTAATTGTGCATGGAGCCTATTCTTTTTTTACGCATACACAGCTTATCGGAAAAATAAGGTGGCTTGAATATGTTTTTGTAACGCCATCAATCCATGGTGTCCATCATGCATCTGATGAAAAATACCTGGATAAAAATTACGGTGACATGTTTACTTTTTGGGACCGTATTTTTGGGACTTTTCAGGAGGAGGAAGAGAAACCAAAATACGGTTTAACCCATCCGTTAAAAAGTTATAGCTTTTTGTGGCAGCATTCGCATTATTACTTCGAGATTTATGAATTATGGAAACGATCCAAAGGCTTTAAAGCCAGATGGAAAGCTGTTTTTGGAAGTCCGGCCCATATGGATCAGGATATTCGGCCTATGTTAGAAAAGCGTTTTTTGCAGGATAAAAGCAATCCGCATCAAAGGCTGAGATTTCGTAATTATCTTTATATTCAATTAGGAATCTGTACTTTATTCTTAACTGTTTTTACTTATTATTTTGAGCTTTTAAATCTTTTGGACAAAGTTTTTGTTTTGTCTTTTATTCTAATTACACTGATAAATTGCGGTGCTTTATTGGAACAGCGAAAGTGGATGTATTATCTGGAATATGGCCGGATATTTATTGTAACCACTTATTTTTTATACGAAGAAAATTTACTGACATTTTTATTTGTTCCGATTGCCATTATGATTTTTGCAGAACAATTGTTTTCGTTGAGTAAACATTATCAGAAAGTGGTGCTGCAGCTGGAAAGTTCAGAATAAGGAAATGTAAGTTTTGGTAAACAGATTAGCATTATAAAGGTTTATTCCTATATTTTTTTTAAGTTTCAGGGTTTGTTTAATGTTCTGTATCGTGTGAGGGACAGAAGCAAATTACCGAAGTAATGCGGATAGCGCGACAGCATCGCGATAAGAGGGCGAATAATAGCAATGTATGTTGCCCTCTTATCGGGATGGTGGCACACCCTGAATGTAATTTAATCATACCCGGTTATAATCGCCTTTCCAGTGTTTTATTGCCTTTTTTATATCGTCTCCAGAAAGGTTTTCTGTAAGCGCGCGTTCGATTAGCGGTAAAAATTCAGCATCAGGCGCAAAGCGGAATGCAAATATCTGATCGTCTGTAAACTTGTGTTCAATGGTTTCAAAACGGGTTCCGGTAAGTTCAAAATAACGGTATCGAAGTTCCAGTTTAACAATTCTGTTTTGTAAGATCAAGGCATAATGCTGGCGCAGCATAAACGCGAGACAAAACAGGAATATAAAAACTACAGCAATGAAACCCCAGATGAAGTGTTGGGGAGTGGTAAATGCAAAATAAATGCTAAAAGCCAGAAAAACAATCAGAACAGGGTAATAGATGAAATGATGTGGTGTATAAAATCGAATATGATTTTGATAAGATTGCACTTTCATGATAGGTTTTGTTTTTGGTGAAACGTAAAAAAGCTATTTAAAAAAATAGCTTTTTTCCAAAGAAATGAACAACCAATACGGTAAAGTACTGTTTTTCGGTATTATTTTTTATCTAAAGCCTCTTTAAGCTGTTTAGCATGCTGTAGATGTGCAGTTAATGCAACCACGTTTTTTGAAGCCCATGCTTTAATTTCCGCATCGTTAGCAGTTTCAGATGCTTTAGTAAATTTATCAATTGCTTTTTCATGCCCGTCAACCATCATATCGGCAAACTTCTTGTCAAAATCAACTCCTGTTTTTTCGTTAAGTTTATCGTATTCGTCTTTACCTTCTTCAGTGATAGAAGTTGGCAATGAAAAATTACGATTATCTGCGATGGCTTTAACTTCTGCAGTTGATTTAGTATGCTCATCAACCAGCATTTTACCAAATTTTTTAACTTCAGGATTGGTACTTTTTGTTTGGGCAAGTTTTCCAATTTCGATTTCAGCCAGATTAATTTCAGCTGCATCCACTAAAAATTCAGAATCATCTTCTTTAGAATCTATGGAGTCAAATTTTGTTTCGTTTTGATCCTCTGCAACCTCTTTTGGGTCTTCTTGTTTTGCTTCATTTTTGCAAGAGTTTAAACTCAGTAAAACAATTCCTGCTCCTAAAACTACTTTGCTTGCTAAAAGTATCTTTTTCATGATTTTTTATGTTTAAAATTTATGATGGTAAAATTATTTAAACATGAATTAGATATTTTATACTTTGATTTGATAATGTTATATCATTCAAACTTTGAGGTAATGACTAATGATTTTCCATTCATTCAGTTTTGATTCAAAAGTCTTACTGACGTTAGCAGGACTTGTAGAAGGCAATGTGATGAACTCATACTTATTTTCTAATGTGACATATTTTTTAAAAAAGGCAGCTGCTTTCTGTCCGTTGAAGAAGATGGTTGTAATGTTTGGGTGCTGTTTTAGAAATAGCTCAAAATCATTTGTTACTTCATTTTTAATAGCACTGTCAAGGCTTCCTATCCTTTCACAAAATTGCAGAACGTCCCATAAGGCGATGTTGTTTTTGATTAAAAGATTTTTTCTTGTTTCATAATCTTTAGAAAAATCTTCATTTAAAATTTCAAATATAAAGCGCCAGAAATTGTTTTGTGGATGACCGTAATATTGTTGTATTTCCAATGACTTTGTACCTGGCATTGTTCCTAAAATTAAGATCGTGGCATCAGTGGGAGCGATAGGAGAAAAAGAAAAACTTTCCATATTTCATTATTTAAAAAGCAAATAGAAGTAATTATAAAACAAATCTGAAAAATTATATAACATTTTTGAAGGTGTTTTAAACGAATTTTGAAATTCAACATTAGAAGAAAAATATTGCAAATCAGTTCTTAAGGTATAAAAATAGTTTTAGAATTTTAAATCCGAGCAAAATGAAAATAGTAACTATACATAACGATAAAATTAAAAATATATTCGAAGAGCTAACCCAAAGTTTAGGAGGTAAGATAATTTTTGATTCAGATGAATATGGTTTAGAAGTCAGCAATAATTTTGCCAAAGGTACTATTGTAGGATCTTCTTTTGGTGATGCTGTTTCCTGTTTGCAATTTGATATGGTTTTTTCTGAAGATGTGAGAATCTGTATCGGAAATCCGGATATCTCTCCGGTATATTTCGCTTATTGTTCAAAGGGAAATTTAGCACATAGTTTTGGAATGTCCGGTGTTGAAAGAAGGCTGAAAAAGTTTCAGACAGCTATAGTTTCATCCAGACAAAATGAAGATAATATTTTGTTTTTTGAAAAGAATAACAACACGAAAGTGACTTTAATCGTGGTCGGGACTCAAAATGCTGATTCTGCTGAAAATAATTTTTTGAATCGTAAAGTAAAAGAAACTTTTTTCGAAAAGAACCCTTCAGGTAATTTTTTCTATGTAGGTTCTTATAATTTAAAAATAGCCGAAAAAATAGAGGAATTAAATGCCGTTACCGAAACCGGAATTGTTCGTAATCTATTAAAAGAAGGTATCCTGAAAATTATTCTTGCAATGGAAATCCAACAGCATTCTGATGATATGAATAACTGCTTAAAAGAATCTGGTTGTCTTACATTAAAAGAGATGGAAGAAATAAAAAAACTTTCAGATCTTATAAAAGAAAGTCCGGAAGAACCATTTACTATAAAATCGCTTAGTAAGCTTTCTGGTTTGTCACCTAATAAGTTACAGGAAGGTTTTAAAATGATTCATGACAGAACGGTAAATGATTTTATCACACATATGCGAATTTTAAAAGCCGAATTTTTAATTAAAAATTCCGATTTAAATATTTCTGAAATAGTGTATTGTATCGGATTTACCAGCAGAAGTTATTTCTCTAAAATCTTTAAGCAAAAATTTAATTGTAGTCCAAAGGAATATAAATTCAGTCAGAATCAGCTGGCTATTACAGCATAATATAAAAACGCTGAGAGGCTAAGGTTTATTATTTGATTATTTAGTACTTTTTTGATAACAGACTATTTTTGGTCTAAAAACCTTAGTTTCTCAGTTTTTTATTATTTTGAGTTGTTTGAATTTGAGAAAGTATAGGTTTCAAAAGCCACACGAAAGGATTCTTGCTGGAGCGGGGAAAACACGACAAAACCATCTTTAAAACCACTTCAAAAAAAAAAGAGGACACTAAATCCTCTTGAAATTCTCTATCAAAACTTTACGATAACCTCAATCTAGTGCTCGTTTGCAACGAGTACCTGTTTACTTCTGGAAACTAAATAAAGCGTTTGCAACGCGGATTTTAGATAGATTGCCTAAATAAGTAAAATTACTAAGAACTTTTTGTTTTAATAGCCGCGTTACAAACGCTACTATTTTCATCTAAATTTATGTAGGTACTCGTTGCAAACGAGCACCAGTTTGGAACCAGCTTTAAATTAAGCCCAAAACCCGCCATTTCTGCAAACTGCTGTTAGCAGATGGTTTTGTTTTTACGACTATTTTTGAACAATCGTATCTTTTAAAATTTGTATTTCTTCTTTCGGTTCTTTAATTCGTATGTTTATTTTTTTATACTCCCATTCTTTTCCATTTTTTTCAGCAGAAATATCCATTTTCCCTTTTCCTTTATTTCCTTTTACTCTTATTGACAATTCGACTGAATTATTATTGTTTGAGTAAACCGCATTTCCTTCCAAAATTGCTAATTTATCTATCGGTTCAATTTCTCCTATAAGTTCAATAACTCTTTCATTAGTTTTTGCTTTCTCAATCGCTTTTTCATAAAGTGAATTATCCGAATATGCCTGAGCAATATCTGTAACATTTCCTTCAATACTTGAACTTAAAATTACTCCAAATAAAAGTAAAAAAACTAGCAAGGAAGTTGGTAAAAACCATTTCCAATTTCTTTTCCACCAACTTTTCTCAACAATTAATTCATTATCCATTTTCTATATTTTAATTTATGTTTTTAATTATTTTTTCTGCGATATTTCTGTTCAAACTATCTGCTAACGTCAGTCTGTGAAAAAACCTCCGTTTGTATTACCTCAAATATAACAAAAAAGTTGTGCTAAAACAGGAAATTTCGTATTTTTAGATATGCAACATATCACAGGAATTTCCCGCCACCAGATGCGTATTTCAAGTTTAGAAGACGCTATCGCACTCGATAATCAAGTACGTTTTATAGATGCATTTGTGAGCTTTGTAGACCTTACCAAACTTGGTTTTGCCGTACAAACTATCAAGAGTGAAGGCCGTCCAAGCTACGACAGTAAAATGTTTTTAAAAATCTATTTATACGGCTATCTTAACGGAATAAGAAGCTTTCGAAAATTAGAAAAAGAATGTTTTAGAAATATAGAGATGCAGTGGCTATTGGAAGACATTCGTCCGAATTACCACACGATTTCAGATTTTAGAAAAGATAATCCTGTTGCATTGAAGAAACTATTCAAGCCATTTGTTTCGTTCTTGAAAGATGCCGAATTAATAGCAGGAGAAACTATTGCTATTGACGGCACCAAGAGCCGCGCTCACAACAGTAAAAAAGCTAATTTTAATCAAAAGAAAATTGACAAACACCTGGAATATATTGAAACTAAAACCCAGGAGTATCTTGATGCTTTGGAAGAAAATGATGCAAAGCAGAACCCTGAAAAAATCAAAAACATCAAGCAAAAAATTGAACGTTTAAAACAAAACAAAATCCGCTATGAATTACTGGAAGAAAAACTAAAAGTAAGCGGCGAACCTCAAATAAGCACTACCGACAGCGATGCCAGAGCCTTATTAGTGCAAGGGCAAGTGGTTGAAATTTCGTTTAATATGCAGGCTGCAGTCGATGCCAAGCACAATCTTGTGGTAGCCACCCATACCATCAACAAGAACGACCGCAGTGCTTTATCTGCCATTGCTATTGAAGTACAAGAGAATTTAGGCATAGAAACATATACTGCTTTGGTAGATAAAGGCTATCATAATGGCAAACAAATAGAAATCTGCAAAAAAGCGAACATCACTACAATTGTAGCACAGCCCGAACAGGGGAAAAATAAAGAAAAGATAGCTGAGGGTTATTTGATATCAAAGTTCAAATACGACCAAACCACCGACACCTACACTTGCCCACAGGGAGAAACCCTTAAAACCACAGGTCACTGGCACAAGAAAACCGATAGCGATAGTTATGAATTCAAGAGATACCGAACACCCAAGTGCAGGGAATGTCCCGTAAAGCAGTTATGTACCAGCAGGGCGGCTGGACGGGATATAGACCGCAGTCAATATGCCGATGCCGTAGAAGAAAATAATAAACGCTATCACGCAAATGCACAACTCTATCGCAAGCGACAGGAAATCAACGAGCATATCTTCGGGACTATCAAAAGACAATGGGGCTACAACCACACTAATTTAACGGGATTAGAAAAGGTAAACGGAGAACACAGCCTGATTATGCTGGTCTATAACATCAAACGCAGTATCAATATACTGGGCGTTCCCGAACTGATTGCAAAACTCCAAAAATGGAACTCACCTTATAAGGCAAAAGTCTTGTTTTTACTAGAAACGATCTATTTAAAGCTAAATAGAGCTAACAATTTTTGTCAAACCAAATTAGCAGCCTGAAAAAAGAGAGGCTGTCTCAAAAGGACAGCTTCTTTTCGTTTATAAAAAATTAAGATAGCTATAAAAAATTAATTCGGTTTTCGGAATTCGGCTTTAAAGATGATTTTCCTTTTTTTGACTGATTTTTAGGCAA
>NZ_JAIQDW010000008.1 GCF_020026925.1 Flavobacterium hibisci | reverse complement strand
GGAGAATTGAAGTGAATCATCGCCTGAATGCCCTTAAATTCAAAGCTAAGGAACGGCTTAATTCTGAAAAAGGGAAACAACACCGAAGCAAACGTCCAATAGAAGTTGAAGCGGTTTTCGGGCAACTTAAAAGCAACAATAAATTTACCCGGTTTACCTTAAAAGGACTTGAAAAAATCCAAATCGAATTTGGACTGATGGCGCTTGCCCATAATCTTCGAAAATTGAGCAGAAAACAATATAATAACTTCCAAAAAACATTTTCATGCGATTTTAAAACGTCAAAAAATGCTGTTTTTATCAAAATTGACCTAATATGAACAATTATATCAAATAGCTGCTTAAAAAGAAACATTATCAACAAACGAAAGAAGCTGCCCTTTTGGGACAGCCTCTTTTTTGTTTTTAGTAATTTTCCTAAACCAAAATTGGGATCAATGCTAAAACCCTGTGGAGTTAGAAAATTTAAGTGTAGAGGTTAGTTTGAATCATTCTAATTCAGAATCTCATTTTTATAAAACGTATCATTTTCAATAATTGTAATATCAACAAATACAATCCAAAACAGCAAAAATCCGAACTTAATGCGTTATCTTTGCAAACTGAATTTAGTTAAATTAATATTACTTAAAATTAATTTCGCTCATTAGAAAACATTATATCAAAAATGAAATTAGATAGAAAAGAAATTCTTAAAGCTTTGGAAACTATTACCATAGCCGGAGAAGGAAAAAATATGGTTGAAAGCGGTGCTGTTGCCAATGTTATTACATTTGGTGATGAAGTAGTGGTAGATTTAGTACTTCATACACCTGCCATGCACATTAAAAAAAGAGCAGAAGACGATATCAAAAAAACGATTCATGAACGGGTATCGCCAGAAGCAAAAATTAAGGTAAATACGAAGGTAGAAACTCCTGAGAAAAACGAAATTAAAGGCCGTGCCATTCCGGGAATCAAAAATATAATTGCCGTTGCTTCCGGAAAAGGAGGTGTCGGAAAATCTACTGTTACAGCAAATTTAGCCGTAACTCTGGCAAAAATGGGATTTAAAGTTGGCGTTCTGGATGCTGATATTTACGGACCTTCAATGCCAATTATGTTTGATGTTGAAAACGAGAAACCAATTTCTGTTACCGTTGATGGGAAATCAAAAATGAAACCTGTAGAAAGTTACGAAATTAAAATGCTTTCAATCGGATTTTTTACAGCGCCAAGCCAGGCTGTAATATGGAGAGGTCCAATGGCTGCAAAAGCTTTGAACCAAATGATTTTTGATGCTGACTGGGGAGAATTGGATTTTATGCTTCTGGATTTCCCTCCGGGAACAGGTGATATTCATCTTTCGATCATGCAGTCATTACCTATCACAGGTGCTGTAGTAGTAAGTACTCCGCAAGCTGTTGCTTTGGCAGATGCAAAAAAAGGAGTGGCAATGTTTATGCAGGACAATATCAATGTACCTGTTCTGGGGATTATTGAAAACATGGCGTACTTTACACCTGAAGAATTACCTGATAATAAATATTATATCTTTGGAAAAGAAGGCGCTAAAAATCTGGCAGAAGATTTAGATGTTCCTTTTTTAGGAGAAGTTCCAATTGTACAATCTATTCGTGAAGCCGGAGATTATGGCCGTCCGGCAGCCTTACAAACAGCTTCACCAATTGAAACTGTATTTGAAGAAATTACGCGAAATGTCGTTCAGGAAACAGTAAACAGAAATGAAAGCCTGCCTGCAACAGAAGCCATAAAAATCACAACCATGGCAGGTTGTTCAGCAGTAAAGAAAAATTAGATAATTGAGATAATTTGATAATTAGATAATGAAAATTATCTAATTATCAAATTATCTAATTGACACATTAGATATTATGACAACAGAAGAATTAACAAGCAACGTATTATTGGCTCTTGATGAAATCAGACCTTTTTTGAATTCTGATGGAGGTGACATTACGCTAATTTCTATTGAAGACGATAAACATGTAAAAGTTCGTCTTGAAGGAGCCTGTATTAGCTGCAGTGTAAATCAGATGACCTTAAAGGCAGGTGTAGAAACAACAATCAAAAAATATGCTCCGCAAATAGAAACTGTGGTTAATATTATGTAATGAAATAAATGATTTAACTTCTTATTGCAAGATTAAAATTGATAAGAATAATTAGTCATTTGAGTGTTTCTACTAAAATTTCACATAGAAATATGTTAAAACACATATTTTTTTATGATTTTGATAAAAAATAATCAAAAGATTTGAGAGATTCTGTTAAGGAATTGCTACACATTTAACTTAAATTTGTAGCAAACCCCTTAAACTTAAATCATGAAAAAATATTACATACTTTTTATATTATTGTTTTCAGTAGCTGTAAATTATGCGCAACAAAGTCAAGAAACATTACTTGTTGATAAAGCTTGGGTAAATGATTCAGAAGAATGGTCTGATTACAGTTATTCAGGAAAAATTGTATTTTCTATCAATCATCAAAGTGAAGAAGGTAGTTTTAGAATTGGTAATTACGATTTTTTATATGATTTTTGCGAAGGTAAAGCAAAGTTCTCAAATAAAATGGCTTATAGTACAGCAGATTTCTCACATCCGAGAAAATTATCTGCAACAACAGATAAGCAAGGAGTTTTAAATTCGACTTACGAAGGCACTTTGATTTTTCAGATGGATAAAGATTATTATTCCGTAATTGTTATTGTAACTTTATTAGAAAAAGGTGGAAATATATTGGGTGCTAAGATGCACCTCAAAGAAAGCAGCAGAAAAGAATATGCTTTTACACTAAAATCAACTAGTTAATAAATATTTTAGAATTTGATCATGTTATCGAATTCTAACTAAATAAATTCCAATAGTTTAAAATGGATGTATTAATAAAAATTAAAGATCGAGAAGGGGTTATACACGAATTACAGGCTCCAACTGATATGGCAATGAATATAATGGAGTTATGCAAAGCATACGAACTCCCTGTTGAAGGAACCTGTGGCGGAATGGCCATGTGTGCTTCCTGCCAGTGTTACGTTCTTAATGATGTTGCATTACCAGAAATGGGCGATGATGAAGAAGCCATGCTTTCAGAAGCGTTTTACGTAAAATCGAATAGCCGTTTAGGATGTCAGATCCCAATTACTACTGAATTAGACGGGCTGGAACTTGAATTGGCTCCAGAGTATTAAATAATAAATCACAATATTTTAAAATTCCAAATTCCAATGTAACGAATAATATTCCATGGAAGTTTGGAATTTTTATTTGAAATAGCCTTAATAGTATTAGAAATTCATTTTCACTAATACTTAACAGCGATATTCAAAACAAAAAAAACCGTAATCACTTATTCGTAATTACGGTTTTTTTTTCTATAACAATTTTTGTAACCTCAGTTTATACCAAACCTGCCTGAATTAAATATTCTGCGATTTGGATTGTGTTTGTTGCAGCACCTTTTCTTAAGTTATCAGCCACAATCCACATGTTTAATGTATTTGGCTGGCTTTCGTCACGACGGATTCTTCCAACAAAAACTTCATTTTTACCTTCAGCAAATAAAGGCATCGGATAAGAAAATGCATCCAAATCATCCTGTACCACTACTCCGTCTGTGTTTTGTAGAATTTCACGAACTTCATTCACTTCAAAATCATTAGTAAACTCAACATTTACAGCCTCACTATGACCTCCAACAACAGGAACACGTACTGCAGTAGCTGTAACTCTGATTGTATTATCTGCAAGGATTTTTTGAGTTTCACGAACTAATTTCATTTCTTCTTTCGTGTATCCGTTTTCTTCGAAACTATCGCATTGTGGAATTGCATTTCTGTGAATTGGGTATTTGTACGCCATATCACCTTCTATTCCTGCATACTCATTTTCTAATTGTCTAACCGCTTTTACACCTGTACCTGTAATAGACTGGTAAGTCGAAACAATAATTCTTTTGATGTTGTATTTTCTATGCAAAGGAGCCAAAGTCAATACCATCTGAATAGTAGAGCAATTTGGATTTGCAATGATTTTATCTTCTTTAGTCAAAGACTCTGCGTTGATTTCAGGAACGATCAGTTTTTTTGTCGGATCCATTCTCCAGGCAGATGAATTGTCGATTACCGTTGTTCCGGCAGCAGCAAATTTTGGCGCCCACTCTAATGAAGTATCACCTCCTGCAGAGAAAACAGCGATATCTGCTTTTAAATCAACAGCAGTCTGCAAACCAACCACTTTATATTTCTGTCCTTTATATTCGATTTCTTTACCTACAGATTTCTCTGAAGCAACAGGAATTAATTCTGTAACCGGAAAATTTCTTTCTGCTAAAACTTTTAACATGATCTCGCCAACCATACCGGTGGCGCCTACAACCGCTATTCTCATTTTTATATTTTTTATTATGAATGTTCTAATTTAGATGGCAAAAGTAAGGATAATAAAAACGATTACAATTCGGTTCACAAAAAATAACAAATTGTTATAAAGTAAACAAAACAAAAAAAACCGCCTCTTTAGAAGGCGGTTAAGTTAGACTTTAGTGTAGCGGTATATTGTATTATTGTTTATTTTTCAAAAGATCTCTAATTTGCGTAAGCAATTCTTCCTGAGTTGGCGCTGCTGGTTGATTCGGTGCAGGCTCTTCTTTCTTCTTAAGATTATTTATTCCCTTGATAATTAAGAACAAAACAAAAGCAACAATTACAAAGTTAATTACTGCAGAAAGAAACATGCCATATTTTACTCCACCAAAAGCAACTAACTGTTCTATAGTTGATAAATTTGCTGCGTCTAGAGCAGGTTTCAATATTAACGGTGTAATTACATCTTCAATTAACGAGCTTACAATTTTACCAAAAGCAGCTCCAATAATCACACCGACAGCCAAATCGACTACATTGCCTTTCATGGCAAATTCCTTAAATTCTGAAATAAATCCCATAATGTTTCTTTTTATGTAATTAATAGATATCGAAAATACATAATTTTATTGAAAGTTCTTTAAAGCTACCTAAAAAACACCCTTTTTACCCTTTGCGAAATACTCGTAAGGATTTCATAAGGTATCGTTTTTAAAGCATCTGCTATTTCTGTTACAGTGGGGCTTTCCCCAAAAATAATAACTGAATCGCCTTCTTTACAATCAATTTCGCTAACATTTACCATCAGCATATCCATACAGACACTTCCTACAATAGGTGCTTTTTGATTTTTAATCGTTACATAGCCTACTTCGTTGCCCCATAATCTTGAAATTCCGTCTGCATAACCAATTGGAATGGTAGCAATTTTGGTTTCTTTTTCGGCCATAAATCTTCTGCCATATCCTACGCTGTCTCCTGCTGGAATGGTTCGAACCTGTGAAATAATCGATTTTAAAGTCCCAACATTTTCCAGGTATTTTTGTTCCGAAGAATCATTTGAAACACCGTAAAGGCCAATTCCCAAACGAACCATATCATATTGTGCATCCGGAAAATTACTGATTCCAGAAGTATTAAGGATATGACGGATTGGTTTTACCCCTAATTCATTCATTAATTTTGAAGACAGTTTTTCGAATAATCTGATCTGCGACATTGCAAATTCATAATGCTGTATGTCATCACTCGTAGCCATGTGCGATAAAATACTCTGAATACGAACGGTTGAATTTCCTTTTAAAGTTTCAATCAATTCCTCAATTGTATTTTCTTCAAAACCCAGACGATGCATTCCTGTATCAAGTTTGATGTGGATTGGAAAATCTTTCAAATTCTTTTCACGGGCAATTTTCAAAAAAGCGTTTAAGCCTTTTAAACTATAAATTTCAGGTTCTAACCGGTACTGAATAATCGATGCAAAACTCGTAGATTCTGGATTTAACACCATAATAGGTAATTTGATTCCGCCATTTTTCAGTGAAATTCCTTCATCGGCAAAGGCCACACCTAAATAATCCACTTTATGATGCTCCAGTAATTTTGCTATTTCAAGCCCTCCGTTTCCATAACCAAATGCTTTAACCATGACCATTATTTTAACATCATGAGCTAATTTCGATTTAAAGAAATTCAAATTATGACTAATTGAATTCAGGTTGATTTCAAGAATCGTTTCATGGGTTTTCTCTTCCAGCAAATACACAATTTCTTCAAACTGGAATGACCTCGCCCCTTTTATTAAAATCGTTTCATTCGCAAAATTCAGATTTTCAAAATCGGCAATAAACTCTGCAGTATTTTGATAGGTGATACAATTCGAAAATTTGTCTTTAAATGACGAAATCGTAGAGCCAATTCCAATAACCCGATTGACTTTGTTATCAGTGATTAATTGCGCTACTTTAGAATATAATTCTTCGTTTGAAAATCCGCTTTGAAAGATATCGGATAAAATAACGGTTTTAGACGCATTCTTTTTTTGACTTTCCAGAAAATCCAGCGCTATTTTTAGAGACTGAAAATCGGAACTGTAACTATCATCAATAATGCTGCAATTATGGATTCCGTTTTTGACTTCCAGACGCATTTCTACCGGATACAATCCCTGAATACGATCTTGAATCGTTGCAGCATCATATTGAAAATAAAGCAGAACCAATAAACATGAAATGGCATTTTCTACAGAAGCCGAATCGCTAAAAGGGATCTGCAGATCATAATTTTCTTTTTTAAATCGATATTGAATACTTGTGGCTTCTTCCTTATTTTCTTTTTTCAGAATAAAAACATCTGCCGATTTATCTGTGTAACTCCATGAAAAAAGCTTTCTGGGATGCAGCATGTATTCGGCAGCGAATTGAGAAAGGCAGGAATCTACAGTTTCATTTTTCTGATAAATAATTACCGGACAGTCTTTAAACAAAAGCAGTTTTTCATCAATTTTTTGTACTAAATTCAAAAAACCTTCATCGTGCGCAGTACCAATATTCGTGAGTATTCCTATAGTTGGCTTAATGATTTCTTCCAGTTTATCCATTTCATTAACGGTAGAAATTCCCGCTTCAAAAATGCCTAAATTATGCTTTTCGTTAATTGCAATTACCGAAAGCGGTACACCAACCTGCGAATTATAACTTTTAGGACTTCTGATGATATTATAATCTGGGCCGAGTAAAAAATTGAGCCACTCTTTTACTATTGTTTTTCCGTTGCTTCCGGTTAATCCAATGACAGGTATATCAAAATGATTTCGATGATAAGCAGCAAATTTCTGTAGTGCTTCCAGAGTAGATTTTACAACTAAAAAATTAGCTTTTCCAACACTATTTTCAGGAATATATTGCACTACAAAATTCTGTACACCCTTTTCTATTAATTCTAAAATATAAGAATGTCCATCATTATTGACGCCCGTCAATGCGAAAAACAAGGTTTGCGAACCATTTTGAAGTGAACGGCTGTCTATAGAAATGTGATCAACAAAAACGGCGGCATCTGAGCCAGTCCAATCGGCATGAAGAACCGAAACAAGGCTTTTTAAATTTACGCTCATTAGAAAAATTCTTTTTTTCAAATTTAAACATTAAGCCTGAAAAGAGTTGTGATTTTCTTAAAAAATAAACAGTTAACAAAATCCTGTTTATATTTCAGTTATATTTGTCGAAGACCTCAAATTACAGCGTTTTGAAAAAGATTCTTCCCTTATTCTCGTATATATTGCATCCGGTTTTTATCCCTATATACGCTGCATTATTTTATCTTTTTTATAAAGGGGATGTCTTCACTATTCAGGAAAAATATTTCGTTTTATTTCAGATCCTGATTATTACTTTTATCGTTCCGATATTGTTTTTTTTATTGCTAAAATCAACCGGAAATATAAAATCAGTAATGATTCCAGATACATCACAGCGCATTATTCCGTTGACTCTGCTTTGCTTCTTATTAATATTGCTCGTAAAAAGGAGTATTGTAATAAGCCGTTATCCCGAATTACATTTTTTCTTTCTGGGCGGATTATTCAGTACTATTTTTGCTCTTATTTACGCCATTTTTAAGGTAAAAGTCAGTTTACACATGATGGCCATAAGTGGTTTTGCTGTTTTTGTAATTGGACTGAATATGCATCTACAGCTGCATAATCCGTACTGGCCTGCTCTTTTGATTTTACTGACCGGAATTGTGGCATCGTCACGCCTGGAAATGAATGCACATACGTATAGAGAACTGATAATAGGCTTTTTCGTTGGAATTATTCCTCAGGTTTTATTTTTGTATTTGTGGCTATAAAATATAAAAAATAAGACCAAGGCTCATGGTTTTCAGCTTGATCTCTTCTCCGGAAACAGTTTTAACATCTTTAAATAAAGGATTTAGCCCATAGTAAAAATAAACATTCCAGGTATTATAACCAGCAGAAAGTGTAGCCCCATACTGAAATTTATTGATGTCAGGATTATTGTGGATTATGTATTTGTTTTCACCATCATCAACCATA
Organism: Flavobacterium hibisci; assembly: GCF_020026925.1. Classification (GTDB taxonomy): domain Bacteria; phylum Bacteroidota; class Bacteroidia; order Flavobacteriales; family Flavobacteriaceae; genus Flavobacterium; species Flavobacterium hibisci. The sequence continues at coordinate 197,959 of NZ_JAIQDW010000008.1, read as the reverse complement.
GATTTACTGTCTAAAATGTAGCTAAATTTAAGGCCTGTATAAATTCTCCAGAACTTATGACTCTCATAAGTAGAATTTCTCCATCTAAATTCTATAGGGAGGTCTACCGAATACTGTCTGTATTTATTTGATACAAATTCATTGTAATCATTTACTCCGTAAATTAATGCCCCATCATTGCTTTTAGAAATGGTGAGGTTCTGAAAATAATTCTTATAAGTGAAACCAAGACCTGCAGCTACTGCAACTGTCCTGTTTTTGTTAATTGGCATATCTCTCAAAAAACCCGCAGAAATCCCGGCAGAAAATTTATTCTGCTTAAGACCTTGTGGAGCCTTAGAAAAAAGATTATAACCAACAGAAAAATAAAACTGATCTTCTCTGTACAAAGAATCGATTTTAACAGGTTTAATTTCAGGTTTTTCTTCCTGCGAAAAAACATTAAAAAAAGATATCAGAAATAAATAACTGAAAAATAATCGCATAGTGTGTTTGAATTAATAGAATTTCAAATAAACGCTTTTGGGGATTATTTATTTGACACACAAATATAATATAATGATTGTTCATGAAGCGCTACAATGCTAATTATTCTGTTTTCGCCTTACATTAAAATATTCTGTTGCACTATTTTCAATAAAAAGCGTTAAAGTCCAACATTTTTATATTTGCTTTTATACCTTTGCATCATAATGAAAAGAAGACAGCTCATAACCGGTTTTTCTTTGGGACTGATGGTATTGTTCTCAATACTGTTTCAGTCGATACACAGTTATGAACATATCTCGCAACAGCTTTCCGAAAAAAAATGTCATCATAATTATAATGACGCAAATGGCGAAATCACGCATCAGCATCACAACGATGACTCTTGCTTTATCTGTCATTTTTCTTTTGGAAGCTACATTGCTCCTGAAAATTTCATATTTCAGTTTTTCAGCAATCACCAGGGAATCCCTTATTTCTTTCGATTTTCAGAAAGTATCATTTCCTTTTCCGGAAGTCTTTACGCTCTTCGCGGACCTCCTTTCGCTATAGTATCTTAAATTTCGATTATTCGAAAAACACAGTTTTAACTGAATTCAAAACTCAGTTAAGTTTTCTGGTTTTCATTACTATGGGAATTCAGTTGACTTTACCCTATTTGATTCGGATTAAAAAATCCATTAACTATAGCAATCATTTTCAAATGAAAAAAATTATAATTGCCCTTATTTTAGGGTTTTCGGGCATTGTTTCTGCTCAAAATTCGGTTTCAGGAACTGTAACTGATAATCAAAATAATCCTTTGCCGGGCGTTTCGGTTTACGCTCCCGAATTGCATAAAGGAACTACAACAGACGAGAACGGAAAATATGAATTAAAGAATCTTCCAAACGGAAATTTACGACTTGCTTTTTCTTATGTAGGTTATGCCAATCAAAATAAAACCATTGTTAAACTGGTAAAAGAAAATACATTAGACATTATACTTTTAGAATCTATTTTAGAAATGGATGAAGTCGTGGTTTCTACTCCTTTTAACAAACTGCAATCGCAAAATGTGATGAAAATTGATCACGAAAGCATTAAAACATTACAGCAAAAAGGAACTTCAACCTTAATCGAAGGGCTGGCGACAATTCCTGGAGTTTCTCAGATTTCTACAGGAACTTCTATAGGGAAACCCGTAATCCGCGGATTGAGCGGCAATCGTGTTTTGGTGTATTCGCAAGGTGTCCGTATCGAAAACCAGCAGTTTGGTGATGAACATGGACTAGGGTTAAATGATGCCGGAATCGAAAGTGTCGAAGTAATCAAAGGACCTGCTTCATTATTATACGGTTCTGACGCTTTGGGAGGTGTTTTATATTTCAATCCTGAAAAATTTGCAGATGCAGGTGATTTTAAAGCTAATTTCAGTCAAAAATATTTTACCAATACAGAAGGAAGCAATTCCTCTATTGGATTAAAAACCTCAACAGACAACTGGAAATTTTTGGCCCGTGGAAGCTTCAACACCCACTCTGATTATAAAATTGCCGATGGCGACCGTGTGACCAATTCACGCTATAATGAAACTGACTTTAAAACCGGAATCGGGTACAGCAATTCCACTTTTTCAAGCGTTTTACGTTATAATTACAATAAACTGGACATCGGAATTCCGGAAGATGGAATCGCTGAACAATCTTCGAGCAAGGACACCCAATTTCCCAGACAGGGGATTTTCAATCATTTGTTTAGTTTAAATAATGTGATCTTCTTTGAAAATTCAAAACTGGATGTTGATCTGGGTTATATCTCCAATGACAGAAGCGAATTTGAAGACAGCAATGAAGCATCTTTACACATGAAACTAAATACTTTCAACTATAATGTAAAATACCATTTTCCAAAATTCGGTAAAATTGAAACTATTTTGGGCGTTCAGGGAATGCATCAGACCAATAAAAATTCTGGAGAAGAATATTTAATTCCGGATGCGACAACGAATGATTTTGGCATTTTTGGAACGGCGAATTATGAATGGAATAACAGTGTTTTACAAGCCGGATTACGTTTTGACAACAGAAATGTTACGTCAATTGCACACGGAACAGAAGGTGAAGAAGGTTATTTTTTACCGCTTGACAAATCTTTTGACAGTTTTAATGCTTCTTTGGGATATAAAACAAAATTAGCAGAACCGTTAACCCTTCGATTAAATGTAGCTACCGGATTTAGAGCACCTAATCTGGCAGAACTAACTTCAAACGGCGTTCACGAAGGAACCAACCGTTACGAAATTGGAAATGCTAATTTAAAAACCGAACAAAATGTTCAGACTGATTTGAATCTGGAATATAAAAATTCGCATTTTGAATTCTTTGTAAACGGATTTTACAACCACATTAACAATTACATTTATACTTCTCCAACCGGAGATGTTTTAGATGATAATGATGTTTTCGCCTACATTCAGGATAATGCACAATTATTTGGTGGCGAAGTTGGGCTTCACTTTCACCCGCATCCATTAGACTGGCTGCATTTTGAAACCAGCTTTGAAACCGTAAGCGGTAAAAAAGACAATAACGATTATCTGCCTTTAATTCCGGCCAATAATTGGAACAACACATTAAGAACTGAATTCAATATTAAAAACTGGTTAAGTGAAGGTTTTGCTTCCTTAAATGTTTCTTCGACTTTTGATCAGGATAATGTGAGTGGTTTTGAAACCGCTTCAGAAGGGTACACTTTAGTCAATTTAGGCTTTGGAGGAACCGTAAAACTGGGCAAAACTGCTTTTGACATTAACTTAAACGGAAACAATTTATTCGATAAAAAATATATTGCACACCTTTCGCGATTAAAAACAGACGGTATTCCGAATATTGGACGAAATATTGTTTTGGGAGTTAATTTCACATTATAAAATCTTATTTAACCGCAAAGACGCTAAGAAGCGCAAAGTTCGCAAAGCAAATAAAAAACTTTGCGAACTTTGCGTTTTTTTCCTTGCATACTTTGCGGTTAAACATTTATCAATTTTCACAAAAAATGCTATTTTTGTTACAACAGATAAAAACTAACTATGAAAAAAACATTTCTAATAATGGCAATAACTACAGTAGGAATTTCTTCCGGTCAAAGTAAAATTAAGTATCCAGAAACTAAAAAAGGAGAAACTGTTGATGTTTATTTTGATACCAAAGTAGCTGATCCTTACCGCTGGCTTGAAGATGATAAATCAGAAGAAACTGGTTCCTGGGTAAAAGCACAAAATGAAGTAACGTATGCCTATCTTAATCAGATTCCGTTTCGCGATGCTTTAAAGGCAAGAATGGAAAAACTTTGGAATTACGAAAAAATAGGCGCTCCTTTTAAAGAAGGGAATTTTACCTACTATTTTAAAAACAATGGACTTCAGAACCAATCGGTTGTTTACAGGAAAGACAAAAGCGGTAAAGAAGAAGTTTTTTTAGATCCGAACACCTTTTCTAAAGACGGAACCACTTCGCTTGGAGGACTGGATTTTTCAAAAGACGGATCAAAAGCCGCTTATTCTATTTCCGAAGGAGGAAGCGACTGGCGAAAAGTAATTATAATTGATGCGCTTTCGAAAAAAGTTTTGGAAGACACTTTAGTCGATGTAAAATTCAGCGGGATTTCATGGTATAAAAATGAAGGTTTTTACTACTCCAGCTATGACAAGCCAAAAGGAAGTGAATTGTCTGCCAAAACAGATCAGCATAAATTGTATTTCCACAAATTAGGAACTTCCCAAAAGGATGATAAAGTTATTTTTGGCAGCGACCAAAAGAGAAGATATGTTGGAGGTTATGTTACTGAGGACAATAGTTATCTGGTGATCACAGCAGCCAATTCTACTTACGGAAATGAGTTGTACATTAAAGACCTTACCAAACCAAACAGTCCAATTGTTACGATTGTGGACAACTTTAACAGCGACAATAGTATCATAGAAAATGAAGGAAGCAAATTGTTTATCGAAACCGACCTTAATGCTCCAAACAAACGTGTTGTAACGGTTGATTTTAGCAATCCAAAACCGGAAAACTGGAAAGATTTTATTAAAGAAACTAAAGATATTTTGTCACCTTCAACCGGTGCAGGATATTTCTTTGCCAACTATACAAAAGATGCTGTTTCATTTGTACAGCAATACGATTACAGCGGAAAATTAGTGCGTGAAATCAAACTTCCTGCTGTGGGAACTGCAGGTGGATTTGGCGGTAAAAAAGAGGAAAAGATTTTATATTACACCTTTACTAATTATACCACTCCGGGAAGCATTTATTCTTTTGAACCAAAATCAGGGAAATCTGAAATTTATCAAAAACCAAAAGTAGATTTCAAAAGTGAAGACTACGAATCTAAACAAGTTTTTTATACTTCAAAAGACGGAACCAAAATCCCGATGATTATTACCTACAAAAAGGGAACAAAATTAGACGGTAAAAACCCAACAATCCTTTACGGTTATGGAGGATTCAATATTAGCTTAACCCCGGCTTTCAGTATTGCAAATGCAGTTTGGTTAGAGAATGGAGGCGTTTATGCCGTTGCCAATTTACGAGGCGGCGGTGAATACGGAAAAAAATGGCATGATGCCGGAACAAAACTTCAAAAACAAAATGTATTTGATGATTTTATTGCCGCAGCCGAATATTTAATTGCGCAAAAATATACCTCATCCGATTTCTTAGCCATTCGAGGAGGTTCAAACGGAGGTTTATTAGTTGGGGCCACTATGACACAGCGTCCTGATTTGATGAAAGTAGCTTTACCAGCAGTTGGCGTTATGGATATGCTTCGTTACAATGCCTTTACAGCAGGTGCAGGATGGGCTTATGACTACGGAACTTCTCAGGATAATAAAGAAATGTTCGAATACTTAAAAGGATATTCTCCGGTTCACAACGTTAAAAAAGGAACTCATTATCCTGCAACAATGGTCACAACCGGAGATCATGACGATCGTGTGGTTCCTGCTCACAGTTTCAAATTCGCTTCTGAATTACAGGAAAAACAAACGGGAGACAATCCTGTGTTGATTCGTATTGATGTAAAAGCAGGTCACGGAGCAGGTAAATCTGTTGCGGCTACGATTCAGGAAAATGTAGATATACAGGCGTTCACGCTTTACAATATGGGTTTTAAATCATTGCCTAAGAAATAAGACTTTAAAACTAAACTTTTTTAGCCACGAATTCACGAATTATTTTTCTGAATATCGTGGCTTTATTTTTTATTTCACGCAGATTTAAAATAGATTTTAGCAGATGCACACAGATTTTTTAATGGAATCAATTTAAATCTGTTTAGATCTGTAAAATCTGCGTGAAATAAATTCGTGAATTCGTGGCTAACTTTTTTATAAAACTTAAATTTGAAATAACTTAAAAAAACAAACCATGAAAATTATAAAATGGGGAATCATAGGCTGTGGAAATGTAACTGAAGTCAAAAGCGGTCCGGCATTTCAGAAAGCACCAAACTCTGCTTTAGTTGCTGTTATGCGAAGAGATGCAGCACTTTCCGAAGATTACGCCAAACGCCACAACGTTCCGAAATGGTATTCAAATGCTACCGATTTAATAAATGATCCTGAAGTTGATGCCGTTTATATTGCTACTCCTCCATCTTCTCATAAAGAATATACGATTTTGTGTGCCAAAGCCGGAAAACCGGTTTATGTCGAAAAACCTATGGCGCTGACTTTTGAAGAATGCAACGAAATGATCAGCATATGTAAAGAACACAATGTTCCGTTGTTTGTGGCCTATTACAGAAGATCTTTACCACGGTTTTTAAAAATCAAAGAAATAATCGATGAAGGAAAGTTAGGAAACATCCGCCACGTAAACTGTGTTTTGTACCATCCTTTTGAAGAACGTTATGACGACGAAATCAATCTTCCGTGGACCGTTTTACCTCACATTTCAGGCGGCGGAATTTTTGTTGATCTGGCTTGCCATACTTTAGACTTTTTAGATTTTGTTTTAGGCCCGATAAAATCCGTTCGCGGACATGCTACTTCTCAGTTAAAAGCCTACCCTGCCGAAGATGCTGTTTCAATGTCTTTTCTGTTCGAAAATGGAATTCACGGATCCGGATTATGGAATTTCGCCAGTTTTGAACGTTATGACAATACCGAAATTGTGGGCGACAAAGGCAAAATAGCATTTTCAACTTTCGGAGAAGATCCAATCCTTATTGAATATGCAAATGGAGAAAAAGAAACCATTACAATCGAAAATCCGCTACATATTCAGCAGCCATTTATTGAAACCGTCATGGAAGAACTTTTAGGCAAAGAAGGATTTTCTCCTTCAAAAGGAACATCCGCAGCCAGGACAACCTGGGTTATTGATCAGGTTTTGAAGGAATTTAGAAATTCGAAATAAAACTCTGTCATTTCGACGAAAGGAGAAATCACACGCGAAATTCCGCAAAGTGAATTGTCAATCTTTGTCGAATTACTAGTGTGATTTCTCCTTTCGTCGAAATGACAAAAAATGCAAAAAATAGGATATTCGAAAAAATATCCTCTTTTTTTGTAAATTATTAGAAGTGGAAAATTACAGACTGTATTTAAGACCTATTGTTAATCCTACACCAGAAATTCCAACATACGAACTAATATCATCAGTTGCTTTTGTATCATCAAAACCAGCAGCATTCGTTACTTTACTATTAGAAGTTGTCGTTAATTTATCTACATAATTCGTATGAATCGCAGAATAAGAAGCATCTGGTCTAAAAGTAGTTGGTGTATGCAATTTATCTACACCATTTTCAGTAAACACAGTAGTTTCTTTTGTATCTCCATGAACAGTAAAGTTTCTGTATTCAATTTCAGCAAATAATGCCAGTTTTTTACCCAATTTATATGAAGTTCCAATCGCAGCCATAAAACCAAGAGTTGGATTAGGTTTTACAACATCCTCAGCATATGTTTTTGCTACTGTTGTTCTGGTTGGTGCTACAGTATAATACTCACGATTTGTTTCAATAGTTAAATCTCCGTGAATAGGAACAATAACCCCCACTTTTGTGTAAGGTTCAAAACCTCTGGCTTCTCCTAAGAATAATACTAATGAAGGAGATAAATCCCAAGCTCTTATTTTCCCGACAGCATCTCCTGTTACAAAAATATTTGTTGGTGAAGTAGCAACTAAACGATTTGTAGTTTCAACCATCAATTTATCAGCACTGGAATAATAGTTGATCCCCATTTCAACTCCTAAACGTGTTGAAAAACGGTATCCAGCAGTTAAACCCGTACGAAATCCTTCTCCGAATGAACCATGATTCGTTTCTCTCGAAATTAAAGTGGTTCCATTAGCCCCATACACATCCGTATTAGGCAATTGACCATTTACAATTGGAAACTCCGTCGCGGCTGTCTGAATGAAGTAAGATCCACCCAATTTAAAATACCAGCTTTCCGGTTTATCTGCACTTTCTGACTGTGCCATTGTGGCCATGGAACAAATCATTAATCCGATTAAAAATAAATGCTTTTTCATAATTTTCTTTATTAATTTCACACAAACATAAAATAAATTAGATATCTTTTTTTACAGCATTCCCACACTGTTTTATCATAACTGTCAATTTACAAATTATTCGCGAAAGAATCTACTATGCACGCATAATTTTAACCTAAAAATCATATTATTAATTAAATTTTAACTGTTAAATTTTTAGTTAAGTTTAAAATTAACCTGCATTTTTTCTAATTCCTGCAACAATTCTGTCGAAATTTTAACTTTAAGCCTTCTGCTTGGCATAGTCAATTTGGTTACTACTTTTATTTCTTCAACTTCTGTTACTTCTTTTATTTTAGTATCGTCAAGAACAACATCCCCATCATCATTTTCATCTGTAAAAACGGTGTCGTCTGTTTCTTCAAACTCATTGGCGGTTTCAACCTCAACCATACGCTTGATTTTTTCAAGTTCCATGATTTCAAAAGTCACCGAATTATCTCCTTTATAAGTATTAAACAGATTGCTTAACTTATGAATAAACTCTGTTTGCAAGTCTTTAATATTGAGTAGTAAAATCAATTTTTTAGCAAATGCTTCCAAAACATCCTGTAACTGTCTTACTTCAACAAACTGCAATCTCGGCTCTGATTTTTTTCCAGTATCATGATTGACCCAGCCATCTTTAATCAATACCTTAATATGGGCAAAATTATTCTGAATCAGGAAATGGCGGAATTTAAGGTACTCTTCATTAAATATCCGGAACTCATAACTTTCATCATAACCTTCGAGAGTAAACATCGCCCACCCCTTTCCGTTTTTAGAAATTCTATGCTGTACATTATTGATAATTCCGGCAAAGGTTAGATTTTTCCCTACATACTGCTCCATGCTTTTCAATGCTTCCAGTCTCGCATTACAGAAGTATTTCATTTCAAATTTAAAATCATCAAGCGGATGTCCGGAAATATAGATTCCGACAACTTCTTTTTCTTTAGCGAGTTTTTCCATCGTACTCCAGTCTTCACATGGCGGTACAACAGGTTCCGCAATCTGTACTTCGCTTGTTTCTCCAAACAAACTTACCTGCGATGAATTTTCGTTTTCCTGAAACTTATTTCCATAGCGCATTGCTTTTTCGTAGAACGTAATTCCGTCACCATCGTCATGAAAGTACTGTGCTCTTGTTGTTCCTTCAAAAGAATCAAATCCTCCGGCTAATGCTAAATTCTCAATCGCTTTTTTATTGGCGGCACGCAAATCAATTCTTTTCGCCAGATCAAAAATTGATTTATATCTTCCGTCTTTTCTGTTTTCAACAATGGTTGCAACAGCTCCGGAACCTACGCCTTTAATTGCCCCCATTCCAAAACGTACCGCATAATCATCATTTACCGTAAATTTATAGTACGATTCGTTTACGCAAGGACCTAAAACCTGTAATCCCATACGTTTACATTCTTCCATGAAGAAAGAAACCTGCTTGATATCGTTCATGTTATTCGAAAGTACCGCCGCCATATATTCGGCAGGATAATGCGCTTTCAAATAAGCTGTTTGGTAGGCAATCCACGCATAACAAGTCGAGTGCGATTTGTTGAAGGCATAACTCGCAAAGGCTTCCCAGTCTTTCCAGATTTTCTCTAAAACTTTAGCATCATGACCTTTTGCCGATGCCTGCTCAACAAACTTAGGCTTCATTTTATCCAGTACGTCTTTTTGTTTTTTACCCATCGCCTTACGCAAGACGTCGGCCTCACCCTTTGTAAATCCTGCTAAAGACTGAGACAAAAGCATCACCTGCTCCTGGTAAACTGTAATTCCGTAGGTTTCTGACAAATATTCGGCACAGGCATCTAAATCGTATTTGATTTCTTCATCACCGTTTTTTCTTCGAACAAAAGAAGGAATATACTCCAAAGGTCCCGGACGATACAAGGCGTTCATCGCAATTAAATCCCCAAAAACCGTTGGCTTCAGATCTTTCATGTATTTCTGCATTCCGGGTGACTCGTATTGGAAGATTCCAACCGTTTCACCTCTTTGGAAAAGTGCATATGTTTCAGGATCATCAATCGGAAAAGTATCCGGGTCAAGATCAATTCCAGTTCTGTATTTTACCAGTTTTACGGTATCTTTTATCAGTGTAAGGGTCTTCAGACCCAAAAAGTCCATTTTCAGCAATCCGGCACTTTCTGCAACCGAGTTGTCGAACTGCGTTACATACAAATCGGAATCTTTTGCGGTTGTCACAGGAACATAATTCGTAATGTCCGACGGCGTAATGATTACCCCGCAGGCGTGAATTCCCGTATTACGCATCGAACCTTCAAGTATTTTTGCCTGCTGAATGGTTTCCCCTGCAAGATCTTCTTCATTGGCAATCGCAATTAATTCCTTAACCCGGTCAAATTCCTCAGACGATTTTAAAGCTTTTTTAACCTCATCTTCACTCTCAGAAATAAATCGTGCCAGATTCCACTTTCCTGGCATCATCGCAGGAATCAGTTTAGCAATCCTGTCGGCTTCAAATAAGGGTAAATCCAGTACACGCGCCGTATCACGAATAGCTGATTTGGTTGCCATTTTACCATATGTGATAATCTGCGCTACCTGTTTTTGACCGTATTTATTGATTACATATTCCATTACACGTCCACGACCCTCGTCATCAAAGTCGATATCAATATCGGGCATCGATACACGGTCAGGATTTAGGAAACGCTCAAAAAGCAAGTCGTATTTAATGGGGTCAATATTGGTAATTCCGAGACAGTATGCAACCGCAGATCCGGCTGCAGAACCACGTCCTGGTCCTACCGAAACGTCCATTTTTCTGGCTTCGGCAATGAAATCCTGTACAATCAGGAAGTAACCCGGATATCCTGAATTCGAAATTGTCAATAATTCGAAATCCAGACGTTCCTGAATCGACTCTGTAATTTCGCCGTACCTTCTTTTAGCACCTTCCATGGTAAGATAACGCAAATAAGCATTTTCACCGCGAACACCATTGTCTTTTTCATCTTCCGGATCAAAAAATTCTTCCGGAATTTCAAATTTTGGAAGCAATACATCCCGGTAAAGAGAATAAGTTTCTACTTTATCGATAATTTCCTGAATGTTGATAATCGCTTCCGGCAAATCGGCAAATAGTTTTTTCATCTCGTCCTGAGACTTGAAATAATATTCCTGATTTGGAAGTCCGTAACGGTAACCACGGCCACGACCAATTGGCGTTGCCTGTTTTTCACCGTCTTTTACACACAATAAAATGTCGTGCGCATTGGCATCTTCTTTATTTAAATAATAGGTATTGTTGGTCGCAATTAATTTGATATTGTGTTTTTGCGAAAACTCAATCAGCGTTTTGTTTACACGATTTTCATCTTCCTGATTGTGGCGCATCACTTCCAGATAGAAGTCTTCGCCAAATTGTTCTTTCCACCAAATCAATGCTTCCTCTGCTTGGTTTTCACCGATATTCAGAATTTTACTCGGAATTTCACCGTATAAATTCCCAGACAGAACCATAATGTCGCCTTTGTATTGCTCTACAATATTTTTATCAATTCTCGGAACATAATAAAATCCGTCGGTATAAGCAATCGAAGCCATTTTAGCCAGATTGTGATAACCAGCTTTATTTTTAGCCATTAAGACAACCTGATAGCCATTGTCCTTTTTGCTTTTATCTAAATGGTTGTCGCAAATATTAAATTCACAACCCACAATGGGTTTAATTTCGGTTTCTGTTGGCTCCTCTCCTGCTTCAGCTAAAGCTTTATTTTTGGCAGAAGCACCTTTATTGTGGTTCATAACAGCGCTCACAAAATGGAAAGCGCCCATCATGTTTCCAGTATCAGTCATGGCAACAGCCGGCATTCCGTTTTTGGCTGTAGCCGAAACAATATTCCCAATTCCGATAGTCGACTGCAAAACTGAAAACTGCGTATGATTGTGCAAATGCGCAAATTTTGCCGCTTTGAAATCCGCTTTATCTTCTTCTGAAACAACCGCCTCCCTTCCTTCTCCGGCTAAAGCTTTAAGCTGCTCCCTGATTTTATCAGAAGCTGCTTTTAAATTGATGTGTTTTAAACCAATAAGCTGAAATGGCTGCGGATTTCTTTCCTGAAAATCTTTGAAATACTCTTTCGGAACGTCTAATTCTTCTTTGGTAAAAACTTCTCTTCTTACCAATTCCAGGAAACAACGCGTTGTTGCTTCAACGTCGGCAGTTGCGTTGTGCGCTTCCGCGAAAGGAACATTGAATAAATATTCGTGAAGCTCCGTCAAAGTCGGAAGTTTGAATTTTCCTCCTCGCCCGCCAGGAAGTTTTAATAATGATGCGGTAACTTCGGTACAAGTATCTAAAACGGGCATTGAACTCATTTGAGATTCAACTCCCATTCTATGAAATTCAGCACCCATAATATTAACGTCGAATCCTAAATTCTGACCAACGATAAATTTGGTTTTGCTTAATGCAATATTGAATTTTTCTAAAACTTCGGCCAGCGTGATTCCATCGGCTTCAGCTAATTCAGTCGAGATTCCGTGAATACGTTCAGCATCATACGGAATATTAAATCCGTCTGGTTTTACCAAATAATCCTGATGTTCAATAAGCTGCCCCATTTCGTCATGAAGCTGCCAGGCGATCTGAATACAGCGGGGCCAGTTATCAGAATCTGTAATTGGTGCATCCCAGCGTTTTGGTAATCCGGTTGTTTCGGTATCGAATATTAAATACATAAAGTTGTTAAAAGTCAAATATTAAAGTTCCAAATTCCCAAACTTTCACATTGCAAAATACTGACAACATGAAACATACTAAAAGTCGAAATGAAAACTGGAAGGAATTCAAATTTACGCTTTTTTTGGGAGACAGAAAATGGAAATTTCAAGTAAAAGAGATTCTTATGAAGATATCAGGTTTTATCTTAAAATATGTAAAATTTCATAAAATTTCACTTCTTGGATGTCGTAGTATTAAGGTGTTTTATTGAATCTAAATAACTAATAAAAAACAGCTCAAAAAACACCAAAAAATTAAAAAACCAAGCTTTACAAAAAGAAATTAAAACTAATAATTATTACTATTTTAATCCGATTTGTTACATTTTTTTTAATTAAACAATACATTTTATAGGGTTTTTGAGATAAATTTGCAAACTATTAAAATTAAAACCAATCAGGTAAAATTTAGGCTTAAAAAGGAATTTCAAAATCAGTTCCTGTATCATTATTCCGTCAAAACTGAGTGCACAAAAGCACATTTTTAATTTGTTTTTAGTTTGGGCATCGTATATAATGAAATATTAAAATTGACGATTTTGTATCTTTTTTTACTTTTGTTTTGCTATTATATGAACAGGAATGCTGTGATTATATAAATTACAATTAAAAAAAATAAAAAATGAGTAAGACATTATTTGACAAAGTATGGGATTCACACGTTGTGCGTAAAATTGAAGATGGACCAGATGTGTTTTTTATTGACCGTCATTTCATTCATGAAGTTACGAGTCCTGTTGCTTTTTTAGGATTAAAATCAAGAGGCGTTAACGTTTTATACCCGGAACGTACTTTTGCAACTGCTGACCACAATACACCAACCATAAACCAACACCTGCCTGTTCAGGATCCTTTATCTGCAAACCAGCTGAAAGCTCTTGAAGACAATGCGAATGAATACGGAATTTCGCACTGGGGATTAGGTCACCAAAAAAATGGAATTGTACACGTAGTTGGTCCTGAAAACGGAATTACTTTGCCAGGCGCTACTATTGTATGCGGGGATTCACATACATCTACTCACGGTGCTTTTGGAGCTATTGCTTTTGGTATCGGAACCTCTGAGGTTGAAATGGTGCTTTCTACGCAATGTATTATGCAGCCTAAACCAAAGAAAATGCGTATCAACGTAAACGGACAACTAAGTAAAGGAGTTGGACCAAAAGACGTTGCGCTTTATATTATTGCTCAATTAACTACTTCTGGAGGAACAGGTTACTTTGTTGAATACGCAGGTAATGTTTTTGAAAACATGACTATGGAAGGCCGTATGACAGTTTGTAACCTAAGTATCGAAATGGGCGCTCGTGGCGGAATGATCGCTCCTGACCAGACTACTTTCGATTTCTTAGAAGGAAGATTATATGCTCCAAAAGGAGAAGCCTGGACTAAAGCTGTTGAATACTGGAAAACACTTAAAACAGATCCAGATGCTGTTTTTGATGCTGAATTAAACATCAGAGCTGAAGATATCGAACCAATGATTACTTACGGTACTAATCCTGGAATGGGAATTGGTATCACCAAACATATCCCGAACGCTAAAGAAGTTGAAGGCGGCGAGGAAACGTACAAAAAATCGTTAGCTTACATGGGCTTCAACGAAGACGACGTAATGATCGGAAAACAAATCGATTACGTTTTCTTAGGAAGCTGTACAAACGGACGTATTGAAGATTTTAGAGCTTTCGCCGAAATTGTAAAAGGAAGAAAAAAAGCGGATAATGTTACTGCCTGGTTAGTTCCTGGATCTCACGTAGTTGAAGCACAAATTAAAGAAGAAGGAATTTTAGATATTTTGACAGAAGCTGGTTTCGTATTACGTCAGCCTGGATGTTCTGCTTGTTTAGCAATGAACGACGATAAAGTTCCTGCTGGAAAATATGCAGTAAGTACTTCAAACAGAAACTTTGAAGGTCGTCAGGGTCCTGGTTCCAGAACGCTTTTAGCAAGTCCAATTATGGCAGCAGCAGCGGCTGTAACAGGAAAATTGACTGACCCGAGAGAATTGTTCTAGTCAAGTGCAATAACAATTTCAAAATCAATTAAAATTGTTTTTAGGTTAATAAAGATTCTCGCTTTCAGAAAATCTAAAATCTAAAATCCAAAAATCTAAAATTAAAATGGCATACGATAAATTTAATATACTTACCAGCAGTGCAGTGCCACTGCCAATTGAGAACGTAGATACAGATCAAATCATCCCGGCTCGTTTCCTGAAAGCGACAAAACGTGAAGGTTTTGGAGACAACCTTTTCAGAGACTGGAGATATAATGGTGACGATACCCCAAAAGCAGATTTCGTTTTAAACAACCCAACTTACAGCGGAAAAATCCTTGTAGGAGGAAAAAACTTCGGTTCTGGATCTTCTAGGGAGCACGCTGCATGGGCGGTTTACGATTACGGATTTCGTGCAGTAGTTTCTTCTTTCTTTGCTGACATCTTCAAAGGAAACTGTTTAAATATTGGTGTTTTACCAGTACAAATCAGCCCTGAATTTTTGGAAAACATTTTCAAAGCTATCGAAGCTGATCCAAAAACAGAATTAGAAATCAATCTTCCGGCTCAGACTATTACTTTATTGTCAACAGGTGAACAGGAATCATTTGCGATCAACGGATACAAAAAGAACAATATGATCAATGGGTTTGATGATATTGATTATTTACAAAACATTAAGGAAGATATTAAAGCTTTCGCTGATAAGCTTCCTTACTAAACACAACCAACTCAAATGCAGTTATGTAAGTTTCAATTCTTAAGTTGGGCTTCATAACTGCTTTTTACAATTTTACAAAATTTGATTCGATACTTATCAAATCACACAAAAGTCATCTCATATTTAATATGGAAAAAAGAAAAATTGAAATAATGGATACAACGCTCCGTGATGGTGAACAAACCTCAGGAGTATCTTTTTCTGCTGCAGAAAAACTGACCATTGCACAATTATTGCTGGAAGAATTAAATATTGACAGAATCGAAATTGCTTCAGCACGTGTGAGTGAAGGCGAATTTCAGGGGGTCAGCGGCATTATGTCGTGGGCCGAAGAAAAAGGATACACCGGCAGAATTGAAGTCCTTACTTTTGTTGACGGCGGCCTTTCTATAGACTGGATGAAAAAATCAGGTGCCAAAGTCCAGAATTTATTGACGAAAGGCTCTCTGAACCACCTGACACATCAATTAAAAAAAACTCCGGAACAACACTTTTCTGAAATAGCCCAAACAATAGCGTTAGCAAAAGAAAATAATATTGAAACTAATGTTTACCTGGAAGACTGGAGCAACGGAATGCGTAATTCTCCTGAATATGTTTTTCAATATTTAGATTTCTTAACGCAGCAACCTGTAAAAAGAATTCTGCTTCCAGACACTTTGGGAGTCTTGATTCCATCTCAGGCTTTCGAATTTATTTCGACTATTACAGCAAAATATCCCAATACTCATTTTGACTTTCACGCTCATAACGATTACGATTTAAGTGTTGCTAATGTTATGGAAGCTATAAAAGCCGGTATAAACGGACTTCACGTAACGGTAAACGGAATGGGTGAACGCGCCGGAAACGCTCCGCTTGAAAGCACTGTTGCCGTAATCAATGATTACCTGCCAGAAGTAAGGATCAACATTAAAGAAACTTCTTTGTATTCTGTAAGCAAATTAGTTGAAACTTTTACAGGATACAGAATTCCAGCCAACAAACCAATTGTAGGTGATAATGTTTTTACACAGACTGCCGGAATTCATGCCGATGGTGACAACAAAAACAATTTATATTTTAACGATCTTCTTCCGGAACGCTTTGGAAGAAAACGTAAATATGCTCTAGGAAAAACTTCCGGAAAAGCCAATATCGAAAAGAACCTTCAGGAATTAGGGTTAAAACTAAACAACGAAGATTTGAAATTGGTTACCCAAAGGATTATCGAATTGGGCGACAAAAAAGAAACCGTAACGAAGGAAGATCTTCCATACATTATTTCAGATGTTCTGGACAGCCATACTTACGAAGAAAAGATCAAAATCGAATCTTATATATTAGTACACTCAAAAGGAATGCGTCCTTCAACCACCTTGTGCTTAAAAATCAATGATGAGATTATTGAAGAAAATGCGCAGGGCGACGGTCAGTTTGACGCCTTTATGAATGCATTGACCAAGATTTACAAAAGCAAAAAACTAACACTTCCAAAATTGATTGATTATGCAGTGCGAATCCCTCCCGGAAGTAGTTCAGATGCTTTATGCGAAACTATTATTACATGGGTAAATAACGGAAAAGAATTCAAAACCCGAGGATTAGATTCGGATCAGACGGTGGCAGCTATTATTGCTACTCAGAAAATGCTGAATGTCATCACGCAGTAAAACTTAAATAAATAATCGAAATAGTAAATAAACCCATAATATCAATAAAATGAAATTTAACATAGCCCTTTTAGCCGGAGACGGAATCGGACCAGAAGTAATTGATCAGGCAGTAAAAGTATCAGATGCTGTTGCCAAAAAATTTGGACATGAAATCACCTGGAAACCAGCTTTAACCGGTGCTGCTGCAATTGATGCAGTAGGTGAGCCCTATCCGGATGCTACACACGAAATTTGTAAAAATGCTGATGCTGTTCTTTTTGGAGCGATTGGACACCCTAAATATGATAACGATCCTTCTGCGCCTGTACGTCCGGAACAAGGTTTGTTGAAAATGCGTAAAGCATTAGGTCTATTCGCAAACGTAAGACCAACATTTACATTCCCGTCTTTATTGGACAAATCTCCATTGAAAAGAGAAAGAATCGAAGGAACTGACTTAGTTTTCTTAAGAGAATTAACAGGCGGGATTTACTTTGGTGAAAAAGGAAGAAAAGACAACGGAGATACTGCTTTTGACAACTGTGTTTACACAAGAGCCGAAGTACAGCGTTTAGCTAAAAAAGGTTTCGAATTAGCCATGACACGTTCTAAAAAATTATGCTGCGTTGATAAAGCAAACGTTTTGGAAACATCCCGTTTATGGAGAGAAACTGTTCAGGCAATGGAAAAAGATTATCCGGAAGTAGAAGTAAGCTACGAATTTGTGGATGCGGTTGCGATGCGTTTGGTACAATGGCCAAACTCTTATGATGTATTGATTACCGAGAACTTATTTGGAGACATTTTAACAGATGAAGCTTCTGTAATTTCTGGTTCAATGGGATTAATGCCTTCTGCATCGATGGGAGCTGAAGTATCTTTGTTTGAGCCTATCCACGGTTCTTATCCACAAGCTACAGGATTGAATATTGCTAACCCAATGGCTACTGTTTTATCTGCTGCTATGATGTTCGAAAACTTCGGATTGATGGAAGAAGGAAAAGCAATGAGAGATGCTGTAAACAAAGCTTTAGAAGCCGGAGTAGTTACTGAAGATTTAGCTGATGGAGGCAAAGCATACGGAACCAAAGAAGTAGGTGACTGGTTAGCTGCGAACGTATAATTAGTTGTTTTTTTGTTTCAGGCTTCAAGTTTCAGGTTACTACTGGAACGTGAAATCTGAAACAAATAAAACATGAAACAAAAAAAGGGATCAATGTAAATTGATCCCTTTTATATATTTAGAAAAAAATATTAATATCCTCCTCTGTTTCCACCACGGTCATTTCCACCACGGTTGTTTCCGTAACCTCCGCGAGAATCTCCTCCACGGTTGTTATTGAAGCTTCTTCTTTCTCCTTCAGGTTTCGGCTCAGATTTATTAACCACAATTGCACGACCTGAAACAACAGCTCCGTTCAATTCATCAATTGCTTTTTGAGCTTCCGCGTCGTTTGGCATCTCAACAAAACCAAATCCTTTGCTTCTTCCGGTAAATTTATCAGTAATAATTTTTACTGAATCTACCGCTCCGTAAGCCTCGAAAGACTCTCTTAAATCTGCTTCCTCAATACTGAATGGAAGGCTTCCCACAAAAATGTTCATATATACTTATTTATAATAATAAACAAATGTAGCTTTATTTTTCTGTAATCTACTACAGATTAGTTTATTTATGCTTTTATTTTGATTTTTAAAGCCGGAATCAAAAAAAAATCAAAAAATACATCAATTTTTTCCTTTTTTATTTAATCTGTTTTTGGACTACAATTCAGAAAAAAATTATATCTTTGCGCCCTTAATTAACAGAGGTCGAGTACCTCAAAATTTAATCATACGATTATGTCAGTAAAAATTAGATTACAAAGACACGGTAAAAAAGGAAAACCTTTTTACTGGGTTGTAGCTGCAGATGCACGCTCAAAAAGAGATGGTAAATACTTAGAGAAAATCGGTACTTACAATCCAAACACTAACCCGGCAACTATCGACTTAAACCTTGATAGTGCAGTAAAATGGTTGCACAATGGTGCTCAGCCAACTGATACTGCAAGAGCGATCCTTTCTTACAAAGGTGCTTTATTGAAACACCACCTTGATGGAGGTATCCGTAAAGGAGCTTTGACTCAAGAGCAGGCAGATGCAAAATTAGCTGCTTGGTTAGAGGCTAAAGCTGGAAAAGTTGATGCTAAAAAAGACGGTTTATCAAAAGCACAAGCTGATGTTAAAGCTAAAGCTTTAAAAGCAGAACAAGAAGTTAATGCAAAACGTTTAGCTGCTGCAGCTCAGGCTGAAGCTGATGCTATCGCTGCTGCAAATGCTGCAGAGGCTACAGAAGAAGTTGCTGAAGTTGAAGCTACTACTGAAGAAGCTCCTGCTGCTGAAGAGAATAACGAAACAACTGAAGCATAATTTTAGCTGGCGATAATGCATAAAGAAGAATGTTTTTATTTAGGTAAAATCGCTAAAAAATTTAGTTTCAAAGGTGAAGTACTGATCTATTTAGATACAGACGAACCTGAGTTATACGAAAATCTGGAATCAGTGTTTGTTGATCACAACAAACATCTGGTTCCTTTTTTTATTGAAACAAGTTCTTTACACAAAAACGACTTTTTAAGAGTTCGTTTTGAAGATGTAAATACAGAAGAAGACGCTGATGCCTTAGTTGGAAATGGTGTCTATCTTCCTTTAACTATGTTGCCAAAACTTTCCGGCAACAAATTTTATTTCCACGAAGTTATTGGCTTTGAAATTGAAGACCAGCGTTTAGGTGTTTTCGGAAAAATAACTTCTATTAATGATTCTTCTGCACAACCTCTTTTCGAAGTTTTAAATGGCGAAGTTGAAATACTAGTTCCGATGATTGATCATTTTCTTGTAAAAATTGATCGGGACAATAAAAAAGTCATTATGGATCTGCCAGAAGGATTGGTGGAGATGTATCTTTAAGTAAATTCCAATTTTTTTAAATTCCAAATTCCAAACTGAAAAAGGAAATTCTAATTTGGAATAGCAAATATTTCCCTTATATTAATTTGAAGGAAAAAACTTATTTTTAAAATATTATTATATCTTTATCGGTATTTGAGATTTCAATATTCGAATTTTCACTATGAATAAACCTTACGATTTAGAGGAAAGGACTTTCCTGTTTGCAAAAGAATGCCGAACTTATATTAAAACTTACCTAAAACAACATCCAATATTGAAGATGGAAAACAATTAGTTAGATCCTCAGGTTCTGTGGGTGCAAATTATATGAAGCAAATGAAAAACTTGGAGACAAAGATTTAATCTTTAGACTTAAAATCTCTCGAAAAGAAGCAAAAGAATCTAAATTCTGGTTACG
Source organism: Flavobacterium hibisci (assembly GCF_020026925.1). Lineage (GTDB taxonomy): Bacteria > Bacteroidota > Bacteroidia > Flavobacteriales > Flavobacteriaceae > Flavobacterium > Flavobacterium hibisci. Next base: position 177,474 of record NZ_JAIQDW010000008.1, on the reverse strand, counting down.
ACTATTGCATGAATTAAATCCCGACCAAAGAATACTATCAGATTCTTTACTATTCGAAGTAGAAGAATTACGAAAAATTCTATCAGCCATAATCACAAAACAACAAAATAATTAATTGAGATTTTAATCTTATTTTTGCAGTTCAAACTACATAATTTAATCCGTGTTGCATTTGGAATTTGGAATTTCTTTTATTGAAATTCCCCTTTCAAATTGGAATTTGGAATTTAAAAAATTTGGAATTTTATTTTATGTTTCAATTCAAACAATTTTCTGTTCAACAAGACAAAACAGCAATGAAAGTTGGAACCGATGGTGTTTTGTTAGGCGCCTGGGCTCCAATAAAACATAATCCGTTTAGTGTTTTAGATATTGGTGCAGGAACCGGAGTCATCGCTTTAATGCTTGCTCAAAGGAGCCAAGCACAACAAATCGATGCACTGGAAATTGACGAGGATGCTTACGAACAAGCGGTAGAAAATTTCGAAAACTCACCCTGGAGTGATAGATTATTCTGTTTTCATGCCGGTTTAGACGAATTTATTGAAGAACCGGAAGATGAATACGATTTGATTGTCTCTAATCCTCCTTTTTACTCTGAAGATTATAAAACCGAAAATGAACAACGCGATTTAGCGCGTTTTCAGGATGCAATGCCTTTTGAAGAATTGGTTGAAGCAGCGGACTTATTGCTTTCAGAAAATGGAATATTTGCAGTGATCCTTCCATTCAAAGAAGAAAAAAACTTTATAGCTTTAGCCAAAGAAGCTGAATTATATCCAACAAAAATTACACACGTAAAAGGAACCCCAACTTCAGAAATCAAACGCAGTTTACTGGCTTTTAGCCGGAACGAAAATCCGGAAACCGAAATCGATGAATTAATTATCGAAACTGACAGACATGTTTATACAAAGGATTATATTGAATTAACAAAAGATTTTTACCTTAAAATGTAATCCCTCCTTTTTAATCTTCAGATGATTCAAATCCACTAAAAAAATATAGTTAGTTACTTTTAAACATCTAAACAAGTTCAATGTTTTATTTTTACAACAATAACTATTAGTTTTGTTATATTTCTTTATGTAGATTTGTATTTATAAAACTATCGTACCATGAAACCTGATTTATTTCAAGCACCTGATTACTATAACCTTGACGATTTATTAACTGATGAGCACAAATTGGTTCGCGAGTCGGCACGTGCATGGGTAAAGCGTGAAGTTTCTCCAATTATAGAAGAATATGCTCAAAAAGCCGAATTTCCAAAACAAATCATAAAAGGTCTTGGAGAAATTGGCGGATTTGGACCTTATATTCCTGTAGAATATGGCGGAGCAGGTTTAGACCAGATTTCATACGGACTGATCATGCAGGAAATAGAGCGTGGAGATTCCGGTGTTCGGTCAACCTCATCCGTACAATCTTCTTTAGTAATGTATCCTATCTGGAAATACGGGAATGAGGAACAGCGAATGAAATATCTGCCAAAACTGGCCACAGGGGAATGGATGGGCTGTTTTGGTTTAACCGAACCAGATCACGGTTCTGACCCCGGAAGCATGATTACCAATTTTAAGGATATGGGCGATCACTATCTCTTAAATGGTGCTAAAATGTGGATTTCGAATGCACCATTTGCCGATATTGCCGTAGTCTGGGCAAAAAATGAAGAAAGCAGAATCCACGGATTAATTGTAGAGCGTGGTATGGAAGGATTTACAACGCCGGAAACGCATAACAAATGGTCACTTCGTGCATCTTCGACAGGCGAATTGATTTTTGATAACGTAAAGGTTCCTAAAGAAAACCTGTTACCAAACAAATCAGGATTGGGAGCACCGCTTGGTTGTTTAGATTCAGCCAGATACGGAATAGCCTGGGGAGCAATCGGAGCGGCAATGGACTGTTACGATACTGCTTTACGTTATGCTAAAGAAAGAATCCAGTTTGGAAAACCTATTGGAGGAACACAATTACAGCAGAAAAAACTGGCCGAAATGATTACTGAAATCACAAAAGCGCAATTATTAACCTGGAGATTGGGCGTTTTAAGAAACGAAGGAAAAGCAACTACTGCCCAAATTTCGATGGCCAAACGAAATAATGTTGACATGGCAATTCACATTGCCCGTGAAGCCAGACAAATGCTGGGCGGAATGGGAATTACAGGCGAATATTCGATCATGCGCCATATGATGAACCTTGAAAGTGTCATTACTTATGAAGGCACTCATGACATTCACTTATTAATAACAGGAATGGATGTTACAGGACTTTCGGCATTCAAATAATAACGCTCTATTAAAATATATTGAAAATCAATACCAAAAGCTTCCTCTAATCGGGAAGCTTTTTTATATTTACCAAAAATACCACGTCTATGAATATTGAAACCATCAACAATCGCATTTACCCTCAAAAGGAAATGCTTTTACAGCATTCTTTGTACAATAAAATCCAAAGCATCGATGACCTGCATAGTTTCTTAGAAAGTCATGTTTTTGCAGTTTGGGACTTTATGTCACTATTAAAGGCTTTACAGGCTAAATTGACCTGCACAACTACGCCTTGGTTTCCAACAAAAAATCCCGAAACCCGATATTTAATCAACGAAATTGTCCTTGCTGAAGAAACCGACCTAACTATTGACGGCAAAAGACAAAGTCATTACGAAATGTATATCGAGGCAATGAAGGCCTGTGGTGCAGACACATCTGCAATCAACAAATTTTTATCTGAGGTAAATTCGCTTCATAATATTTTTGTTGCCATCAAACAAAGTTCTTTACATCCAGATGTAAAATCATTTTTAGATTTCACTTTCCGTGTTATAGAACAAGGGAAACCACATGAGATTGCGGCTGCCTTTACCTTTGGAAGAGAAGATTTAATTCCGGCTATGTTTACCGAAATCCTGAAGAACTTTCAAAAAAATCTTCCTGAAGTTGATTTAACAAAACTGCTTTATTATTTCGAAAGACATATTGAACTTGATGCCGATGAACACGGTCCAATGGCCATGCAAATGATTACAGAATTATGTGGGGATGACGCCGAAAAATGGTCTGACGTAGAAGAAATTTCAATTCTTGCATTAGAAAAAAGAATCGGACTCTGGAATGCTATTGAAGAAGAAATTTCAATGAAAGCAGAAATGGTGTAAAACCACAAATCCTTTTTTAACGTAACTATTTGTTTAGAAATGATGCGAAATCTGATTTACACAAATTATGAAACCACAGTTCAAACAAATAGTTATTGTTTTACTTTCTATAGCCCTTTTGAGTTGCAGCACTGAAGAAAGCCCTTCGGAAACGACTGTTACTCCCGAACCTGTCACACCTCCAACAACAGTCCCTAATCCGGAAATTCCAACCGGACCCATTGCTAAATCAATAAATTATTTAGCATTAGGAGACAGTTATACCATTGGACAAAGCGTCTGCGAAACCTGCCGGTTTCCGGAACAGCTCAAAACGAGTTTAAAATCGTTTTATACAGAAACCAACTTTTCATTACAAGTTATCGCCACAACCGGATGGACAACCACCAATTTAATTTCGGCCATAAACCAGCAAAAACCCGAATCCAATTATGATCTGGTGACGTTATCAATTGGTGTCAACAACCAATATCAGGGAAAAGATTTTTCTGTTTATGAAAGAGAGTTTCCTGAATTGGTAACCAAAGCAATTGCATTGGCAAAAGGTGACAAAAAAAACGTAATTGTAGTTTCGATACCTGATTATGCTTACACCCCGTATGCAAAAAATTTAAGTGATAGTCAAAAAACAAAAATCTCCACCGAAATCAATCAGTACAATACTTTTGCCGAGAATTACTGCCAAGCAAATGCAATAGTTTTTGTAAATATTACTGACATTACCAGGCAAGGACTGAGTAACCCAAATCTTGTCGCTTCAGATGGGCTGCATCCTTCAGAATCTGCTTATGCTTTATTTATTGAGCGCCTTTTGCCGAAAGTCAAAGTAATATTGCAGGATTAGATATTTATTAATTTTTAGAAGCAGAAAATCCATATTCAAAAGACCAATTCTCCCGCTATCCATTTTATCTTTTATGGCAAACCCCGCCACAAAAGGATATCATTTCTATCGGGGCTGGATTAGAGGTTTTGGTTTTTCAAGAAATAAGAAACCCTGCAATTTCAATTAATGAAACTGCAGGGTTTTATCTCGCAGAGAGGAAGGGATTCGAACCCTCGATACAGTTACCCATATACTAGCTTTCCAGGCTAGCTCCTTCAACCACTCGGACACCTCTCTATTTTGGTTTGCAAATAACATGAAAAAAAACGAGTTAGAAAAACATTTTTAAAAATTCCTTTCAATACTTGTCTTATTTATCTAAAATAAACCGGCTAAAGCGAAATCTCGCCTCGTAAAGCTGTTTCAAAAATCGTTTTAAATTCGTTTTGCGGAATCGTAACTGTATGTCCCAGCAGATACATTAATTTGGTAATAGCCGCTTCCGTCGTAATATCTTTTCCGGAAATAACGCCCAACGACTTCAAGGCTGTACTGGTTTCATATTGTCCCATGTTGACGCTTCCACCAGAGCATTGGGTTACATTTACGATATGCATTCCATTCTGAATTGCTTTCTGAATCAAATTTAAAAACCAGTCTTCAGTTGGTGCGTTTCCTGAGCCGTAAGTTTCCAGAACAACCCCTTTTAAATCTTTAGTCGCTAAAATGGAAGCCAAAACAGTTTCGCTCATCCCGGGAAACATTTTTATAATCGCGACATGATTATTCAGGTTTTTATGGACAATCAGTTTTGCATCGGTTTTTACCGGAAGAAATAAATGCCGGTTTAATTTTAAGTGTACTCCCGACTCTACCAATTCAGGATAATTGGGTGCTGTAAATGCCCTGAAATGTTCGGCATTTACTTTTGAAGTACGGTTGCCTCGGTATAATTTATATTCGAAATACAGACAGACTTCAGTTATAACAGGCTTTCCATCTTCCTGAAGTGAAGCAATCTGAATGGCTGTGATCAGGTTTTCTTTGGCATCGGTACGAAGATCACCGATTGGCAATTGCGAACCCGTAAACACAACAGGTTTTGATAAATTTTCGAGCATAAAACTCAATGCCGAAGCTGAATATGACATGGTATCTGAACCGTGAAGCACGACAAATCCGTCAAACATATTGTAATTTTCCTCAATAATAGTGGCAATTTTAGCCCACATTTGAGGATTCATATTCGAAGAATCAATTGGATTTTCAAACGAAACCGTTTCGATTTCGCAGTCCAGTTGTTTTATTTCGGGAATATTTTTAAGCAGTTTTCCGAAATCAAAAGCTTTAAGCGCCCCTGTTTCAAAGTCTTTGCTCATCCCGATGGTCCCACCGGTATAAATTAAGAGTATTTTGGCTTTAGAAGGCATCCTGGTATTTTAATTTATTCACCACAGGATTGGCATACATGGCCAAAAATCCTTGTCTGGCAACACCATTGTCAGTTCCTATTCTCTTTTCTAAACGACGCTCAAAAAGCTGTTTTTCACTTTCTTTATACAAATGAGCGTATTTATTGGTTTCGTTTAAAATATCGTAAGCAATAAAATTGGTTGGCCATAACTGGTAATTCTGTAAAATAGAATCGTCAATGGTTTGTGCCAAAGCCTGAATCTGTTTGTTCGAATTATCGTTTTCAGCCACAATCTGATCGATTTCAGAGTCCAGAACATCTCCAACAGAAATATGGATTCTTTTTTTAGTCCCCATAATACCACTCAAAATAGTCATGAAATCTTCATTTTTATCTTTTACATACACTTCGTTATTAGCTTCTGCCATTAATTGCGGCATTTTCAGAACGTCCGTCGGATCGTATTCGTATGAAATTGCTACCGGAACAATCTTTAACTTTTTGAAATAATCCATCGGATTCGCTTCATCAGAACCCATTGCAATCATTTTTAAAACGCCCGGATTGGTTTCGTCATTTCCATCTTTTGTACGACCTTCACGCTGTGCAATCCAAACCGAACGGTTCTCACGAAGCAGTAACTGCCCCATATATTCTGCCAGTAATTTTGAACTTTGCAGCATTTCTCTTGGCGTTAAACCTCTTAAAACTAAAAAGTTCCTGTTGAGTTTTGCGAGGGTGCTCAAAAATGCTTTTTTAACTAAATTATCACCAATTGCAGATGCCGTCATAACCAAACCATGTTCGAAAAGACAAACATTCAGTAAAGTGGTATCCAGCAAAATATCGCGGTGATTGGATATAAATAAATAAGGAGTGTTTTTTTCTAATTTATCAAAGCCTGAAGTTGTAAGCCCTTCTGAACTTTTTTCGAGTACTTTTTGAATCGTCTGATAAATAAAATTGCATTGAAAATCACGAATTGAGTGCGTTTTCTTCAATTGTTCTTTCCAGACTTCATCATTTAATTCCGGAAAAGTAAAATTCATCATGGTTTTCATCATCGGATGATTGGCAACTCCATGAAGGGCTTCATTTACTTCAGAATCATAAAATGGTCGAATAGCGTCAAATTTCTGCATTATAAATATCAATTTAGGTGGGCAAAAGAACAAAAAAAAAACTAAAATATTGTAATCGGGGTATTAAATCCCAAAAACAACTTTGGAGTTTTGTGTTGTTGCTTCTGCAATTTCTGTATCTGAAAGGTCGTAAATTTCGGCCAGTTTTGCAATTACATTTGCTAAATAACTGCTTTCGTTGCGTTTACCTCTGTATGGAATTGGTGCGAGGTAAGGCGAATCGGTTTCTAAAACAATATGTTTTAAATCAATTTGGTGTAAGAATTGGTCGATTTTTCCGTTTTTGAATGTAACAACACCTCCGATTCCGAGTTTCATATTATACGAAATTGCCTGCAGTGCTTGCTCGTAGGTTCCTGTAAAACAATGAAAAATCCCGAACAAATCAGAGGACTTTTCTTCTTCCAGAATTTCAAAAATTTCATCAAAAGCTTCACGGCAATGAATCACGATGGGCAATTTATATTGTTTTGCCAGCTGGATTTGTTTTCTAAAAGCAATTTGCTGTTCTTTTAAATGTGTTTTATCCCAGTACAAATCGATTCCGATTTCGCCAACGGCATAGAATTTTCGTTTTGAAAGTTCTGTTTCCACATGTTTTAACTCGTCCAGATAATTATCTTTCACGTAAGTGGGATGCAACCCCATCATCAGGAAAACATGATCCGGATACTTTTGCTCCAGATCATACATTGATTGTGTGGCTGCAGCATCAATAGCAGGAATAAAAAAACGGGTTACTCCGGCATTTATCGCTCGTTGCATCATTTCATCACGATCCTGATCAAACTCTTCAGAATATAAATGCGTGTGTGTATCTGTGATTGTAATAGTAGATTTCAATTGCAAAAATTTAAAACGCCAAAATTACGACAATAATAAATGAATAGCAATTCGTAAGATTGGAGCGCGGGTTTGGCGGATTCACTTCGTGAAACGCTGATTGACACGGATTTTTTACGAACATTGTCATTTCGACGTAAGGAGAAATCACACAAGAAACTCCGCAAAGAAATTACCAATCTTTGTCGATCCACGAGTGAGATTTCTCCCTCCGATCGAAATGACAAATAATTACTATTTCTCCGTTTCAATAAAAGTTAAAGCTCTTTCCAAAACCTCATCTCTTCCTTCCTGAATTCCTTTGATTGTTGGTTTAACTTCGATATCAGGAACAATCCCGATTCTTTGAGTTTCACGTTTATCAGGATAATAAACTCCGATACCTGAAAAGCCAGTATGAAATTGCTTAAATTCAAATTCGAATGCATTCCCATCTGTTCCTGCTGTCTGACTACCAATAATGCTTGTATTTCCTGCCGTTTTAAAACACATTGCCGTCCATTCAGACTGACTGAAAGCGTATTCATTTAACAACAGAATTACTTTACCTTTATAATTATCTTTATTTTCACTTCCACAATTTGTTCCTTCTGTCCATATATATCTTCCAGGATAATTAAGATACGGATAGGTATATGTCGCAAATTTATTTTCTTTAGGACTTAAAAAGTTTGCAATCTCTGCGTATGTTTCTTTTGGATAATTTCTCATATCAAAAACAATTGCCTTTGTTGATTTTAAAGCTTCAATCATATCCGGAATATTTTTTGGTTTGATAACTCCCATATTAACGTAACCAATATTATTGTCCAGAATTTTGAATTTCTCCTTCTTTTTCATGGCTCCTTTCTTAAATTCATTTCGATGAGAATCATGATAATTAAACCAGATCATTTCTTTTATTTCCAACTTTCCCTCTTTAAGAAATTCTACTTTTACATTTTTAGAATCAGAAGTAAGAATTGGAGTTACAACTTTATTTAAATACGAAGCTTCGTTTGAAGCATGTATTAAATCTCTATTTTCATCAATACAATTCTTAATTGTTTTACCATTTATTTTAGCAATAACGTCACCAATTTTAATATTATAGGCTTCTGCAAGACTGTCACCTAAAATCTCGGTAACAACCAATTTGTCATCAATTATTTTTCCCGTTGCCGGAAAATAAACCGGCTCTTTATATGGAGCACCTAATCTTGGATAGATATGAAACATCACATGACCATCATTTAGCTTAGTTGACATTCTTTTCATTACGGCTAAAAATTCTAACTCATTTTTAGTATCTAAAATAAATGGCAAAGTTTGTTCTAAAGTCTTGTCCCATTTTTGATCCATAACATATTTGTACGGAAAAAAATATTCTATGACATTCCAATAAACAAACAACATTAGGATTCTGGAATCGCTTTTATTATAGTCAAGATTTAGATAATTTTTCAGGTTTTTAAAACTATCAAAATCGGGTCCGAATTCCTCACCACTTTGAAACCTGTTGTCTTCAATAAATTTCAATTTCTTAGAAAGTTTTTTAGAGAACAGCTTATTATTGAACCAGCTTAAATCAAAGTTTTTATCAAAAAGTTGAATTTCTTTTGGCATAGCAATCGGAGCAATTTCTTTTACCGGGCCAAGTTCATCAATCCAGTTTTCTAAGATCAGGGAAAATTCTTCTTTGGTTTGCGCTTTATCTATTTTCGGCAATTTTTCCAAAAGCTGCTGATCCCAATTAAATTCGCCATTGGCTACTTTTGGGTGATAATATTTTAAGAATCCCCAGACTTTACAGGTTGCACTAAGCTTTTCCGTTTCAGTAATTTTGGCATATCCAAAGGTAATCTGAGTAAATAAAAAAAGAAGTATTAAAGTAATTTTCTGCATTTAATGGTGGTTTAGGTTGTAGATAGTGCTGGTTAATTGCTAAAAAATAGAAATCGAATATAGAACTAAAAAATCTAAATTCGTTTTATCTAAACTTTTTAGAAACAAAAAAAATCCGCAAAGCATTTTTAAACTTTGCGAATCTCTGCGTAAATTCTCTGTGAACCTCAGTGGAAATATCTAGTCCAAAGCATCCAAAAGTTCCTGAACCTCATCATAGTCTTCATAATCCTGAGAGATAGTCTGCAGGATTTGTTTACAGCCATTATAATCTTTTTGTTTTAATTTTAATAAAGCCAGATTCCAAAGCGCTCTTTCTTTGTAAACAGAACTTCCTGATTTCAATTCATTAAAAACTGTTTCTGCTTTATTATACTGACTGGCCTGCAATAGAGAAACCCCATAATAATATTGAATTTCAGCGGTTTTTTTGTTTTTAAGAACCACTTCAAAAAACGGAATCGCTTCCTTGAATTTTCTTTCATTAAACGTTTTTTCTGCCTCTATCAAATTTTCATTTGCATTGCTTCTTTCTGTAAAATGAGCCTGTTCGGGATGGTTATAATCATTAAAAGAAGGATTCTGGTTGTAGTCAAAAAAGAACAATCCGAATAAAATAGCTACAGATGCTGCCGCTGCATAATACCATGGACGCATCGGGAACACTTTTGGCTTTTCTTTATTGAAATGTTTATCTGCAATAGCAGACAGGTTTTCTTTAAACGCCTCTCTTTCCTGCTCATGCCCGAATTTATTTTCTAATTGTTCCAAAACATCTTTGAACGTTCTGAATTCAGCGGCAAATTCGGGATTTTCTGAAAGCGTTCTTTCAAAGCTGTTTCTTTCTTCAACAGTCATTTCTCCCTGCAGATACTGATCAAATAATAGGTAGCGTTCTTCGTTCATGGCTAATTATTTTTTAAGAGATTTAAATTTTTTTGCTTCCTGAATCCATTGTGTCAGCTGTCCGATACATAACGATTTCTTTTTACGCACATAACCGTACGTTACGTTTAGCTTTTCGGCAACCTCTTCCATCGATTTAATGGCAAAACTCAGTTTTAGAACCTCCTGGCATTTGTCTCCTAATTTTTGGAACATCGTATCAAAAAGTTGCTGTTTTTCATCAAATTGTTCGGCTTCTTCAACCAATTCGAGAGCAGATTCATTGATAGATGCAAAATCTTCATTAATTGTTACCCCTTTATTCGAAGTTTTTTTCAATTCGTTAAGCCATTTCCTTTTGCATAACAAAAAGAAGTAGGCATCAAAAGGGCAAGTCAGCTGTAATGTATTGGCTTTTGCCTGATTAAAAAGCAAAATCATGATTTCCTGAACCACATCCTGCGCCTGATCCTTGTCTCCTGAATTATTCATGATATAAAAAACCACTTTGGGAACGAAATTTTTATAGATAGACCGGATTATGGCCGAATCATTTGCGGCAATTCCGTCAATATATTTCTGGTCGGGATGAATTTTGCTTTTTTCCATAATTGAAAATTATTAGCTAAAGTAAAAAAAAGAATCTGAAAAAAATTACACAAAAAGAGGGTAACAATTTTAAAAGTCAGTTGATATAAAGACAATAAAGGGTTATTTAGAATCAAAAAATCACATAAATATGGGAAGTTATCAATTTACAACCGAGAAAGATTTTGCCAAGTTCCAGCAGACGCTGTCGAACAAAATCCGCAACGGATTTATCGTAATTGAAAAAAATGATAAACTTCCTTATGTGGTTTTATCCAAAGAAAAAAAACAAATCGATTCTTCCCTGCAGCTGACTTTGGTTTTTGCTACACTGGGCCTTTGGTCCATTGTCTGGCTTTATTTAATCATTAGTATTTCAAGGAAAAAACAAATCCTGGTTGCGTTGGATGAAGACGGAAATGTTTTTGAAGAAAAATGCTTTTCCAAATAAATTTAAAAAAAAATAAAAAACAAGGGTAACAATTTTAAAAGCGTGTTGATATAGCCATATAAAACGAATAAAAAAATAAATTTTGAAAACAAGGGTAACAATATCAAACCCGAATTGATATAAGGACATAAAAAATAAATTAACAACCCGAATCTGAAAACCAACTGATAAAGATCAGCTCAGATTTATAAAAATTAGAAATCATGAACACAAATTTTAGAAAAATCGGATTATTATTTTTAGCATTAGCGGCTTTCGCAAGTTGTGATGACAGCGAAGGAGATAACAAAGTTACGCCACCATCTGCATCAGAATTTGCAGCGGTAAGAGATAACGCTTTGGCAGGAAAAACACAACATTTTACTGCAACAGCCGGAGACGGTACAATTACGATAACTTCTGCAAAAGGTGTAAAGCTAAACATCAACGGGAACTGTCTTACCAAAAACGGAAATGCTGTAACCGGAGCAATTGACATTGAATTTGTTGAACTTTTTGACAAAGGAAGCATGCTTGTAACGAATAAACCAACTATGGGATTAATGGCTGACGGAAAGAAAAATCTTTTAATATCCGGTGGCGAATTCTTTATCAAAGCCACACAAGGCGGTGTTGCACTTCAGGCTTCATGCCCTATGAGTATGATTGTTCCAACAAACTTAACAGGCGGACTTGACAATACTATGACACTTTGGACCGGTGTTATTGATGAAGCAGAAGAACTTGTATGGAGAGAAGCCAAAGCTGGTGCTGACGGAGCCAACGGAAAAGGCGGTGTACAGGGCGAAGGAAATAATTATTATGTAACTTTTGGAAACTTTGGATGGACAAACGTTGACCGTTTCTACAGCGATCCAAGACCTAAAACCACTATTTTGGTAGATGCTCCTGAAGGTTATGACAACAACAACTGTGCAATTTACCTGTCTTATGATGGCGAAGGAACAAATGCTCTTGCAAAATTAGACACTTACACAGCTGCAGGTTTGTTCAGCGAACATTACGGACAAATCCCCGTTGGTTTAGCCTGTCACATCATTTTTGCAACAGAAGATAACGGTCAATGGCGTTATGCTATCAAAGGCGTGACAATTGCTGCCAATCAAACCTACACCTTTACACTTGCAGAAACAACAGTAGGCTCAGAAGCACAACTGGTAGCAGCAATCAATGCTATTCAGTAACTTACAAAATACTTTTTTAAGAAAAAGTGGTGATTTGCTCATCACTTTTTTTACATTTAAACCTGTTTTAAACTATTTCTGATCATTTTTAGAAGCTAATCCTGCTGTCCGCTGTATTCCCGATAACAAAAACTACGGCTAAAAGCCTTGTTTTTCTAAATCGGGAGATGCCGCTCCCATCAGGGCTAAAAACCTCCTCGACCATGAAAAAACTTTTATGCTGTTTCATTATCCTTTCATCAGCAATGGTGTTGGCGCAGACCAAAGTAAAAGACACCATCACCCGAAGAGCAAATATCAGCTATGCTCAGAAAGGCAATTCGGTAACTTTCAAACCTGAAACACCGCCTTTAATCCCAATTGCAGGTGCTCCAAAACCTAGTTATTCCTATTTATGGGAAATGGGTGATGGACATTACAGCAAACAGGCAGAGCCCAAACATGTTTATAAAAACAAAGGCAGTTATACCGCACGGTTAGCCGTTACCAACAATTACGACAATGGAAAACCTCCGGCAACGCGCCCTAAAAAAGTAGCTGTAAACGAAATAGGAGACGACCCGTATCAGGACATCGCCTCCATTGCCGATCAAAACGGATTTACAATTATAAAAAACTGTGACCCGATTCCGGAACAGGAAATGGTAGTTGTAGTCAGTTATCAAAACCTTGAAAATTATGTTGCCAATGGCAAGCTCTATCTTTTTTACAACGAAAAACAATTCAAAAACAGCAATTTCGAACTGACCGATTTCAGAACTTATGCCGGCGAACGCGAAGTAAAAGAAAATACAATAGCTTCGGTTGACGATCTGGATGACACAAACTCCTATGTCGCTTCTACAGAAAACACTATAAAATTCAAAAAATATAAAAACACGACCACAGAAGAAGATTTAGAAGCCAGCTTAAAAGAGGCACATACGCTGTATCATAACGTTTCGATTCTGGAATTTGACGATGCCAATCCAAACGAAACACGAAATGTTTTTTACACTTTCAAAACTACTCCCGAAATGATCAAAGACACCAGCGCAACAGTTACCATGCGCGGGATTTTTGTACCCAACCGCAGTTTTAAAAACCATAAAGTTAAAAATCTCGAAATGGAAATCGTAACCTCTCACGACCCCAACAAAATGGGTTCGAATGGGAGTTTTATGAATTACAGACTGGTACGGTTTAAAAGAGTAAAATTCAAAACCCGTTTTCAAAATAATGGTGAAGGTCCTGCTCGAAAAATCCGTTTAGAAACCGATATCCCAGATATGTTTGACAAAAAAACATTCCAGATCGAGAGTATGTATCCCGAATGCCCAATTTGTCCAAAAGGCGAAGAGCCAACCGTAAGCTGTCTGGACACCATCATAACAAAAAAACAAATCATTTTTACATTTAAGAATATTTACCTTCCGGGGACAGAACAAAAAAACGTACAGGAAAAAGACAGTACCAAAGGTTTTGTGCGTTATTCGATGAAATTCAGTGAAGACTTTCATAAAGTAAAAACCAAAAGCCGGACATCTATTATTTTTGATAAAAATGAACCTATCATAACCAATTACGCCGTTACCCGATTTTTACCCGGAATCTCGATTGGCGCAAAAGCCGGATATAATTTCTATTCAGACTTAGACAAATCAACCAGCTATTTTGTCGGTGCTACTATTTCACCTTTTAAAGCTTATCGGTTTTACTGGCAGGCTGAATGGGTAAATGCTTTAAACCAGTACAACAGCGCAGTCAATATTACAACTGCATTTGACACCAATGCAAACGGAACAAGACGATTAATACGTACCACTACCACAACCGAAAATAAAAACGTCAACTGGGAAGTCCCGGTTTTGATTCGGTACAACATTAATAATTATATCGGAGTTGGAGCCGGAATTCAGGCTAATATCAATGTGGCATCACAACAGAATCAGGATATAAAAACAGAAACTTTTGAAAATGAAAAAGAAAATCTTTTAATAGATACAAAAACGACTACTAATAACGTCAAAAACTCATTTACGGATTTAAAAACCGGTCTTTTATTTGATTTAACAGCAGGTTTTGCCAGAATCGGTCCGAGTTTAGGAGCGCGTTATGTCATCAACTTCGAACAGGATTTCAATTATTTTCAGGTGTATGGGATTTGGAGGTTTTAAATTATTTTCACCATATAAGTGATATAAGTAAATTTAAGTTTTAATTCAGAAAATATAACACATAAGCTTATATGATTTATTTTAGTACTCAACAACTATAATATGAACTTATATCACTTATATGGTTTAATCTTTCTTTTTGTTAACCTGAATGTTTTGGGGCAAAACCCTGAAGACAAAATTTACAATGCAATCGATGCATTTGTTGCTCATCCTTCCGCGAAAGCGCTTCAAAATTTAACCAATATTGAAGCCGACTTCTGGAAAAATCCAAAGCCAAAAACCAAAGACGAATTATTAGCTGTTGTGGTTTTAAACTGCAACAAGGCGTATTATCAGAATCAGTTTGGACAAACGCACAATGCAGTTTCGAGTTATGAAAAAGCCTGGCAAGTGTACCAAAAACACAAACTCAACAATTACGATATAATTGAATACTGCCTAAAACCTCTGGGCAATTTATACACCGTTTTGGGAGATTATGACAGCGCCGAAAATACTATAAAACAGTATTATTTTATTGCAGAAACAGAGAAAAACCAATCACAAAAAATAGCGGCAATCCTAAATTTATCGAATGTGTATCAAAGTTCGGGCAAGACTTCAATGGCAATTGAACTTTTAGAAAATACTTTAAAAAATGAAAAATTGTCGAATGTCCTGCGCGGTATTTTATTGAATAATCTGGGGAATAATTATTTACTGAGTTCAGGCGGAAATTTATTATTTCCCAAAACAAGAGAAAAAGCTGAAAAAGCATTTGAATCCTCCATAAAATTTCTTCAAAAAGAAAAAGATCAATCTGAAACTTTATCGAATTCGTATCGAAATCTTGCAACGCTTAACCGCCAAAGACGAAACCTCGAAACAGCAAATTCTTATTTAGAAAAAGCTGAAAAACTGTTTTTAAAAACGACAAATCATCCGCCAAGAAAACTGGCTCAACTTTTTTATGAAAAAGCGCTGATTCTTTTTGATCAAACAAAATATGAGGAAAGTTCAAAGCAGATTTCGGGAGTTTTTAAAATTTTAATTCCTGATTACAATTCAAAAAATATTCTTCCAAACGAAAATCAATTGTACGCCGAAACACTTTTAGTTGATGCCCTTGATTTAAAAGGAGAAATTTTAAACATAAATGAGCCTAAAAAAGCACTGGAAGCTTTTGCCCTTTCATTTTACATTGAAGATCTGCTGATGAACGGCTTGGTTTACGAAAACTCCAAAATCCTGATGCAATTGCGATCCCGAAACCGGACTGAAAAATGTATTTCGATTTATAAAAATTTATATGAAAAAGAAGGCAAAGCTGAATATCTGGAAGAAGCTTTTCAATTGTCTGAAAAAACAAAATCGGGAATTTTAAAAAGCTATCGTTCGAATTTTAAAAACGCTTCCGCAGCAGAAAAACAGCTTTTGCAGCAATTTCAAAACTTAAATAATGCGATTTTAAAAGAACAGCAAAAAGGAGATTTGGCCGATATTTCGAAAATCAATACTCTTATTAAAAAGCAAAATGAACTGACGCTTTCGCTGAAGAAAATCCAGGCTGAAAATCCAGATTATATTCCGGAAAACTGTGATTTAAAATTATTGTTTAAGAAGTTGGAGAATGACAAAGCCGTGATGGTGTATTATTTTATGGGGGCTGAAAAATTGTATTATTTTACTTTATGCAATAACAGAATCAGTCTCAATTCTCTTTATATAAACCATACAGGAATATCTGATATTCTTCATTTTATAGATTATTTTAACAATGCTGATGCCATTTCAAATGATATTTCGGGTTATAAGTATTCTGGAAAGAAAGTTTATGATTTACTGAAATTTCCAAACAACTCAGTATATCAAAACCTTATTATTGTTCCTGATGGCATTTTGAATTTTCTTCCGTTTGAAGCATTGCTTACACAAGAATCTAAGACAACCAATTTTGCCAAAATGCATTATTTGCTGCATGATTTCAGGATCGCTTATACTACATCGGCAAATTTTTATCTGAATTCAAAACCCTTTTCAAAATCAGAAAAAACGGTTTTGGGTGTTTTTCCGGTTTTCGAAAAAACAGCTTTTGAACTAAGTTATTCGAAGAAAGAATTAGAATCTATCCGCAGTAATTTTGAAGGCAAATATTTAGAAAATGCTAATGCGAGTTTTTCTAATTTTAAAAATAACATTTCTAATTATTCGATTCTGCATTTAAGTACGCATGCATCTTCAGGCGATATTGAAACTCCTGCAAGCATTAAATTTTATGATCAGGAAATTTTATATTCAGAATTGTATAATCTCAACATCAATCCGGATTTAGTAGTTTTAAGTGCCTGCGAAACCGGAATCGGAAAACTCTATAAAGCCGAAGGAGCGATGAGCGTGGCAAGAGGTTTTCAGTTTGCAGGAGCACAGAATCTGTTATTTTCTTTATGGAAAGTAAACGATTATACCACATCGGTCTTTATGACTGATTTCTATAAAAATATCAAAAATAAGCAAACTTACTTTGAAGCCACTGCCAATGCAAAACTTGATTTCTTAAATGACAAAACAATTCCAAACGCTAAAAAATCTCCTTATTACTGGAGTTCGTTTGTCTATTACGGCTCTATTTATCCAGAAGAAAAATCAGCCTATTATATCTGGTTCATCATTAGTTTATTGGCTGTAATTGGTTTATTTTTGGTTTTCAATCACTATCGAAAATGGAAAATCTTCACGAGGTTCTCAAAAAAGAGAAATACAAAAAAATAAAATTCAAGGTTACCAAAACACAGCATTTAGCCATTAAAGCCAAAATAAATGGCGTTTCCGGAAATTTCATTTTAGATACCGGCGCATCAAACTCCTGCGTGGGTTTTGAAAGTATCGAAAAATTCGAATTAACCACAAAAAATTCCAAAACCAAAGCAGCAGGTGCCGGCGGAACCGGAATGAAAACACAAATTTCAAAACACAATTCACTTCAGCTGGGTTCCTGGAAAAACACTGATTTTAGTCTGGTTATTTTTGATCTTTCACACGTAAATGAAGCGCTGAGACAATACAGGGCAAAACCCGTTCATGGTATTATTGGAGCTGATGTTTTACTGGAAGGAAAAGCGATTATTGATTATTATAATCATTATTTGTATCTCAAATGATAAAAATCCAAATCTGAAATTCCAAATTCCAAAACTTAAGTTCTGGTAAAAATAAAAATCCAAACTCCTTAACTGGAATTTGGGATTTGATATTTTTACAAATATTTCTTTAAAACTGCTGCTTTTTACTTTGGTATTTTAGCAATTTCTATTTTTTTATACCTGAAAAGACACCTTAGCTTGTAAACCTGTCAGCTTAAGCAACATTTTTTATACTTTTTACCACTACCGCATGGACAAGGATCGTTTCTGTTTATTTTTTTCTCTAAAACAATTGTTGCACCATTTTTTTGATATTTATTAAACTCCTCAAATAATTTAGAATTAAAATCAGATTGGTTTCCCTTTTCAAAATTTATAAGTTCATCATTTAATTCAAAAACAGTAATAATATTTTTTTCGGGCTCAACAATTTCAAACAAATCATCATAATCGCCATTTACAGAAAAATCAACATATCCTTTATCATATAAGTTTTCTATTAATTCTTTTTGATAATCGCTTGGGTTAAAAATATAACTTGTAAAGAAAGCCAAATAGGTAGGATCAATTTCTGTACTTTCTTCTGAAAGTGAATTGTAAAACTCTAATAATTCCGTCCAATGATTTGCAATAAGATTTTGTTTATCAGGATTTTTTAAATAAATCTGATATAATGCCAGTGCAACTTGTTCTTTACTAAAAGTATCTAGTTCTTCTTGTTTTAGAAAATCTACTAAAGTTTCAATTTGATCTTGACCAAAGTGA
This sequence comes from Flavobacterium hibisci, assembly GCF_020026925.1. Classification (GTDB taxonomy): domain Bacteria; phylum Bacteroidota; class Bacteroidia; order Flavobacteriales; family Flavobacteriaceae; genus Flavobacterium; species Flavobacterium hibisci. The sequence continues at coordinate 159,045 of NZ_JAIQDW010000008.1, read as the reverse complement.
TACACAAAACCCCAATAATATTCTGTAAACAAATCGCCGAACCAATATTCAATCTTATCGTCAGACCATTTTAAAATGTCAAGAACTAAATTTAATTGATCTTCTCTTTCACATTCTTTTAATAAAAACAGTGTATAAACCATCAAATTGTATGAAACCTCATCATCTATATCATCTAGTTCATTACTGCAAAATTTTATTATTGTTTGTAAATCTTGAGTTAATGTGTTTTTTTCATTAGCCAGAATTTCTTCAAGTTGCTCATTACTTAAAGTACGATTCTTGAAAAGATTCTCTAATACCTTATGATGCAGTATTGGTGTATCTTTCATAATTAATTTGCATATATTTCTCTAAAATTTTTTCTTTTGCTTTGGTAACTAATTATTTTTTTTATCATTAAATTTTAACTGTTTGTAGATGAACCGTCTTACATTCATCTGAATAAACATGAATTTCATAACCATCCCAAAGATTTCTAGACCAAGATAACTTATTTACTGAGATAAAATAATTGTACCATTTTCTTTCTCCTAAAATTTTAAGGTTAAGTTTATTAGTTCCTACAGCTTTTAATATTTTATTTTCTATTATCATACCATTAATTTGAGAATTCAAAAAACAAATGTTTTAAAACCTTTTGAGAATGTTTTGTCTCAAATATTTTATGATTATCAATAAACTTACTTTTATGTAGGATCATTTCAGAGTCATTTTTACATGAACTAATTTTAGCATTTACTTTGTCAATGATATTTTCTAATGAACCATTTACAATGTAGCCCAGCATACAACCATTTTTTTCTTTAAAATGTCCTGTCAGAAATCTATCAATACCTTTAGTAATATATTCTTTCTGTTGTTGAGAAGCATTTACTTTGCTTCCGTTTGATTTATTCCATTGTGAAGAAGAAATATTTTTTGCTTCAATGATATAATTTAACCTTATTTCGTTTGACCAAACATTATGAAATCTAATATCAATTGGATTTGCTTCGTCTGCTGACTTAAAACCATTATCAATTTCATCATCCTCTAATTCTTCTTCTTTTGTAATAATCATTTTATATTTTAAAGCAACATCACACTTGTTCATTAAACTTACCAAATGGGAGGAAAAAGTTTTCTCTTCCCAATCTTTAGAGTATCTTTTTTCAAAAATTGAAGTTTCATAAGACTTAATCAAAACTCTTAAACACTTCAATTCAAAACTTGAATTGATCGCATGTATTATGAAATTACTTTTAGCCATTTCCGTTAGCTATTTCAACTAATAAAGATTTACAATCTTCCATAGCAGCAGTTTGACTCCAAAAACGCCTTTGATTTGGCTTTATGATGTAAACATCATCCCCATCATAATAGTTTAGTTTTTTTCTAAAATATAAATTTTGACTTTCCTCTTCCCAAAGTTTTTTATCTAATATTTTTAACTCTTTATATATATCTTCTTTTGATTCAAAAATAGGTTTATATTCATTTCCAAATGATATTTTAACCATGTATAATGGGCAATTTCTGTTGATATCATAAATTGTTGCAGAGGCCTTTAAATTAACATCATCAAGCCATTCGTTTAGCTCTTTCGTTACTCTTTTAGTGTAAATACTAATATCATTAACAGGCAAAACAGCTCTAGAGCTTTCTTGTTTTTCAAATAAATCTAAACTAAAGTCTAAAGTATCTTTAATTATAATTTGTTCGTCTTCTGTTAATTTTAAAACATTGTTATAAATGATTTGATCTATTTCTTTCTCTAATTGAAGAACATCAGTTTTTGAGCCATTCTCTTCATCAGATTTTTTAATTGAAATAATTTTATCAATTTTCGAAGAAAGTTTCTTTGTAATTAATTTTTCAAAAAATAAATAAGGCAAAAAAAGGAATTCATTTGACATTATTTGTTCTCTTTCAATCCCCCATGAAGATGAAACTAAAAATAAAAAATACGTAGAAAATCTAGAATTGATTAATGCTAAAATTGCTTTTTTATCAATTTCAGAAATATTATTTATAATATAAGCACCACTCATACAGTAAGCTTGGTGAGTTATTAATGATGCTGTAATTAATTTATCCTTTTGTCCTTTTTTAATAGCTACATATGGAGGAGTAAACAATTTAGAATCAATATTTCTGTAATATTTAATATTGGGCTTAACTGCATTCAATGGTGTGTAATATTTCCCGATATTACTTGTTTTAACAATATTATCAGGAATAAAATCTTGCTTTTGAATATCACCATTTAGTCCTGTTTTATAATCAACATCATTTTCTTCAAAAAATTCATTTAAACTAATATATTTTTTTTCTAATTTTTCAATCAATTCAAAATCAAAAAAACTGCCCCACATAGCAATTTTCCAAATTTTACTATCTGGTTTTTTACATTCAATTCTTGGTAAATATTTTTCATCTGATTCATCAATAACAATACCTTCTAAAACATCATTTTTAATATATGTTTTAGGAGCATAATATGTAATCGTTTCTTTTGGATTTTCAGGAGTTTCTTTTTTATAAAAAACAATACTTATAGGTCCTACAGCAGAGCCAAATAATTGTCCGCCATATTCTTCTGATATTTTTCTTAAAATTGAAAAGTTATAAATTTTCTCTACATAATTTTTGTTAAACAACCAATCTCTAAAATTTTGATAGGTCCCACCTGTATTAGTCAAAACTTTTGTGTTGAATATTAAGGCAATTTCCCCTTTGGGAGCAAGTAAAATTGACTTGTGGAGAAATGGTAAAACCATTTCTTTTGGAAATTTTTCTTTATTACAATATTTTCTAATATTTTTTTGATTTCCTTCAACATCTTTCTCTTCTGAAACAAGTTCTCCAAAAGGAGGATTTCCAACAATTAAATCAAAGTTTTTTAATTTTTCAATTTCAAAATTTGAAATGGTATCTAATCTAAAAAGATTATAGCCTGAATTTTGTATTGTTTTATCTTCAGGATCATTTATTAAATAAGGGAATTTTATAACACCATTCCACCAACTTGTTTTGGGATCTAAATTATCCAGTAACGCTAAATACAAACTAAAAGATGCTACTTTTATAGATTTCGAATCAATTTCAATTCCAAAAATATTAGATTTTAAAATATCAATCAAAACATCAAAATCATTTTAGCTTTAAGTTATTTTTATTTTCATAGCGTTTTACTAATCTTTTAAAACTTTGTACCAAAAAAATTCCCGAACCGCAACTTGGATCGAGGGTTTTTACATTGTAATTTGTTTCGCCATTTTTGGTAGATAATTTTTCATTAAGAATTAATTCAACCAATGACGGCGGTGTATAGAAAGTACCTGAATCCTTTTTACCTTTCTGATCTAATTCAGATAAAAAGTTTTCATAAATCTCACTTAATAACTCAATTCGAATAATACTAAAGTCAAATAATCTCCAATTTTCATAAAGTTCTAATTGCTTACTATTACTATAGCCATTTGTAAAACATTTTTTTATCAGTTCCAAATGTTCGAAAGTAACGATCTCCTTTTCATTTTCTTCAACTGTAAAAAGACTTCCATTAAAGTCCTCCGCTAATTTTTTGAATAACTCATAAGTATGATTAGGATCATGGAGAATGTCAAAATAAGATTTTGCATCAAGGTTAAACTGTTCGTAAAAATCCTTGGAAGTTGCGCCTCTATCTTCTAAATACAAAAGAAACAAAGAACGCATAACCAATTTATGAATCAATTCCTTGTCTTTTAATCCAAGTTTTTCGAGTTCTTTGGAAACATTAACTAAACTTTGAATTAAATATTTATCTACTCTATTTTGAAGATTTATTTTTTTCTTTATCTCATTCGCTTCGACTGAAGACCAAATAAAACCAGTATCAATAGCAATCCTTGAAAAAAGATTATTTAATGTTATAAGCTTTGATTTATCTGTTTCATCACAAGAAAAAAGTTCAAGATTTTGAAGTTCTTTTTCGAAATTAATTTTTTCGTCATTTACACTATATCCAAATGGTTTTTCAGAACAATTATAAATTCTGATTTCAGTTTTAGTATAAACATAAAGGAATAATACTTTCTGAAAATTCCAACAAATATGCTGAATTTCAGAAATCAATTTTAATGTTTGTAAATCAAAAGACTCTACTTCTTTTAAGAAAAGAGCGGGCTGTCCCTCATTTTCATAAACTTCAATAATTCCATGTTTTTCAATATCAAATATATCAATATCAATTTCCTTGCTATCTTTTGCAAAGTCATTAAAATCGAGTTGTTGAAAAATGGAATTTGACATTATTTGGGTTTTAAACAAAAATATGATTTAAAAAAAATATTTCCGTATATATACGGAAAAATATATCAAGAATGATATGAACAAAAAAATCTCGTTTACAGAAATAAACGAGATTTTTAAAAATATATTTTTAGAATGTATTACAACTCCAATGCTCTTTTAGCATCTCCGTTCATCAATAATTCTACCGGATTTTCTAAAGCTTCTTTAACAGCAACTAAGAATCCAACTGACTCACGTCCGTCGATGATTCTGTGGTCGTAAGAAAGCGCTACGTACATCATTGGGTGAATTTCAACTTTACCGTTTACAGCGATTGGACGCTCGATAATGTTGTGCATTCCTAAGATTCCTGACTGAGGAGGGTTGATGATTGGCGTAGACAACATAGAACCAAAGACACCACCGTTCGTGATTGTAAAAGTTCCACCTGTCATATCGTCAACTGTAATTTGACCGTCACGGGCTCTTAAAGCCAATCTTTTGATTTCTGCTTCGATTCCACGGAAAGTTAAAAGTTCTGCGTTACGAACAACAGGAACCATTAATCCTTTTGGCCCGGAAACAGCAATAGAAATATCACAGAAATCGTAGTTGATTTTGTAATCACCATCCATCATTGAGTTAACATCCGGATATAATTGTAACGCTCTTGTAACTGCTTTTGTAAAGAATGACATAAAACCTAAACCAAGACCTCCATGCTTAGCCTTGAATGCATCTTTGTATTCATTACGAATTTTGTTGATTGGTGTCATGTTTACTTCGTTGAAAGTAGTAAGCATAGCTGTTTCATTTTTAGCTGAAACTAATCTTTCTGCTACTTTACGACGTAACATCGATAATTTTACACGCTCAGTTCCACGGCTTCCACCAGTTGGAGTTCCCATAGAAGGTACTGCATTTACAGCATCATCTTTAGTAATTCTTCCGCCTTTTCCAGTTCCTGTTACAGTTGCTGGAGCAATATTTTTCTCGTCTAATATTTTTCTTGCTGCCGGAGATGGAGTTCCTGCTGCATAGCTTGTTGTCGCCGGAGCCTGAACTGGCTCCACTTTTGTTGCCTCAGCTTTTACTTCTGCTTTTGGCGCTTCAGCCTTAGGAGCTTCAGCTGCTGGTGCAGCTGCAGAACCAGATGGTTTTGCTGCATCAGTATCGATTAAACAAACTACAGCGCCTACTGCTACTGTATCACCTTCTTCCGCTTTTAGTGTAATTACACCGCTCATTTCAGCAGGCAATTCAAGAGTAGCTTTGTCTGAATCAACTTCAGCAATCGCCTGATCTTTTTCTACATAATCTCCGTCTTTTACTAACCAAGTTGCAATTTCAACTTCTTTTATTGATTCCCCTGGTGATGGGACTTTCATTTCTAAAATCATCTTTGTTTTTGTTTAAGGTTTTTATGGTTTCACGTTTCACATTTCAGGTTGTTAAACTTTGAAATCTGAAACTTGAAACCTGAAACATTTTTTGTTATCTAAATAAGTTTTTATCGAATACCATTCTGATTGCATCTGCATGACGGCGTTTTGCACGTGTGTAGCTTCCTGCAGCCGGAGCAGAATATGCTTTTAATGAAGCTAATCTCCATTTTACAAGGTCAAAGTTCATTAACATAAAGCTGTAAGCTCCCATGTTTTTAGGCTCTTCCTGTGCCCAAACGTAATCATCTGCTTTTGGATATTTTGCAATGATTTCTTTGATTTGTTCAACAGGGAAAGGGAATAATTGCTCTATACGAACCACTGCAACGTCATTTCTTCCGTTGTTTTCTCTTTCTGCAACAATATCGTAATAGAATTTACCTGTACAGAAAACTAAAGTTTTAACTTTCTTTTTATCTACTGTATTGTCATCAATAGTTTCCTGGAAGCTTCCATTCGCTAATTCATCTACTGAAGACACACATCTTGGATCACGCAATAAACTTTTTGGAGAGAATACTACTAAAGGTTTACGGAAATTCGTTTTCATTTGTCTTCTTAACAGGTGGAAGAAGTTAGCTGGCGTTGTACAATCAGCAACATACATATTGTGTCTTGCGCAAAGCTGTAAATAACGCTCCATTCTTGCTGAAGAGTGCTCAGCTCCTTGTCCTTCATATCCGTGAGGCAATAATAAAACAATACCGTTTTGGTTGTTCCACTTATCTTCACCACAAGAAATGTACTGGTCAATCATAATTTGTGCTCCATTAGAGAAATCTCCAAATTGTGCTTCCCAGATTGTTAAAGATTTCGGGTTTGCCAAAGCATAACCGTAATCAAATCCTAAAACTCCGTATTCTGATAAAAGCGAATTGAATACACCAAAGTTTCCTTTTTTGTTTTCGATGCTGTTCAATAAAATTACTTCTTCTTCAGAATCTTCAACTTTAACTACAGCATGACGGTGAGAGAAGGTACCACGCTCCACATCCTGACCTGAAATTCTGACATCAAATCCTTCTGTTAAAAGAGAACCGTAAGCTAAAGCCTCTGCTGTTCCCCAGTCAAGTGTATTATTATCATACCCAACTTTTCTATCAGATACAATTTTATTGATTTTGTTAATAAATTTTTTATCAGAAGGTAAAGTAGAAATGGTATTGACAATAGAATCCAGTCCTTCTTTAGGGAAAGTAGTATCCACTTTTTTCAGCATTACATCATCAGAAACCTGCTGGAAACCTTTCCATTCATTTTGCATGAACGGAGTAATAATTGTCAATGCTTTTTTACGGGATGCTTCTAAGTTTTGTTCCAGATCAGCTTTGTATTCTTTCTCAATTGTGTTTACATAATTAGCATCAATAACTCTTTCTGATAAAAGCTTTTCAGCATAAATATCTCTTGGGTTTTGATGTTTTGCAATGATTTTATATAAAACCGGCTGTGTAAAACGAGGCTCATCACCTTCATTATGACCGTATTTTCTGTATCCTAATAAATCGATAAATACGTCACGTCCAAATTCCATTCTGTAATCTAATGCAAATGATACTGCGTGAACAACAGCCTCAGCATCATCAGCATTTACGTGCAATACAGGCGAAAGTGTTACTTTGGCAACGTCTGTACAATAAGTAGAAGAACGTGCATCTAAATAGTTTGTCGTAAATCCAACCTGATTATTGATTACGATATGAATGGTACCTCCGGTTTTGTAACCGTCTAATTGTGCCATCTGAATGATTTCATACAGTAAACCCTGACCTGCAATTGCAGCATCACCGTGAACAGCGATTGGTAATACTTTTGAGAAATCATCAGCATAATATTTATCTTGTTTTGCTCTCGTGATTCCTTCAATAACAGCTCCAACCGTTTCTAAGTGTGAAGGGTTTGGTGCCAAATTGATATTGATGCTTTTTCCTGATCTTGTTTTTTTGTCGGCAGTAAGACCTAAGTGGTATTTTACGTCACCGTCAAAATATTCCTGATCGTAATCTTTACCGTCGAATTCGCTAAAGATATCCTGAGTAGATTTTCCGAAGATATTTGCCAAAACGTTCAAACGACCACGGTGTGCCATTCCCATTACGAATTGCTCTACTCCTTTTTCAGCCGCTTTTTCAATCAAAGCGTCCAAAGCAGGGATAATCGTTTCACCACCTTCTAATGAAAATCGTTTTTGACCAACATATTTAGTATGCAAAAAGTTCTCGAAAGAAACGGCTTCATTTAATTTATTAAGGATCGTTTGTTTTTCCTCTGTTGAGAAATTAGGCTGATTGTTGTTCACACCTAATTTATCCTGAATCCATTTTACAACACCAGGATTTCTGATGTACATATATTCAACACCAATATGCTGACAGTAAATTGCTTTAAGACGGGTAATGATATCCTGCAGAGAGCAAGGAGCAACACCAATAACCTTTGCAGCGTCAAAAACGGTAGAAAGATCAGCAGTTGTTAGTCCGAAGTTTTCAATATCCAAAGTTGGCGATGAAGTTCTGCGATCACGAACCGGATTTGTTTTAGTAAACAAATGACCACGTGTACGGTAGCCATCAATTAATTTTAAAACGTTAAATTCTTTTTGTAATTTTTCAGAAACTTTACTGTAATCTGTGTTGTCGTTAGTCGTTACATACTCAACGATTGTTTGCACAGGATTTTCATCATTATAAGTTGTTTGTCCAAAGTCAAAGCCCTGAAAAAAACTTCTCCAGCTTGGCTCAACGCTGTCTGGGTTTACTAAATATTGATCGTATAATTGTGCAAAAAACTCGGTATGCGCTGCATTTAAAAATGAAAACCTATCCATAATATTTGAGTGAATATACTTTTTGTTATATAGAATGGCAAAAGTACAACAAACGATATTATTTAAATGATTTTTTTACGTACTTTTACGTAAAAATTTGTTAAAAATAGCGCAAACTATGAAGAATATTCATCTTTCAATCGTTTTCAAATCATTTTTTGTGATTTTGATTAGCCTATTTTCAAATCTTATAATTGCACAGGAAGAAAATAATGTAATCGATAACAATCAGCAGTTTTGGAATAAAGTACAATTTGGTGGCGGACTAGGTATTGGATTTGGTTCAGGATATACAGATATTTCTGTAATGCCAAGTGCCATTTACAACATTAACGAAATTGTAGCTGTTGGTGCCGGACTCCAGTTTGGTTATCTTTCTTCTAAAAATTACTACAGTTCCTATGTCTATGGAGGCAGCATTATAGGTTTAGTAAATCCAATTCCTGAAGTTCAGCTCTCTGCCGAACTGGAACAGGTTCGCGTAAATACAGATTATAAGGCGACTAATATGAATACGGCTTTTTCTGATAATTACTGGAATACGGCTTTGTTTTTAGGAGCCGGATACAGAAGCGGAAGTGTCACTATAGGTGGTCGTTATGATGTTTTATTTAACAGCAAAAGAAGCCTTTACGGATCTGCGTTTATGCCTTTTGTGAGGGTTTATTTTTAAGTTTCTGAGTTGTTAATTAAATCATCATCATGATTAAAATAAATTATAAAATTCAATTTGTACTTTTTGCCATTTGCTTATTCTTTATTGGTTTAGGTATGTTTGAAACGTTAGATCAAGGATTAAAAGCAGGCATTGATCTTTTTTGGCAAATTTCTCACTTTGTTCCATTTGTTATGGGAGCAATTATTTTTGGTGCTAACATATTCACTAAACGTATTGAAAAGTTCAGATAGGTAAATTATTAATTATCTAAAAATCCATTTTTACTTGATAAAAATGGATTTTTTTTATCAATTGACTGAGAGATTCAGCACTAATAACAAAGTTTATGAACTGTAAATTGAAATACCCATATGTATACATTTTTATACGCTGACCCATATTTTTTTTACTAAGAACCTGAAAATTATAGCATTATGACAACTGAATAACCTATTTGTAAAAATTTCTAAACCAAACCTTCTGCCATTCTCTCTTCAATATTAAAAAAGAAACCTCTTCAGCAAGAACAACCAAATCTGATCCGTCGAGTTGTTTGATTTCGTTTTCCGGAACATCAATTATATAGAGCAGATTAAGATATTCAGCAAATTTGTACTGAATCATTCTGTAGATTTTTTCGTGAAGCTGGATTTTTAATTCCTCCGGAACAATACTTAGCGGAAAATCAATTCCTTCGTTTGCCAGATTAAAATCCTTATTGAGCTGTTCGATCAAGTTCAGGAATAAAGAATCTTTTTGAGCTTCTTCGAATAACAAATCGGTATTTAATGGCGAAACGTACATAGGTTTTTCAATTTCAAAATTCAATGGCAATGGCAAAAATCAATGGGAATCTCAAAGATCAATTTCAATAGCAATCCCAAAAATCAATTCAATAACAATCAATATTGGGATTTTATAGTTTTTAATTTCCAATAATCTACAATCTTAGATAAGAGGACATCTCCGCCCGCATAGAAAAATACAGCTCCCATTGGCGGATTAGCCGCCGGAATTAATCCGAAGGTTTTTGGTACCCATTTCCAGCATTGAAAATATGTTCCGCCTAGCTCAATAAATATAACACAAAGGGCGATAAAATAATATAAATTCTGCCATTTTTTTCGCTTTAAAATCAAAAAGAAAAAAACTCCAAAGATCAATGAGAAAAGATCTTTAAGAAATATTCCAACGGCTAAAAACAGTAACGCAAATCCAACTGCAAAATATTTTCGAAGAAGATTATCGTTTTTGAGCGCCCATTGTGTATGAGCAAAAACATAACCTGAAGCATAAACAATGGCGTGGCCGAAAGGAACATATAATGGAATGACCGTTGTTCTGTAATGATACATCCCAAGTAAAGTGCAAAAAATCAGTTCTCCTATATAAGACAAAAAGACCATCACAAACATGAGTTTCTTTAAATAAGAACCGGAAACCCCAAAAAAGAAAGAAAAATAAAGTATGGCTAAAATATTTGTAATTTGTCGCCCGTCAAAATAATTTTCTTTAAATGCAATACTGTCAATTCCTAAAGCAAAAAGGGTAAAAAAAGGAAAACATGCCGCAAAAAACAGCTGCATTTTCGCATTACTATTTCTGTCGGTAAAAAATTTATTTATTAAGGCATCCATCATTTGAATATTAAACCTTTCTGCCCATTAAATTTTCGCCGAAAGTCTTCAGGATCTTTTTCTTTTCTGCGCTGAGATCCATTTTTTCAAGTGTTTCAAAAGCTTTAAAAGTGTACATTTCTATCGCTTTTTGAGTAGCTTCGGATGCACCCGATTCGTTAAAAACCGCTTTGGCCTTTTCTATTTTATCAGTGTTGTCCTCCAATTGCAAAGTGAATAACCTCTGCAATTCTGCCGTTTTTTCAGGAGCAGAAAACTCTATTGCTTTTAAGTACAAATAGGTTTTTTTGTTTTCGATAATATCTCCTCCTACTTGTTTTCCAAAAGTTTCAGGATCTCCAAAGGCATCTAAATAATCATCCTGCAGCTGAAAGGCCAATCCTAAGTTAAGTCCAAAATCATAAATCAAATCGGCTTCTTTTCCAGAAGTTTTGGCTACAATTGCTCCCATTTTCATTGCAGCCGCAACCAAAACAGCTGTTTTATACTCAATCATTTTTAGATATTCAGGAATAGTAACATCTGAGCGTGATTCAAAATCTACATCCCATTGCTGGCCTTCACAAACTTCCAGCGCCGTTTTACTGAAAAGCTTTGCTAAATCCCTGAAAACTTCCGCTTCGTATTGCTCAAAGTATTGATACGCAAGGATAAGCATGGCATCTCCGGATAGAATTCCTGTATTAAGATTCCATTTTTCATGCACTGTTTCTTTTCCTCTTCGCAAAGGTGCATCATCCATAATATCATCATGAACCAAAGAGAAGTTATGAAAAACTTCTACCGCCATTGCAGCCGGAAGTGCTGTTTTATAATCGGCATCAAAAACTTCTGCTGCCATTAAAGTGAGTACCGGACGCATCCGTTTGCCTCCAAGCCCCAAAATATATTCAATAGGTTCATATAGGTTTTTAGGCTCTTTGCTAATGTTTTGGTTTTTTAGATAATTAATAAAAAAATCCTGGTACTGGCTAATATGGTGCATAAAAATGAAAATCTGATTAACGAGTTCAAAGATACAATTCAAATGTGAAACTATGGTCTAAAATTTAATTGCTCAAAAGGATTTTAATCTGATGTTTTCATAGTCATTTCAATCTCTTAAAATTATTTAAAAAACATGGAAACTTTTTTGGTGTTTTGAGTTTCCTTTCTATATTTGCACACGGAAACTTAAGACACTAAAAAAGTTTCCAAAAGAATTTAAGCTAAATATAAACTCAACAAAATTAAAAATGTATGAGAACAACATGGACCGTAGATTCTAGCCAGTCAGATGTTTTAATAAAAATGAGGCATTCGATAATCGCTTATTTGGGAGGAAACGCAAACAAGTTTGATGGCTATGTAAATATCGAGGATAATGAAATTGAAGATGCTTCTGTTGAATTTTCTTTAGACATAAATAACAAGAATGACAGTTTTCAACAAATTGATTCACACTTACAGTTAAATGATTTTTTTAACGTGAATGAGCATCCGATTATTAGTTTCAAATCGACCTCTTTTCAAAAAGTAAATAATAATATCAATTTTTTTAAAGGTGATTTAACCATAAAAGATGTGACCAAAGTAGTCGAGCTTGATGCAGAGTTTATTGGTGTCAATACTTATAATGGGGAGAAAAAAGTAGCTTTTGAAATTAAAGGAGATATTAAACGCCAGGATTTTGGTTTAGACTATAATTCCAACAACCTCAACGGAGGATTAGCGTTAGGAAAAGACATCAAACTTATTGCAAACTTAGAATTCAGCATATAAATCTTACGAAATGAATAAGGGAATGTAAAATAATTACGAATATATTGGACAGTTTTTTCTTAACTTTAGTTTCCTGAATATATTTGTAATGAAAGAGAAAATTAATAATGAAAGAGAAAATCATATCAAAAGCAAGTGAGCTATTTTTAAAACTAGGTTTTAAAAGTGTCACAATGGATGATATCGCAGGTGAAATGTGCATTTCAAAAAAAACGATTTACAAATACTTTTGTAATAAAGAGATTTTAATAGAAGAAAGCACAACTTTAGTTCATAAACAGGTACATGAAATCATTGATACGATTGTAGCTAAAAACAATAATGCAATTCAGGAGAATTTTGAAATCCGTGAAATGTTTTGCGAAATGTTTACAAACAGTTTGGATTCGTCTCCCATTTATCAGCTTAAAAAACATTATCCTGAAATTTACCATAAAGTTATGACTCAGGAAATAGAACAATGCAGCCAATGGTTTAGAGAAAATATTGAAAAAGGAATTCGTCAAAACTTATACAGGGCAGACCTGAATATTGATGTATATGTACGGTTTTATTACACTTTAATTTTTTACATTAATGAAACAACAGTATCAGACAAAGAAGCGCAAAAATTAGAATTAGAGGCCTTAGAATATCACACCAGAGCAATGTCAACCCCATTAGGAATTGCAGAATTAGAAAAACAACTTAAAAAAATTATTACTTAATCATCAATCTATATGAAAAGAATCATTCTAATATTTTTGTGCACTGTTGGCCTCTCCGCCAATGCACAAGTCAAGACACTAACCTTAAAAGAGGCTCTTACCTACGCTCTTCAAAATAAAGCAGAAGCTAAGAAATCTAAATTGCAGGTTGAAAACAGTGAATATAAAATTCAGGAAATACGGTCAAGAGCATTACCGCAAATTTCCGCAAATGGTAATTTAACGTATAACCCCGTACTTCAGACAACCGTTATTGACGGAGCAGCTTTTAACGCACCGGGAACCACAATTCAGGCAGCTTTTGGACAAAAATGGACTTCGACTGCCGGAATATCATTAACTCAGGCCATTTTTGATCAGTCTGTTTTTACAGGATTAAAAGCGGCGAGATCTACCCGTGAATTTTATCAGATAAATGATCAGCTGACAGAAGAACAGGTGATTGAAAGAGTAGCCAACAATTATTATACTGTTTATGTTCAACGAGAAAGACTGGCTTTATTAGACAGCACTTATGCAAATACAACAAAAGTTCGTGACATTGTAAAAGGACAGTTTGATAATGGTTTAGCAAAAAAAATTGATTTAGACCGTATTGTTGTAAAATTATCAAATATTGATACCGAACGTCAACAAGTTAAAAATCAGGTTGCGTTACAGGAAAATGCTTTAAAGTTTTACATGGGAATGCCTATTGAAACCCAAATTGAAATTCCTTTAGAAGAGTTTCAGGCTACATCTGCAGCATTGACTGAAAATCCTAATGTAGAAAACAGAACAGAATACCTGCTGTTAAAAAAACAAGAGGAACTGTTATCATATAATAAAAAAGCAGTCGAAGCAGGATATTACCCTACACTTTCACTAACTGCAGGTTACAACTATATTGGTCAGGGACCAGAGCTACCATGGTTTGCAAAACCAAAAGACGGAGTTTATTGGTCTGACTTCTCTTCGATTGGACTGAATTTACGCATCCCAATTTTTACCGGTTTTGGAACCCGTGCAAAAGTAAGACAGGCAGATATTGAAATCAGATCACTTCAGGAAGATATGAAAGACACTAAACTTTCTCTTGACCTTGATTATAAAAATGCCATGACGCAAATCAACAACAATCTTGTTACCATTGAGAACCAAAAAGAAAATATGCGCCTTGCCAGTGAAATTTTAAGCAATACCAAAAACAATTACTTGCAGGGATTAGCATCATTGACCGACTTACTGGATGCTGAAAACGCAAATCAGGAAGCTCAAAACAATTATAGCACAGCAGTTTTAAATTATAAAATTGCCGAGATATCACTAATCAAATCAAAAGGCGAACTAAAAACTCTTATTAAATAACTAATTACAATGAAGAAAATAATTATAACAATCGTAATCATAGCCGCAGCTTTTGCCGGGATTAGCTACCTTTTAAATAAAAATAAAACCGAAAATGAGGCTAAAACTGCTATTGTGGCACAAAAAAATGCTGCTGTTTCTGTAAAAGTAGCAACAGTTAAAACAGAAGATGTAAATCTGGGTTTTACGGCCAACGGAAACTTTGAGCCTATTCAGGAATTGACTTTCTCTGCTGAAAAGTCCGGAAAAGTAATCCGTGTTTTAGTAAAAGAAGGTGACTATGTAAGAGTTGGCCAGACTTTACTAACTATGAGAGGCGATGCGATTAATGTGAGTGCACAACAGGCTCAGGCAGTTTACCAAAATGCAAAATCTGATTACAGCAGATATGAAAATGCTTTTAAAACAGGTGGTGTTACAAAACAACAATTAGATCAGGCAAAATTGGCTTTAACAAATGCTGAATCTAATTTAAAACAAGCAAATATTAATGTTGGTGACACAAAAGTAAAAGCACCAATCAACGGATTCATCAATAAAAAATATATTGAACCGGGATCTATCTTAAGTGGTATGCCTGCAACTGCATTATTTGATATTGTAAATACATCCAAATTAAAACTGACTGTTACTGTAAATGAAAGTCAGGTTGCAAGTTTAAAATTAGGAAACACAGTTAACATTACCGCAAGTGTTTATCCTGACAAAAATTTCTCCGGAAAAATTACTTTCATTGCTTCAAAAGCTGATGCTTCTTTAAACTTTCCTGTTGAAATCGAAATTACAAATAATTCAAATAACGATTTAAAAGCGGGTATGTACGGGACAGCAAATTTTGGTGGTAACAACCAAAAACAAAACCTGAAAATTGTTCCAAGAAATGCTTTCGTAGGAAGTGTAAGCAGCAACCAAATATTTGTGGTTGAAAACAATGTTGCCAAATTGAAAAAAGTCGTAGCCGGCAGAATCTTAGGTGATAAAGTTGAAATTATCGATGGATTAAATGATGGGGAAACCGTAATAGTAACGGGACAAATTAACTTACAAGACGGAAATACAGTAGAAATTATTAAATAATTGATTGTAAAATCAATAAACAGCATATATGAAATTAGCCGAAATATCCATAAAACGTCCGTCGTTAGTAATTGTATTGTTTACAATTCTGATTTTAGGTGGATTGTTCAGCTACAGCCAGTTAGGTTATGAGCTGATCCCGAAATTTGAAACCAACGTTATTACGGTTTCTACTGTATATCCTGGAGCTTCGCCAAGTGAGGTCGAAAATACAGTAACAAAAAAGATTGAAGATGCGATTGCGTCATTAGAAAATATCAAGAAAATTGATTCGAAATCTTATGAGTCACTTTCTGTAGTATCGATTACATTACTTTCTACTGCTAACGTAGATATTTCGATGAACGATGCACAGCGTAAAATCAATGCGATTTTAAGTGATCTTCCAGATGATGCCGATCCGCCGTCTTTGACTAAATTCTCTTTGAGTGATTTACCAATTATGACGCTTGGTGCGAATGGTAAAATGGACGAAGCTGCTTTTTACGATTTGATCGATAAAAAGATTGCACCCGTTTTATCCCGTGTACAAGGTGTTGCCCAGGTAAACATTATTGGTGGACAAGAACGTGAAATTCAGGTAAACCTTGATGCTGTAAAAATGCAGGGTTACGGACTTTCTGTTCCTCAGGTTCAGCAGACTATTTTGACTTCTAACCTGGATTTCCCAACAGGAAACATTCAAACTAGAAATCAAAAAATCTTAATCCGTTTAGCGGGTAAATATAAAAACGTTGAGGAGCTAAGAAACTTAGTAGTTTCTTCTCAAAACGGAATCCAGGTTCGTTTAGGCGATATTGCTGACGTTCAGGATACACAAAAAATTGCGGAGAAAATTGCGCGTGTAGATCAAAAAAGTGCCATTGTACTTCAAATTGTAAAACAATCAGATGCCAATGCCGTAGCAGTAAGCGAGCAGTTGGTTAAAACGATTAAGACATTAGAACAAGATTATAAAAAATCCAGTTTAAAACTTGATATTGCAAAGGATAGTACCATATTTACACTTGAAGCAGCAGACTCTGTTGTACACGATTTATTAATTGCGGTTATTCTGGTTGCATTCGTAATGTTGTTCTTCTTACATAGTATTAGAAACTCGTTGATCGTAATGGTTTCTATTCCTGCCTCTTTGATTGCAACATTTATTGGTATTTATTTATTAGGTTACACGCTTAACTTAATGTCTTTACTTGGTTTATCTCTTGTAGTTGGTATTCTCGTGGATGATGCGATTGTGGTATTAGAAAATATTTATCGACATATGGAGATGGGTAAAAGCCGGATTCGTGCGTCATACGATGGTACTGCAGAAATTGGCGGTACAGTAACTTCGATTACATTAGTAATTGTGGTAGTATTCTTACCAATCGCAATGAGTACAGGTTTGGTATCAAACATTATTACTCAATTCTGTGTTACGGTAATTATATCTACAATGTTCTCATTATTGGCTTCATTTACCATTATTCCGTGGTTGTCTTCTCGATTTGGAAAACTGGAGCATATTGAAGGTAAAAACCTTTTCGGAAGAATCATCCTTGGATTTGAAAATTACTTAACCCGTTTTACTAACTGGGTTTCAAATTTATTGAACTGGTGTTTAGATCACTACTTTAAAACAATCGGAATTGTCTTAGTCCTGTTTTTCGGATCTATCTTCTGGTTAATGGGAGGCGGTTACATCGGAGGAGAATTCTTCGCATCATCTGATAGTGGTGAGTTCTTAGTACAAATCGAGATGCCAAAAGATGCTTCGTTAGAGCAGACTAACTTTATGACGCAAAAAGCAGAAGCTTTCTTAAAAGGAGAGAAATATGTTTTCAGCCAGATTACAACAGTAGGACAAACCAGTGAAGGTTTAGGCGCAGCGCAGGCAACAGCTTACAAAGCAGAGATCGATGTTAAAATGATCGAACAAAAAGATCGTACGGACGATGCTAACGTTTATGCAGCTAAAACAAAACGTAAACTTGAAAAAATATTAGTTGGAGCAAAAGTAAAAACAGTTCCTGTTGGTATCTTAGGAACAGCTGAGGACGCAACTTTAGGTTTGATCGTAACAGGTCCAAACGTAGAAAGCGCTATGAAATTTGCTAAAATGGCAGAAGCTGAATTACGTACCATTCCAGGAACAACTGAGATCAAATTAACTGTTGAAGACGGAAATCCAGAGATCAACGTTCAGGTTGACAGAGATAAAATGGCTGCTTTAGGATTAACACTTCAAACGGTTGGTTTAACCATGCAGACAGCTTATAGTGGAAATACTGACGGTAAATTTAGAGCTGGAGAATACGAATACGACATCAATATCAAATACAATGAATTTGATAGAAAAAACATTACCGATGTTAGTAATTTGATTTTCATCAACAATGCAGGACAACAAATTAAATTAAACCAGTTTGCTACTATTACTGAAGGTTCAGGACCAAGTAAATTAGAGCGTAGAGATAAAACAGCTTCTGTAACCGTACAAGGTCAGAACGTTGGGGTACCGGCGGGAACAATCGTTACACAATGGCAGGAAAAACTAGACAAATTGCAAAAACCAACCGGAGTAAATTACATCTGGGGAGGTGACCAAGAGAACCAATCTGAAGGTTTTGGTACTTTAGGAATTGCATTATTGGCGGCTATTATTTTGGTTTACCTTGTAATGGTTGGTCTTTACGACAGTTTCGTTCACCCGTTTGTGGTATTGTTTGCAATTCCGCTTTCGTTTATCGGGGTTTTATTTGCACTGGCATTAACAAACAATACATTAAATATCTTTACCATTTTAGGGGTCATCATGTTGATTGGTCTGGTATGTAAGAATGCGATCATGCTTGTCGATTATACCAATCAGCGAAGAGCTGCAGGAGAATCGATTAGAAATGCACTGATTCAGGCAAACCACGCACGTTTACGTCCGATCCTGATGACAACAATTGCGATGGTATTTGGTATGTTCCCAATTGCATTAGCATCTGGGGCAGGAGCTGAGTGGAAAAACGGACTTGCCTGGGTAATTATCGGAGGATTAATTTCTTCGTTATTCTTAACCTTAATTGTAGTTCCCGTTATCTACCAGATCATGGAAGGTATTATGAGAAGATTATCTAAAGGAGATAAAATCGATTACGAAGCTGAAATGGTGGCAGATTATACACCAACTGAAGTAAGCGAAGACGGTTTTAACCCTAAACATACGCATTAATTAATTGTTGATTTGATTTAAACTTGAAAAACCTGTTCATTCATTTGAGCAGGTTTTTTGCATTTATATGCTTTTGTTTTTATTTTTTATTTGGAATAAATAAAAATAATTTGTTTTGTGTTACTTCAAAACTTAAATTTGCTGCATAAAATTTCAGATTATGGTAACAATAGCAAGTCTTATCGTTTTTTTAGCTTTTTACACCTTGTATTTTACTTCTAAAAGAGCTGCTTTATCCTATGATTTAGGTTTTGAAAAATGGATGCAGAAAAACCCAAAACAAACTAAAATTACCGGATTACTTTTGCTTACAACTGCCTACTTTTTTTGGCTATTTACAGCGTCTCTGTGTTGTGGAACCTTGCTTTTTTTTATTCAGTTAATGACAATAGGAAGTCTGATTGTGATATTAACTCCGCTAAAAAAAATAAGCCGGATAACATTACTGATTTTTTTCATAACTGCAATCTTACTAGAAATTTATTACGCTTAAACCATGCCTGCAAATCCTAAATACTTAACACAGTCAAAATGGCAACGGTTTGCTAAAATTACTGCCGCTATTCTGGGAGGTTATTTTGTTTCGGTTACTTTTCACCTCGCTTTAGCTTCCTGGTTCAATAGGGCAAATATCCTTATTACAATGGCTTTTAGTGGCTTTATTCTTTGGGTAGCACTGATGGTAGTTGCTTTTTTAGCCAAAAACGGATTGAAAATATGGATGGTTTACATACTCCTTTCACTCATTTTCTCTCTTTTAATATATCTGGGACAAACCTATAATACAACCGCACAATAACAGATGAGTAATCGTAATTATAATATTTATTTTCATACGCACACCGTTAGCGGAATCGTTATCAGCGTTGTTCTTTTTGTGATTTTCTTTGCCGGATCTTTTTCTTTCTTCAGGGACGAAATAATCAATTGGGAAAAAAATGAATCAGCTCCTATTTCACGGGAAATGGATTTAAACTATGATGCTGCCCTAAAAAAACTCGATAAAGAATATATTTTGCATGGACGAAATATTACCATTTCTAAACACAGTAAGGAAAGAAGGGTAAACATTTATGCAGAAGGAACCAAAGACACCCTGGCTCCTGCAAAACAAAAAGAAGCAAGTTTTTTTTATTTAGATACTGAAAACTATCAGACATCAACCTACGAAGAGTCCTATTCTCTTGGAGAATTTTTATATCGTTTGCATTTCCTCGCACAGATTCCATATCCTTTAGGATATTATCTCTCCGGTTTTATTGCACTGTTCTTCTTATTCGCAATAGTAACAGGCGTTTTATTACACTGGAAAAAAATTGTCTCGAATTTTTATGTTTTCCGCCCTAAAGAAAAGCTTAAAACATTATGGACAGATGCCCACACAGCATTAGGAATGATCGGATTGCCTTTTCAGTTTGTCTATGCCGTGACGGGAGCATTTTTTATGATCAAGCTTTTAATCGTTGCGCCGGCTGTAATGGCTCTTTATAAAGGAGATCAGGACAAATTATATAAAGAACTGGAGTACAAAGATCCTGAATTTAAGTTTGATAATAAAAAATTGGTGGCACCTTTTAGCATCAATAAATTAGTTTCAAAAGCGAAAAGCAACTGGAAGGATTTTGAAATTACTCACGTCATGATTCAGAATTATGGTGACACTAATATGCACCTTCTGGTTGAGGGTCATTTATTAAGCACCAAAAAATTTACCGGAATCGGAAAAATAATTTACCGTATTGCTGATGGAAAAGAAGTTGCAAGGAAAAATCCCGAAACAGAAAACTATTATTTAGATATTGTAAAAAATGTTTTATACCGCATACATTTTGGTGATTATGGTGGGTATGCCTTGAAAATAGTAAGCTTCATTTTAGGAATTATAACCTGCTTCGTGATTATTTCAGGCGTTATGATTTGGTTAATTGCGAGGGATAAAAAAAATATGCCTGAGAAGAAACGTCGTTTTAATGAAACTGTTGTACGTATTTATTTAGCTATTTGTTTAAGTATGTATCCCATTACGGCATTGGCTTTTATTGCATCTAAACTATTCTATCCTTTAACTCAGTCCCACTTATACAGCATTTATTTTATCGGATGGTTATTACTAGCAATCTTTTTTATTATTAAAAAGAATGATGCTTTTACTAACAAATTGTGCTTAATTTCAGGAAGTATTTTAGGTTTTTTGATTCCGCTTACAAATGGAATCATTACCGGAAACTGGTTTTGGAGTTCTTTCCTCCAAAACAAAATTCAGATTTTCTTTATTGATGTTTTCTGGATTATTTTAGCATCAATTACACTATATGTTGCTTTTTCATTAAAACCAAAAAAGAAGGAAATAGCAGAAATATAATAAAAAAAGGAGAAAATTGAATTCAATTTTCTCCTTTTTCAATTAACTAAAATTGTATTAATTGTTATGCGCAACAACTTTTTCTTCTAAATTCTTAACAGAATTAATTTTGCTGTTTGAATAATCTACCTGACAAATATTTTTGTCATTAAAATAAATCCATTTTCCGGTTTTTAATCCGTTTGTGTATTCTGCGATAGCTTTTTTATTTCCATTCTCGTCATAAGATACCCAGACACCATCTAATTTACCTTCTTTAAAAAACCCTTCCTGTTGTACTTTACCATTTTCATAATAATAAGTAGCTCTTACTTTGTTTCCAACAGCTTCTAATTCAGGTTTTGTTTCTTGTGCAACTAAAATTCCAGAGAACAATATTGCAACTAAAATTACACACTTTTTCATATCTTTAGGTTATTAATGTTATCAAATCTTTACCAAATATAATTAATTGTTTACATTAAAAAAACTTTTGCTTAACAATTTGGTAACATTAGATAAAAGCTTAACATTGGAAATCAGAAGAATATAAAAAAACCAACGCTGAAGCATTGGTTTTACTGGTATTTTTAAAAAATTGCTAAAATTACGATAACGTTGTAATTTGAAAGAATTACTTCAATAAAGCATCTAATTGTGTTTGTAATTCTGGCGATGAAGGCCTATCGGCATCAGGGTTTAAAATGTTTCCCTTTGGATCAATCAATATAAATCTTGGGATTCCGGTTACGCCATAACTTGTAACAAACTCAGATTCCCAATCTTTATCTGCAAATAACTGGATTCCGCCTAAATTTTTATCAGCTACAAATTTTTTCCATTTCTCATTGTCCTTTGCTTTGTCGATTGAGATACTCACAAATTCAATATTCTTGCCATGGTATTTCTCTTCTATTTTTTGTAAAAAAGGAATTTCAGCCCTGCATGGTCCGCACCAGGTTGCCCAAAGATCTATGTAAACATATTTCCCTTTTAAATCTGAAAGTTTTGTTTTTCCGCCTTTATAATTTTCATAATCAAAATCAGGTGAAGGCTTTCCTTTAAGCTTATTTGTTTGTGCATTGCTTTGATAAGCCTGGGCTGCATATTGATGAAATTGTGAGAACGCACTTTTTACAGCAGTCTGAAATTCTGCATCATATTTTCCTTTTTCAAGAGTTTCATTGTCCCACTTTTTCTTTGCTTCCAAAAATGCAGCAAATTCGGCTTCATCTTTAGTAAAAGCTTCATTTTGAAATTTCTCATTATTTAAAGAGTAAAGTGCCAGAAAATTGCTTTCATCAACACCTTTACCTTTATATACAATCGTTTCATCAAATTGTTTCGCATCCATCGTCAAGTTTATTTCTGAATTTGGTTTTAAGTACAAACTCGAAACTTCATGACCGTCAGAAAATTGATAAAACCCTTTTGGTGCTTCAAAAGTGGCTGCAAAAACACCCTTTTTATCAATTGGAATAATCTGCGTGAAATTATTTGCGCCACGAATAACTAAGGTATCGCTATTTCTATTCGCAATTTTAGCCGTAAATTTAATTTGATTCTTTGTTTGGGCATCAACGTTAAAAACGCTCAGCATAATCAAAGCAAAAAGAATAACTTTTCTCATAATTGACAATTTATTTAGATAGACCAAATCTAAAGAAATTATAGATGAGAAAATTAGGCATTAACAAAATATTTCAAATTAATCCACATCAGGTTATCACTTTACTATTTTAATTTGAATTTTGTGTTTACTTTTGCAGTCTAAATTTTGATCAATGTATAGAAGTCATAATTGTGGCGAATTAAATGCCTCAAATATTAATACCGAAGTTACACTTGCAGGCTGGGTTCAGAAATCACGTGATAAAGGATTCATGAATTGGGTTGATTTACGTGACCGTTACGGAATTACACAGCTTATTTTCGACGAAAGCCGTACGGATAAAACCGTTTTCGAATTAGCCAAAACGCTGGGAAGAGAATTTGTAATTCAGGTAAAAGGAACTGTTATCGAGCGTGAAGCAAAAAACAAAAATATTCCAACTGGTGAAATTGAAATTTTAGTTTCTGAATTAACGATTTTGAATTCTGCTTTAACACCTCCATTCACCATTGAAGATGAAACGGACGGTGGAGAAGATATACGAATGAAATATCGTTATTTGGATATCAGAAGGAATCCCGTAAAAAATAGTTTGTTGTTCCGTCACAAAGTGGCAATGGAAGTTCGTAAATATTTATCAGATTTGGATTTCTGCGAAGTTGAAACGCCTTACTTAATCAAATCGACTCCGGAAGGAGCAAGGGATTTCGTGGTACCAAGCCGTATGAACGAAGGTCAGTTTTATGCGTTGCCACAATCACCTCAAACTTTCAAACAACTTTTGATGGTGGGTGGAATGGATAAATATTTCCAGATTGTGAAATGTTTCCGTGACGAAGATTTACGTGCAGACCGTCAGCCTGAGTTTACACAAATCGATTGCGAAATGGCATTTGTGGAACAGGAAGATATTTTAAATATTTTTGAAGGCTTAACAAGACATTTACTAAAAGAAATTAAAGGTATTGAAGTAGATAAATTCCCAAGAATTACCTACGACTATGCCATGAAAACATACGGAAACGACAAACCCGACATTCGTTTCGGAATGAAATTTGGCGAATTAAACGAATTTGCACAACACAAAGAATTCCCTGTATTCAATGCGGCAGAATTGGTTGTCGGAATCGCTGTTCCCGGAGCTGGAAACTACACACGTAAAGAAATTGACGGTTTGATTGACTGGGTAAAACGTCCTCAGGTTGGTGCATCCGGAATGGTTTACGTGAAATGTAACGAAGACGGAACTTATAAATCGTCTGTAGATAAATTCTACGATCAGGAAGATTTAACAAACTGGGCAAAAGCAACAGAAGCAAAGGCCGGAGATATGATTTTTGTACTTTCTGGTCCTGCAGACAAAACACGTGCTCAATTATCTGCACTTCGTATGGAATTAGCAACTCGTTTAGGACTACGTAATCCTGAAGAATTTGCTCCATTATGGGTTGTAGATTTCCCATTATTGGAATTAGACGAAGAAAGCGGCCGTTACCACGCCATGCACCACCCTTTTACCTCTCCAAAACCTGAAGATATGGCTCTATTGGAAACAGAACCAGGAAAAGTTCGTGCAAACGCTTACGATATGGTTTTAAACGGAAACGAAATTGGTGGAGGATCCATTCGTATTCATGATAAAGCTACACAACAATTAATGTTCAAATATTTAGGGTTTACTGAAGAGGAAGCAAAAGCACAATTCGGATTCTTAATGGACGCCTTCCAGTTTGGAGCACCCCCACACGGAGGTTTAGCTTTTGGTTTAGACAGATTAGTTGCTATTTTAGGAGGTCAGGAAACAATTAGGGATTTTATTGCTTTCCCTAAAAACAACTCAGGTCGTGATGTAATGATCGATGCTCCGGCTGCAATTGATGATTCGCAACTCAAAGAATTACATATACAATTAAAATAAAACATTGCTAATAAACTAACCAAAACCAACCAAAATCATGAAACTAGTAAAATTTTTAAGCTTATTATCCTTTTTATATTTTACAAGTTGTTCCACAGATGAAAATAACAAGGAAACTGATAATGATTTGAAGAGCTATTCTACCGAATACATGGATTATTCAAATCTAATGGTTGGATCAATCGGTTCTGTTAAATTAGAA
The DNA here is from genome assembly GCF_020026925.1 of Flavobacterium hibisci. Lineage (GTDB taxonomy): Bacteria > Bacteroidota > Bacteroidia > Flavobacteriales > Flavobacteriaceae > Flavobacterium > Flavobacterium hibisci. The sequence goes on along the minus strand of NZ_JAIQDW010000008.1, from coordinate 134,048 downwards.
TACGATTCGCAGAGAAGGATAATTAAAAAAAATGGAGGTTTTTCGCCACTTCCTGCTAGTCTTGGTAACGAAACTTATATTTTTTCACCTGATGTAACAGAAGCTATCGTTTACACTAACAATGAAATTAAAATAACTAGAAACATCCCAAACATTAATTTATTTTTTGAGAGAAAAATAGTCGTGGATAATCAAAACAGGATCATAAAAAAAATAATTTATAAGCAAGACCCTGAACTTAACGACAGTATATTTTACACTTACAACAATCTGAACCAAATTGATGAAACTATAAAATTATACGGCAAACCTAACTATTTATCAAAGTTTTCCCAAAAAGCAAAATACTATTATAATCCACAGCAAAATCTGGACAGTATTGTCACAGTTAATTTTGAGGAAGGGCAACAAGTTACAGGAGTTAGAATTGTGGAAAAATTTAGCAATTATGACAACGCAGCCAACCCACTAAAAAAATTAATACTTTTTGATGAAACGTATTACAGGGCAATCTCAAAAAACAACTATTCAAAATATGAGAAACTTTCTTATAGCAACGATAAACTAACTGAGAAAACGAACAAAAACTATCAGTACAGATATGATGCTTCAGGCAACATAATGTATGATTTTGAATGAGATTATTAATTTCAAAAAATAAATTACTTCATAGTTAAGATATAAAGAACAAAAAAGAGCAGCAATTAATTTTGTTGCTCTTTTTGATTACAAAAATTATGCAAATTTTTAAAAAGCTGATTTTTAATAAGTAGTCCGTTTATTACAATAAAACAACTATATAAATTGCTTTATTATTAATAAAAGAATCAAAATTCAGAAATATTCATATGAATTTTAATGTAATTAGCGTACAGAAATCACTGTAAATCAATAATTTTTAGAAAAATTTAACACGTACATGTCTTTTGTATTAGTTAATATGTTACATTTGCTTTATTATAAATTATTATTACAATTACAATGCGTACAGGTACAGTAAAATTTTTCAATGAGTCTAAAGGTTATGGATTCATTACAGACGAAGAAACAGGAAAAGACATCTTCGTTCACGCTTCAGGAATTAACGCGGAAGAATTACGCGAAGGTGACCGTGTAAGCTACGAAGAAGAAGAAGGAAGAAAAGGGAAAGTTGCTGCTAAAGTAGCAGTAATCTAAGAAAAATATAGCAATTTATTTTTTTTGCCTCTGAATGGTTAAACGTTTCGATTTATTTCGAAACGTTTTTTTTTGCATACTTGTTAAAAAAATGCAAAACTCTGACCTTTTATTTATAATCAATAAAAATTACATACAAACCATATTATGCACTATACTTAAATCATTTTTTAGTTTGTGATTTACAGAGTTGAAAGCTATCTTTGTGACTATTTTTTAAGTAAAAACCCTAAGTTTTATGCAATCTGATCAATACAGCTATCTTCCTATCTTAATGCAGCTTATACTAGCTGTTGGTTTTGTAGTGGGAACTATCATTATTTCCGGAAAATTAGGTCCAAGAAGAACCTCAGAAACTAAAGATAAAAACTTTGAATGCGGAATCGAATCAGTTGGTAATGCCCGTATTCCGTTTTCAGTAAAATATTTCCTTGTTGCCATTTTATTTGTTCTGTTTGACGTAGAGGTGATTTTCCTTTATCCTTGGGCAGTAAACTTTAAAGAATTAGGAATTGAGGGAATGCTGAAAATGATTGTTTTCATGGCTTTGCTTTTAGTTGGCTTTTTCTATATCATAAAAAAGAGAGCTTTAGACTGGGAATAACTAACATTGATTCTAAAATTATAAATGCTGAATTATAAATTATTTGAACAATCAAAATTTATAATTCAAAATTCAAAATAACAAAAATGAGCGATTCAAATGTAAATATGGTTGCCCCTCCTGAAGGTGTTGTTGGTGAAGGTTTTTTTGCCACAAAACTAAATGACGTTGTAGGCTTGGCACGCGCGAATTCTCTTTGGCCATTGCCTTTCGCAACTTCATGCTGCGGAATCGAATTTATGGCCACTATGGCATCACATTACGACTTGGCACGATTTGGTTCTGAACGTGTGAGTTTCTCACCTCGTCAGGCTGATATGTTAATGGTAATGGGAACCATCTCTAAAAAAATGGCTCCTATTTTAAGACAGGTTTACGAACAAATGTCTGAGCCTCGTTGGGTAATTGCTGTTGGAGCCTGTGCTTCATCAGGTGGAATTTTTGACACTTACTCTGTTTTACAAGGTATTGACAAAGTTATTCCGGTTGATGTTTACGTGCCGGGATGTCCTCCAAGACCAGAACAAATTGTTGACGGTGTAATGAAACTTCAGGAATTGGTAAAAAACGAATCTGTGAGACGAAGAAGCTCTCCGGAATACCAGGAATTATTAGCTTCCTATAATATCTCATAAAATGGCTTTAGAAAATACACTGATCCAGGATAAACTTGTACAAACATTCAATAATGATGTTTTTAACTTTCATGAAGAAAGAGATATTTTCACTTTAGAAGCTTCAGCTGATAAAATTACAGCCCTGATTCTTTTCCTGAAAAATGATGCTGATTTACGTTTCCACTTTTTAACTGATTTATGCGGTATTCACTACCCAGATAACGAATCAGAACGTCAATTTGCTATTGTATATCATCTGCACAACTGGTACGATAATAAACGCATCAGAATTAAAGTATATCTTAATGGCGAAAAACCGGAAATCAAAACCATTTCAAATATTTTCTTAAGTTCAAACTGGATGGAAAGGGAAACATACGATTTCTTTGGCATAAACTTTATTGGTCATCCGCAATTGAAACGTATTTTGAATATGGATGAAATGGTGTCTTTCCCTATGAGAAAAGAATTCCCAATGGAAGACAGCGGAAGAACAGATAAGGACGACAGATTCTTTGGAAGAACAACAACAAATTGCTAAAAAATAAATAATTCAACATTATAAAATGTCAGAACTATTATTATCACCAGAGCATCGATATGCTAAAATAATAAAGGATAAACTAAACGAAGACGGAAGCGAGCTTTCTGTACTTAATTTAGGTCCTACTCACCCGGCTACTCACGGTATTTTTCAAAATATTTTGTTGATGGATGGTGAAAGAATTCTGGAAGCTGAACCAACTATTGGTTACATCCATAGAGCATTCGAAAAAATTGCTGAAAACCGTCCTTTTTATCAAATTACCCCTCTTACAGACCGTATGAACTATTGCTCCTCTCCTATTAATAATATGGGATGGTGGATGACATTAGAAAAATTATTAGGTATTGAAGTTCCAAAAAGAGCTCAATATTTAAGAGTTATCGTAATGGAGCTGGCGCGTATTACAGACCACTTAATCTGTAACTCGATTTTAGGAGTTGATACTGGTGCGTACACCGGCTTTTTATACGTTTTTCAGTTTAGAGAAAAGATTTACGAAATCTACGAAGAAATTTGTGGAGCCCGTTTGACAACCAATATGGGAAGAATCGGTGGATTTGAAAGAGACTGGTCTCCGGAAGCTTTCAAAAAACTGGATACTTTCCTTGAAGAATTTCCTGTTGCATGGAAAGAATTTGAAAACTTATTCGAAAGAAACAGAATTTTTATTGACAGGACTGTAAACGTAGGTGCAATCTCTGCAGAGAAAGCAATGGCTTACGGATTCACAGGACCGAACTTACGTGCTGCCGGAGTTGATTACGACGTTCGGGTTGCACAACCTTATTCATCTTACGAAGATTTCGATTTTATTGTTCCCGTTGGAAAATCAGGTGACACTTATGATCGTTTTTGTGTTCGTAATGCAGAAGTTTGGGAAAGTTTAAGTATTATTCGTCAGGCTTTGGATAAAATGCCAGCAGGAAACGAATACCATGCAGAAGTACCTGATTATTATTTGCCTCCAAAAGAAGATGTATATACTTCTATGGAATCTTTGATTTATCACTTTAAGATTGTAATGGGAGAAGTTCCTGTACCGGTTGCAGAAATTTACCACCCGGTTGAAGGAGGAAATGGAGAAATCGGATTTTATTTAGTGACAGATGGAAGCAGAACTCCATACAGATTACATTTCAGAAGACCTTGTTTTATTTATTACCAGGCATATCCTGAAATGATTAAAGGTGCTTTATTATCAGATGCAATTGTTATTTTGTCAAGTTTAAATGTAATCGCAGGAGAATTAGACGCATAAAATGAATTATAAATTTTGAATTGTAAATTATAAATGCCGCAAACATTTAAAATTTAAAATTTAAGATTCAAAATAATAAAAAATGGAACGTAAACATTACAAACAAGAAATAAACATGACCGAGGCATTGATGAACCGCATCAATGAACTGATTAATCATTATCCTGAAGGAAAACAAAAATCGGCTCTATTGCCTGTTTTACATGAAGTTCAGGATGCGCATAACAACTGGCTTAGTATTGAACTGCAGGATAAAGTGGCAGAAATTCTTCAAATCAAACCAATCGAGGTTTACGAAGTGGTTACTTTTTACACCATGTTCAACCAAAAACCAATTGGGAAATACATGTTTGAGTTTTGCCAGACTTCTTGTTGTTGTTTAAGCGGTGCTGAAAATTTAATGGATTATACTTCTGAAAAATTAGGCATTAAAATGGGCGAAACAACTCCGGACGGATTGTTCACTATTGCCGGTGTAGAATGTTTAGGTGCCTGCGGATATGCTCCGATGATGCAGTTAGGCGATTTCTACAAAGAAAAACTGACAGAAGAAAAAATCGATCAGTTAATCGCTGATTGTAAAGAGGATAAAATAATATTACACGATAAATAAGATGTCAAAGAAAATATTATTAGACAAAATCAACGTTCCGGGTATTAAGACCTACGAAGTATATCGTCAAAACGGCGGTTATGCTTCTGTAGAAAAAGCTTTAAAAACCCTTACGCCTGACGAAGTTGTTGAAGAAGTAAAAAAATCGGGTATTCGTGGTCGTGGTGGAGCTGGTTTCCCGGCGGGAATGAAATGGAGTTTTATTGATAAAAAATCAGGAAAACCAAGACATTTGGTTTGCAACGCCGACGAATCTGAGCCAGGAACTTTCAAAGATCGTTATTTGATGGAATTTATTCCTCACTTATTGATTGAAGGAATGATTACTTCAAGTTTTGCTCTTGGTGCAAACCTATCCTACATCTACATTCGTGGAGAATATATGTGGGTTTTCAAAATTTTAGAAAAAGCAATCAACGAAGCAAGAGCTGCGGGTTGGTTAGGAAAAAATATATTAGGTACAGGTTACGATTTGGATTTATATGTTCACTGCGGAGCAGGAGCTTATATCTGCGGAGAAGAAACTGCACTTATTGAATCACTGGAAGGTAAAAGAGGAAACCCTCGTATTAAACCGCCTTTCCCGGCTGTTTCAGGTCTTTGGGCAAACCCAACTGTAGTTAACAATGTTGAGACTATTGCCGCAGTGCCTTGGATCATTAATAATTCTGGTGATGAGTATGCTAAAATTGGTCTTGGCCGTTCAACTGGAACGAAATTAATTTCAGCTTCAGGAAACATTAAAAACCCTGGTGTTTACGAAATAGAATTAGGCTTAAGCGTTGATGAATTCATGAATTCCGATGAATATCTGGGAGGAATGTCTACAAGCAGACCTTTAAAAGCTTTGGTTCCGGGTGGTTCATCCGTTCCAATTTTACCGGCAGAACTGATTTTCAAAACTGCAAATGGTGAAGACCGTTTAATGACTTACGAGTCTTTGAGTGATGGTGGTTTTGCTACCGGATCGATGTTAGGTTCTGGCGGGTTTATTGTTTACGATGACAGAGCCTGTATTGTAAGAAACACCTGGAATTTTGCACGTTTTTATCACCACGAATCTTGTGGGCAATGTACACCTTGCCGTGAAGGAACTGGCTGGTTAGAAAAAATATTATGGAGAATTGAAAACGGTCAGGGTCGTGAAGAGGATATCGAATTATTGTGGAGTATTCAAAGTAAAATCGAAGGAAATACGATTTGTCCGCTTGGCGATGCGGCTTCGTGGCCGGTAGCAGCAGCTATTCGTCATTTTAGAGATGAATTTGAATACCACGTTCGTTTCCCTGAAAAAATAAAACACAGAGATCATTTTGTTGCTCAACCGTTTTCGCAAGTAAAACATTTGGTTGGAGGTAAGGTAATCGTATAATAAAAATATAAAAGAATTACGAAGTCATATAGTATTAAAAGGACAGCAAAACTTTTGAATAGCTAAGCTTTCGATATTCAAATCATTAAGAGAGATGAAAGTAACCATAGACGGTCAAAGTATTGACGTAGAACCAGGAACTACCATCCTGCAGGCTGCACGTATGATTGGAGGAGATCTAGTTCCGCCAGCCATGTGTTATTACTCAAAACTAAAAGGAAGCGGAGGAAAATGCCGTTGCTGTTTAGTTGAAGTTTCAAAAGGAAGTGAAGCTGACCCAAGACCTATGCCAAAATTAATGGCATCTTGCGTAACTGGCTGCATGGACGGAATGGAGGTAAACAGTAAATCTTCTGACCGCGTAACTGAAGCCCGTAAATCTGTAACGGAATTTTTATTGATTAATCACCCGCTGGACTGTCCAATTTGTGATCAGGCTGGAGAATGTGATTTGCAGAATTTAAGTTTCGAACACGGAAATCCAAAATCACGTTATATTGAAGAAAAAAGAACATTCGAACCGGAAGATATCGGTCCGAATATTCAACTGCATATGAACCGTTGTATTTTATGCCAAAGATGTGTACAGGTTGCAGATCAATTGACAGATAACAGAGTTCACGGTGTATTAGATCGTGGAGATCACGCTAATATTTCAACAGGAATCTCAAAAGCAATCGACAATGAATTCTCCGGAAACATGATTGATGTTTGTCCTGTTGGAGCTTTAACAGACAAAACTTTCCGTTTCAAATCAAGAGTCTGGTTTAACAAGCCTTATAATGCGCACAGAGAATGTACAACTCCGGGATGTTGCGGAAAAACAACCGTTTGGATGTTTGGCGGCGAAATTCAGCGTGTAACAGGACGTAAAGATGAGTATCATGAAGTGGAAGAATTCATCTGTAACTCTTGCCGTTTTGACCATAAAAACGTTAATGACTGGGTTATTGAAGGACCAAGAGAATTTGAAAAAGATTCTGTTATCAACCAAAACAACTACACTCAAAAATTAGAGAAAGTCACAATTAATACAGAGAAAAATATTCTTTTAGGAAGAGATGTTGACCGTAAAAAAATCAGTATGGCTGAAATTCCGTTAAACACTAACGACAAAAATTCTTAACAATGGTAGATAGTGCATTTATTATAGAAAAAAGTGTTGTTATTGTTGTGGTTTTTGCCATAACGATGATTATGGCGATGTATTCTACCTGGGCTGAGCGTAAAGTTGCGGCTTTTCTTCAGGATCGTGTAGGACCAAACCGCGCCGGATGGGGAGGATTATTACAGCCTTTGGCAGATGGTTTGAAATTATTTTCGAAAGAAGAATTTTTCCCGAATACACCTAACAAATTTTTATTCGTTGTTGGACCCGCGATAGCCATGAGTACGGCTTTGATGACCAGTGCGGTTATTCCGTGGGGAGACAGATTACATCTTTTTGGAAGAGATATTTTATTACAGGCTACAGATATTAACATTGCGTTATTATACTTCTTTGGAGTTGTTTCTGTTGGAGTGTACGGTATTATGATTGGTGGATGGGCTTCTAATAATAAATTCTCTTTAATGGGAGCTGTTCGTGCCGCTTCGCAAATGGTTTCTTATGAAGTTGCGATGGGATTATCAATGATTGCCTTGTTGATGATGACCGGAACGTTAAGCTTAAAAGAAATCTCTGAGCAGCAGGCAGGAATGAACTGGAATGTTTTTTATCAGCCATTATCTTTCCTTATTTTCCTTATTTGTGCCTTTGCAGAAACCAACAGAACTCCTTTTGATTTGGCAGAATGTGAATCTGAGCTGATTGGGGGTTACCATACTGAATATTCCTCAATGAAAATGGGATTCTATTTGTTTGCTGAATATGCAAATATGTTTATCTCGGCTACTATTATTTCAGTATTGTTCTTTGGAGGGTACAATTATCCGGGAATGCAATGGATGGTAGAAAATGTTGGTGTTAACGCAGCTAACATTTTAGGAATAGCCGTTTTATTTGCTAAAATATGTTTCTGGATCTTTTTCTATATGTGGGTTCGCTGGACGATTCCGAGATTTAGATATGACCAGTTAATGAATTTGGGATGGCGAATTTTGATTCCGCTTTCAATTGCAAATATTATAGTAACGGGAATTGTAATTTTAAGACACGATCTGGCTGCTTTCTTAGGATTCTAAGAACCGTAATGCCCTAGCCCTGATAGCAGCGGCATCCTTTTATGGTAGGTTTCACCATAAAAGATATAGCGGATAAAGCAGTCAAGATAGCTATCGGGAAGCTACTAAATAATAAAATGAAATAGATTGGATTTGATCTAATCATCAAATTGAATCACAAATTATACTTTAAATGTCAATAGAAACTATATCATTATCGGGTAGAAAAAAGGTGGTCTCTAATAAAGAGATGACTTTTTGGGAGCGATTGTATCTTGTGGCGATTGTAAAAGGTTTATTTATTACTATCAAACACTTTTTCAAGAAAAAAGCTACTATTCATTACCCGGAACAAGTTCGTGAAATGAGTCCGGTTTATCGTGGTCAACATATGCTGAAACGTGACGAACAAGGCCGTGAAAACTGTACTGCCTGTGGTCTGTGTGCTTTATCATGTCCTGCTGAAGCCATTACAATGAAGGCAGCCGAGCGTAAAGCTGATGAAAAGCATTTGTACAGAGAGGAAAAATATGCTGAGATTTATGAAATCAATATGCTTCGTTGTATTTTTTGCGGTTTGTGTGAAGAAGCCTGTCCAAAAGACGCTATTTATCTGACACAGTCAAAAGTATTGGTACCTTCAAGCTACGAAAGAGAAGATTTCATTTTTGGAAAAGACAGATTAGTGATGCCGTTGGAAATGGCTATCAAAAATGCTCAACTTAATAATGCTAACTAAATGATACATATTCCTGATTTTGCACACGCAACTACTGTACAAGTTATATTTTGTTTCTTAGCGTTTATCACGGTAATTACTGCCTTTTTGACCATTTTTAGCCGAAACCCAATTCATAGCGCTATTTATTTAGTGATTTGTTTTTTCTCAATTGCGGGTCATTATTTATTATTAAATGCCCAGTTTTTGGCTATCGTACATATTATTGTCTACTCGGGGGCTATTATGATTCTGTTCCTGTTTACAATCATGTTGATGAATCTGAACGAACGCCATCAGGTACACAAACCAAGGATTACGCGTCTGGGTGCGATTGTTTCTTTCTGTCTAATTGTTATTGTATTAATTACTATTTTCATTAACTCAAAACCAATTGTTGGCGAATATGACTCAACCGGAGAAGATTTCCAGTCTATTAAAGTCTTGGGTAAAATATTACTGAACGAATATATGGTTCCGTTTGAATTTGCCTCTATTTTGCTTTTGGTAGCAATGATTGGAACAGTATTATTGTCTAAAAAAGAAAAATTAAATAAATAATGGGTAATATATTAAATCAAATAGGTATAGAAAACTACATCTTTTTAAGTGTTGTACTTTTTTGTATTGGTATTTTTGGTGTATTGTACAGACGAAATGCTATTATCGTTTTCATGTCTATCGAAATCATGCTGAATGCAGTAAACCTTTTATTTGTGGCTTTTTCAACCTACCATCAGGATGCCCAGGGACAGGTTTTTGTGTTCTTTTCGATGGCAGTTGCAGCGGCTGAAGTCGCTGTTGGATTGGCTATTTTAGTTTCGATCTTTAGAAATTTAGGTTCGATTAGTATCGATAATTTAAAAAATTTAAAAGGATAAATGGAAATGGATACCAATTTAGCTTTACTATTAGTACTTACTCCTTTTCTAGGATTTTTAATCAATGTTTTCTTTGGAAAAAGCTTAGGCAAAACAGTTTCAGGAGCAATCGGAACTGTGGCTGTGGCAATTTCTTTTATCATTACCCTTGTACTTTTTAATCAAATTACGTCAACCGGAAAAGCGATAGAAGTTACTTTATTTGACTGGATTCAGATTAGTAACTTAAAAATCAATCTTGGATTTTTATTGGATCAGTTGTCTGTTCTTTGGTTATTGTTCGTAACCGGAATCGGATCTTTGATTCACTTATACTCTATCAGTTACATGCATGATGACGAAAACATGCACAAATTCTTTTCTTATTTGAATTTGTTCGTTTTCTTTATGATTACGCTTGTAATTGGAAGCAACTTATTAGTTTTATTTATTGGATGGGAAGGTGTTGGACTTTGTTCTTACCTGTTGATTGGATTCTGGCATAAAAACCAGGATTACAACGATGCTGCAAAAAAAGCTTTCATCATGAACAGAATTGGAGATTTAGGTTTGTTAATCGGAATGTTCATCATCGGTTCGATGTTTTCAACATTGGATTATGCAACTTTAAAAACGGTAATTGCCGGAGCTTCAAATTTAAATTTACCATTACTTTCTTTAGCAGCTTTATGTTTGTTTATTGGAGCTTGTGGTAAATCTGCTCAAATTCCTTTATACACTTGGTTACCAGATGCGATGGCGGGGCCTACTCCAGTTTCTGCATTAATCCACGCGGCTACAATGGTAACTGCAGGTATCTTTATGGTAACGAGATTAAACTTTGTTTTTGACCTTGCAACAGATGTACAAACTGTAATTGCCATTATTGGAGCTGTGACGTCATTAGTAGCTGCTACAATTGGATTGGTTCAAACCGATATCAAAAAAGTATTGGCTTATTCTACAGTTTCACAATTAGGTTTAATGTTTTTAGCATTAGGTTTTGGCGCTTATGAAGTAGCTGTTTTCCACGTAATCACTCACGCTTTCTTCAAAGCTTGTTTATTCTTAGGATCAGGTTCTGTTATCCATGGTTTACACGGAGAACAGGATATGCGTAAAATGGGTGGTCTGCGTAAAGCAATGCCAATTACGTTCTGGACCATGTTAATTTCTTCATTAGCAATTTCAGGTTTCCCATTACTTTCAGGATTCTTCTCAAAAGATGAAATTTTAATGACAGCTTTCCACCATAGTATTCCATTATATGTTGTTGGATCGATTGCTTCTATAATGACTGCTTTCTATATGTTCCGATTAATGTTCCTGACTTTCTTCAAAGAATTTAGAGGAACTGAAGAACAAAAACATCATTTACATGAAAGTGGTTCTTTAATTACTATTCCACTTATCATTTTGGCTATTTTGGCAGCTTTCGGAGGATTAATCAGTTTACCAGGACACAGCTGGTTAAATGAATATCTGGCTCCTCTTTTCACGAAAGTGGCTGGCGAGGAACATCATTTAGGCGCAACAGAATATACTTTAATGGGTGTTGCGGTCTTAGGCTGTTTACTAGGAATTTTAATTGCTTACATTAAATATTTCAAACAAGATAATGTTCCTGAATCTGATGAAAACATTACTGGCGTAGCAAAAGTTTTATACAACAAATATTACGTAGATGAAATATACGACGCAGTATTTGTACAGCCAATTAATGCTTTATCTAAATTCTTTAGGGATTATATAGAAACTGGTTTATCTGCTCTTGTTTTTGGATTAGGTAAAGTAACGAATGAAATCGCTTTTCAAGGAAAGAGATTACAATCAGGAAGTATCGGATTATATCTGTTTGTTTTTGTTTTAGGAATGTGTGCCATTATTTCCTATATATTTTTAGCTCAATAATATTATAACTATGAACGTTTCTACTATATTAATTATACTCTTAATTGGTGCCTTTGCCACTTATTTTTCTGGTGACAAACTAGCTTCAAAAGTTGCTTTGCTTTTTAGTTTAGCAGCTTTAGGATGTTCAATTGTATTATTGAATAATTATAATGCCGGCGAAAATATCAGCGTAATCAACAGCTGGATTACACAACCGAAAATTTCCTTCGCTTTAAATGCTGACGGGCTTGGACTTGCAATGGTTTTATTAACTCTGGCGTTAACTCCAATCATCATCTTTTCTTCTTTTGGAAATGAATATAAAAACTCAAAAGCTTTCTACGGATTAATTCTTTTCATGGCATTTGCTATGACAGGAACTTTCTTAGCTGCTGATGGTTTATTGTATTACATTTTCTGGGAGTTAGCTTTAATTCCAATTTACTTTATTGCGCTTATATGGGGTAACGGAGATGCTGATGAACGCAGAAAAGCAGTGGTTAAATTCTTTATTTATACCCTTGCCGGTTCGCTATTCATGTTAACTGCTTTTATTTATTTATCTCAAAAAGCAAACGGAAGTTTCTTAATTGAAGATTTATATAAATTAGAACTCTCTGCTTGTGAGCAATTCTGGATTTTCTTAGCTTTCTTTTTAGCATATGCTATTAAAATTCCAATTATTCCTTTCCATACATGGCAGGCAAATGTGTACCAAAAAGCACCAACTGTTGGAACAATGCTTTTATCTGGTATCATGCTAAAAATGGGACTTTATAGTGTTATCAGATGGCAATTGCCAATCGCTCCTCTTGCTGCTAAAGAATACATGTTCATCTTTATCGCTTTAGGAATTGCTGGTGTAATCTACGGTTCTATTGTAGCCTTGAGACAAAATGATCTGAAAAAATTATTAGCTTATTCTTCTCTTGCTCACGTTGGTTTAATTGCAGCTGGATCTTACACCTTAACTCTTGACGGTTTAAGAGGTGCTGTTTTACAAATGATCGCTCACGGTTTTGTAGTTGTTGGATTATTCTTTGCTGCTGAAGTTATTTTCAGAAGATTTGAAACAAGAGAAATTGCAGAATTAGGTGGAATCCGTACACAATCTCCTAAACTTACCTCCATGTTTTTGATTTTAGTCTTAGCATCTGTTGCCTTGCCTGGTACATTTAACTTTGTTGGGGAATTTACAGTTTTATACAGCTTATCTCAAATCAATGTCTGGTTTGCTGTTTTAGGCGGAACAACCATTATTTTAGGAGCTTATTATATGTTGAGAATGTTTCAGCACGTAATGTTAGGTGAAACTAATTCTAAAACTTTTGCAGATGTTACGCTTAACGAAGGAATTTCATTTGCTGTTATCATTGCTGTTTTATTATTCTTTGGTTTCTATCCAAAACCAATTACAGATTTGATTACACCAAGTTTAGAAACGATTTTAAACGTTATCAATAAAAATTAATATTTTAAATAAAAATAAATTAGGGCGTTTTAGATTTCCTAAATCAAAAAAACAAAAATGAATACATTAATAGCTATAACAGGATTAGGTGTTTTCTGCCTATTGTTTGAAATTCTAAATTTTAGAAAGGGCATCGTTCCGTTTACCATTTTAGGTTTATTGGGTGTATTGGCGCTTAATTTTTATGAATTTGGATCAACAGAAAGTTACTACTACAACATGATAACAGTGAGTAAATTTTCCACTGCTTTTTCATCATTGTTTATCATCTTAACTATTTTTCTGGTAGCGTTAAGCCATAATTTTTATGAAAACCATCAGACAAAGATTTCTGATTTTATTGCTATAAAAATATTTTTATTAGCAGGAGCAGTTGCTATGGTTTCTTTTGGAAACTTGGCGATGTTTTTCCTTGGAATTGAAATTTTATCTATTGCACTTTATGTTCTTGCGGCAAGTGACCGTTTGAATGTGAAAAGTAACGAAGCTGGTATGAAATACTTTTTGATGGGATCATTCGCATCAGGTATCATCTTATTCGGAATCTGTCTGATCTACGGAGCAATGGGAAGTTTTGATGTAGTTGAAATCAGTGAATATTCCTTGTCTGCCGAACTGCCAATCTGGTTCCCTATCGGAATGGTTTTGGTAACCATCGGAATGTTATTTAAGATAGCCGCAGTTCCTTTTCATTTTTGGGCTCCGGATGTTTATGAAGGCTCACCTGCCCTGACCACTGCCTTAATGAGTACTTTGGCAAAAGTGGTAGCTATTGCTACTTTATTCAAATTAATTTCGGGTTTAAATTTAATACCTTCTTTAGAAAATCAGGATCATTTACACACTTTCGAGAATATCATCGTAATTATTTCAATTGCTTCGATGACTGTTGGAAACATCATGGCATTACGCCAGGTAAATGTAAAACGTATGCTGGCTTTTTCTGGAATTTCTCATGCAGGTTTCATGCTAATGACTTTCCTAACTGTTGCAGCTTCTGCAGGGGTTCTATTGTATTATACTGCCGCATATGCTTTAGCTGGTATCGCAGCGTTTAGTGTAATTTTATATGTATGTAAAAATCAGGACAACGAAGATATTACCAACTTTCACGGTTTAGGAAAAACAAATCCGTTAATGGCTGCAATATTAACCGGCTCCTTATTATCTATGGCCGGGATTCCGATTTTCTCAGGATTTTTTGCCAAACTTTTTTTGTTTAATCAGACGATTCAGGCTGGTCATATTATCTTAGTGATAGTTGCTGTTATCAATTCTATCATTAGTGTTGGTTATTATTTCAAACTGATATTAGCTATGTATTCAAAAGAGCCAAATGAGGAGCGCACCGGAAAACCGTTTGTTATTTATGCAGTGGCAATTGTGTCAATTTCTTTGAATATAATTTTAGGTTTATTTCCATCTTTAGTTTTAGACTTATTGAATTAAAAACATTCAATTCAAATATATCCAATCCATCCCCAAAAGGATGGATTTTTTAGTTTTAAGATGAATTTATTCAGAAGAAAAAATCATGTTAAAAAAATTACAGAAACAATTGAACATCAAAAAAACTACTTATATTTGAGTACAAATAAATGTATTAGAAATATGAACTTCAATTCGAAAAATCCATTTTTAAGCGACAAACGTTTTTCTTCAAACGCTGTTTCAAAAACTGAAGAAGTGCATCATGCACAAATTATTGATTACAATCAGGATATGACTATATCCGGAACTATCAATAAAACAGCTATTTTATTCTTATTGTTATGTGCCGGAGCAATGCTGACATGGTGGATGGCATTTAACGGAATGAACGCCATGCTGCCAGCTATTGGCGGTGCTATTGTTGCCTTTATTTTGGTTTTAATTTCAGCATTCAAACCACAGGCTTCTCCTTATTTAGCTCCCGGTTATGCTTTGTTTGAAGGCTTATTTATCGGAGGCATTTCTGCTATTTTTGAGGCTAAATTTCCAGGAATCGTAATTAATGCTGTTGGAGCAACTTTAGTTACGTTTTTAGTTTGTCTGGGATTGTATAAATTTAAAATTGTAAAAGTAAATGAACAATTCAGAGCAGTAGTTATTGCTGCTACACTGGCAATTGCAACTTATTATTTAATTTCGTGGATTGTTTCTATGTTTACAAACTACACGCCTGTTCATCATGGAAATTCATTGATGAGTATCGGAATTAGTGTTTTTGTAATCATTGTTGCTGCACTAAACCTATTTTTGGATTTTGATCAAATTGAAAAAGGTGCACAGCAAAGAATGCCAAAATTCATGGAATGGTACGGCGCTATGGGATTGATGATTACCCTAGTTTGGTTGTACATTGAATTCCTTAGATTATTATCAAAATTTGCCAGTAGAGATTAATTCTTTTCCTATATAAAAAAAAGCCTTTTTGATTCAAAAAGGCTTTTTTTATGCTGCTTTTTCAAAGGCTATAAAATGTGATAAGGCTCCCCTATTATTAAAAACCGGAAAAGCATGGATATTGCATTCATAAATTTCCCCACTTTTTTTATAATTTAAAAGTGTCTTTTCAAAAGGGATTTGTTTTTCAATTGCAATTTTAATTTCTTTTAAAAGTGAAGGAGAAGTCATAGGCCCCTGAAACATTTTTGGATATTTCCCCAGGATTTCTTTTTCCGTATATCCTGTCATTTTAGTAATTCCTTCAGAAGCAAAAATTATCTTTTGTTCCGAATCTGTAATCAACACAACTTCATCTTTTAACCGTTGGTTAATATCTAAGTGAGTTATGTCCCATTTAAATTTATGGGAAATGTTTTTGATTCTTTTTAAGTCGGTAGAAAATGTTTTCAGTTCATTTATGGATTCATAATGAAAATCCCAGCAAAGTATCGGAACTGAATTGCAATTTAAGCCTGCTTCGGACTCATCGAAAATTTTTATGTGGTCATTTACAGAATTCATACAAACAATTTATATTCAAAATTAGCCGAAAAATATTTTTAAATACACCCTTTTTATATATTTAACACGTTTAAATTCATTTTAAAAGGCAAATTTTAATTGCACAACTACCTCTTTTTTTTGTTCTGTATTGAGGTTACTCAGGGAAATTCCCAATAATCTGACAGAATCTTTCATTCTTTCCTGATACAGCAATTCTTCAACAGTTTCCAGAATTAAGCTTTTATCAGAAATAAAATAAGGTAAAGTCTTGCTTCTGGTTTGTTGCGTGAAATCGCTGTATTTAATTTTAAGTGTAACCGTTTTTCCTGAAACATTGTATCTTTTTAATCTTTTTTCTAATGAAGTCGCTATTTTTTCGAGCTGTTCCAGCATAAAAATTTCGGATGTCAGATTAACATCAAAAGTATGTTCCGATGCAACCGATTTAGTATTGCGTGAAGGTTTTACTTCGCTATTATGTATTCCCCTGACCACGTAATAATAAAACTTACCTGATTTACCAAAGTGCTTTTCTAAGAACTCAAGCGGTTTGCTTTTTAAATCTAATCCTGTAAAAATACCCAGCTGATACATTTTTTCTGTAGTGACTTTTCCAACGCCATAAAATTTTCTGATCGGTAATTCTTCTAAAAACGGAATTACCTCATCCGGATTTACCGTCTTCTGTCCATTAGGTTTATTGTAGTCACTGGCAATTTTAGCTACAAATTTATTTATAGAAATGCCTGCAGAAGCTGTAAGCCCAACTTCATTTAAAATTCGTAATCTGATTTCCTGAGCCAATAAAGAGGCACTGGGATTTCCTTTTTTATTTTGTGTCACATCAAGATAGGCTTCATCAAGTGAAAGCGGCTCAACCAAATCGGTGTATTCATGAAAGATCTTATGGATCTTAGACGAAATTTCTTTGTAACGGTCAAAACGAGGCCGTACAAATATAATTTCCGGACAATATTTCTTGGCCAAAACACCACTTATAGCACTTCTTACACCAAATTTTCTGGCTTCATAACTTGCCGCAGAAACTACTCCTCTATTTTCTGAGCCTCCAACTGCAATAGGCTTTCCCCGTAAAGCAGGATTATCCATTTGCTCTACCGAAGCATAAAAAGCATCCATATCGATATGGATTATTTTTCGATAAACTGGAATTTCAGACATACTACAAATTTAAAGAAGACCAGCTAATCTGAGTTATCAAAATTGGTCAAATGTTTTTCAGAAAATTCAAATTTTTATTTAATTCCTAATAAAAATCGTTTCTGGGACTAATAAAATGAATTATATATATTTAAAATATCTCAATAAAAGAGGTACTTATTTTCATTATTAAAAATTTAAATATAAAAAAAAATAAAATAAGTTTTTTTACATATCAATCATTGCGAAAAATATTTTTATATATTTGCCGTACCGAAACGAATTACATAATCCATTCCGGTAAAAGTGAATTAAAAATTACAACCAAAAACAAGTTTTAAATATCAGGAAAGAAACGCGTGAGTTCTTGAGATAAATTATAATGACTCAGCATACCTATAAATATTATCAGAAAACAAAAAGCCAGCATCGAATAGATGCAAGTATTTTGGGTTCATGATGAACTATCTAAACCAAAAAACCAATTGACCAATTAAATCACCTTCCCCCGGGTGATTTTTTTTATTTTTTAAACATCACTATTTCAGATAATTAAGGAAATACGTTTTAAATCGAAAACTTTCAAAGTTACAATTAGCACAAATTAATTAAAAAAACAAGCCCAAATGAAATTTCATTCGGGCTTTTATATTTACTTTTCAAAATGCTTAAAATCACTATACTTCTAACCTAGCCCCGATAGGACTGAAAACCCTTTTGTGCCGGGGTTCGGCACAAAAGGTTGTAAGGGATAGCGGGACTGATGTTATGTTGAAACGAAATTATGTGCTCCTAAAAAAACAACTATTCTTCAAACAGTTCCATTAATTCCAAAGCCCGTTTTATGGATTTCACATTATCAAAAGTCAATAGCAAACGTAATCCGTTGACGGTTTGTTTCTCTTTCATCTTGCAGAGTGAGCTTTGTTTTTGAACAAAATTTAAAACTTTTCTAAACTTAGCAGATTGATAATAATCTGATTGCTGATCGGATACAAAATAGCCAATCATTTTGCCTTGTTTAAGGACTAATTTTTCAATTCCGACTCTGGTTGCAATCCATTTTATTCGGATACTGTTCAATAAAGCAACAGCAGGTTTTGGCAATGGTCCAAAGCGATCGATTAATTTCTTCTCGTACTCCTGTAATCCGGATTCCTCTTTTATAGCGCCCAATTCGTTATATAAAACCAAACGTTCTGAAACATTATTGATATATTCATCCGGGAATAATAGCTCGAAATCAGCATCAATCTGAATGTCTTTTACATATTCTTTCGTATCGATATCATTTTCCTCAGGATATAAATCTTTGAATTCATTTTCCTTCAATTCCTCGATCGCTTCGTTCATGATTTTTTGGTACGTATCAAAACCAATTTCATTAATGAAACCACTTTGTTCACCGCCCAATAAATCTCCCGCACCACGGATCTCCAAATCTTTCATCGCAATATTGAAACCGCTTCCTAATTCGCTGAATTGTTCCAAAGCCTGAATACGTTTTCTGGCATCTTCGGTCATGGATGAATACGGCGGACAGATGAAATAACAGAATGCTTTTTTATTGCTTCGCCCTACTCGACCACGCATTTGATGCAAATCTGATAATCCGAAATTATTGGCATTATTGATGAAAATCGTGTTGGCATTTGGAACGTCCAATCCGCTTTCGATGATTGTGGTTGCGACCAAAACATCAAAATCTCCGTTCATGAAACCCAACATCAATTCTTCGAGTTTCGCCCCTTCCATTTGCCCGTGACCGATTCCAACTCTCGCATTTGGAACCAAACGCTGAATCATTCCTGCCACTTCTTTTATATTTTCGATTCTGTTATTGATAAAGAAAACCTGTCCGTTTCTTTGAATTTCATACGAAATCGCATCACGGATAATTTCTTCATTAAAACCAACTACATTCGTCTCAATTGGATAACGGTTTGGCGGAGGCGTTGTAATCACTGATAAATCTCTTGCCGCCATTAATGAAAACTGCAAGGTTCTCGGAATTGGCGTTGCTGTTAATGTCAGCGTATCAACATTCGCAGCGATCGTTTTTAATTTATCTTTTACGTTTACTCCGAATTTTTGTTCCTCATCCACAATCAATAAACCAAGATCTTTAAAAACTACATTTTTGTTTACCAATTGATGCGTCCCGATTACAATATCGAGTTTTCCCTCGGCTAAATCTTTTAAGGTTTGTGTTTTTTGTTTCGCCGTTCTGAATCGGTTTAAATAACCAATTGAAACCGGCATATCTTTCAAACGTTCCGAAAAAGTTCGGTAATGCTGATATGCTAAAATAGTAGTCGGAACCAAAACGGCAACCTGTTTACTATTATCTACGGCTTTAAAAGCAGCACGAATGGCAACCTCTGTTTTACCAAAACCTACATCACCACAAACCAAACGGTCCATTGGGCGGTCGCTTTCCATATCGGCTTTTACTTCTGCCGTCGATTTCATTTGGTCTGGTGTATCTTCATAAATGAACGAACTTTCTAATTCGTTTTGAAGATAACTGTCTGGCGCAAACTGAAAACCTTTTTCTAAACGACGTTTTGCATACAACTGAATCAAATTGAACGCAATATGTTTGACACGCGCTTTGGTTTTTTGTTTTAAAACCTTCCAGGCGTTTGAACCCAATTTATAGATTTTTGGAGGCGTTCCGTCTTTTCCGTTGTATTTTGAGATTTTATGAAGCGAATGAATGCTCACATACACAATATCATTATCGGCATAAACCAATTTTATGGCTTCCTGCGTTTTGCCTTCGACCTGAATTTTTTGCAGTCCGCCAAACTTCCCGATTCCATGATCGATATGTGTTACGTAATCGCCCACAGAAAGCGCGGTTAATTCTTTTAAAGTAATATTCTGCTTTTTCGAATAGCCGTTTTTGATGTTGAATTTATGATACCGCTCAAAAATCTGATGATCTGTATAAGCCGTTATTTGATTTTCTTCATCGATAAAACCCTGATACAAAGGCAATACAATGGTATGATATTGCTTGCGGATATTCTCGGAATTGGCCTCATCCAAACTTTCAAAAATATCATGAAAACGTTTTGCCTGCGTTTCATTCGAGCAGAATAAATAATTTTTATAGCCGTTAAAATGATTGTCGCTCAGATTGTTCAGCAACAAATCAAATTGTTTGTTGAACGATGGCTGAGGCTGAATATGAAATTCGAATTTTTTCGTTGTCTTATAAACCGGCTTTGACAATTCTACAACCGAAAAATCCAATGATCTTTTTATGAATGAAGCCTGATTTAAAAATAGTTGTTCAGGCTCAGCGTGTTTTATTTCCTTCGAAAGTTTTTCAAAAGCTTCTTCTGCCCTTGTGAATTGTTTGTCTAATTGGCTAAAAAGCCCTTCTGTATTTTGGATAAAAATCACCGTTTTCTCCGCAATATAATCTAAGAAACTTTCGCGGTTTTCCTGAAAAATCTTGTTTTCGACATTCGGAATAATCGTGATTTTTTTATGGGTTTCCACAGACAATTGTGTCTCGACATCAAAACTTCTGATGCTGTCTACTTCGTTGCCGAAAAATTCAATTCGGTACGGATGATCGTTTGAAAAAGAAAATACATCGACGATTCCCCCACGAACCGAAAATTCTCCGGGTTCTGTAATAAAATCGACTCTTTTGAATTCATATTCGAACAAAACTTCGTTGATAAAATCGATCGAAATTTTATCGTTCAAAGCAACTTTCAAAGTGTTTTTATCCAATTGCTGACGCGTCACGACTTTCTCGAAAAGTGCTTCGGGATATGTAACAATTACGGCAGGTTTTTTTCGTGAATTGATTCGGTTTAAAACTTCAGCGCGAAGCAGAACATTGGCATTATCCGTTTCATCAACCTGATATGGGCGACGGAAAGATGCCGGATAAAACAAAACATCCTGTTCGCCAATCATTTGTTCAAGATCGTTCAGATAATACGCAGCTTCTTCCTTATTGTCTAAAACAATTAAAAAAGGCAGTTCGGTTTTTTTGAAGACAGACCGGATTATAAATGAGACTGCAGATCCTAACAATCCGCTGATGTTCATTTTTATCTGATTCCCTTCCAGTAAACTTGTTGCAATCTGCTCAGCTTTTGGCAGATTATCATAGGTGGTATATAAGGCGTTTTTACTCAACTTTAGGTAGATTTTGATCTATTGGTGGCATCGAATTCGGGATTGCCCGGGCAGTATCTAACATTCTTAAAAAATCGGACTCCCCTTCTTCTTGTGGAATTTTGCTTTTCTCTACAATTTTGTCCATTTGTCTTTGCAACGAAACCAGTTCTTTATTGATTTCTCCAATTAAAAAAGTGACTTTATCATCCGGAATTTTATGCAAGTGAATAAACAAATCCATCATCTTCACTTTTGTAATCAAAATAGAAATTCGGCTTCTGATTTGTGGCTGGTCGAATTGTGCCGGAATATTATTGTTTAATGCCATTGCTTTTTTAGCAATAGCAGCAGATTTTTTTTGGAATGCCCCAATCGTTTTTCTTGGTTTTCCGCCCAGCTCTTTTAAAAATTCTCCCCACTCTTTCCAGTCAGTTGCATTTTTCTCTGAGATTTCATTGATTGGTTCGTCAATAAATGACCATTCTTTATTTATATTATTAAAAATGATTTCTTTCTTTTTTGCTTCTTTTTTGTTTTCTGCTAGACGTTTTTCATTTTCATCCTGACAGGAGTTCAGTATAAAAACTAAAACTAGAAAAAGAGCTATTTTATATTTCATATATGTAAAATTTATTTTTTAATGGTCACATATGTTATCGCATTATTTGTTGTTTGTCTGAGCAAACTTTTATTAATGGCGATTTCATCTGATAAATACATTAAGCTGCAAAGTTACAAGTAAATTTACAATTATGAATTTTGATTTACAACCATTTTATGTAAGCTTAATAAAGCTGTATCGAAACGAATTAAGCAAAAATCAATATTATTTGTTATTAAATCCATAATTTAACATTATAAAAAGCAGGGTTATTTGCGAAAAAATTATATTTGTTCTTTAAATATATTCAAATGAATCCAAAAATATTAATCATTGGCGCCTGTGGTCAAATTGGGACAGAACTGACTGTGAAACTGCGTAAGTTGTACGGAACAGAAAATGTGATTGCTTCAGATATTCGAAAATTAAATACAGATGTGGTTAATTCAGGTCCGTTTGAAGTGATTAATGCTTTGGATTTTAATCAAATTGAACACTTGGTAGAAATTCATCACATTACAGATATTTATTTAATGGCAGCACTTTTATCTGCGACAGCCGAAAAAAATCCTGCCTTTGCCTGGGACTTGAACATGAATTCACTATTTCATGTTTTAAATCTGGCCAAAGCCAAAAAGATTCAGAAGATTTTCTGGCCATCAAGTATCGCTGTTTTTGGCCCCACAACCCCAAAAGAAAACACGCCTCAATATACAATTATGGAACCTTCAACGGTTTACGGAATTAGTAAACAAGCTGGTGAAAGATGGTGCGAATACTATCACAATGTTTACGGTGTTGATGTTCGCAGTATTCGTTATCCCGGTTTAATCAGCTGGTCAACCCCTCCCGGCGGCGGAACTACAGATTATGCTGTTGATATTTTTCATAAAGCTATTGCCGATAAAAAATACGAATGCTTTTTATCATCCGAAACAAAAATGCCAATGATGTATATGGATGATGCTATTGATGCCACGATCAATATTATGAAGGCTCCTGCTGAAGAAATCAAAATACATTCTTCTTACAATTTAGCTGCGATGAGTTTCACGCCAACAGAGATTGCAGCCGAAATCAAAAAACACATTCCGGAATTTGAAATCACTTATAATCCTGATTTCCGCCAGAAAATTGCCGACAGCTGGCCAGCGAGTATCGACGATTCTGATGCCAGAAAAGACTGGAACTGGAATCATAGGTTTGATTTAGAATCGATGACGAAAGATATGCTGGAGCATTTGAGCTAACTTGACTTATCTTAAAATAAAAGTCCCGTTTAGTATTTCTAAACAGGACTTTTTATATTCTAACTTGAAGATTACTTCACTTCAAAAACATTATTGGCCGCCTTCACATCAGCCATTAATCCGCTTGGATCTATAGTGATTTTTTTGATTGACGCTTTGTTTTTGTCAATTGTAAAACTATAGTTTTGCTGTGCCCAAGCCCAGTCGTCTAAAACAGTTCTTTTTTCGTTTGGATTTGGATTTGGCTTAATGAAATTCATCATTCGTAACGGAATATAGAATGTCTCCGAAGTGCCGTCTGTATAATCCACTTTTAAATCAATTGGCATTGGCATTCTTCCGATTCTTTCTAAAGTAACTGTTGATTTCGCTGAATTATCAGCAACGTCTTTAATTCCGTAATCAATTGTATTAGTTGTTTGTGCCCAGTCTGTCAAATACCAGTCTAATTCTGCTCCGGAAACCCTTTCTGCTGTTCTTTTAATATCGTTTGGAGTCGGATGCTTGAATTTAAAATCATTAAAGTATCTTTTTAAAGCAGCGTCAACATTTTCTTTTCCGATAACATATTCCAACTGCGAAAGAAAAATACTTCCTTTGATATAAGATGAAATACTGTATGGACGGTTTTCGTCATAACGGTCACCATGAGTGGTTTGTGGCTGCTCTTTACCCGAATTAACCAAGCTGTAATAAGCCGCATAATTTCCTTTAAACGGATTTGAGACTTTTTTATCTCCCGCTAATTCATTCAAAGCACTGTCTTCGATATAGGTTGTAAAACCTTCATCCATCCACGGATGCTTTGACTCATTTGAAGCCAGAATATGCTGAAACCAGGAATGCCCTAATTCGTGAGTTGCAGTTCCTAAAATTCCCTCAAGAGTTCCGTTTCCTAGCATCAGTGTACACATGGCATATTCCATTCCGCCATCTCCACCCTGAATAAAGGAGTATTGTTTGTACGGATATGGTCCTACTTTTTGATTGTAATAATCCATTACCTTCACCATTAAAGGCTCCAATTGTTTCCAGTTTTCAGTAGTTTTTGGATTGTTTTTGTAAAAGAAATGCAAATCGACATCGTTTGGCCCTTTTACAATATCATGCGTATATTCTTTGTCAGCCGCCCAGGTAAAATCGTGCACATTTGGCGCGATAAAATGCCACGTCAATGTTTTTGTTTTTTTAGGATAAACGACTTTTACACCTTCATCTTCATAACCGTGACCAATTGTATTTTTATCCTGTAAGTATCCTGAACCTCCAATGGTGTAGTCTTTGTCAATGGTGATTTTTACATCAAAATTACCCCAAACACCATGAAATTCCCTTGCGATGTAAGGATCAGCATGCCATCCTTCAAAATCAAATTCAGCTAATTTTGGATACCATTGCGACATGGAAAGCTCAACTCCTTCAGAATTATTTCTTCCCGAACGACGAACCTGTACCGGAACCTGTCCGTCAAAATCTAACGTAAAAGTCGATCTAGAATTCGGTAAAATTGGTTTTGCCAAAGTTACTTCTAAGATTGTTCCTGAAACTCTTGTCTGAGCATCAACACCATCCTGTTTGAAGTTTGTGATTTTTAAATAACCAATTTCATTGGGTTTCAGATTTTCTATTCGGCTTTGCTTTATGTCTTTTCCATCAGCTCCTTTTGTTTTTGTTACCATTCTCCCATCCGGATCTTTTATAAAATGCAGACGGGCGTCCATTTCACTTCCAGGCTGAAAAGCATTTGGAAACAAATGATAAAATACTTTTCGCAAAGTATCTGCAGAATTGTTCGTATAAACCAATTCCTGTTTTCCTTTATACTGGTAGTTTTTTACATCCATCGAAACCTCCATTTTATAATCGGCGTGCTGCTGCCAGTATGAAGTATTTTGTGCAAAAGCTGCATTTAAACCAAAACTCAAAAAAGAAAGAAGGACAATTTTTCTCATTACGATATTATTTAAAAAACTACAAGTTTACAAAAGTGATCTTGTAAACTTGCAGTTTGATTATTAAAACGATAAAATTTTATTTTTTTGACATTTTCTCAGCCATCAATAAAGCATTGTAAGCATTAACCATTTTAGCCGTTTTTGATGATTCTGTAGCAGATACTGCTTCTGGTTTTTCTTCACCTAAAACCACTTTTTCAGGAAGAGCCACTCCGGATTCCATTAAAATCTTTTTAACCTGAGCCGCTTTAAGTTTTGGATAATAGGAACGAATTAGCGCAGCGACACCGGCAGCATTTGGAGATGCCATTGAAGTTCCCTGCAAATATTTGTATTTATTGTTTGGGATTGTTGCATAAATTTCTTCACCCGGAGCAAAGACATCTACGTTTAACTTTCCAAAGTTTGAAAAGCCGGCTACTACATTTTGACCATATGATTTATTAATCGCCCCAATTGTAATTAGATTGTCTGCAAATTCTTTAACATTATCTTCAGAGTCATTTGGATAATTAATGTTTTGCTTCTCATCAATATTATAACCATCGTTACCAGCTGCATGAACAATCAGCACATCTTTTTTTGCTGCATATTTAATGGCATCATACACCCATTGTTTATGTGGTGAGAAGCTTTTTCCGAAACTTCCGTTAATTACTTTTGCGCCATTATCAACCGCATAACGAATTGCCAAAGCTATATCTTTATCGTATTCGTCTCCATCAGGAACCGCTCTTACAGTCAGAATTTCAACATTGTTTGCAACTCCGTCTCCACCTAAATTATTACCACGAACCTGTGCAATAATTCCGGCAACATGGGTTCCGTGTAATGCTTTTTCTTTATCCGGACCAAATACAATATTATTTCCGTATTTAGTACTTTTTATATCTTCTGCATTATCACCTAAAACTTTTCTTCCGTCAAAATCTTTATTTAAATTGAAATTCAATTCATCATAAACATGTTCTCTGTAATCTTCTAATTCTGTTTCCGGATTAAATGTTGGTCCTGCATTGGTAAAAATCTGTGTCATTACCATTTTGCTTCTGGCTACCTTTGGATCAGTTGAAGTAATTGAATTTAAATCTTCGCTTTTGTATTCTTTTTTATTTAAAGCTGTTTGTATGGTTTTGTGAACATCCAGTAAAAAATCTACTTGCTCTTTATCTTTTAACGCTTTTTCATATTTTTCTGTGTATTGCGCTAAAGCCTGTTTATATTGTTCAGAACCGTCATCTCCTTTTTTAACGATACGGGTCATTTCAAGGTTTTCGTTGACAACATCTCCCAGAAAGTTCCATCCGTTAATATCATCAATATATCCGTTCTTATCATCATCGATTCCATTACCCGGAATTTCCTTTGAATTGGTCCATATTACTCCCTTTAGATCTTCATGTTCGATATCAACTCCTGAATCAACAACCCCAACAATTACTTTTTTACCTGTTTTTCCTTGTAGCAATTCAGCATAAGCTTTGTCTACACTCATTCCAGGAATTGAATCTTTGATTAAATCAAGATGACTCCATCTTTTTAGTTCATTTTCAGTAACTGGTGCTTTTTTAACAACAGCTGCGGGAGCAGTTATAAATTCTTTTGGGGCTGAAACCTGCGCCTGCAAAGTGGCACTGCAGCCTGCTAAAACAAGTAATGCAAAAGCAGATAAATTAAGTGGTTTTATATTGTTCATGTATCTAATTATAAAATATAAGTTAAAGATGGGACTAAATTATGATATTTTGTTACAAAAAACTAACTGTTAACACTGTGTTATGAAATTTTATACTCAAAAGAAATACTTGTTTAATCAGGAATATGTACTGCTAAAAACAATAATGGCTAATTGAACCTCATTAAAACTAAACTATACCATCTTCTACTGAATGAAAATAGGATATTGTTTTTTAAGAATATATTTTTCAAAATTCCTTTGAGCAGAAAATTTACATTAAAAAAATTATTAGGAAAACATCCGGTATTAAATATATTTGTACACCTAAAAAATTATATTTTAACCTATGAAAACAAAATTACTCTCATTACTATTATTCGTAAATTTTGCTATTTATGCTCAATATACCAGTATCCCGGATAATAATTTTGAAAACAAACTGATTGCCCTTGGAATTGATTCCGGAGCACCTGATCATCAGGTACTGACTAGTAGTATTGATAAATTAACTTCTATTGATATTTCAAATAGTTCTATTGTTGACTTAACAGGGATTCAAAATTTCGTATCTTTAAAAGTTTTAATTTGTAACAATAACCCATTAGCAACATTAGATATCTCCAAAAATATCGCTTTGCAATATTTGTATTGCCATTATAACACGTTGACAGCATTAGATTTGTCTATGAATACTGCTTTGAAGTTTTTATATTGCAGATCAAACCAATTAACATCATTAGATCTTTCTAATAACACCGCTTTGGAAAATTTAGATTTTCAATCGAACTCACTGACAACATTAGATCTTTCTAATAATTTCGCTTTAACAGATTTAGGTTGTAGTTTTAACTTATTGACAACATTAAATATTTCTAAGAATAAGGATTTGAAAAATTTACATTGCGATAATAATAAATTAACAACATTGGATGTTTCTGAAAATACTGCTTTAAAAACTTTAGTTTGCGATTATAATCAATTAGCAGCATTAAATACCTCTAAAAATACCGCTTTAACACAATTAACCTGCTCTTCAAATCCGCTAACATCATTAGATCTTTCTAATAACACCGCTTTGGTATTTTTACAATGCTTTTATAACCCATTGACAACATTAGATTTGTCTATGAATACCGCTTTACAAAATTTATCTTGTCATTCAGGCTCATTGACAACATTAGATCTTTCTAAAAACATTGCTTTGAAAAGTTTAGATTGTCATTCTAACTCAATAACAGCATTAGATATTTCTAAAAATATCGCTTTGGAGACTTTACATTGTTATTCTAACCAATTGACAAGTCTTAATTTAAAAAACGGAAAGAATGCTGTTTTAACAAATTTAAATTGCAAATCGAATTCTACTTTAAGTTGTATAGAGGTAGATGATGTTTCCTATTCAAACACTAACTGGGCAACCTCTAAAGATGCAGCAGCAACTTACAACCTAACTTGCCCAACATTAGGACTATCAGAAATCGGTTTTGAAAAAATAGCTGTTTATCCCAACCCTGTAAAAGGAGAACTACACATTGACAATAGTCCTCTTGAAAAAGCAACTGTATATGATGCATTGGGAAAACTAATTACAACAACTAAGTTTACTAAAAACAACACTAATAACAATATTAATTTGGCAGGATTACAAAATGGTATTTATTACATTTATTTAGAAAATGAAGGAACAACTATTGTTAAAAAAATTCTAGTCCAATAAAATACAAACTCATTATAAAATTAAAACCATATTTCATTCATTAGAAATATGGTTTTAATATTTTATAAGATATCCTCACAGGTAAAAACTTCTTTTAGCCGAACTCCTTTTTCAGTATGTTTAACTGTTATAATTTGGTTATGAGCATCGTGTTCAAGAAATAGATAATGATTATGATCTGCTGCTGCATTCAACATTTTTGCTTTCTCCGGCATCGTCAATAAAGGCCTTGTATCATATCCCATAACATACGGGAGCGGAATGTGTCCTGCTGTAGCCAATAAATCGGCACAAAAAACTATAGTTTTATCCTTGTATTGTATATGTGGAATCATTTGTTTTTCGGTGTGACCATCAACGTAGTAAATATCAAAACCTAATTCTTCCGAAAAACCAAAATCGGCATTTGGTCTTTTCACAAAATGTAACTGACCACTTTCCTGCATTGGTAAAATATTTTCTGGTAAGAAAGAAGCTTTTTCCCTGGCGTTTGGTTTTGTTGCCCATTCCCAATGATTTTCATTGGTCCAGTATCTCGCATTTCTAAAAGCAGGTTCATATCCTGTTTTATCCGCATTCCATTGAACACTTCCACCACAATGATCAAAATGAAGATGCGTCATAAAAACATCGGTAATATCTTCTCTGTGAAAACCATATTTAGCCAATGATTTATCCAAAGAATGAGTCCCCCAAAGCGAATAATAGCCAAAGAATTTCTCAGATTGCTTATCACCCATTCCGGTATCAATTAAAATCAGACGGTTTCCATCCTCAATAAGCAGGCAGCGTGCGGCAATATCAATCAGGTTATTAGCATCGGCAGGGTTGGTTTTATTCCAGATTGTTTTTGGCACAACACCAAACATAGCACCACCGTCTAATTTAAAATTTCCTGATTCTATGGGATAAAGTTTCATTTTTTGCTTTTTAAAATTTCGAATTCAAATGCAATTTAGTGGTTTGGTTTTTATTTCACTAAGCTTACTCGTTATTTTAGAAGTGTTTTTATTGTCTTTGATATTGTTTGATTAAGAATTGACATCAAAATGAAAAAAACAATTGTCTTAGTTGAAGACAACCGTGACTTGCGACAAACAATAGCAATGATAGTTTAGTTATTTTATAAATAAATATTAGCAAAGGTTTTTATTTATTATCCGTTTTAATTTTTTTTCTTTCAACTACATTATTAAACATATCGAAAATATAATTAGTCAAAAATCTTTAGTTCCATTCTCATTAAATTTTAAAAATAACAAACTCAAAATAACTTATATCTATTTTAACATTTGTTATAATAATGTGAACCGTTATGGAAAAAGGTTTTTAAGTCGTATCTTTGCAGATAATTTCATTTCAGCATTGACATACAGTACTTTAATTGTAATAATTTCATTACTATTTTTAAAAGGAATGTTGAAAAAGATAAATACTATAAAAAATGATAAAAGTTTCTGATACAGCCAAAAAGAAAATCATCGACCTGATGACTGATGATGGTTTTGATGCCGCACATGACTATGTACGTGTAGGAGTAAAAAGCGGTGGATGCTCTGGTTTGTCTTATGATTTAAAATTCGACAAAACCAAAGGAGATGATGATAAAATATTCGTAGATAATGATATCCAAATAGCCGTTGAAAAAAAATCATTTCTTTATTTAGCCGGAACAATTTTAGAATTCTCTGGCGGATTAAACGGAAAAGGATTTGTTTTCAACAACCCAAACGCAAGCAGAACCTGCGGATGCGGTGAATCATTTTCGCTATAAACAATTAAACAATTGCAAAATTTAAAGATTTAATACAGAAGTGATTTTAAATATTTAAATCCTTCTATTTTAAAATCTTTCAATAAAAAAACAATGAGCAAATACACCGAAGACGATTTAAAAATCGAACTGGAAACCAAAGAATATGAGTACGGATTTTATACCAATATAGAATCTGAAACATTTCCTATTGGTCTAAACGAAGAAATTGTAAGAGCTATTTCTCTTAAAAAAGAAGAACCAGAGTGGATGACGGAATGGCGCATTGAAGCTTTTCGTGTCTGGAAAGAAATGATTGAGCCGGAATGGGCAAACGTAAACTACGAAAAACCAGATTTTCAGGCTATTTCATACTATTCAGCCCCAAAAGCCGTAGATCCAAATAAAACCCTGGACGATGTAGATCCTGAACTTTTAGAAATGTACAAAAAGTTAGGCATCTCTGTTGACGAACAAAAAATGATGAACAATGTCGCTATGGATATTGTTGTCGATTCTGTTTCTGTTGCAACGACTTTCAAAAAAACACTTGGAGAAAAAGGAATTATTTTCTGCCCGATTTCTGAAGCTATCAAAGAACATCCGGAATTAGTTAAAAAATATTTAGGTACTGTTGTTCCTCAGAAAGATAACTTTTACGCCGCTTTAAACTCTGCAGTTTTCTCTGACGGAAGTTTCTGTTATATTCCAAAAGGCGTAAAATGCCCAATGGAACTTTCAACATATTTCAGAATCAACCAGGCAGGAACCGGACAATTCGAAAGAACTTTAGTTATTGCCGATGAAGGAAGTTACGTTTCTTATCTTGAAGGCTGTACAGCACCAAGTCGTGACGAAAACCAATTACACGCTGCTGTAGTTGAATTAATCGCTTTGGACGATGCTGAAATTAAATATTCTACAGTTCAAAACTGGTTCCCTGGAAATAAAGAAGGAAAAGGTGGGGTTTACAACTTTGTAACCAAAAGAGGTTTATGCGAAACAAACGCTAAAATTTCCTGGACACAAGTAGAAACTGGTTCTGCTGTAACCTGGAAATACCCTTCTTGTGTATTAAAAGGAGATAATTCAGTAGGTGAATTTTATTCTATTGCTGTTACCAATAATTACCAACAAGCAGATACTGGAACAAAAATGATTCATTTAGGAAAAAACACTAAATCGACTATTATTTCTAAAGGTATTTCAGCTGGAAAATCACAAAATAGCTACCGTGGTTTAGTGCAAATTTCGCCAAGAGCAGAGAATGCAAGAAACTTTTCGCAATGTGACTCGTTATTAATGGGTAACAATTGTGGTGCGCATACTTTCCCTTACATCGAAAGTAAAAATCCATCGGCAAAAATTGAGCATGAAGCCACTACAAGTAAAATTGGAGAGGATCAGGTTTTCTATTGCAACCAAAGAGGTATTCCGACTGAAAAAGCGATTGCCTTAATTGTAAATGGTTTCAGTAAAGATGTATTGAACAAATTGCCAATGGAATTTGCTGTTGAAGCTCAAAAATTATTAGAGATTTCTTTAGAAGGATCTGTAGGATAATTAAAAGCAAAAATTATGGATATCATCTTAAAAAATGTAAAGAAAAAAGATTTTCCGGTTTTAAAATCACTGGCAAAATCTCTTGATTTTGAAATTATTGAAGAAGTAGAAAAACCATATAATCCAGAATTTGTAAAAGAGATTCTTGAAGCAAGAGAAGAGCTTAGACAAGGAAAAGGTATAAAGATGACCATCGAAGATATTGATAAACTATGGAAATAGTTTTTTCAAGAAAGGCGGAAAATGATTTGGAATTTTGGAGTAAATCAGAAATAAAAAAATTTTAAAGAAAATTTCTGAATTATTGCGGGCAATTCAAGAAAATCCATTTGAAGGCATTGGAAAACCAGAGCAGTTAAAATACAATCTATCTGGTGTCTGGTCAAGAAGAATTGACCAAGAACACAGATTAGTTATGAAATTATAGACGAAAACACGATTGAAATATTAAATATAATTTCGTTAAAAGGACATTACGAATAAACAAACAAGACAATGTTATCAATAAAAAACCTTCACGCCGCAATTGGTGATAAAGAAATCCTTAAGGGAATTAATATAGAAGTTAAAGCTGGAGAAGTTCACGCGATAATGGGACCAAACGGTTCTGGAAAAAGTACACTTTCTGCTGTTATTGCAGGAAACGAAAACTATGAAGTTACAGACGGAGAGGTTATTCTTGACGGAGAAGATCTTGCTGATTTAGCTCCGGAAGAAAGAGCTCATAAAGGCGTTTTCCTTTCTTTTCAATATCCGGTAGAAATTCCTGGAGTTAGCGTAACTAACTTTATGAAAACAGCCATCAACGAAACTCGCAAAGCAAACGGCCAGGAAGAAATGCCTGCAAACGAAATGCTGAAAGTAATTCGTGAGAAATCTGAATTGTTAGAAATCGACCGTAAATTTCTTTCTCGTTCTTTAAATGAAGGTTTTTCCGGAGGAGAGAAAAAAAGAAACGAAATTTTCCAAATGGCAATGTTAGAGCCAAAATTAGCTATCCTTGACGAAACCGACTCTGGTCTTGATATCGATGCTTTAAGAATTGTTGCCAATGGTGTGAACAAATTAAAAAGCGACAAAAACGCAATTATCGTAATTACACACTACCAGCGTTTGTTAGATTATATCGTTCCAGATTTCGTTCACGTTCTTTACAACGGAAGAATCGTAAAATCAGGAGGAAAAGAATTGGCTTACGAGCTTGAGGAAAAAGGATACGATTGGATCAAAGCAGAAAACTAGTTTACAGTTACAGTTTACAGTTTACAAAACTCATAACTCATAACTCATAACTTACAACTAAAGAAATGGATTTAAAAGAAAAATTAGTATCGTCTTTTATGGCTTTTGAAGAGCGTGTTGATGTGCATTCAGATTTGCATGACATCCGTACAGCAGCTATAAAAAATTTCGAAAATAAAGGTTTTCCAACCAAAAAAGAAGAAGCCTGGAAATATACATCGTTAAATGCCATCTTAAAAAATGACTTTACGGTTTTTCCAAAGCAGGAAAATGCAATCGAATTCAATCAGGTAAAAAAATACTTTTTACACGAAATTGACACTTATAAATTAGTTTTTATTGATGGTGTTTTCAGTTCGCATTTGTCTTCTACAACACACGACGGAATCGATGTTTGTTTGATGTCATCGGCATTGACCAAACCAAAATATAAAATGGTTATTGATACGTATTTCAACCAAATTGCAAGTAAAGATGACAGTTTGACTTCATTGAATACTGCTTTTGCTATTGAAGGAGCTTTTATCAATATCCCAAAGAAAAAAGTAGCAGATAAACCAATTGAAATCATGTATTTTTCAACTGGAAATGAAACTGCGTTAATGGTGCAGCCAAGAAACCTTGTTATTGTGGGTGAAAATTCACATGTTCAAATTATTGAGCGTCACCAAAGTTTAAACGAAAATCCGGTTTTAACGAATTCTGTTACGGAGATTTTTGCTCAAAAACGTGCGATTGTTGATTACTATAAAATTCAAAACGACAACAGCGAAGCGAACTTAGTTGACAACACTTATGTTTCTCAACAACAAGAAAGTCATGCTTCTGTTCATACTTTCTCATTCGGAGGAAACCTTACTCGTAACAACTTAAACTTTTACCATTTCGGAGAAAGATTAACAAGTACGCTTAACGGAATTTCTATTTTGAATGACAAACAACACGTTGACCATTATACTTTGGTAAACCACGCACAGCCAAACTGCGAAAGTTTCCAGGATTATAAAGGAATTTTCTCTGATCGTTCGACAGGAGTTTTCAACGGAAAAGTTTTTGTAGAAAAAGAAGCTCAGAAAACAAACGCTTTCCAAAAAAGCAACAACATTTTATTGAGCGATAAAGCTACAATCAACGCAAAACCACAATTGGAAATTTTTGCTGACGACGTAAAATGTTCTCACGGATGTACAGTTGGACAGCTAGACGAAACAGCAATGTTCTACATGCAGTCCCGCGGAATCCCGAAAAAAGAAGCGAAAGCTTTATTGATGTACGCTTTCTCAAATGCTGTTATCGAAAGCATCAAAATACCGGAATTAAAGCAAAGAATCACTAAAATCATTGCTACAAAATTAGGCGTGAATTTAGGATTTGATTTGTAAAAAATCTACTCATAGATAATAGTATAATCCCCGGCAGGTTTTAAAACCTGCCGGGGATTTTTTTATTAAGTAATCCATTTTGCAAACGGTTTCTTATGTTTAACAGGATTAAAAAAACACAACCTGTAACACATATAAAATACTGCTAACCAATTATTTTAGAAGAGAAAAATATATAATTTTGTAGAAATTCGAAAAACATATAATGTCTATGAAAAAAAACTACTTTTTTAAAAAACAGCTTTCTTTTATTTTTATTTTATTCTGGTGTGTTGCTTTACATGCACAGGTACCTCACCTTATTAAAGATATAAACACTTCGGGTGGCACAGTAAGTTCTTCTCCGCAGAATTTAATAAAAATAGGAGGAATTACTTATTTCACTTCCACAGATCCTGTAAATGGTCGTGAATTATGGAAAACAGATGGCACCCTATCGGGCACAGTACTTATAAAAGATATCAATCCTGGTTCTAATGACTCCTCCCCAAAAAATTTAATCAATGTTAATGGAACACTTTTTTTTAATGCAACTGATGAAACAAATGGTCAGGAATTATGGAAATCTGACGGAACAGCAGCAGGAACAGTACTTGTGAAGGATATAAATGCCGGCAACGGGAATTCTTCTCCGCAATTTTTAACTAATTTAAACGGGACACTCTTTTTTACTGCAACTGATGCCACAAATGGTTCCGAATTATGGAAATCTGACGGAACAGCAGCAGGAACAGTATTGGTAAAAGATATCAATTCTGGCAATGGAAGTTCTGTTCCGCAACATTTAATCAATGTAAACGGGATATTGTTTTTTAGTGCATTTGACGTTACTAGCAGGCAGGAATTGTGGAAATCTGATGGCACAACAGCAGGAACAGTATTGGTAAAAGATATATTTCCAGGCGTTGGCAGTTCTAGTCCTCAAAATTTAGCCAGTGTAAACGGAAAACTATTTTTTACGGCTAATAACAATACGAATGGTAGAGAATTATGGAAATCAGACGGAACAGATGCCGGTACTATTCTTGTAAAAGATATTGTAACCGGTACTTCTGGATCTTCTCCATCTAATCTAACCAATGTAAACGGAACGCTATTTTTTAGTGCATCTGATACAACAAATGGCACAGAATTATGGAAATCAGACGGTACTGATGCTGGTACAATATTAGTACAAAATATCTATCCTTCCGATGGCAGTTCTTCTCCATCGAATTTAACTAATGTCAATGGTACACTATTTTTTAGTGCATCAGATGATACAAATGGCACAGAATTATGGAAATCTGATGGGACACCGGCAGGGACAGTTATAGTAAAGGATATTTATCCTGGTAATGACAACTCTTTTCCCTCTTTTTTTATTAATATAAACGGAACATTGTTTTTTAGTGCTAATGATGGTACGAGTGGTAAGGAGTTATGGAAAACTGATGGAACTAGTGCAGGTACTGTACGCGTAAAAGATATTTATCCAGGACTTACAAATTCATCTCCGGAAAATTTAATTAATGCCGACGGAACACTTTTCTTTAGTGCTACAAATGCTATAAATGGTACAGAACTATGGAAATCGGATGGCACGACAATTGGGACAGTATTATTAAAAGATATTGCACTTGGTTCAGGGAATGCCCTGCTGACAAATTTAACAAATGTGAATGGCACTCTCTTTTTTAGTTCAAATGATACTGCAAATGGAACAGAATTATGGAAATCGGATGGTACTGCTGCAGGCACTGTACTGGTAAAAGATATCAACCCTGGCACCGGGAATTCTTCTCCGCAATTTTTAACTAATATAAACGGTACGCTCTTTTTTATTGCTACTGATGGTATAAATGGCACAGAATTATGGAAGTCGGATGGTACTACTGCAGGCACTGTATTGGTAAAAGACATTAATCCAGGTGTTGGAAATTCAAATCCATATTATTTAACCAACGTAAACGGAACTCTATTTTTTACTGCAACTGATGACACAAAAGGAGCAGAATTATGGAAATCTGATGGGACACCGGCAGGGACAGTACTTGTAAAAGATATCAACATAGGTTCAGGCGATTCTTCTCCGGAATATTTAACCAATATAAACGGCACATTATTCTTTAAAGCCGGTGATGCAAATGGTAAAGAATTATGGAAGTCGGATGGTACAACAGCAGGGACAATACTTTTAAAAGATATCAACCCGGGTTCTGGAAATTCAAGTCCATATTATTTAACTAATGTAAATGGCACACTCTTTTTTGGTGCCAGCGATGGCACAACTGGTGAAGAATTATGGAAATCAGATGGTACAGAAGCAGGTACAGTATTGGTAAAAGAAATTGTACCAGGACCTGCAAGTCCTGCTATAAGTAATTTAAGCAGTATAAACGGCACACTCTTTTTTAGTGCTAATAGTGGTAGCGGACCAAAATTATGGAAATCTAATGGTACAGAAGCAGGAACGGTACTTATAAAAGAGATCAATGTAGTTATGGGTGAAAGCTTTACAAACATAAATGACACATTCTTTTTTGGAGCAAATGATGCTTCAAATGGTACCGAATTATGGAAATCTGATGGTACAGAAACAGGTACAATTATGGTAAAAGACATAAATCCGGGTTCAGGATATTCTTATCCACAATTTTTAACCAATATAAATGGTACCCTTTTTTTTAGTGCAGTCAATGTTGCAAATGGGCAGGAATTGTGGCAATCTGATGGCACAGAAGCTGGTACCGTTTTGGTGAAAGATCTCAATATGGGAGCTGTAAATTCAAGTCCGATTTACTTAACAAATGTCAATGACAATTTATTTTTTGCCGCAAATGCTGTTTACAATAATTTTATGTATGGTCAGGAATTATGGAAATTAGACAATTGTACCACTTTTAATAAAGAAGTTAGTACTATAGGCAATACGGTTAATTTTAACAGTCAGATTCAGGTATCTCCTAATACAGCTGCCTGTCAATGTGATATTTTTAATTCCTTGGTCTCTACTGTAAATGCAACAGGAGCAAATCCGGTAACGGGTGAAGTTAGTTCTAAAGTTTGGATAGAAAATTCCCAGCCTGCGAATTATGTAAAACGACACTATGAATTAAATCCTGCAACAAATCCTGCAAGCGCTACAGCAAAAATTACCTTGTATTTTACTCAGGAAGAATTTGACGCCTATAATGCTGTCAATACATCCTCTATGCTGCCTTCAAATGATTCAGACAATACAGGAAAATCAAATCTTAGAATCGAAAAATATACTGGAACAACAGTTGACGGTTTACCTGATTCTTATGGAATAACCAGTACTGAAATAGATCCAATAGACAATGATATTGTATGGAACGCTTCATTAAACCGATGGGAAGTTAGTTTTGAAACTACTGGTTTTGGAGGTTATTTTGCAAAAACGAATGGAGTTGATTTAGGTACGAATGATAATATTATACGCCCGGAATTCGCAATTTACCCAAACCCTGCAACAGAAGAAGTTCAAATCAATTTATTCAATGTTGATACGGCAAAACTGATCTTGATAGACATTAATGGAAGAGTTCTTCTGAAAAAAAATATTCAGGAGCAGGATTCTGTAAATATATCTAATTTGCCTGCAAATGTTTACTTTTTGAAAATTGACAGTGAGAAAGGAAAAGCTGTGAAAAAAATAATTAAAAAATAACACATTTATTTCCATTACAAGCCGACAATTTTAAACTTGTCGGCTTTTTTACTTCTATAAATTATAATTCAAAACTTTTCCCCTGTTCCGGAAAGATAAATTTCAATCCTAAATCATTCTCAGTCTTTAATTGTTCTTTAATTTTTACAATATTTTTTGCAGGCGGCTTCAAATGCGTAATCACTATTTTAAATCCGTTTAAAGAATCTTTACCCGCCAGTTTCTCTAATTCATGAAGTTCTTGCATCAAATATTTTGGTGTCAGATGCCCAAATAAAAACTGATCCGGCTGCTCGTTTGGGAAAGAAACTTCTATAAAAATGCCTTTTAATTGTTTACTCCTGATTAATGGGGCAATTGCTGTCCATAACTCCTGTAAATTATTGCTTTTCTCTACTGCATCCGGACCAGTATCACCAAGGTACAAAGCATAGTCGTTTCCATTTTTTATCAAAAAAGCAGTACTTTCATATGGATTCACATGACTTAATGAAAAAGCTTTTACTGTCATTTGAGTATTTGTAATCGGCGTTTCTTCATTAAAATTCAAAGTCTGAAAATGATATTTTTTCAATGGAAGACCTACTCCTTGATCTCCAAAATTTGCCCAGGTTTTGTCATTAAAATAATGGTTTTCCATCATCTCCATACATCCATTCGTGGCATAAACTGTTTTTGAGGAATCTGCCGGAGAATTAATTATTAAACCCGAAACATGATCCAAATGAGAGTGTGAAATCAAATATCCTTTGATATATTTCCTCAAAACTTCGCTTGCTGAAGCCCTGAATACCTTATTTTCAATAGCCTTTTCGATTCCTGAATTGATGGTTCCGGCATCCAGACATATGTAA
The DNA here is from genome assembly GCF_020026925.1 of Flavobacterium hibisci. Taxonomy (GTDB): domain Bacteria; phylum Bacteroidota; class Bacteroidia; order Flavobacteriales; family Flavobacteriaceae; genus Flavobacterium; species Flavobacterium hibisci. The sequence goes on along the minus strand of NZ_JAIQDW010000008.1, from coordinate 94,847 downwards.
TCTTTAGTGTTAGAAGGTGTTATTAAATAGGCAGAAAGGTTTTTTTCATCTATTCCACCCTTAACTCCCAAAGGAACAACCTGAAAAGCTGCTTTCTGAACTTTCTGGGAAAAAGAATTCATTGCTATTAAAACCAAACAAGCCCAAAGCATTTTTATAATTTTCATACCTAACATTTTTGTTGTTACAAATTTCATCAATTGAAGCGATTTAATAGCTTCTATTTTCGAAAATCCTATAAATAACGTTAAATTTACTTTGTCCTTCAATAATAAAATTCAACCTTAAAACAATATCTTTACATTAAAATACAACATTTTCAATTAAAAAAGTTACAATGACAACAATAGCATCTCAATTTGGAATCAATGAAGCCCTTGAAAAACTGGGTATCAAATTTATAAATGAAGGAACATCAACGGGTTTAAATAATTTTTCATCCGGAGAAATTTTAGATAGCTATTCTCCGGTTGACGGAAAATTAATCGCATCTGTAAAAATGACAACAGCTGAAGATTATGAAAAAGTAATGCAGTCTGCAGCAGAAGCTTTTAAAACATTTCGCTTAATTCCAGCACCTCAGCGTGGCGAAATTGTACGTCAGTTTGGAGAAAAATTACGCCAAAATAAAGAAGCTCTTGGGAAATTAGTTTCTTATGAAATGGGGAAATCATTACAGGAAGGCTACGGAGAAGTACAGGAAATGATCGATATTTGTGATTTTGCAGTTGGCCTTTCACGCCAGTTACACGGATTAACCATGCATTCTGAAAGGGCCGGACACCGCATGTATGAACAATACCATCCGTTAGGAATTGTCGGAATTATTTCGGCCTTTAATTTCCCTGTAGCGGTTTGGTCCTGGAATACGGCTTTAGCATGGATTTGCGGAGATGTTTGTGTTTGGAAGCCTTCTGAAAAAACACCTCTTTGCGGTATTGCCTGTCAAAATATAATTACACAGGTTATTAAAGAAAATAACTTGCCGGAAGGAATTTCGTGTCTTATAAATGGTGATTTTACTATTGGCGAATTAATGACTTCCGATACCCGGATTCCTTTAGTTTCTGCCACCGGCTCTACCAAGATGGGAAAAATAGTTGCCCAGGCTGTTGCCGGACGTTTAGGCAAATCGTTATTGGAACTAGGAGGAAACAATGCGATTATTGTTACTCCGGATGCCGATATAAAAATGACGGTGATTGGAGCTGTTTTTGGCGCTGTTGGAACTGCCGGACAACGCTGTACTTCAACCAGACGATTAATTATTCACGAAAGTATTTATGACAAAGTAAAAGAAGCTTTGGTTGCTGCTTATAAACAATTACGCATCGGAAATCCGCTTGACGAAAACAATCACGTAGGACCTCTAATTGATATTCATGCAGTTGAAATGTATGCCAAAGCTTTAAATAGAGTTGTTGCAGAAGGCGGAAAAATTTTAGTTGAAGGCGGTGTACTTTCCGGTGAGGGCTATGAAAGCGGCTGTTATGTAAAACCTGCCATTGCCGAAGCAGAAAATGTATTCGAAATAGTTCAGCATGAAACGTTTGCACCCGTTTTATATTTGATGAAATACTCAGGAGAAGTGGACAATGCTATCGAACAACAAAATGGCGTTGCACAAGGACTATCATCAGCAATTATGACCAACAACTTACGTGAAGCAGAACGATTTTTATCCGTAACCGGTTCTGATTGTGGAATCGCAAATGTAAACATCGGGACTTCCGGGGCTGAAATTGGCGGTGCTTTTGGCGGAGAAAAAGAAACCGGAGGCGGCAGGGAATCTGGTTCTGATGCCTGGAAAATTTACATGAGACGTCAGACCAATACCATTAATTATTCAACCAGTCTTCCGTTGGCTCAGGGAATAAAATTTGATTTATAGATTTAAAATTAAATGAAAGGGCTTCCTGATTTTGAAAGCCCTTCATTATTTAAAGTTATTAGTTTAAGTTTTATTTTTTAATTATTTTTTTGGTAACCGAGTTTTGATCTGTGGTTATTCTTATGAAGTAATTTCCTGTAGCTAAATCACTAACATCAACGGTTTCTTCAGCTAAATTCGAAATGTTTTTCACTACTGTCCCGGATAAATTGTATATCATCACATCTTTTACTTTTTGATCTTGAGAAGAAATAAACAATTGCTGTGAAACAGGATTTGGATATAGTATCAATTTTGATGTTTTAATATTATCTTCCAAACCCAATGTTGGGTAAGAAACCTTAATATAGTATAAATTTCCGCTATCTCTTTTTAATATAGTATATGATCCTGCTGCTGGAAGAGATATAGTTGTAACTCCATTAACAGCAGTATAAGAATAAGTATTTCCGACAGCCGTGCCTGTTGGAACAACATAAGTTCTTTTTGTAGCATCAAGCGAAGGATCCATAACTAACACCAATGTAGCAGCAGAAGCAACTGTAAATGTTATAGATGTACTAGTTTCTATCTTTAAAGATTTCGTTAACGTTTGACCAGAATAGTTTATTGTTACTGGCGAACTATTCATGCTTCCTGAAATGGTATAAAACGAACTAGTCACAGGCGTTGGTGTTGCCGTTGTGAAATTATGTATTTGATCTCCGACAGAAACCGTATTAACAACAATTGTTCCTGATACTGCTACAGGAGTCCCTGCACTACCCGAAGTAGTTACCGTAAAAGTAACCGAACCTGTAGCTGTTGGAGTACCAGAAATTGTAATTGTTTTTGCAGATATATCCTTTACCGATCCAAGACCTGCTGGTAAGGTACCAACTTCTGCATCTTCCGCATCACCACTCCAGGTTAACACAATTGGAGCGATAGCTGCACCTAAAGCTATTGTCTGGTTTTTATTACTTGAAGAAGTAAGTACCTGACTGCTTGGAGGCAACATTGTAATTGTTCCGGAATCCGAAGCAGAAGTCCCTACGCTTCCTGTAGTCGTAACTGTATATTCCATAGTTTCAGTAGGTATTCCGGAAAGAGTTAATGTTTTAGCAGTAGCATTTTTTGTAGCGGTGATTCCATTTGGCAATCCTGTCACAGACGCATCTGTAGCATCACCACCCCAACTGAATACAATATTACTAATTGCAGCACCACTGGTTACTGTTTGATTATTGTTGTTTGTAGTTGCTGTTAATGTTTGATTTCCGGGAGCCACAGTTTCACCCTGTACAGCTACCATTTTGGATACATAATCAGTAAGAGCCTGTTTTAATGCCGTTATTACAAGATAAGACTTATCATCTACAGCATTATCAAATACCCATTTTAGATCTCCTCCGGAAACACGACCCGCATACTGCATAACCTTAGCTTTAGCATCAGCAGGAGAATCTATCGTCAGGTTTTTGACATATAATGCCACATTAGTATCGAAATTATTATATGTATTAGCTCCTGATTTTGAAGTTACTGTAGCCGGAACAATCTCATCTCTGGTTGTAGCCAAATAAGCATCAAAATCTGATGTAGAACTAATTTTTCCTGCAATATTATACAAAGGATTGGTATCTCCATAAGCTACAAAACGCATACTGTTAGTTGCAATATCTGCATCAAATGTATTATTAAACGCCTTAATAGTTCCTCCGGCTTCTTCAGAAAACGTTCCTTCATTTCCTGCATCATTTATCTGTTTAGAACTGCTCCAAATGTCTGTACCCTGAAGAGAAGTCATCATTGGGTTTTTACAATTACGAAAATAATTACCCTCCACAAATAGAGATGATCCAGAAGTAGCCCCAGCTCCATATTTAGAATTACCATCATAATAATTGTTATAAATATGTGCAGAATAAAAACGAACACGAGGATGACGAGAATCGGAATGGTCAAACCAGTTGTGATGATAGGTAATATATAAATCTGTTGTTTTATTTTCACTTAATCCCAGAAGACTTGCTTTACCACTATCCCAAAAATGGTTATAAGACAACGTGATATAAGTCGAATTTTTATTGTCTAACGCCCCATCACCTTTTATCTGATCAGCATCACTTCCTGCGTTTCCATAAAACAAATCATTATTATGTACCCAAATATGATCATTATCCTGCTGCATACCAATATTATCTCCAGCAGTACTATTACAGTTCATAAAACCAAGATTACTAACCTCAATGTTAGATGCAGATTTTAGACGAACTCCCATTCCGTTTACGACTGCATCGTTACCAACACCTTCTAACGTAAGATAACTATTTGCGTTATTTGCATTTTCAATAGTGATATCGCCACCTTCCATTACAGTCATATCGGTAATATTTCCAATTAAACGAATAATAAACGGACGGGTATCATATCCTTTTTTAATACCATACAAAATATTTTGCAATCCAGTATAACTTGTAACAGCACCTTTACTACTTGTAACAATATTGTAAGTAATGGTGTTTTTTGTATGTTGTGTAACATAAAGAATAACCGCTCCTGTTTTAGGAGCACCGTCTGCCTTATAGCCTCCTGGAACACGTCCTCCCTCAAAAGCAAAACCATTACGATCATGAGCAATAACTGTCAACATTTGTGTTGTTGTACCTGAACCTTCAACATTTGCTGTAACCGGTTTTACAGTTAAAGTGTAGCTTCCTGCTATTATACCAGGCACATCAGCACGAAAATAAGTTCCATAACTACGTATCAGCTGCTCATCAATTTTTTTATTAGTTTCGCCTCCTCCTGTGTAATATACATTATAACTGTCGGCTCCCGCTACAGGTGACCATTCAACAAATGCTGATTCAAGCCATCCTGAAGATTTCGTAATTGTTTGCGCTTTAATATTTGATGAAATAAATATCAAAGCCACGTAAAGTAAAAATTTTTTCATAAAATGTGGTTTAATGTAAATAGATTAGATAGTTTATTTTTAAATAATAAAAGTCACAATGTAATCGATTACACTAAAATAAATATTTTTTATTAATATAAAAATTATTTAAACAAAAAATTGCATATAATAAAAAATAGATGTTAATAAATTAGCACTTAAACAACTAAAACGTTGTAGTTAAAAAGCGCTCAAGTAATTGAAAACAGTAACGTAACCAGAAACTGACTTAATCTCAAACTTTAAAATCCACATTCCACAAAAAAGTAATTAAACAGCAAGCATATTCTTACTTTTACCATACAAACTCTTCCATTTTTAAACTCTTCATTTTACAATTTTAATTAAAAAAAGATTCAAATTCCTTTCAAATAAAAAGCGGCGGTTTTGAAAATTTCAAAACCGCCGCTTTTATCTTTATTTAGTATCTACAAATTAAATGAAGCACCAAGGCTAAAAGTAACCTGATTGTTTAAATGATCAAATAAATCATTATCCTCACTGTATTTTGCAATTGGAAATCCTAATTCAGTAAATACGCCAAATCCTTCAGTAAAAAAATATCGTCCCCCAACATGGCCTCCGAAATTTTTCAGTCCCAAATTTAAACCAGGATAAATGTCTAATTTTTCATCAATATTTAAAACATTCCCAATATTAGCGTTTATTCTGAATTTGGCATCAAATCGATCTTTAAATTCAGGCTTTTCATTTACATATTGAGTTGTTCCATAAAATCCAGAAAACTCATTTACTCCTAACAAATAGGAAGCCACAAAACCATAAGAAAAATTTTCTGCCAAACCAAAATCAATAGAACCCTGGATTCCGGATCCGTCATTTTGTAAATTGGCTCCAACATTAATTTTTGTATCTCCTTTTCCTTTAAATGCCTGTTGTGCCTGTACAACTCCTACCAATACTAAAAATAATAGTGTGATAACTTTTTTCATAATTTTAAAATATATTTTGAGTGCAAAAATAGAAATTTACAATTAATTTCTCCCCCTTTCATTAGAATACAGCTTATTTAAAGGCTCGCTCTGCCAAAACTCTTTTGTATCAACATTCATTATTGTCAAAGGCCCTTTAAAAGCTGCTCCTGTATCAATATTCCAAACACAAGCCTTATTGATAGGAACCGTTTCACCAATCCGACTCACAGGTGTATGCCCAATAAAAATTTCTTTGTATAGTGTAAACCTTTTTGGATAATACAAATCGTCTTTTTTCATATTTGGATCCAAAGAAAGAGCTGTTTCCCATAAAGTTCTGTCCCAGTAAAATAATGTTGGGAAGTATTCATAGCCAACTCCGTTTAAATTTGTAAAACCCGCATGAACAAATAAACGATTTTGTTCATCAAGATGATAATCTTCTAGTGATTCTAAAAATTTTATATGCTTTTGTTTTTGGCCTTTATTTAATTTTTCATAAGCCAAAACCGTAGCCTCGCCACCATGCTGGTACCAAAGTTCATTATTTTTTGCATTTTTAAGCCATTCTAATAAGAGCTCATCGTGATTTCCTCTGATGCAAATACAATTTTGCTTACTTTGAAGATCAATCAAATAATCAATTACCTGTGGCGACTGGCTCCAACCATCCACGTAATCCCCAAGAAATATTAAGGTATCTTTCTCTGTAACTTCAGCTCTTTTCATCACCTGCTCAAGCGCGAGTAAACCACCATGAATGTCACCTATAACAAATGTTCTCATTTTAATTATTTAATCTTTAATTGCAAAAATATAGAAAGAACCGCTTTAAACAAGTAACTTATTAATCTAATTTATATTGCTATTTAACAACAAAAATCCCGACAAATCTTAAAACGCAATGTCTAAGTATTGTCAGGATAATTAAAACCTTTATAAATTAAACTCCAAGTTTTTTTGCAATCTCAGATGGAATTCCTCCTTTGTTAACCATTAAAGCTGTTGTTTTATATTTTACAAAATTTTTAGTTACAAACAAGAAACCTTTATAATCATTTGTTTCTCCCCATGAATTTTTTACAATATAATATTCTTTTCCTGTCTGATCTTTTGCCAAACCGATAATATGCATTCCGTGATCATCTGTAGTCTGGTAATTATCGAAAGCAGCCTGGCGCATTTCTGCAGTAATTTCAGGTTCGGCTTTTGGGCCGTTGAACATGTCGGCCTTTTCTTCCGCCGTCATGTCATCATATTTTTTTGTAGAAACATACGCAACACCATTTTTCCAGCTAAAACTTTTCTCACTCACATCTGTTGCCCATGCTACTGTATACCCTTTTTTCAAAGCATTATCAATAACATCTGTCATATCATTTACTTTTACATTATAAACCTGATCAAATGACCAGTTATCAGGTACGGCCAATACTGTTTTTTGGTAATACGGAGCTGTTGTAAATGATGACATTTCAACATACTCATCAGGATTAATTCCAACAACTTCTTTAGCAAAACTTTGTGGCGTGTAGTTTTTTCCTTTATAGTCAAAATTATCCGGAACTTTTCCTAAGTAAGAATCAATTACAGATGCGTAGGCTTTTTGCCAGTTTGGAGTCAGTTCCCCATTTGGATTTTTAACTACCGCTGTCAATACTCCTTCAATAAGAGCTGCCATTTCAGCAAATTTATTTTTATCTGTTCCGTAATTTAATCCTGTGTACACTTCTCTCGGAACAGTTCCGTATTTTCTATACATATTAATTACATCATGCAAAGAACCTCCGTCACCTAAGGTAACAGCACCATGCATGCGTACATAATTTTTACCTTTTTCAACATATACATTTCTTGCTGAAAAAATCTGAGACAACTCAACTGGCTGTTTTCCTAAACGAATCATTTCAGACTCTAAAAAAGAATTTGTAGAATAACTCCAGCAGGTTCCAGAAGAGCCCTGCAATTTTACTGAGGTAGTTCCTAAATTAATTACTTCAGTGAATTTAAAGTTTTCTTTGCTTTTTTCACTTGCATTAAGCTTAAGTGAATTTACCAAAATGTCTTGTGCGAAACAGCTAGCCACTCCAACAAAAAAGACAGAAGCAATCAATACTACTGATTTGATTGATAATCGATTCATAATTTTTATTTAATGATTTAATAAATTAGTAATTACAATTTATATTTTGTTACAAAACAATCAAATTCTATACAATTTGTTAGTATCTGTTTCGTTAAATTTTCATTGCATTATTTATAATTTGCTTAAAATCAATTATTTATCAAACAAAAGAAAAAATAAATTAAAGCGTTTTATACAGAAAAGCCACCAAAAATAGATTTTGGCGGCTTTTATATTTAGCTGTTTTCTAAAAAATTTATTCTATTTCAGAAACTCTCATGGTATTTACCATTCCTTTGTCTTTAATAGGCATTGCAGCAAGATTAATTAAATAATCTCCTTTTACAGCATAACCTTTTTCTACAGCAATTTTATTTACATCAGTTACTGTATCATCAGTACTGCTTTCATTATCATAGAAGAATGATTTAACTCCCCATAATAAATTTAATTGCGTTAAAATCCTTCTGTTTGAAGTAAATACCAGGATATGTGCAGAGGATGGTCTCCAGGCAGAAATTTGGAAAGCAGTATAACCGCTATTTGTAAGTGTACAGATTGCTTTTGCCTGAATTGTGTTGGCCATTATAGCAGCCTGTTGACAAATTGTTTTAGTAATAAAACGTTTTGTTTTGATTTGAGGTGTATTTTGAGGTACATGAATAAGCGGAGAATCTTCAACAGCTTCACAAATCTGCGTCATTCTCTGAATTACCTGTACCGGATAATTTCCAGTAGCAGTTTCTCCAGATAACATCACAGCATCAGCTCCGTCCATTACTGAGTTCGCAACGTCATTAACTTCAGCTCTTGTTGGAGTCAGACTTGTAATCATTGTTTCCATCATTTGTGTAGCAACGATAACAGGAATTCTTGCAGTTTTTGCCCTGCGGATTAAGTCTTTTTGAACCAATGGCACTTCATGAGCAGGAAGTTCAACTCCTAAATCCCCACGAGCCACCATCAAACCATCGCAATAAGCTACAATTCTATCCATATTCTCAAGGGCTTCCGGCATTTCAATTTTAGCAATAATTGGAATTTTAACTTCCGAATGTTTTGCAATTAACTCCTGTAAGTCTTGCAAATCACGAGGTGTTTTCACAAACGAAAGTGCTATCCAGTCTACTTTTTGCTCAATAGCAAAAATGGCATCTGCAATATCTTTTTCAGTTAAAGCTGGTAATGAAATTTTAGTGTTTGGAAGATTGACTCCTTTTTTAGATTTCAATTCCCCACCCTGAATTACCTTTGCAACAACTTCAGACTTTTTATCTGTTGAAACAATTTCAAAAATCAATTTACCATCATCAAGCAAAATACGCTCACCAACATTTACATCATTTGGGAAATTTTGATATTTCATAAATGCTTTTTTTGCATTTCCGATAATATCCTCAGCAGTTGTAAAAGTGATTAAATCACCATCATTAACTACAGTCCCTTCTTCCATTACACCAACTCTAAGTTTTGGCCCTTGCAAATCCCCTAGAATTGCTGTAGTGTAACCAAATTCTTCGTTTAGTCCTCTAATAATATTTATTTTCTCTTTAACTCCTTCATAATCTGCATGCGAAAAATTGATTCTGAACACATTAACCCCTGCTTCGATCATATCTTTAATGATCTCTCTCGTACTACATGCAGGCCCAAGCGTAGCTACAATTTTGGTTTTTTTGTTTGTAAGCATTTCTTTAAAAAATTAAATTGTTTTTTGATTTTATTTTATTGATATCTACAGCATAAATAGCCGCGATACTCTCAATTGTATTTAGCTTTTGCTGTATTTCTGAAAAGTTTATAGCCTCACCGCTATTATCGATTTTCAGGAAAAAATCTACTTTTTTGAATTCAGGAAGTAAATGAATTGTTGTTGAAATCTCACTATTTTCATTAGAAAACAAATTCTGAAAATCATTTTTACTCACAGAAATGATTTCATTTTTATTCTGAATCAAGTTCCACGAAATGGCTTTCTCGGCATCATAGTAATAGAATCTTGAAAAATTTGTCTCACCTTCCTTAGTCTGAGCATGAATCTCGTTTTTGCTCTTACTTAAGTTTATCGGAAGTTTTTTATTTATAAAATAGGCTAATCTATAATCTTCTAAAGAAGTATGGATTGCCATTAAATAATAATCAATCTCGTCAAATTCGTCTAAATCCAATCTATGAACAGCCATGTCATGAAATATCAAGCTGTAAATATACTATTTCTATCGTAGCTTAAATAGTTAACTACAGTATGTTTTTATTAATTTATAAACGAAAACGTTATAGCATTAAGAATAGTACACTACTTTTTGCATTATTTCTTATCCATTTTTTCCTGAAATGCGAAATAAGCGCGCTGTGATGCTTTCTCTTCTGCCTTCTTTTTCGAAGTAGCTCGTGCCCTTGCTATAATTTTATCGTCTATACTTAATTTGACCCCAAACAAACGCTGTCCGTCAATGCCATTATCTTCAAAAATATCATAATGAAAGACTTTCTTTTCCTTCTGACACCATTCAATAACCAGACTCTTATAACTGATCACTTTTCCTTCAAGCCGGGCAATATCAACATACGGTATAATAACTCTGTTTTGAATAAATTTTTCACAAAAAGAATATCCACGATCTAAATAAATTGCACCTATAAGTGCTTCGAAAATATTTCCATGAATATTTTCACCAAAATGCTGGATAGGCACTTTACTCTCTACAAATCGTACTAAATTCAAATCTTTACCTAATTCGTTTAAGTGTTCCCTGCTCACAATTTTAGAGCGCATTTTGGTTAAATAACCCTCATCTCCGTTAGGCGCTTTATTATACAAATGCGCAGCTATGACAGAGCTCAACATAGCATCTCCCAGAAACTCAAGTCGCTCATAATTAATTGGATTTCCCGATTCATCCAATTTATTAGAAGAGCGATGCGTAAAAGCTTTCCTGTAAAATCCCAGCGAAACTGGCTGAAAACCAAGAATTTTCTGAATAGTGTCAAAAAAAATCCCGTCTTCTTGAGAACGGGATTTTGAAAATATTTTTTTGATAATATTCATATACAGAAATTAGTCAGCTAATTTTTTAAACAATACACAGGCATTATGTCCTCCAAAACCAAAAGTATTACTCATAGCAACATTTACTTCTCTTTTTTGAGGTTTATTTAAGGTCAGATTTAATGATGGATCAATGTTTTCATCCACCACAGTATGATTTATTGTTGGAGGAACAATACTGTGTTTCATTGCTAAAATAGAAGCAATAGCTTCGATAGCACCTGCAGCACCAAGTAAATGCCCTGTCATTGATTTTGTTGAATTTATATTGATATTTTTAGCATGTTCACCAAAAACATTACTAATAGCTTTTAACTCAGCTACGTCACCAAGAGGAGTTGAAGTTCCATGAGTGTTGATATGATCAACATCTTCAGGGTTCATTCCGGCATCTCTTAAAGTATTTTTCATTACTGCAATAACACCTATTCCCTCCGGATGTGGAGCTGTTAAATGGTAAGCATCAGATGACATTCCGCCGCCACCAATTTCACAATAAATTTTTGCTCCTCTGGCTTTTGCATGTTCATATTCTTCAAGAACCAAAGCTCCTGCGCCTTCACCTAAAACAAAACCATCTCTGGTTGCATCAAAAGGTCTGGAAGCTGTTTCCGGGCTTTCGTTTCTTGTTGAAAGAGCGTGCATTGAACTAAAACCTCCCATACCAGCAATTGTAACTGCGGCTTCAGAACCACCAGATACAATAACATCACACATCCCTAAACGAATATAGTTGAAAGCATCAATTAAAGCATTTGCAGAAGAAGCACAAGCCGAAACAGTAGTATAATTAGGTCCCATATAACCATTACGCATCGAAATATGTGCCGGTGCAATATCAGCGATCATTTTAGGAATAAAGAAAGGATTGAATTTTGGGGTTCCGTCACCTTTTGCATAGTACATTACTTCATCCTGGAAAGTTTCTAAACCTCCAATTCCTGCTCCCCAGATAACTCCTACTCTTTGTTTGTCGATATTTTCGTCTGTTAATCCCGCATCTTTAATAGCTTCATCACTCGCAGCAATTGCATACTGAGCAAATTTATCTAATCTACGAGATTCTTTACGGTCCATATAATCCTCAATAATGAAGTTTTTTACTTCACAGGCAAACTTGGTTTTATGTTTCTCTGTATCGTAATACGTTATTGGGGCAGCACCGCTAACTCCATTAATAAGTGCATCCCAATACTCCTGGATATTATTCCCGATAGGAGTAAGAGCACCTAATCCTGTTACAACAACTCGCTTTAATGCCATAAATATGTGTTTTGTATCTTAAACAAATAAAACCCATGATTTCTTAACTGTATTGTTACTTAAGAGCCATGGGAATTACAATATAAATATATCTTTTGGATTGAAAATCAATCGAAATTTTAATTTTTTTTAAAATAATAACACCCGAATTCTAATTAAATCAGAATCGGGTGTGATATTATTATTTTTTAGCTTCCTCGATATAAGAAATAGCTTGACCAACAGTAGCAATGTTTTCTGCTTGATCGTCTGGAATTTGAATATCAAATTCTTTTTCGAATTCCATAATAAGCTCAACAGTGTCTAATGAGTCAGCTCCTAAATCATTAGTGAAGCTTGCTTCTGTTACAACTTCGTTTTCGTCAACACCTAATTTGTCTACGATAATCGCTTTTACTCTTGATGCAATGTCTGACATAATCTTTAATTTTAGAATTTAATTTGTTGGCAAAAATAAAAAACTTTATTTTAAAACAACTATTTAGTTAATAAATGTGTTACTAATTTATAAAATTAATTTCAAGAAAGGTGTTTCAATACTATTTATTTTGATTTTTTATTCCGTTTTTTGCATTCTCAAAATAAATTTGATTATGAAAAAAATTATCGTTTTTGCCTCAGGTTCAGGAAGTAACGCAGAAAATATTATTACATACTTTAAAAAAACCGAAATCGCAAGAGTTGTTTCCATTTTTACAAATAACGCCAATGCAAAAGTCATTGGAAGGGCAGAAAAACATCAAATTCCAGTCGAAATCTTCTCAAAAAACGAACTTTTAGAACATAATATCTTACAAAAAATACAAAAAATCGATCCGGATTTGATTGTCCTGGCTGGTTTTTTACTCAAATTCCCTGAAAATATAATCGAACAATACCCTCATAAAATAATCAACATACATCCTGCGCTTTTACCCAATTACGGAGGGAAAGGTATGTACGGGATGCATATACACAGGGCGATAGTTAATAATAAGGAGAAAGAAACCGGAATATCAATTCATTATGTAAATGAGCATTATGATGAAGGGGCTATTATTTTTCAGGCAAATGTGGCTTTAACAGACGAAGACACTCCAGAAACCGTTGCAGAGAAGATTCATGAACTGGAGCAAAAACATTTTCCGGAAATTATTCAGACCATATTAGAACAATAAATTGTTTTAGATTGTTAGACTTCTTAGATTTTAAGAGTCTGAAAATCCAAATCTGAAAAATCTAAATTCTAATATCTAAGATATCTAAATGAATCACGAAGTACATATATATACAGACGGTGCCGCAAAAGGAAATCCAGGAAATGGAGGTTACGGGGTAGTGATGGAACTCGTCGGGACTCCACATAAAAAAGAATTCTACGAAGGTTTTCGCCTCACTACTAATAACAGAATGGAACTTCTGGCTGTAATTGTGGGATTAGAAAAACTCAAAAAGCCAAACATGAAAGTACTGGTAATTTCAGATTCTAAATATGTTGTGGATTCTGTTGAAAAAAAATGGGTTTTAGGATGGGAGAAAAAAGGTTTTGCCGGAAGAAAAAATGCCGACCTCTGGAAGCGTTTTTTAATTGTGTACCGCAAACATCAGGTCGATTTTAAATGGATCAAAGGCCATAATAACCATCCGCAAAATGAACGATGCGACCAACTGGCTGTTATGGCATCCATGCAGCCTAAACTTTCTGTAGATTCTTTTTATGAAACAACTGATTCTAAACTGATATAATTAAAAAACGTATCGAAAATCTAATCCCGATACGTTTTTTCATTAACTTAAAACGGCTATTGCTCTTTATCCAAATCCTTGGCTGTTCTAAACCCAACCAATAAACCAACTCCTGACATTATAAAAATAATAGAAGGATAAACGGCATCATCTTCTAAAGAAGTATAAGTTGTTATTAATAATGCAATAAATATCCCGAGACCGCCTCCTATTAATAAGAATGCTAAATTCACAATAAATATTTTCCATGCCGGAACGCCTTTCGCTTTTCCTTCTAAAAAAATACTGGCATCTACCCCTTTTTCAATAAGAGCTAATCGTTCCCTGTTTCGTGTTGAGTAAATAAGATAAATAATTCCGAAAACCATCAGAAAAAAACTGAGGGGTACTAAAATTCCTGCTAACATAATATTTTGTTTTAATTGATTGATATTCCATAGGACGATGCTTTTTAAATTCAGGTTACAACTTTATTAAAATATTTGAAAATTTAAATTCCAAATTCCAAAAAACCACTGATAATCAATTAATTTTAATAACAAAAAACCTTATCAAAATTTAAAACCTTTACAAAGTTCATCTATATATGTAATTCCGCTAATTGGAATTTTATCCGTTTGGAATTTATTTTTCATTTTATCTGTAACCTAAACAAACAGCTTGTCGTCCTATATAATATGAGTACTTTAAATGATCAGCATTATATCGACAGAATCCTGCAGGGCGAGACGAGTTCTTTTGCCGCCCTGGTCGACCGGTATAAAGACATGATTTTTACTCTGGCCTTGAAAATGATTAAAAACAGAGAAGAAGCTGAAGAAGTTGCTCAGGATACTTTTATCAAAGTTTATAATTCATTAGGCAAATTTAAAGGCGATTCTAAATTTTCGACCTGGATTTATAAAATCGCCTACAATACCTGCTTAGACCGTTTGAAGAAAAACAAAAAAGAAGATTTAAATATTTCAATTGATGAATTTTCAGCCCATTTGATTAAAACAATGGACAACGCTTTGAGTGCTTTGGAAGACAAGGAACGAAGGCAAACTATTCAAAATTGCTTAAATTTGTTACCGGAAGATGAAAATTTCCTGCTGACCTTATTTTATTTCGAAGATCAAAGCTTAGAAGAAATTGGCAAAATCATGAATATCAATGCTAATAATGTCAAGGTAAAATTATTCAGAAGCCGACAGAAATTAGCTGTAATTTTGAGACAGCAGTTAGAACCAGAAACAATACAATGTTATGAGAGAGAGCGATAAAGATATAGAACAACTTATTGATAAAATGATGGCTGAAGAAAAACTGCAGTCACCATCAATAGATTTCACTTCTAAAATAATGGCTGAAGTTCTAATTTTGGAAGAGAAAAAAAGCACAGCATATAAACCTTTAATTTCTAAACCGGTCTGGGTTTCCATTGGAATTGCTTTAGCTTTCTTGGTGGTTTATACTTCTCTTTTTTCAGTTTCCGAAAGCACTCTTAAAATTGACGAAGTTGGGAAATTATATTCTGACAAAATTTCAGCCGTATTCTCAGGAATTCATTTTTCCAAAAACATCTTGTATGCTATTCTGATCGTTCCTTTCATGATTTTGGTTCAGGTTGGGATTTTGAAGAATTATTTTGATAAGAAGTATGAATTATAATCGCCATTTTTTTCAAAATATAAGTTGCATTTTAAATCCGGAAAACCTATTATAAGCGTTCAGAAAAACAATTTTAAACAATTCATTTACAAGTGTTTTACTTAGAAATCATCGTTGTTATTTTATGAAAACTTTGAGATTACAAACCGTTGCAATATTGTAACTTATAAAGTATCTTTGCACCTTAAATTCGAAATTCATAAAATGAATAAATTATTGATTGTTGGAACAGTTGCTTTCGACGCGATTGAAACTCCTTTTGGAAAAACAGACAAAATATTAGGCGGTGCTGCAACATATATTGGTTTATCAGCATCCTTTTTCAACCTGCAATCGGCCATAGTTTCTGTAGTTGGCGACGATTTTCCTCAAGAACATTTAGATTTACTGACTTCAAAAAATATCGATATCTCCGGTATCGAAATTGTAAAAGGCGGAAAAACCTTTTTCTGGAGCGGTTTATATCATAACGATTTAAATTCTAGAGACACTTTGGTAACTGAGTTAAATGTTTTAGCTGATTTTCAGCCAAAAGTTCCTCAAAATTTCAAAGATGCTGATGTGGTGATGTTAGGAAACTTGCATCCATTAGTACAAAGCAGTGTTTTGGATCAAATGGAGAAAAAACCAAAACTAGTAGTTTTAGATACAATGAACTTCTGGATGGACTGTGCTCTTCCGGAATTACTGGACGTTATCAAACGCGTAGATGTTATCACAATCAATGACGAAGAAGCAAGACAGTTATCAGGTGAATATTCATTAGTAAAAGCCGCTGCCAAAATCCAGGATATGGGGCCAAAATATGTGGTGATCAAAAAAGGAGAACACGGCGCACTTTTATTCCACAACAGAGAAGTTTTCTTTGCACCCGCTTTACCTTTAGAAGAAGTTTTTGATCCAACAGGAGCTGGAGATACTTTCGCAGGCGGTTTTTCTGGTTTTATTGCGCAAAGCGAAAACATCTCTTTCGGAAACATGAAAAATGCAATTATTTACGGTTCAAATTTAGCTTCGTTCTGCGTAGAAAAATTTGGAACAGAGAGGATGGAAACCTTAAGCAAAGCCGAAGTAGCGATTCGATTACAGCAATTTAAGTCGTTAACTCAGTTTGACATAGAGATATAATGCCTAAGAGCCTCGATAAAACGGGGCTTTTTTTATTACGTTAATACACACAACTTACAACAACACAAATACAAAACAAAATGAGCGACGCTTTAAAACACGAATGTGGTATAGCCTTAGTCAGACTTCTTAAACCGCTTGAATATTACAAAGAGAAATACGGAACTGCTTTTTACGGAATCCAGAAGATGTATTTGATGATGGAAAAACAGCACAACCGTGGTCAGGATGGTGCCGGTTTTGCAAGCATCAAATTAGATGTAGAGCCTGGCGAACGTTACATCAGCAGGGTTCGTTCAAACCACTCACAGCCTATACAGGACGTTTTTAAACAAATCAATGATCGTATCAGTGAAGAACTAAAAGCAAATCCTGAACTAGGAGATAATATGAAAGAATTAAAAACAAGTATTCCTTATGTTGGGGAATTGTTTTTAGGACATGTTCGTTATGGAACTTTCGGAAAAAACAGCATCGAAAGTGTTCACCCTTTTTTACGTCAAAGTAACTGGATGCACCGTAATCTGATTTTGGCAGGAAACTTTAATATGACGAATGTTAAAGAACTTTTCCAAAATCTGGTTGAACTGGGTCAGCATCCAAAAGAAATGGCCGATACTGTTACTGTAATGGAAAAAATTGGTCACTTTCTGGATAAAGAAGTAATGCAATTATATCAGGACTGTAAAGCAGAAGGCTATTCAAAAAGAGAAGCTTCACCTGTAATTGCAGAGCGTTTAGATATTGCTAAAATCTTAGCCCGTTCAGCTAAAAATTTAGATGGAGGTTATGCTATGGCCGGATTATTAGGTCATGGAGATGCTTTTGTATTTAGAGATCCGGCAGGAATTCGTCCTGCTTATTTCTATCAGGATGACGAAGTAGTTGTTGTAGCTTCTGAAAGACCTGTTATTCAGACTGTATTTAATGTTCCATTCGAAAGTGTTCAGGAAATCGATCCGGGAAATGCTCTGATCATCAAGAAAAACGGAAACGTTTCAATGAAACAAATTTTAGAACCAACGATTAAAAAAGCCTGTTCGTTCGAAAGAATTTATTTTTCAAGAGGAAGCGATGCTGAAATTTATCAGGAGCGTAAAAATTTAGGTAAATTAATTTTACCTGCTGTCCTTAAAGCAATTGACAATGATACAGATAATACTGTTTTCTCTTACATACCAAATACAGCTGAAACCTCTTTTTATGGTTTAGTTGAAGCTGCTCAGGATTTCTTAAATCAGAGAAAAAACAATTATATTCTAGAAAATAGAAATACACTTACTGCAGAAACGCTTCAGGAACTTTTAGCTGTAAAAATACGTACAGAAAAAGTAGCTATTAAAGATGCCAAACTTAGAACCTTTATTACTGAAGACAGCAGCCGTGACGATTTAGTAGCTCACGTTTACGATGTTACTTACGGAGTGATTAAGCCCGAAGATAATCTGGTAATTATTGACGATAGTATTGTTCGTGGTACTACATTAAAAATGAGTATCATTAAAATGATGGATCGATTGAAACCAAAACGTATTGTGATTGTCTCTTCTGCTCCACAAATTCGTTACCCGGATTGTTATGGAATTGATATGGCAAAACTAGAAGGTCTTGTTGCTTTTAGAGCTGCTTTAGATTTACTGAAGGAAAGAAATTTATATCACATAGTTGATGAAGTATATGCTAAATGCAAAGCTCAGGAAAATTTTGCTGATACAGATATTGTAAATTATGTAACCGCAATTTATGATCAATTTACACCTGAAGAAATTTCAGACAGGATTGCAGAAATATTAAGTTCTCCTGAGATTAATGCTGAAGTGAAAATTATATTCCAAAAAGTAGATGATTTACATATTGCTTGTCCGAAAAATCTTGGAGATTGGTATTTCACCGGGGATTATCCAACACCAGGCGGAAATCGTGTTGTAAACAGAGCATTTATTAACTTTTATGAAGGAAAAAACGCAAGGGCATACTAAATAAAAAGTTAAAAAATGCATTTCATCGGATTTTTTTGCATTTCATCCTTTTTTTTTGGGGAAACTGCAATGCTGATATATCTTTGAGAGACCATAACATTAGTAGGTTAAGTTTATGGTAGATTTGGGGCAAAAAAGGTGGGAGAAATCTCACCTTTTTTATTGGAATAAACTTAAGTTAAAAAAAACACTTAATCGGATATCTATTTCCGTTCATCTGATTATTAAAAGAGATAACATACCCATATCCAGTTTTCCAATCTTCCAATTTGAATAAATTGAATTTTAAAATAGATTTTGGGTAAAAAGGCAAAAAACTTCAATAATTTAATCGGATATTATTGCCGTTAATCCGAATGTAAAATAAAGGGCACAGTAGTAGAATACTTAAAGGCGGAAATAATTCCGCTTTTTTTATTGAAATAGAATGATTGAACTATTTTTTTATTACTAAATTTCTGTATTATTGTGTAAATTTTTAAATTATCAACCTATGAAGTTCTGTAAACAAATTTTCTTTTCTGTATTTCTAAGTTTCTTTTTAGCGAATTGTTCAGGCACTAAATCTATTAAACCAAAAACAGATGATCAAATTACCAATGAAAAAACTGCAAGCATTATTGAAGATGAAAATTCTTATGATAAGAAATTCACCCCTGACGGAAGTTCAATCAAAAACGCCATCAAAGTAAATAGTGTGGCCGAAGAATATAAAATTGCGAAAAAACTTTGCCCAAATTGTACTATGAATGGCCAGGCTTTACTAAGCGAGGGCAATAAACATTATGATTTATTAAAGTTAACCAATGAAAAAGGAGAAGAAGTTAAATATTATTTTGACATAAACAGTTTCTTTGGAAAATGGTAAAAAAATAAAACCCGATTAATTCAAAATGAACTAATCGGGTTTATTTTTATTTGAAAAAAGATTACTTTTCTAAAGCAAATCTTCTTGCCACTTCTGTCCAGTTGATTACACTGAAGAAAGCTTCAATATAATCTGGTCTTCTGTTTTGGTAGTTTAAGTAGTAAGCATGCTCCCAAACATCCATTCCTAAAATTGGTGTTCCACCGCAGCCTACTTCCGGCATTAATGGATTGTCCTGATTTGGAGTTCCGCAAACTTCTAATTTTCCTCCTTTTTGAACGCATAACCAAGCCCATCCAGAACCAAATTGTGTTGCTCCTGCTTTAGCAAATTTCGCTTTAAACTCTTCGAAAGTTCCGAAAGAAGCTTCAATTGCAGCTAACAAATCACCTGTTGGCAATCCGCCGCCGTTTGGAGACATTACAGTCCAGAACAAATTGTGGTTATAGAAACCTCCGCCATTGTTACGAACTGCAGCGTTTGATTTATCTAAATTGATTAGGATGTTTTCGATAGTTTTTCCTTCTAAATCTGTTCCTTCAATAGCAGCATTTAGGTTTGTTGTGTATGCATTATGATGTTTAGTATGGTGGATTTCCATTGTACGCGCATCAATATGTGGTTCTAATGCGTCATAAGCATAAGGTAATTGTGGTAATTCAAAAGCCATGATATATGATTTTATGATTTATATTAATTTATCCAAATTTAAACATTTAACTTTGTAATAGAAAATACTATTTCGTTATAATTCAATTTAATTAATTGATAATTTGGCTTTTTAAGACATAAATACTTGTAAATCTTTATTTTCCGTTAAAAGTCGTCATTGTATTTTCTAAACCTGCGGTACCAAAAGATTTTATAATTTCAGATGCAACTTCTAATCTTTCTGGTAGTTTTGCTTTTTCTTCTTCATTCCATTCTCCTAAAACATAATCAACCTGTTGTCCTTTTTTGAACTGATCACTAATACCAAACCTAAAACGGGTATATTGCTGTGTATTCAAAACCAGATTTATGTTTTTAAGTCCGTTGTGGCCTCCATCACTTCCTTTTGGCTTGATTCGGATGGTTCCGAAAGATAAGTTTAAATCATCTGTAATGATCAGAATATTTTCCAATGGAATATTTTCTTTATCCATCCAGTATTTTACGGCCTTACCGCTAAGGTTCATGTACGTATTTGGCTTAAGCAGCAACAATGTTCTTCCTTTAAACTTATACTCAGCTAAAGCTCCTAATTTTACGGTTTCGAAAGAAAGGCTTTCTTTTCGGGCTAAAAAATCCAAAACCTTGAATCCGATGTTATGTCTTGTATTTACATATTCGGCTCCGATATTTCCTAATCCTACGATTAAATATTTTTTACTCACGCTTTTTATATTATTTTTTTGGTGTTCGTGGACCTCTGTTTTGATGTTATCTTCTTTGTTCTCTTCTTTTGATGTTGATGAAAACAGGCTATTTATCCATTTTATCATATTTGCAAAAGTAAGGTTAATTGGGGAATTAGGAAATGTGTCAATTAGATAATTTGAAAATTAGATAATTGATTTCTGTACGACTTATTTAACCAAAGTTTGCTATAAAAGGGTTCGCGCAGATTTTGCAGATGAAGCAGATTTTTTTAATACTAAAAATTCTATAAGGCCTTTAAAGAAAGAAAAAGATTTTCTTGAAATTTCAGCAACTTGGTATTTTAAAATCTTATGAAAACTAAATCTCTTTCTAGCCCTGACAGCAGCGGTATCCTTTTTCCGGCTTCTTTAGCCGGGAAAAGATTTAGCAGATGGCAGGAACGTCACGTCTTGAAAAACCCTGAAATTTCTGCTCCTAAAAAATAATTAGATAATTCGAGAATGTGGGAATTAGATAATTATTTTTTTTGCGCGACGTTTCGACTTTGCTCCTCCTGACATATGAAAACTTAGAACCTTAGCAACTCAGAACCTTTAAAACAAAAAAAAGCACCAACCTTTCGATTGATGCTTTTTGTATAATTGAAAAAAAATTATTTTTTCTTTCCTTTTGCAGGTGCTTTTGCAGCTTTTGCAGCTTCCTGAGCAGCTTTCATAGCAGCACGAGAAATTCTTACCTGAGCCACAACTGTGTTGTCAGGGTGCATAATTTTGTAATCTGGCTTTCCAACTTTAGTAACATATAATTTGTTACCCATTTCAAGTGGTGTGATGTCAGCTTCAACAAAATCAGGAAGATTTGCTGGTAAAGCTTTAACTTTTAATTTACGTTGGTTTAAACGTAAAACACCGCCCGCAAGAACACCTTTAGATGTACCAACGATTTTCACAGGAACTTCCATTGTGATTTCTTTGTCGTCAAATAACTGGAAGAAGTCGATGTGTAAAATTTTGTCAGTTACAGGGTGAACCTGGATGTCCTGCAAAATTGCATTGAATGATTTTCCTTTTCCAAGCTCAATCACAACTGTGTGTGCGTTTGGAGTGTAAACCAAGTTTTTGAAAGCCGCAGCTTCTGCTGAGAAGTGTACTGCCTGATTTCCTCCGTATAACACGCAAGGAACCGCTCCAGCATTACGTAAGGCTTTAGTTGACAATTTGCCCACGCTTTCTCTTTCTGATCCTTTAATTGTAATTGATTTCATTGTAAAAAAATATAGTTATTAAAAAATATTCAAATTTTATTGTAGTGAAATTGCTTCTTTTCTGCAATGCCTACATTATAAATTTTCCACTTATGGAATTGTTGTGGTGTACCATGTGCATAACTTCTGCAAAAAGAGGTGCACAACTCACTACCCTGATTTTTTTTGACTCTTTTTTTAACGGAATCGAATCTGTAACGATTAATTCTGTTAGTTTCGAGTTTTCAATTTTCTCGTATGCCCCTCCTGATAATATTGGGTGCGTACAGATTGCCCTTACGCTTAGTGCTCCTTTTTCGATCATTAGGTCTGCAGCTTTCGCTAAAGTACCTCCTGTATCGATCATGTCGTCTACCAGGATTACGTTACGACCTTTTACTTCACCAATAAGCTCCATAGTGTCGATAACGTTGGCTGCTTTTCTTTGTTTATAACAGATAACTACATCTGATTGTAAAAACTTAGAATATGCATAGGCTCTTTTTGAACCTCCCATGTCCGGTGATGCAATCGTCAAATTCTCAAGACCTAAACTTTCTACATATGGTAAAAAGATGGTAGAAGCAAATAAATGATCCACCGGCTTTTCGAAAAACCCCTGAATTTGATCTGCGTGCAAATCCATTGTCATTACTCTTGTTGCTCCTGCAGCACTTAATAAATTGGCTACTAATTTTGCTCCTATCGGAACTCTTGGCTTGTCTTTTCTATCCTGTCTTGCCCAGCCAAAATAAGGCATTACAGCTGTAATATGTCTTGCTGATGCACGTTTTGCAGCATCAATCATCAATAACAATTCCATCAAATTATCGGCTGTTGGAAAAGTTGAACACACGATAAAAACGCGTAAACCTCTTATTGATTCTTCGTAAGACGGCTGAAATTCTCCATCGCTATACGTTGACATGGTTACTTTTCCTAACGGAATTCCGTACTCTTTTGCAATTTTTTCTGCAAGATAAACACTTTGTGAACAAGCAAAAATTTTAGCTTCTGGTTCTAGGTGCGACATTATAATTTGTTGTTTTATTCCTTGGTTTCTTCGGAGTTCCGGCTAAATTTATTTTTTAGCCAAATTCCTGTATCTGCCTCGGATGTAGTTAGTTGTGTGTGCTTCGTTTTAACGAGGTGCAAATTTAGAAAATTTATTGGAGACTGAAAGGAAATTTTCGAGTATTTTTAGTAGAACTTTTAATTTAATTTTTTACATTTGCACCGTGTTAAAAGAATAAGCACATTATAGCTTATTCTATTGCGTTAAAATAATCAAATTTTGATTGTTTTTTCGTCTGCTAAGCCCGGATGGCGGAATTGGTAGACGCGCTGGTCTCAAACACCTGTGGGAAACCGTGCCGGTTCGACTCCGGCTCCGGGTACATTAACGGAAAAGCTGTCATTTTTGACAGCTTTTTCTTTTTTAAGCCCTTCTTAACTCCTACTACCACTAATCAAAAACCTCAATTACCTTCATCGAACTTAATGGTTCGACAATTTTTATTTTAAAAAGAACACACTCAGCACACTAAATCAAACACTTAAACGATTTTAATAACAGTTAAGCGTCAAAACAAATACAAACACAACATAATAAATACCTTTACTATATAATTTCAATACAGCTCTCAACTTTATTTTAATTATCATGAAAACCTATACAATACACTTTATAGTATTTGCAGGTGTTTTTTCATTGAATTGTTTTGGTCAGGTAAGTCAGGTAATCACCAATCCAGACGTTCGGAAAGCACCATTAAAGTTTGACGACAAGTCCAGAGAAGACCTTGTTATAGAATCTTACTGTGTAGAAGAAGTAATTAACCTCGCTAACGGAAAAAAGAGAATCACAACATACGAAGTCTCAAAACTCAACATGGTTAACACCTACGACCTGGGACCTAACAACACCAGAACGGTAACCGCAATATACAAAAAGACATACGTTAAAGAAACCAAACCTATAGCCCCCACAAAAACCGTAATAATTAAAACCGACAAAACCATTCAACCCATTACGATCAGGACCACAGTTCCCGCGCAAAGCAAAAAATCCATAAACGTAGATATCTTAAGTACTTATGCAAATGTTCTGGACAAAGGGTATAAATCTGCAGACATGCTTAAAAAGGTTGCCGATAAATTTTATTTTGAAAATGATTTTGAAGCGGCTGCTAAATATTACCTGGAATTATTTAACCTTGAAGAAAACTCAGAACCTGTATTTTATTTACGATGTGCCAAATCCCTAAAAGCAATCAACCAGCCAGAAAAATCAGAAGAAATGCTTAAATTATTTGAAAATAAAAACACAGCTCTTGCAATGACCAAAAAATAGAATAGGTCCGAAACAAAAAAAAGACCATCATTTCTGATAGTCTTTTTTGCTCCCCTCTTGGGCTCGAACCAACCCCGAAAGCTTTCGGGGCTCTGATTAACAGTCTTTATATTTTTCAAGTAATTTATTTATGATTTCAGGATATCGTAATAGGTTTTCAATGTAGATTTTGCTTTTCATATTTTTGATATGCTTTTCAATCGCCAAAGCTTGCGACTTTGATTCGCATTCTATTTTCAGAAAAACAATCCAGTCATCTGCTTTATAAGTGAATTTTCGTTCCTGCTCTGAATTCAAGTGAAAATCTAATCTTGTATCAAAATCCGCTGTAAAGCCAGTATAAAATCGATTCAATTTAGCAGAATGAAGAATATAAACGTAATTCATATTTTTAATTTAAAAAAAAAAAGACTATCATTTTCATGATAGTCTTTTAATAAGCTCCCCCTCTTGGGCTCGAACCAAGGACCCTCTGATTAACAGTCAGATGCTCTAACCAACTGAGCTAAGGAGGAATCACCTTAAAGGTAAATATGTTTGCTAAAAAAAGTTGCTCCCCCTCTTGGGCTCGAACCAAGGACCCTCTGATTAACAGTCAGATGCTCTAACCAACTGAGCTAAGGAGGAAGT
Source organism: Flavobacterium hibisci (assembly GCF_020026925.1). GTDB lineage: Bacteria > Bacteroidota > Bacteroidia > Flavobacteriales > Flavobacteriaceae > Flavobacterium > Flavobacterium hibisci. The sequence continues at coordinate 69,702 of NZ_JAIQDW010000008.1, read as the reverse complement.
TGTTGCTCTTTTTAGCGAGTGCAAATATAATTGAATTTTTAGTTTCTCAAAAATATTTTAACTCTTTTTAAAAAATATTTTTTTTACTTGACAATTGCCTTGTAAATATCGTTTCCGTTTGCAAACAAAAGCAGTGTGATAAGTAGAACGAAACCAACCATTTGGGCATTCTCAAGGAATTTATCGCTCGGTTTTTTACCACTAATAATTTCGTACAATAAAAACATCACATGACCTCCGTCAAGTGCCGGAATTGGCAATAAATTCATTACGCCAAGCATAATTGACAATAAAGCAGTGATTGACCAGAAAGCTTCCCAGCTCCAAAATTCAGGAAAAATATTAAAAATTGCAGCAAAACCACCTACTTCTTTATAAGCTTCTGTTTTAGGATTGAATATCGTTTTAAGCTGACCTGCATATTCAACCAATCCGTTTGCTCCTGTTCTAATTCCAATTGGAATAGACTCTGCAAAAGTATATTGCTCACGATTAATTTTATAAAGATTCAATTTTTCAAGATTAGAATAAGGTAATCTATGAGGATACTCTATTCCTGCCTGAGATTTATTATTGAACTTTATGGTTGTCTGAATGATTTTATTATCCCTTTTTATTGTTACAGGAACAGTTTTTCCACTAAAATTTTTAAACTGTGAAGCTACTTCATCTGCATATTTTAGAGGAATCCCATTTACGTGAGTTATGATATCAGCTTTTTGTAAAGTTTTAGTGTTAGGAGAACCTTTCTGGAATCCACTAACCACAAACGGAATTCTCATTTCTACTAAAGAATGTTTTACTCCAGAGTTACTAATCTTATTAATGATGTTAATAGGAAACTTAATAGTTTTTGTTTCATTGTTTCTCTCTACCGTGACTTCTTTCCCCATGTATAAGTTCTTAGCGATATCATTGTAACGATCCATTTTCTTTCCGTTAACAGCAATAATTTTATCTCCCGTTTGTATTCCTGCCTTTTCAATTGCAGGATTGGTTACCCAAATACCATCTTTCAAATCTGCATTAGCCACATACGTATCACCATAAACAAACGCCATACCTATATATATAATAAAAGCAAGAATAAAGTTTACTGTAACCCCTCCTAACATAATAATCAAACGCTGCCATGCCGGTTTAGAACGAAATTCCCAAGGTTGTGGAGGCAGAGCCATTTGCTCTTTGTCCATACTTTCGTCTATCATTCCGGAGATTTTTACATAACCTCCAAGTGGCAGCCATCCGATACCGTAAACCGTTTCGCCAATTTGTTTTTTAAACAAAGAAAATTTCACATCAAAAAATAAGTAAAATTTTTCGACTCTCGTTTTAAATAATTTAGCAGGAATAAAATGCCCTAATTCGTGCAGAATAATAAGTAATGATAAACTCAATAGAAATTGAGAGAGTTTGATAACTATATCCATTTTGTATTTTTAGTTCGTAATTTTAACGCACAAAAGTAGCGTTTTCTAATTTAATTTAAGGTGCAAGATAACATATAAGGTTTTAAATGTTTGTTAATTAATAAACATTTGGATTTCTACTTTTATGAAGATGCTGTAACTTTACTTTTTCATGCACTAACCTACCAATTGGTAGCTCAAATACATTAAAAGTTACATTTTATGGACTCATTATTATTTTCTCCGCTTACTATAAAAAATATCACTTTAAAAAACAGAATCGTTATTTCGCCCATGTGCCAGTATTCTTCAGTTGATGGATTTGCAAACGACTGGCATCTGGTTCATTTGGGAAGCCGTGCCAGCGGAGGCGCCGGATTGATTATCCAGGAAGCCACTGCGGTTTCTCCGGAAGCCAGAATTTCTCCTGCTGATCTTGGAATCTGGAAAGATGAGCATATCGAAAAGCTAAAACAAATCAATACGTTTATTGTTTCTCAGCATTCAATTCCGGGAATTCAATTGGCTCATGCTGGGAGAAAAGCAAGTGTTTCTGCCCCGTGGGAAGGAAATAAAAAGTTAGATTTCGCTCATGGCGGATGGCAGACGGTTGCGCCAAGTGCTGTCCCGTATCATGAAAACGAGCCGTTTCTTCCTAAAGCTTTGGATAAAAGCGGAATCCAAAAAGTGATTTCTGATTTTAAAGCTGCTGCTAAAAGAGCTGTTGAAGCCGGTTATCAGGTTGTCGAAATCCATGCTGCACATGGATATTTGCTGCATCAGTTTTTATCCCCTTTAACGAATGTCAGAACCGATGAATATGGCGGAAGTTTTGAAAACAGAGTCCGTTTTACATTAGAAATCGTTGAAGCCGTTCAGACCGAATGGCCTTCAAATTTGCCCTTATTCGTTCGAATTTCTGCTACAGACTGGGCAGAAAATGGATGGAACCCGGAAGAATCTGTACAGCTTTCGCAACTATTAAAAGAAAAAGGAGTAGATTTAATTGATGTTTCGTCTGGCGGATTAGTTTCACATCAAAAAATCACACTTGGACCGGGCTATCAGGTTCCTTTTGCAGAAAAAGTAAAAGAAGAATCCGATATGTTAACGGGAACAGTTGGTTTGATTACAGAAGCACAACAAGCCGAAGAAATTTTGAATAACGGTCAGGCCGACTTAATTTTGTTTGCCAGAGAATCACTCAGAAACCCAAACATGCCTTTGGATTTTGCAAGAGAATTGAACAATGAGGTTCAATGGCCAAAACAATATGAAAGAGCTAAACTATAAATTTATTTAGCCACACACTTTAGGAATTAAAATTTTTAAAATAATTTGTGAATTCGTGGCAGAAAAAACATCTAACAATGCAAAAAATAAAAACAGCACTTTTATCATACGGAATGTCGGGAAAAGTTTTTCACGCTCCTTTTTTAGATCTTCACCCGGGTTTTGAATTATTAGGTTCGTGGGAAAGAAGTAAAAAACTGATTCAGGAAGATTATCCTACTGTAAAAAGTTATGCTTCAATTGATGAATTATTGACCGATGATGTCGATTTGGTAATTGTAAACACGCCAGTCGGAACACATTATGAATATGCTAAAAAAGTACTTTTGGCAGGAAAACATGCTGTTGTTGAAAAAGCATTTACGACAACCGCAGCTGAAGCCAAGGAACTGGCCCAAATCGCTAAAGAAAAAGGTTTAAAGCTTGCCGTTTTCCAGAACAGAAGGTGGGACAGCGATTTTAAAACGATTCAGAAAGTAATCAATGACGGTGTTTTAGGAGATCTTGTCGAAGCCGAATTTCATTTTGACAGATACAATCCCGTATTAAGTCCGAAACTGCATAAAGAAACTGTAAACGACGGAGCCGGAATCCTGAAAGATTTGGGCCCGCATTTAATCGATCAGGCCGTTTGTCTGTTTGGTTCGCCAAAATCGGTTTTTGCAGATATTCGTTATACCAGAGAAAATACAGTAGTAGATGACTGGATCGATTTGTTATTGATTTATAAAGATTTCAGAGTGCGATTAAAAGCTGGCTATTTTGTGAGAGAAGCCAATCCTTCCTATAGCATTCACGGTAAAAAAGGCTCTTTCCTAAAACAGCGCGGCGATGTTCAGGAAGATGAACTCAAAATTGGTAAAAAACCAAACCGTGATTCCTGGGGAACAGAATTAGACAATTTTGAAGGGATCCTGCATACCGAAATTGACGGAAAACCAATTCGTGAAAAAATCAAAACCCTTCAGGGAAATTATTTTGAATATTTTGATGGTGTTTATGATGCTATTGCCAATAATAAACCCGAACCGGTTACAGCTCAGGACGGTGTAAAAGTAATGCAGATCATCGAAGCCGCAATTGCGAGTAACCAGCAGAAAAAAATTATTGATTTGTAATTCAAACATACAGTCATGAAAAATAAAAAAGAATTATTACCAGAAGAGCTTGAACAGCTGCTTAAAACTCTTAAAACCCGTTTTGAGAAAAACAAAAACCGGCACCAAAATATAGATTGGGACAAAGTACAAATAAAGTTGGAATCCCATCCTGAAAAATTATGGTCTCTAAATGAAATGGAGAAAACCGGAGGCGAACCGGATGTGGTTTCTTTCGATGAAAATACTAACCAATACATTTTTTATGACTGTTCGGCAGAAAGCCCAAAAGGACGAAGAAGTCTTTGTTACGATAACGAAGCCCAGGAATCCAGAAAAGAACATAAGCCTGAGAATAATGTTATTGAAATGGCTGCTACAATGGGTATTGAACTACTCAATGAAGAACAATACAGGGCATTACAGCAGCTTGGAAAATTTGACGAAAAAACATCGAGCTGGATCAAAACCCCTGCTGAAATCAGAAAACTTGGCGGCGCCCTTTTTGCAGATTTTCGCTACAATACAGTATTTGTATATCACAATGGTGCCCAGTCATATTATGCTGCAAGAGGTTTTCGGGGAGCATTAAGTGTTTAAATTCACAATTTATAAACAATAACGTTGTATATTTAATAGACAATTCGTTGTTCTCTATCTTTAAAATAGGAATTCTATACCTTTGTATCTTCAAATTTAAAATGCATTTCTGTGATAGATTTCAATCCATTAGCTTTATTCCAGACCAAAGGAAAAATTAAAAAAGTCTATCGTGAGGCAAAAGCGTCCTATTTAAACAGAATTCGTTTTGCCGTTAGCATGTTTTATTTTGGAATGGGTTTAAGCTTTGCCACCTGGGCAAGCAGAATTCCGGATATTAAAACGGCTTTACATTTAAGTGAAGCCGAATTAGGTTCTGTGCTTTTTGCGCTTCCTGTGGGGCAATTGATCATTATGCCTTTTTCGGGAAAAATGGTAACCAAATTTGGGAGTCACCGCATTTTGATTTTCTCTTTAATTATGTATGTTTTCAGTCTGACCAATTTAGGTCTGGCTGCAAGTGCGTTTCAGCTTTCGATGGGATTATTTACTTTTGGCATATTCGGGAATTTAGCCAATATTGCCGTAAATACTCAGGGAGTTTACACCGAAACACTCTTCAAAAAAAACATCATGTCTTCTTTTCATGGCATGTGGAGTTTTGCAGGATTTACAGGTGCATTGGTAGGTTTAGGAATGCTGTCTCTTAACCTAAATCCGTATCAGCATTTTTTAATTGTTGCTGCTGTTGTAGTAGTAATGATTGTTTTTAATTTTAAATTTTTAGTTAAGGCAAAAGAAAAAATCAAACCCAAAAAAGAAGGCAAAAAATTATTTACCAGACCCGATAGTTCCTTATTATGGCTGGGTATAATTGGCTTTTGCAGCATGGCAAGCGAAGGTGTCATGTTTGACTGGAGCGGTATTTATTTTAAAGATATCGTAAAAGCACCGGGCGCCTTGGTAATTTTAGGATATACTTCCTTTATGATTATGATGGCCAGCGGGCGCTTTATCGGTGATGCCATGAATAATAAATTTGGCCGGAAACGTGTCATGCAAATTAGTGGCTGTATGATTTCACTTGGGCTTTTTACCGCTGTTTTCTTTCCGTATATTATTCCTAGTACAATTGCTTTTATGGTTGTTGGTCTGGGCGTTTCTACTATAGTTCCTACCGTTTATAGCCTTGCCGGTAAAAATGAGAGTGTTTCTGCCGGAGAAGCCCTAACTATTGTTTCAAGTGTCAGCTTCCTTGGATTTCTTATGGGACCTCCTGTTATTGGATATATTGCAGAAACCTTCGGACTTCAGTTTTCCTTTGCCTTTATCGGAATATTTGGCGTTTTGATCGCTTTTATGGTTTCGAAAATAAAAGTATCGGCGTAAATCTAAAATTATTAATTACACAAAATATTTTTGATTTCTAAAAATATTTAATAGGAAAAAAGAAATAAAAACATTTTTTACTTTACCTTTGTAATATAATTCAGACCTGATATAAACTTATTATTTGTTTGGAAAATTGAAATACCACTAATTATCTACTTTCAAACATTTGCATTTCCAAACTCAATTTGGTTTTTTTGACTGAAATTTTCTGAATTCAAAAATTTCAGTCAAAAAAGATTTATACCCTTTTCTTGTAAAAAAGAAGAGGGTTTTTTTAATTAATTCGGTTTACATGCACAAAAAATTACCCGTTCTTATACTCCTTTTTATTTTTAAAATTGCTTCAGCCCAAAAAGAAACTATTTTTTCTGGGCGCGTTATGGATTCTAAAACTCAGAATCCTTTAGAAAATGCAGTCGTTAGTATACAAAATTCAGCTTTAATGCAGCTGACCAAAAATGATGGAACTTTCGAATTACATACTACTTTGCCCGGCGAGCAACTGCTTTTAATACACAGTCAGGGTTACAGGGATCTGCTTCTGAAAGTAAATACGAATGCTGGTCAAAAAGTAAATCTCGGAATCTTATTATTAGAAGAAGACCAGATTGAAAATTTTCAAACCACAATTATTTCCCTTTTAGAAAGCGACCTGAACGAAGACAACAGTTCATCAGAAACTACTTCCGGACTTTTGCAATCTTCCAAAGATGCTTTTCTGCAGGCAGCAGCATTCAATTGGGGACAAGCCCGATTTAGCCTCCGCGGATTAGACAGCGAAAACGCAACGATGATGCTTAATGGCGTTAAAATGAATAAAATTTACGATGGAAGACCCCAGTGGAATAATTGGGGCGGACTAAATGATGTTCTCAGAAATCAGGAGTTTACCATTGGCGCTGCTCCTTCTGATTATACTTTTGGAGGGATTTTAGGCACACAGCAAATCTTCACACAGGCATCAGCTTATAGAAAGGGAATCCGGATGTCTTTTTCAGGAACCAATACCAATTACAACTGGAGAACCATGATTACCTATGCTTCGGGCATGAAATCTTCCGGCTGGTCTTATGTTTATTCGGTTGGAAAACGCTGGGCTGACGAAGGCTATTTTGAAGGAACAAAGTATGATGCGAACTCTTTTTTTATAAGTATCGAGAAAAAATTAAATCCGAAACATTCTTTAAATTTTACCGGTTTTTTTACACCAAATGCACGTGGAAAAAATTCGCCAAATACTGATGAAGTTATCAATTTAAAATCGGAGCAATATAACTCGTATTGGGGATATCAAAGTGGCGAAAAACGAAATGCAAGAGTAAAAAACGTCGAAGAACCTTTGCTGATGCTCAATCATTATTTTAAAATTAATGACCATGCTAACCTCACATCTGCCATTATGTACCAATTTGGAAAAGTTGGAAACAGCAATATTGATTTTCAAAACGCAGACAGTCCTGACCCCACTTATTACAGAAAATTGCCGAGTTATTTTACCTCCCTTTATTCGGCTGACAAGGGAGAATTTTCAGGAGCATTTACTCCTGATTATGAAAATGCAGCAATAAGCAGAACATTATTTTTACAAAATTCACAAATCGACTGGGATGCATTGTACAGAGCGAATCAGAAACCTATAAGCAATTCTGAAGGAAGCATTACAGGATACGAACCTTCAAAAAGTAATTATGTTTTGTATGAAGACAGAACCGATGACAAAACATTAGCTGTAAATTCAAACCTCAACACGCAGCTTTCAGAAAATATATTTTTTAGCGGCGGAATACTTTTTAAGAATCTAAAATCACACAATTTTCAGCATCTGCTGGATTTATTAGGCGGTGTGTACTTTGAAGATATTGATTCATTTTATAAAGGAAATCAGTCGCAGTCGGATTTAAAAAACCCCGATCGCCAGGTAAAAACAGGAGATCGTTACGGTTATAATTTTAATTTTTATGCCACAACAGCAGAAGCTTTTACGCAGTTTAGATTTGTGTATAAAAAAATAGACTTTTATCTGGGAAATTCATTTTTTGCTTCAAAATACCAGAGAGAAGGTTTGTATCAAAATGGTATTTATCCGGAAAATTCATTTGGCAAAAGCCAAAAAGTAAATTTTGAAAATTTCGGATTCAAGGGCGGACTTAACTATAAAATTTCAGGAAAACAATGGTTGTTTTTTAGTGGAATATATCAAACCAAAGCACCTTCACTCCGAAATACTTTTTCTAATTCAAGGCTAAACAATTCAATTGTAAACGGAATCGAAAATGAAACCTTAAGCAGTGCTGATATCAATTATGTTTACCACTCACCAAAACTTAAAATGCGTATTTCCGGTTATTATGCCTTGATAAAAAATACAACAAAAACATCCTTCTTTTATGCAGAAGGAATATTTGACGATGGAGCCGGCTATGATAATACGGATGCCTTTGTAAGTCAAACATTAACCAACTTAGACAAGAAAAACATTGGTGCTGAGTTAAGTCTGGAATATCCATTTTCGTCTACTCTTAAAACTGTCTTTTCAGCTGCTTACGGAAGTTACATTTATAACAGCAATCCAAATGTTTCTATCACCAACGATGCAAATGCGGCCATTGCTGATGCGGAAACAACTTTTGATTTTGGTCAATCATTACTCAAAAATTACAAGCAATCCGGAATGCCACAGCAGGCATTTTCATTCGGAATGGAATATCATGATCCTAAATTCTGGTGGCTCTCTGCGAATATTAATTACATCACAGACCGTTACATCGATGTTTCGCCAATTACAAGAACATCAAGGTTTTATATCAATCCGGCAAGTGGTTTCAATTTTCCGGAAGCTTCAGAAGAACGAGCCAAAATGCTGCTTAAACAGGAAAAATTAAATCCTGTCACGCTCTTAAATATGACAGGCGGAAAGTCCTGGCGTATTCATAAGACTACAATAGGGCTTTTTGCCAGCATCAATAACGTCTTTGATTTTAAGTATAAAACCGGAGGATTTGAACAGGCAAGAAATTCCAATTTTAGAGAATTGAATCAGGATGTTTCCAGCGGAACGCCTTCTTTCGGCCCAAAATATTTTTATGGCTACGGGAGAACTTATTTCGTAAACCTAACAATCAGTTTATAATTTAAAAAACTTTTTCCAAATGAAAAACAACTATAAAAACCTTATTTCTATATTATTTGTATTGCTTTTTTGCAATTGCAGTGAAGATGTGGCTGTTCCAAAATTAGAATGCACACAACCTGATTTAAAGATAAACAGAACCGCTGAAGATGTGTTGAAAACAGCTACTATTACTGCTACAAAATATGTTTATGATGATGTAATTGAAGCGTATGTGGTTTCAAGCGACGAAAACGGAAATTTTTTCAAAATCCTGTATCTTCAGACTTTAGCAACAGAAACCAAACCGTCTGTAGGTTTTAGTATTGCTGTGGATGCGACAAATACTTACATTGATTACCGTATTGGAAATAAAGTCTATATAAAATTAAAAGATCAGTTTACCGATTTATTTTATGGCGGAATGCGGATTGGAAGTTTGTACGAAGGCAGTTCGGGAACCGCATCTGTTGGAAGAATTTCCCAAAATGATTATAAAAATGTACTACATGCATCATGTACGATGATGAATGAAGATGAATTAGTGAATTCAATTTCTATTGAAGAAGCTTTGGAGGACAGTAAACTAAACACACTTATAGAATTATCAGATGTCCAGTTTTTAGAAGCGGCTATTGGCCGTCATTATTTTGAAGAAGCGAATAATGTTGGAGGATCTACGAATTGGGGCATAAGAGACAAATCCGGAAATCAGATTATTTTCAGGACGAGCAGTTTTGCCGATTTTTCGACCCATTTAGTTCCGGAGGGAAGCGGAAAAGTGCGCGGAATTTTAACCAAATATGGTTCTGATTATCAGTTAATGGTACGTTCTGAAAAAGATGTTGTTATGAATGGTAAAAGTAACGTTCCGTTTTTTACTGAAGATTTTCAAACGGTTACAAATAATGTCAATTTCGCATTACCAGACTGGAGCAATATTGTAGAAAAAGCTTCGAAATTATGGAGAACTATGGTTACTGCCGGAAACGGATATGCCGAATTTAATACCACCAGCACGACAGCAGCAGAAAATGTTGCATGGCTCATAACCCCAAAAATTAATTTGACGAATTATAAAAATACGGTATTTTCTTTTAGAAGTGCGCAACATGACTTAAAAGTTGATTCGCCTTTGAATGGTTTAGAAGTTTATATCTCAACGAATTTTGACGGATCAGAAGTAGATAAAGCCACCTGGATAAAATTAAATGCCAAAATAGCGTCGCTTTCTACGCCCACACGCCAGTTTATTAGTTCAGGAGGGATTGATTTATCTGCTTATTCAGGAAATGTCAATATTGCATTTAAATATACCGGATCAGGAAAAGATAAAACTCTTAATGGAGCATTTATGGTTGATGATGTAAAAATGTTTGGAGAAAAATAAGTTTCGAAAACAATATAATCCAATGACTTACAGTAATAAAAATCTAATTATTGTGTTTTTCAGTTGTTTGATTGTTAAAATTTAATAGAATTTTGTATTTTGGTCATCCCAAATTAAAACTTCTTATGAAAAAAATTTACCTGCTAGCCATTCTTGCAATGGTTTCTACCGGTTTGTTGCACAGTCAGGACAATCCGGTTCGATTGAAACAAATTAACATCGTAAAAACAAATTATCAAAATTCTAAAGACGGTGAAATTGTAAACAAAACAGTTGTTTTTAAAGATGGAAAAATCGAAACCATCACTACCTCAGATGTTATTCAGAAATTCTTTTATAACAAAAACGGATTACTGGATATGACTGTAAAGGATAAAATAGGAAGTGACTGGAAAGAAGTTGTCAATTATACTTATGACGCAGATAACAACATTACAAAGTTTGTAAATAAGTATCATGAAGGGAATGATTATATCACTAAAACAGTAACTTTTAATTATGATGGAGCCAGGATTAAAGCCATAACAAAGAAAAGTACCAACCATCAGAATGTGCTTGAAGATATTGAATATATTGTTGAGAACGGCATTATCGTCAGACGTACCTCACGTGACAGAAACAAAGCTATTATTGGTAAAATTGAATATGTGTATGTGAACGACAACGTATCTAAACACAAAGGTCTTGTGGGAGACAAAATATCCAAAACCTATACTTTTGATGATAAAAAATCGGTAGATCAGTTAATCGTTCAGAATTTATTTGGCGATAATTACAAAATTATTGTACCCATGATTTCGTATCATGAAAGTGAATTTAGCTTCGAATCTATATCGTATAATAACGAAGTTAACTTTAGTCCTACTTCAACAGCTTTAGTTGCTGTAAGCAGAAAGTACAAATACAACAAACTGAATTTCCCGATCTCATGTTCTCAAATTGAGGAAAACGGAATTGTAAAGACGGAGAAAACGTTTATTTACGAATAAAAACTCTATTCTCTGATATCCTTTAAAACCATTTAGAAAAGTAAATTTCTAAATGGTTTTCATTTTTTAGAGACTATAACAATTTCTTAAATAGAACTTAAAAACTAAATTCTATAAGTATTCTATTTACAAATCATTAAATTTGCAGCTTATTCAAAGCTATGTTAGAAAAAGAAGTAATAAATTTTGAAAGAACAGCCATCGTTGGTATTGTGACTCAAAATCAAAGTGAAGAGAAACTACAAGAATATCTGGACGAATTAGAGTTTTTAACTTTTACGGCCGGCGGAGAAGTGATCAAACGCTTTTCGCAAAAAATGGAACGCCCAAACCCTAAGACTTTTGTGGGTACCGGAAAAATAGATGAAATCAATCTTTTTGTAAAAGAAAACGCCATATCGACTGTTATTTTTGATGATGAATTAACCCCTTCACAGCAAAAGAACATTTCACGAATTATTGACTGTAAAATTCTGGACAGAACCAATCTGATTCTGGATATTTTTGCGCAAAGAGCCGAAACATCCTATGCAAGAACTCAGGTAGAACTGGCACAATGTCAATATTTACTGCCAAGACTTTCGGGTTTATGGACACACCTTGAGCGTCAAAAAGGAGGTATTGGTATGCGTGGTCCGGGAGAAACTGAGATCGAAACCGACAGACGTATTGTTCGTGATCGTATTTCGTTACTGAAAGACAAAATCAAAACAATCGATAAGCAAATGAGCATTCAGCGCAGCAATCGCGGTGCAATGGTGCGTGTTGCCTTAGTTGGTTATACGAATGTGGGAAAATCGACTTTGATGAATGCGATTGGAAAAAGTGATGTTTTTGTCGAAAATAAACTATTTGCAACTCTAGACACTACAGTCCGAAAAGTGGTGATTAAAAATCTGCCTTTTTTGCTTTCAGACACTGTAGGTTTTATTCGAAAACTGCCAACTCAATTGGTAGATTCTTTTAAAAGTACACTTGATGAAGTTCGTGAAGCCGATTTATTATTACATGTCGTAGATATTTCGCACCCGGATTTTGAAGATCATATTGAATCTGTAAACCAGACTTTACTGGAAATCAAAAGCAATGACAAACCAACTATTATGGTTTTTAATAAAATTGATGCCTACAAACATCTAACCATTGACGATGATGATTTGATTACCGAAAAAACCAGAAAACATTACACTCTTGAGGAGTGGAAACAAACCTGGATGAGTAATGTTGGCCAGAATAAAGCGTTGTTTATTTCGGCTACACAAAAAGAAAATTTTGAGGAGTTTAGAGAAATCGTATACGAAGCGGTTCGCCAGATTCACATTACGAGATTTCCTTATAATAAATTTCTGTATCCGGATTATAAGGATGCCGTTGAGAAGGAAGAGGAATAAATCTCTGAAAAAATTAAAAACAAAAAATCCCTTTTGAAAAATCAAAAGGGATTTTTTGTTAATACTAAAATGTCTTATATTCAACGCCATTTTTATCAGCATAAGGCAATAACAATTTCATGACGCTTTCATATTTTTTATCCAGCAATATGCCTTTGGTATCGTCTAGTTTTCTGCTGGCATTATTGATTTCTTCCTCCGTTTTACCTTCATCAATCATTTTAGCGATTATTACAAAATCTGTTTTTTGTATTTCATCGGCATATTCAAACAAATCTAAAGCGGCTTTGACAATCGGTTTGGCTTCTTCCTCAACCTTTAATTTTTTTATTTTTTTGATGTCCTCCTTGAACGTATTTCCATACCAATAGTTTATAGACTCTACACACGTGCCAGGACGCATCGATTTATTATCCGTTGTCGGCACTTGTAAACTGCCATTTATTTTTTGTTGATAAAACTCTTTAAATAAGCGTTCAAAACTTTTAGGAATTTTATTTGCATTAAGACCAATGACCTCAAAAACCTGATTCGGACTATCATTTAGCAGGTTACAAGAAGAAACAATAGCCGACAAAAAAAGGATAAAAATAATTTTAAATTTCATCTTATTACTGGTTTTGGGTTTCCGCCTTTTTTATAACTGAAGACTGCAATTTTTCAATTTTCATTAAAACAAAATTTTCATACGCATGCTGTTTTGTTTCGCTTTTTTTACCTGAACTAAAGCTTTCGCTTATGATATAACTTTTTATAAACTGACTTTTATGGGCACCTAATGCATAATACCAGCTTCCCATTTCTGAGTGCACAAAAATTACGATCTCTTCCAGTTTCATGATTTTTCTTTTAGCTCTTAACGGACTGCTTTTGTAAACTGTATTTTCTTTTGCATCAAAAGTATAACGTATTTTACTTCCTATTTGTATATCATATAAACTATGCAATACAAAATAACCCATCAAGATATAAATTGCCCATCGCATTGCTTCATCAAGCCGATGATCAAAAAACGATAAAATCAAAATACCGGCAATAATACCCGCTAAAAACCACCATGACATAACAAGTGATGGCTTTTTGGGGCACAAAGAAAACGTATTGAGTGTTTCTTCGATATTATATTTTTCCTGAATGTTCATCTGTATTTATAATTTCCTGAATTTCGTTAAGTAAATTTTGCATAGATCTGGCTGTAAACCCCTGTGCGATACCGCTGCATTGTTCTTTGCCATTTTTCATATAATACAGATTCAAAGAAACATTTATGGTGAAGAAATACTGAGTGGTTCGTACGACTTCAAAATTAACAAAATCACTGAGCGGAATCCGAACCGGCGGAATAATCAGGGCATTTTTGATGAGGATTTCTTTTTGGTCCATATCGATCACAACGTGATTTATAAAAATGGAAATCAGACATAAAACAGTCAAAATTCCAAAAATCCAGATCATCGCTGTGTTACTTATCAATACGCCTGCAAAAGAGAATGCTGCCATTCCGAAAACTACAATGAGTCCAAAACCGTATTGTCTTTTCATGACATACTGGTTTCCGTTTTTTGTGAATTTTTGTAATGCTTCCATAGTTATTCAACTTTTACACCATCAATAATCAGTGTAGCAGCTACTATTGACATATACGAGCTGGTATAATCCGCGGTCAATTGATCGCTTAAAGAATCTATGTTTGCTTTTGTAAATTCTAATTTCCTGGAAGGCATTTTACCGTAAGAATCCACCATTGTGATGTATCCGTCTAGCCCGTTTTTATTAGTCATAAAAGCTTTTAATAACGCCACATTCTGCCTCTCGAAATCTATAGAAAAATAATAATTCTTTGTCTGCTCTTTTTTTTCAGTACCATCAGTCGTGGTAACATTATTTGTTGAAGTCGTAAAAGAAAATGTCGCAGAACGAACCGGTGCTACAATAGTTTTATTTCCGTCTTTTACCGTGATTTCTATTTTAACACGTTTGTCTTCCTGTTGTCCATAACTCAGTGTGGTCAAAAAACAAAAGGCTATTAGTATTAATGTAAACTTTTTCTTATTCATAATTTAGATTTGTTTTAAAAAAATATTTATAGCAAGATTACTATTTAGTAAACCTCAGAACAATTCGGAATTGGTATATGGCAGGATTAGATTTTTATTTGGTCAGAGTTGAGGTTTATCAGTAAAAACAAACTTTATGGCTAATTTAGAACCCTCTTTACAAATTGATTTTTCAGCCTGAAAATGTTTGGCCGGTAATCAGACAATTTGTACTTTTCCTCAGTAATATCGATATCTATGCACTTCAAACCAATATTTTTGCCCTTAAAAAACGCCCATTTAAAATACATTTCTTTCCTGTTGTTATTTGTTTTTTTTGGGATTTCAGTCCATGCGCAAAAAGCTTCTGCTACAGAAAATTTGGCCGCTTATGGATATTCTAAACGTTTCTCGGATACAGCTTCCTGCAAAAAAATGCTGCAGCTGGCATTAAATCAGGCAAAAAAGAAAAACAGTATAGAGGACAAAATTATTTGCTATTCGTATTTAGCATTAACCCAAAGACGGTTACTGCACTTAAAACAATTTTCACACTATGCCGACAGTGCTTATTATTTATCAGGCAAAACCAATAAAATAAGGCCGAAAGCGTATGCATTCCTCGCTATGGGATCGTTGAAATCATATATCGATGAAAAACCTCAGGCGTTAAAATATCTTCTGTCTTCCTATAAACTTTTTGCAAAAGCGCAAGCTTCTGATCAGTGTTCTAAAATTGCTGCCGATATATCGTATCTTTTTTATCCGGCGTCACCAGCTAAAGTCGAAAAATATGCACGGGAAGCTTTATATCATGCTGCTAAAGCCGGTGATGCTGAAAGTATGCTGCACGCACGCCTTGCTTTTGGAAGCTACTTAACTGATAATCTTGAAACTTCAGACAGTGCCGAATGGCAGAAAGCAATAACTTTTTTTAACAAAACGGTTGATTTTGCTGAAAAACATGCCAGCTCAATAGTAAGTAAAAGCAATATCGGAATTGCGTATATCAATCTGGCCGACCTTTATTCGAAAGGGCCAAAACCTATTGATGAAAAAGCATTTTTGAAAAACCTGGAAAAAGCAACCGCTATTGCGAAACAATACAATATCAGAATCATTTACCGAAGTGCCATAGGGCTTAAGGGATTTTATTTTACAGAAAAAGGGGATTATACCAAAGCTGAATTATTATTTATTGAAGGAATAAAATACCAAAAAAGCCTTCCTTATACAGATAATTACCTTTTAGCTGCTTTTTACAATTCCCTCAAAGATGTTGCAGCGAAACGAAAAGATTTTGAGGCTTACTACAATTATGATGCAGAATATGTTAAATACAATGAGTTAAAATATGATGAATCTGCTCAAAAAGTATTGCAAAATGCTGATGTACGTTATGAATCTTCAAAAAAAATAGAGCGCATCAAACAACTGGAACTCGAAAACCAGTTGGTACAAAAAAACAAATTATTGGGTTACGGAATTGCCGGTGTTTTACTGATTGGATTAGTGTTTATGTTTCGTTCCTATTATTATCGTCAGCGTTATTACCAGAAGCGTGAAGATTTCCTGAAACAGGAACAGGCCAATACCGAACTTAAAGTACAGTTGATGGAAAAAGAAACAATAGAAAATCTCTCTGCACGTCTTGCTATGGAAAGAAGATTGCTGCGTTCTCAAATGGACCCGCATTTTATTTTTAATGCTTTGGGAAATATCCAGAGCATGATTCTGCAAAAAGATACGCTTCCAGCCGTTTCTTATCTGAATAAATTTGCGAAACTCACCAGACAAGTTTTGGAGCAATCCCGTAAAGAAACCATTTCGCTTGACGAAGAAATAAACACTTTAAAAAATTATATCGAACTCCAGCAATTGCGCCTTAATAACGGTTTCGAATATGTAATTGAATGCGATGAAACTGTTGAAACCGATGTTCTTATACCACCATTATTGATCCAGCCTTTTATAGAAAACGCCGTTGAACATGGACTGAAACCTCAGGTAAAAGAAATTAATGGGCTCATTACTATTCATTTTACACAACACACAGATGAAAAAAACCTGATCTGTACCATTAAAGATAACGGAATCGGTTTAGCGGCTTCCCGAAAACTGAAACTAAAAGACAATCACGAATCATTGTCTACCAAAATTACAGACGAAAGGTTAAGCAAAATGCAGAAAGAAAATCCGTATGCAGGATTTGAGGTTCGGGAACGCGATGCAGATGAAGGACCGGGCTGTATCGTAATTTTAAATATTCCAATACTATAATAAAATGTACAAAACTATTATTATTGAAGATGAACAGCGACTCAGGGAGGCTTTATCTATAATGCTCGAAATGACAGCCCCTGATGAAATTCAGGTTGTGGCTTACGCCGAAAGCGTTGAAGAAGCCGTAAAACTCATTGACCGTTTAAAACCGGATCTGGTTTTTATGGACATCATGCTGAAAAATGGAACCGGTTTTGATGTGCTGCAGCAAATTACTTTTAATTCCTTTCACCTGATTTTTACAACCGCATACGAACAGCATGCCATTAATGCTTTTAAATACAGTGCCATTGATTATCTTTTGAAACCCATAGATCCGGAAGAACTGAAAACCGCTATAGACCGTATTGCTCTTTTACAGGAAAGGGTTCTGGAAAAACAACAACTTACTGAATTACAAACCAATCTTTCAAAAACACCGGACCGGATTATCCTGCCAACGCAGGAAGCGATGTATGTAGTAAAGCTCGAGCAAATCATAAGATGTGAAACTTCTGGCTCTTACACGACTTTTTTGCTTACGGACGGCAGAAAAATTATGGTTTCCAAACCACTCAAAAATTATGAAGATCTGCTGGAACCACCTGAATTTTTCAGGATACATCAATCACATCTGATAAATGTGAATTGCATTGTAAGTTACTCCCGTGAAGGAATGGTCCAGATGAATGATAAATCTTTTGTGCCTATTTCAAGGGCAAAAAAAGAGCAGTTTTTTAAACTGATGAAAGATGAAATATAACCTTCAATACGTAATACCTGTTTAAAGAAACTAAATACCAACCGGAAGCTGCAGAAGACAAAGTCCGGGTTTTGACTTACAATAGTTACTACTATTTTTGATTCAGTAAATAACTATAACATGAACAATAAAACCCTGTCTATCTTAAGCTACATCACTATCATTGGCTGGATTGTAGCTTTTGTAAAAAGTAAAGATTTAAACCCAAAAAGCGATTTGGTAACCTACCATCTGAAACAAGGCTTTGGAATCTTTTTAGTTTCTTTCGCCGTAAACATTATTCTTTCTGTGGTTATTGCAACTGTGACTTCATTGTATTTCCTAAGCTACATTGGCTATGCCATTTTTATCTTATGGATTTTTGGCATCATCAACGCTGCCAACGAACAGAAAAAACCAATTCCGGTGATTGGAAAAATTTTTGAAGATAAATTTGGTTTTATAGACTAATATCAAATTATCTTTTTTAGCTGACGTTTTTATTTTTGGAAAAGTAGAAAATGATTCTCAACAATCTTGGTTTTCACACTAAGAGTGTTGGGAATCTTTCTTTTTATTGTAACAAAAATTAAAATTTGATAAAAAACCGATTGTTCTTAATTAGCCACGACAGCAGCGACATCCTTTGCTTGCCTTCTTTATGGCAAGCAAAGATATAGCGAATGGCGGGACATCATGCTATTGTAAAACCAATTGTGCTGCTCCGGACTTTGATTAAAATCCGAAATTAACTCCTAAACCAAAAACTTCCCTGGTCTGAAATCCTCTAAAGGCGTTATCATCATAGATAGCCTGAAATGAAAGGTTTGCAGAAAGGAATTTATTGACTTTCATGATAATATTCAAAGAGTAATTGATATCTACATTTTGCGGGTCTTCCAGATAATTAGAATATAAATTCAGCGAATTTTCTGCGGTTACGTTGGTCATAAGGGCAAGTTTGTAATACACCGCAGCATAAAAACCTAATTCGTATCGCATGCTTTTATTGGCATCTACACCAAAATACTCACCATTTACATAACCAGCTCCTGACGTATAGGCACTGTCCACAAAAGTGAATTTTGAAGTTAAAGGTGCAAAGTTTATTTTTAGATTTTCATCTTTTGACCAGTAAATACCGGGACCGGTTGTCAGATAACCCGGAGACATAAATTTGGTGTTTTCTGTTCTGATTTCTTTTCCGTTTACATCCTTATCGTAGATGTAGCCTGTTGTAAATTGAGTTCTAAAGTTTAAAAAATAAGAGTAATACCATTCTCCAAAAGCTCTTTTTCCAACAATCGAATTAAACTCTAAACGGTCATCTGTCTTTTTTCCGAAATCGGTGTTTTTAGTTTGTAAGATTCCGTATGAAGCTAAAATTTTGTTATCCCAGGTAAGATCATCCTTTTTGTAATTGAAATCGTAGTTGATTCCTAAAGTTCCTGAAAAACTGTCTTCACCTCCGGCAAGCCAGTTATTAAAACTGGACTGATTTAATAATAAAGAAAGATTTCCTTTTGTTTTCCAGCCTTCGCCTTCAATAGTATCATTTATCTTAGTTACCGCTTTTTCGGTATTCTGAATTAATTCATTTTCGGTATTTTGAGCCTGAACAAATGTAAAGTTCGCTAAAACGAATAGTAATAAAGCTATCTTTCTCATGGTTGTTTAGTTTAGTGTAGTAACAAATATAAGACTAAAAACGCTAAAGCCCGAGAGTTTATTGGGTTATAAAGGAAAGTTATTTCTTAGATTCTTTGTAAAGTGGTACAGCAGAACATGCCTCTCCATACATAATGCTTCTTGCAAAAGGCTGTAAATAGGTAGTTGCCAAAATATAAGCACGCATAGGAACAGGTTTTTTAGAACAGCCTTTTACGATTACCGGTTTACTTTGGTAAACGGAATAATCAATTTTACTTAAAATTTCTTCGTATAAACTGGCATCTAAATCTTCGATTGTCCCGTTTACTGTTTTTTTCGCATAAGGAGCCAAATGAACTGAAACCAATATCAATGCCCAGGCAGGAATAATAGCATCAGTACTGCAATGTACCGCCACATACTGATCCTGATATTGTGTCCAGTCGTGATTTTTAAGGTGTTCCCTAAAGTCTTTTTCTTTCAATAAAAAACCTTCCAAAAGCCATTGCGAAATGTCAATCTGAACACGCATTCCTTTTGGGTAATAATCCTCTAAATCAAAAACTTCTAAGGCACTATTGGCAACTTTATTGATAATTTCTTCCATGTGAAAAATAGTTTCAAGTTTTAGGTTTCAAGTTTGCTTCGCCTGTTCGAACAAAGTTCTCGAGTCAAGTTTGCGCAACCTGAAACTTGAAACTTTTAACCTGAAACAAATATTAAAGCATTCCTAATTCTAATTTAGCTTCTTCGCTCATTAAATCTTTACTCCAAGGCGGATCAAAAGTAATTTCAACATCTACATCTTTTACGTTTTCGATGGTTTTTACTTTTTCTTCTACTTCTCTTGGCAGACTTTCCGCAACCGGACAATTTGGAGATGTTAAGGTCATCAGGATTTTTACTTCGTAATCCGTATTTACCATTACGTCGTAAATTAATCCTAGCTCATAAATATCAACAGGAATCTCAGGATCGTAAATCGTTTTTAAAACCTTTACAATTGATTCTCCTAACTCGTTTGTGTCTATTTCTTGTTCCATTTTTTTGTGTTTTTTTTCCACCATATAAGTTATGTAAGTTCATTTAATTTTTGAAACCTATTTGTGTCGGATAATAAAAGAGCATTTAAGAAGCGAACTTAAATTTCCTTATATAACTTATATGGTTTAATTTTTATTTTTTTTAATCTTTGAGCCAGCGGTATAATTCGTTGACGTATGTTTTTTGGCCTTCGTGATAAATATTTGTGACATTAAAGTTTATCATTAGTCCTATTGGAGACTTTAAAAGTTTCATATAAGACATTAATTTGGCAATATGAACCGGAATAATTTTATCAACAGATTTTAATTCAAGAACTAAACAATTTTCTATAAATAAATCACATCTTAAATCTGATTCCAATACTAAACCCTTGTATTCAACCGGAATAATCAACTCAGACTGAAAATTAATTCCTCTTAAAGATAATTCTCTTATCAGACACTGATGATAAATGTTTTCTAAAAGTCCTGCACCAATATTTTTATGAACTTCAATCGCTGCTCCGTTTACCTGATAAATTAAATCAGTCAAATATTTCTTTGTTATCATGCATTTTTTTCACAATAATAAAAAAAAAGAAAGATAAAGCCTACTTTTTTTTCATCATATAAGTTCATTTAATTATGGAGTATTAAACTTTCTTTGCTTATATGATTTTTTCAGATAAGCGAGTAAACAAAGCTTATAATCTCTTATATGAGCTTATATGGTTCAAAAAACTTTTAATTTTTATTTTTCGAATCAAAAGCCAAAGCGTACATTTTGATGTTTTTTATCATTGAAACCAAACCGTTGGCACGGGTGGCTGATAAATGTTCTTTTAATCCAATTTCGTCTATAAATTCTGTATCCGCATTTATAATGTCAGATGCTTTTTGATTGGAGAAAGCACGAATCAGAATCGCGATAATTCCTTTGGTCAAAATCGCATCACTGTCTGCAGTGAACACAATTTTATCGTCTTTTTGTTCTCCCTGAAGCCATACTTTCGACTGACAGCCTTTGATTAAATTTTCGTCGGTTTTATATTCTTCTTCAATTAACGGAAGGCTTTTTCCTAATTCGATGATGTATTCGTAACGCTGCATCCAGTCATCAAACATCGAAAATTCATCTATTATTTCGTCTTGTATTTCTTTGATTGTCATAATTATTCTTTAGCAAAATCAGTCAGCAAATTGACCAGTTTTTCAATTTCCTTTGGAGGAAAACCATTGTCAAAACCCGGTGTTTCGTAAGTTTTCTGATTTTGGGTTATTTTTAGATTCCCAATCGCGGCACCATCATAAAAACGTTTTTCGGTGGGTGCTTTTAAAGTGGGAATACTTTCTACATTTATCTTTTCAAATTCGGCTAAGATTTTATCCCACTCTGCCTTATCGATTTTATTTTCTACAGGTTGTGCATCTCTTTTATTGGTCACTGAAACCGTTTGGTTTTGTACCACTATCTTTTTATAATAACCTCGCGACATAGCCGAATATTCAATCACTGTCGATGTCATATCTGTTTTTTTCTGGCTTGAACAGCCTGTCATCATAAAAATAGTCAGCAATAAAAAAGATACAGTTCTCATAATTTTTTTAGCTTAACATTGTTTTTGCTTTTTTAACAGCCTCTACCATTGCATCAATTTCTTCTTTCGTATTATAAAAAGAGAACGAAGCACGGATGGTTCCCGGAATACAGAAGAAATTCATAATAGGCTGCGCGCAGTGATGTCCAGTACGAACTGCAATTCCTAATTTATCAATTATCGAACCAATATCATACGGGTGAATCCCATCTATATTAAACGAAACTACCGAAGCTTTATTTTTTCCATTTCCGTAAATTCTTAATCCTTCAATTTCCAGCAGTCGCTTTGTAGCGTGTTCCAGTAATTTTTTTTCCTGTAGCTGGATGTTTCCAAAACCAACTTCATTCAGATAATCAACAGCAGTTCCTAAAACGATTCCGCCCGCGATATTTGGGGTTCCGGCTTCAAATTTATGAGGCAGGTCGGCATATGTTGTCTTTTCGAAAGTTACTTCTTTAATCATTTCGCCCCCGCCCTGATATGGAGGAAGTTTGTTTAGCCAGTCTTCTTTTCCGTACAAGATTCCCGTTCCGGTTGGTCCGCACATTTTATGACCAGAAAAAGCATAAAAATCACAATCCAGATCCTGAACATCCGGCTTTAAATGCGGAACGGCCTGCGCTCCGTCAATTAAAACGGCAGCCCCAACTGCATGAGCTTTGGCAATCATTTCCTTTACAGGATTGATTACGCCCAATGCATTCGAAATATGATTTACGGTAACTATTTTAGTTTTCTCAGATAATAAAGATTCGTATTCACTGATAATCAGTTCGCCTTCTTCGTTTATCGGAATGACTTTTAAGACAGCCCTTGTTTTTTCACACAGCATTTGCCACGGAACAATATTGCTATGGTGTTCCAAAGAAGAAACCAAAATTTCGTCACCCGGTTTTAAAATAGAAGCAAAACCATTGGCTACTAAATTGATTCCGTGTGTTGTTCCCGAAGTAAATAAAACCTCGTGAGAAAATTTGGCATTGATATGATGTTGCAATTTTACACGTGAAATCTCATAAGCATCAGTCGCTAACTGGCTTAATGTATGAACTCCACGGTGAATATTGGCGTTTATTTCCTGATAATATTTCGCTTCGGCATCAATTACAACCTGTGGTTTTTGCGAGGTTGCACCATTGTCGAAGTATATTAATGGTTTTCCGTTTACTTTTTCGGAAAGTATTGGAAAATCAGCTCTTATTTTTTGAATATCCAGCATAATTTATTTAGAAAAATTCTAAGTACAAAAGTACTAAAACTAAATTGTTTTATCCGCCAATTCTATAATTTCCTTTTATACCACTATACATTTACATTTAAAATATTGATTAACGATTACGCTTAATTATTTTAACACATAGAAACATAGATTTTGTAAATGCAAAAAAGGCGTTTCACTTATTACCAAAAAACATAGCTATGTGTTGAGAAATAAATTTCTCTTTTATAACCCGTTGGGTGAAATAGAATAAAATAGCTTCATTTAGGGATTAAATCTAATTTGATCTGCGAAAATCCTTTAAAATCTGAGTGAAATACTTTTGCTTATTAATTTTTCACGCAGATTACACAGATTAAAGCAGATTTAGACAGATTTATATCTAAGTTGATGCGACAGAATTGAAAAAAAATAAGTTTCACCCACCCAGTTCTTTTATATTCTTTTTTTACAAATAAAACTATGTTTTTCTATGTGTTTAATTAGAAATTTATGATTCAACCGTAACCACTAAAATCTTGACTTTAAATTATTTATCTTGCATAAAAAACAGCTGTATTTAAATATGAAAAAAATTCTCAAATTACTTAGCATTCTTCTTCTTTTGATAATTCTTTATTTTGGTTTTACCACTTACCCAAAACTGGATCTGATTTCAGGCTTTTCAGCCAAAAGTATCGCTTCTGGACATTTTCTGGATAACCGTTCGAAAGAATTAATCGAGAAAACCGACAATGATATCAATTTAATTAATCTGGCGACCAATACTATTGATGAGGCCGGAAAATTTGCCACCTCATCAGTGTACGGAATGAAAGAACGTAAAGCCATTTACCGTGAAGGTCTGGGAGCGACCTTAATCAATGATGATTTTGATGTTTCGAAACCTTATTTAGTTCCAAAACGAAACAAATTAGTGAATAATTTACCTTTTCCTTATGGAAATAATGAACCGAAAGACACCATTTTTTCCAACATTGATTATTCCAAATTAAACAAAGCAATTGACAATGCTTTTGACAAATCGGGTGGAAAACTAAAAAGAACACGTGCCGTAGTAGTTTTATACAAAAACAAACTGATTGCCGAAAAATACGATACCGGTTTTACAAAAGACAGCCGCATTTTAGGCTGGTCAATGACCAAAAGCATAACCAGTTCGGCTTTTGGAGTTTTGGCCAAACAAGGAAAAATAGATATTTACAAACCGGCTCCCGTTGTGGAATGGCAGAATGACGAGCGTAAAAATATTACCATAAACGATTTACTCCATATGAATTCAGGTTTAGAATGGGAAGAGAATTACAATACGATTTGCGATGCTACGAAAATGCTTTTTCAGGCCGAAGATATGGGCAAAATACAACTGGACAAACCGGCTCAGTTTAAGCCCAACACACATTGGAATTACTCTTCGGGAACGACCAATTTATTGTCGCTCATTTTAAAAAGACAATTTAAAACCCAACAGGAATATCTTGATTTTTGGTACAATGCGGTTATTGACAAAATAGGGATGAGTTCGATGATTGTCGAGCAGGACATGAGCGGAACTTTTGTAGGTTCCTCATACGCATGGGCGACAGCACGCGACTGGTCAAAATTTGGATTATTGTACCTAAATAAAGGCAATTGGAACAGAGAACAAATTCTGGATGAAAGCTGGGTAAAATATACCGCAACCCCAACCAATACTTCTGAAGGGAAATACGGTGCACAGTTCTGGCTGAACGCCGGAGGAAAATTTCGGGATGCACCTCGCGACATGTTTTACTGCAACGGGTATCAGGGACAAATGGTGGCTATTATTCCGTCAAAAGATATGGTGATTGTAAGGATGGGACTTAAGGAAGATCCTGCTTTTGATTTTAACGGGTTTTTGAAAGGGATTATTGGGAGTGTGAAAAAGTAAATTGAAATTTGATGCTTTTCCTAATTTAATTAGATATCATAATAATTTATATATTAGCCGTTTAAAAATTATTTATTTAATACTTCTGATTAAAAATATATGTCATAAATTCTGAAAAACAAATTGATGCAGGAGTTAAAAATTATAAGTATTGATGGATTTCTTCAAGGAGGAAGTTCAAAACCATTGTTAATAACAGCTATTAATAAAGATAGAGTGGTAAATCAATATGTAATGAAAGTTTTTAAAAAAGATCACATTGAGCAAAATTACTCAGTTGCAAAAGAAATTTTCATTAGTGAACTTTGTAAAGAGTTTAATTTAGATTCTCCAGAATATGCTTTGATTAAAATTGACCACTCATTATTATCAGACATATATGATAAGGATTTTTTAGATAAAATTGATGAAGGTTATAAATTTTGCAGTCAATATCATGGCCAATATGTGATTTTTAATCCTTTAGTCTCTTTGTCGTTCATAAAAGACTATGATATTGAAAATTTATTTGCTTTTGATAACATCATTATAAATACTGATAGAGGTGGGTATAGAGATAAACCTAATTTACTGATTAATGATTCTAATATTTTACTTATTGATCACGAATTAACAATTCCTTTCATTAACAATTCAAGTGAAGATCCAAATTTTTTTAATTATTTAAGAAACTACTCTTATCAAAAGCATATTTTAGCAAGACATTTAAAAGAACTCAAATTTAAAAATAATTTGTTTGCAGAATTTTTTGAATTGTTAAAAACTATGAATATTAATAGATTTAATATTATTTTTGACGAGTTAGATTCTTTTGGTGTAAAATATGGTGATAGAGATAAAATATTTGCTTATCTTAATTGGATAAAAAATAATCGTACATTCATTAGCAACCATTTAATTGGAATAATAAAATGAAAGATAATTTCTATAAATATTGCATTTTAAAATATAAGCATAATGCCTTTCTTGAAGAAAGTATAAATATAGGTGTGCTTATATATTTTAGTAATATTTCAAAATTTTCATTTACTTACTCTAAAAATTTAAGTCGGATAAAATACATATATGACAATGTTCCTGAAAAAACAATAAAAGAGTATTTAAAACAGATTGAATTCCGAATTAAAAAATTTTCTCATATCGACAACGATATTTTTCATTCTTTAGAAGTAAACGATTTGACAAATTTTATTTCAAAGAATTTATTACCAATTGATTCTAGTTCGCTTCAATTTTCAGACTGCAAATACAATTTACAATATGATTTTCATAATGAATTTATAGAGGAAATTATTGTAAAGAAATTTTTAATAGACGATATTAAACATTTTAGTAATCAACCCAAAGAACCTAAATTATTACAAAAATATTTTTCTAATTTAAAAGGATTAGATTTCGAAAAAATCAATAAAAATGAAAAAAAATTCTTTATTGATTATCAATTAAAGAATGAAACAGGAAATGTTTTTACCTTTGATTATGCTTGGCAGAATGGAAGTTTAAATCTTGTAAAACCAATAAGTTTTGATTTAAAAGAAGCCAAAAGCATTGCTGATAAAGCATATAAAAATCTTGGACAATTTATCGATTTAGAAGAAAATGCGAAAAGTAAAAATTTGAGATTCGATCTTATATTAGGTAAACCAAGTTCAAAAGAATTATTTAAAGAATATGATCATGCTGTTAAATTATTGGAAAAAATAAAGTTTTCAAAATTAATTGAAGAAGATAAAATTTTAGAATATGCTAAGAAAACCTCTTTAGAAATCACAAAAAACTTATAGCCTCGATAGCAGTGAAAATACTTTTTTGAGATTCTTTATCGAAAAAAAGATTGCAACGGATAGCGGGAAAAAGCTCCTAAAAAAAACCGATACACTTAAAAAGTCTATCGGTTTTTGTATTTATAAATTTATCTAAAATTATTTCTTAGCCACAAACCTCGGATCAGATTCCATAACGGTTCCGCAATTATCGCAGGTTCTTAATTCTTCTGAATTATAGAAATGTTCAAAATGGGGCAGGAAATCCTTTTCGATATTGTGTAGTTCGAAAAACACTTCATATAATTTGTGGTTGCAGTTGTCGCAATGCCACAGCAATCCGTCTGTGTAGCCTAATCCGACACGTTTTCGCTCAATTACCAAACCAATAGAACCTTCGGAACGAACCGGAGAATGCGGTACTTTAGCAGGATTTAAATACATATCGCCGGCATTCAGAACCATTTCTTTACGCTCTCCATCTTCCTGAATGACCACTTTTATATTGCCTTCCAGCTGATAGAAAAGCTCTTCTGTTTCATTATAATGGTAATCTTTTCGGGCATTTGGACCCGCTACAATCATCACAATATAATCACCGGATTCTACGTATAAATTTTTATTTCCAACTGGCGGTTTTAGTAAATGACGATTTTCGTCTATCCATTTAGTCAGGTTGAAAGGTTTTGCTATAGCCATTTTTTAAAGGTTCTGAGTTGCTAAGTTTCCGAGATGCTAAGGTAACGAAAATTTGTTGAGACGCACTGCAATGTGTTTATGATCTACATTTCTTTTATGAGATAAATATAAACCGGAAAATGATCGCTAAAACCCACTTCATTTGTGCTGTGCCGCAACGGATAACCTTTGTATTTTCCCGAAGTTTGTATAAGATAGGGCTTGTTGAAAATTCCCGCTTTCCAGAATTTGAAGGATGAGAAATCAGGTTTTATGAGCGTTTCTGTTATGATAATCTGATCAAAAATATCCCAGGAATCCCGAAAAGCTGTGGTTCCCATCCCGCGTTTTGCCATTTCTTCAAATGGGTTGTAGGTACCAAATTCCGGAACTTCTGCTTTTTTGGATTTTGCCCCCAAAGCTACTTTTATACTTTTATTATAAGGACCGTCGTTTAAATCGCCCATCGTAATTACTTTTGCATTTGGATTAATTTGCTGCAGCGAATCGATTATTCTTCGGTTTAATTTTCCGGCTGCTTCGCGATATTCGCTTGTCGCTTTTTCGCCACCGGAACGCGAAGGCCAGTGATTGACGATAATACTGATTTCTTCTCCTTCCAGAAAACCGGTTATCAAAAGCTGGTCACGCGTAAAAACACGATTGCTTTCCTTTTTTATTGTTGTTTCTTCATCCGGTGATGCTTCATTTTTTTCCTCTTCCTCTACATTTTTATTTTTCAATATATATAAAGGTATATTTGAAAAAGTCACAGGTTTAAAATATTTCTTCTGATACAATAATGCCACATCTATTCCGCGTTTGTCCGGCGAATCAAAATGGATGATTCCGTAATCAAAAGGTAATAATGCGAGCCGTTTGACTAAATCTTCCAGAACGCCTCTGTTTTCAATTTCTGAAGCTCCAACAAAAACAGGCGCATTTGGATTTTCAGGTTTACCAATTTCTGATATGACTTTAGAAAGGTTCTGCAGTTTCTGATGGTATTTTTCTGTTGTCCAGTTTTGCGTTCCGTTTGGTGTCCATTCATTATCATTGGTGTAAATATCATCAATGGTGTCAAAAAGGTTTTCGAAATTATAAAAAGCAACTGTGTGAATGCTATATTTTTTAGCCTGACCAAAAGCTGTAATCGAAAAAAAGAAAATCAAAAAAATTCTAAGTTTAATTATCTGCATAAAAATTGATTTATTAAATCGCCGAAAATAATGAAATTTTATATTTGTAAGAAATTTCAAATGATTTTATTTTTTTAAATCTTTATCTTTGTTATAATAAATTTCAAAAGCCAAAAAGAAAATGAATACAAGCACATTCCTTCCTATAAACAGCCCTTTTCCTTTTTGCAGATTCGTATTCCTTATTTTTGCTTTACAATCCCTTACCTGTCAATCTCAACAAAATATGATAACACCACCTTATTTACAAAAAGGAGATACTGTCGCTCTTTTAGCAACAGCCCGAAAAAACATTGACGACAATTTGAAACCTACCATAGATTTACTCAAAAGCTGGGGTTTAGAAGCCGTAATCGGAAGTTCAATTGGTCTGGATTACCATCAATTGGCCGGAACAGACGAACAACGCGCTGCCGATTTTCAAAAGCAAATGGATAATCCCAATATAAAAGCGATATGGTGCGTACGAGGCGGTTACGGAACTGTTAGAATGCTGGATTTACTAGATTTTACCAAATTTAAACAGCATCCAAAATGGGTGGTTGGTTTTAGCGATGTGACCGTTTTGCACAATCATTTAAATACAATGGGTTACAAATCGATTCATGGCGTGATGCCGGTTACGATTCCGCGTGCGACTCCGGCTGCTATTAGTTCGATGAAATCGGCTTTGTTTGGCGAACCTTTGTCTTATTCTGTTGCGCCCCATGCTATGAACCGTTATGGCAAAGGAACAGGCGAATTGGTGGGCGGAAATCTTTCTATCTTATACAGTCTGTTAGGGTCGCCATCTGCAATTGACTGTAAGGATAAGATTTTATTTATTGAAGATTTAGACGAATACCTCTATCATATTGATCGCATGATGATGAATCTGAGACGTAACGGCTGTATCGAAAATCTAAAAGGAATCATTATTGGCGGTATGACCAAAATGAAAGACAATGAAATTCCTTGGGGAAAAAATGCCCTTGAAATTATTGATGACGTAACTAAAAAATACAATATTCCGGTAATCTTTAATTTTCCGGCAGGCCATATTCAGGACAATCGTGCGCTTGTTATGGGAAGTACGATTTCTATTGAAGTGAATGCTTCTGGAAGTACGGTTATTTTTTAAGTAAAAAGTTAAATGTTATTGGTTAAGAGTTATACGCTTTGTTGAAATAACTTTTTCCATAGTATTTATCACAAACATATACAACATTTAACTTTTAACATTTAACCTCTAAATTTACTGATGGCAGAACATAACGAACTCGGAAAAAAAGGAGAAGATCTTGCCGTAGAATTTCTACTTCAAAACGAATATACAATTTTAGAAAGAAACTGGACTTTTCAAAAA
This sequence comes from Flavobacterium hibisci, assembly GCF_020026925.1. GTDB lineage: Bacteria > Bacteroidota > Bacteroidia > Flavobacteriales > Flavobacteriaceae > Flavobacterium > Flavobacterium hibisci. The sequence continues at coordinate 39,660 of NZ_JAIQDW010000008.1, read as the reverse complement.
GCCGAGATTGATATTATTGCCAAAAAAGAAAATATTGTAACTGTTATTGAAGTTAAAACAAGATCGAGTTTAGATTTCGGTTTGCCGCAGGATTTTGTGAAACCAAAAAAGATTCAACTGCTCATAAAAGCAGTAAATGCCTACATAAACGATAGGGAAAAGGATTTTGACGATGATTTAGAAATCCGTTTTGATATAATTGCCATCCATAAAACACAGGAAACATTTGCTGTTGAGCATCTTACTGACGCTTTTTATCATTTTTAACATAATTTTTTATTGTTATATTTGTAACAAATTGTTTTTTAATTTATATTTGCAGAGATTTATAACATCGCAAACAAACCAAACTAACACAATTACGTTCAAAAACAATTAAAGATTATGAAAACCGTTTCTTCTATTGTAGAAAATTACATCAAGACCAAGCCATTTTTACTCAATGCACTTTCTCTTGGAATTATTAACCTGACTTCCCTGTCGCGCAATATCATGACCGAACTCGAAAGTGAATTCGGTAAAGAAGTGAAACAAGGTGCTGTGGTAATGTCCCTAAAAAGACTGACAGAAGAGTTAGACTTTAAACTGAACCACAAAATCAACAAAGTCATTAAAAACATTGGTGAAATCACGGTTCGTTCTGAATTGACAGATTACACTTTTGCAGCTTCTGACACTGTTTTAAACAAGCAGGCTGATTTGATTTCGGATATTAATGTACTGTCTGATATTTTTTATACCTCATCAAGAGGCGTAAATGAAACTAATATCGTAGTAAGCAGCAGTATCAACCATTTAGTGGAGAAACATTTTATCCGCGAAAAACTGATTCAGAAATTGGATAATCTTGCCTCTATTACTGTAAAATTACCAAAAGAAAACATTGTAGTTCCCGGAATTTATTATTTCATTTTTCAGCGTCTAGCCTGGGAAGGAATTATTATCAATGAGGTAATTTCGACTTCAAACGAATTTACGATTCTGGTAGGAGAAGAGCAGGTTGATGTTGCTTTTAAAGTAATCAAAGATTTGAAAAATTAATTCTCTTCTGAGAAACCCAATCCAAAAAAAGAAAAAACACACAATATACGAAGGGGCTGTTCATCAAAACAGTCTCTTTTTTTATGCCGTTTCGCAAGTGGCATTATGCAAAACAGGAAAATTGCAGGAATTTGCGATAAAGCACAATTGATTGGCTTTTATATGCAAATCTAAAGCTTCCTGAATTTTATCGGGATTTGCAATTTTCACTTTTGGGTACAGACGAACTTCTGTAAAACGGCCGCTTCCATCAGCAGCAACTTCAAGGACTGCTTTGGCATTATCAGTATATTCTAAAACTTCAATTCCGTTTTGGGAACATACATATAAATACGACATCATGTGGCAGGAGACCAGGCTGCTTAAAAGCAAATCTTCGGGATTGTATAATTCGGGATCGCCTTTGAATGCTTTTGCTGCGGAAACATCTAAAATTGATTTTCCTTCTATTGAAATTTTATGGCTTTTGCTGTAAAATTTTGAAATTGGTTCCGGTTCAACTTTCTTTGATTTCCAGTTTATTGCTGCTTTAAAAAGATGCTTAAATGTCATAAATTAATTGATATTATCTATTAATAAGGAACTAATGGGAGTAATTAATAACTAATTTTTATTAAATCCTTATTTATTTATTTTTACCTGATTAGTTTCATTTTTTATAGAATCATGCTGCTTTTCGCCATTTTCTACATTATGATTAATCTCACTTTCATTTATTGTATCGTTGCTTATTACCGCCGGTTCGCCATATACAGCTGCTTTGCCCATACAGCTAGTTAAAGTAAAAGCTAAGCCCAATGAAAATAGTGCGATTTTTTGAATTGGCTTTATTCTAATTCGGCTAAATCTGCTTCTTAATTTTTCATATTTAATACTTTCTTCGCTTTCAATCTGATTCATTTTAAAATGCCCGCAAATACTTTCCTTGCCTGAATTTTCAGTGAAGTATTTCTGAATTTCAGGGTTCTCCATTTTTGAAAAATCAATTACTGTCTTATTACAGGAACTACAAAATCTGCCGTTTTTATCTGGCGACATTGAATTCCAATTTTCATTACAAGGTTTTGGTATAGTGATTTTATTTTCCATATTACTTTAAAAGACGGTTCAGTTTCATTTGGCAAAAACTATTCTAGTACTAGATTTTCGAGATGGATTAAAATCCGTATAATGTGCAAACTTTGATAAATCTAAATCGACAATTCTGAATCTGTTGTCGGAAGCAAGTTATAAATAATTCTTTACCAATTCTCCAGTATATAATTTCCCATATTCTGAAAACAATCCTCCTTCCAATAGCAATCTCTTATCTGTAACTTGATCCTCCTTAGCCGCTTTTTTACTTATCGCAATATCATAATCTTCTACATGGATGTGACCAATTGTTTCAACTTCATAATTCTTACCTATGTATATAATGATAAGTTCTTGCCAAGGCTGCTTAAGTTTTGTACTTCTTCCTGTTTTACTTTCCGCTGTAATTGTTTTTACTGAAATTTGTCTGCCGTTAGAACACACGATATCAAAACCTTTGTTAGTAGCACTTTTACATTTCTGTACTCTCCGATTGCTGTTTTCTAAAAATTGCAACGCAACAAATTCTCCAATACGACCAACAATATTATCATTTCCTCCTAACTCAGGATGATCTTCCCGGATAGCAGAAAGAAATTCACGTCGAGCAGACAAGTATTTTTTTGCTAATAATTTTAATTCGCTTCTATTATTCATAACGATTAGATTTAACTTAATTTTCAAATAGTCTATAAATTAAATAAACTTTGCTAAAGTCTATATGTTCTCAAATATAAAAAAGAATCACAAAATTAACTGCCCATCTTTCAAAACAAAAAAACCTCGAAATCACAACTTTCGAGGTTTTTGAACTAACAAAACTGATTAAACTTATTTTTTAACTGAAAACTTAAAGGTTGTTTTCGTTTTATAATTTTCGCCCGGATTTAAAACTGTCGTTGGGAAGTTTTTCTGGTTTGGAGAATCGGGATAATGTTGTGTTTCTAAACAGAAACCTGTTCTGTGCGCATAAGTTCCGCCGTTGCGCATTGGCAAAGTTCCATCAAGGAAATTTCCGGAGTAGAACTGAATTCCAGGTTCGTCTGTGGTAACTTCCAAAACTCTTCCGCTCGCAGCATGGTAAGCTTTAGCGATAACGGTTTTGCCTTTTTCAGGATTGTTGAGTACCCAGCAATGGTCGTACCCTTTTCCTCTTATTAATTGTTCGTCTTTAGCATCGATATCTTTTCCAATTAATTTTGGCTTTCTGAAATCAAATGGTGTATTAGTAACATCCTGTAATTCACCAGTCGGAATTAAAGTAGCATCTACAGGAACAATTTTATCCGCATTCAACGTAAGTTCATGATCTAAAATTGTTTTAGAGAAATCACCTGATAAGTTAAAATACGTGTGCTGCGTTAAGTTTACAACAGTCTTTTTATCTGTAGTTGCTTCGTAAAGTACCTCTAGTTCGTTGTTTTTCGTTAACGTATAGGTTACAATAACTTTTAAGTTTCCAGGGTAACCTTCTTCCATATCTTTGCTTAAATAAGATAATTTCAAAACAGCTGACTCTCCTGATTTAGCTTCTTCTGCTTTCCATACAGCCCTGAAAAAACCTTCCGGTCCTCCGTGCAGTGCATTTGGAGCATTGTTGATGGCTAATGTATATTCTTTACCATCTAATGTAAATTTACCTTTTGCAATTCGGTTTCCGAAACGTCCAATCAAAGCCCCAAAGAAAGGGTTTGGTTTCATGTATTGTTCAAGGGAATTGAATCCCGTAACCACATTTTCAGAAACACCGTCTTTGTTTGGCACTTTTAAGTCTGTAATAATACCACCAAAAGTGATGATATCTACTTCCATTCCGTTTTGGTTTTTCAGCTTGTAGCTTTCAATTTTTTCTCCTTTTGGAGTTGTACCGTAATCTGATTTTACAATTGTTACAGAATCTTTTGCGTTTTGAGTGGTGTTCGACTCCATTTTTTTATCGCTTTTACATTGAACAGAAAGTGCTGTCAAACCGATTATCGTAATTCCGAAAGCACAACGTTTTAATACATTCATAAATACTGGTTTTTTAAGTTAGTAAAGTCTTAAAGCCGAAAGTCTTAAAGCCAATTGATTCAAAGTTAACCAATCTTTATGACTTTATGACCTTCGAACTTTGGACCAGATTATAATCCGTGCTGAAACGTATGGTAGTACGCTTCATTAGCATTAATTTTATCTTTGAAATCCCTGATAGTTGTTTTTTCATCAATCACCAATAATTCAATTCCGGCGATATCTGCAAAATCCTCCATAAATTCAGTTGTAACTGCCTGACTGTACACCGTATGGTGTGCTCCACCTGCCAAAATCCATGCTGTAGCAGCAATATCAAGGTTTGGTTTACAATCCCATAAGACTCTTGCAACCGGTAATTTTGGTAATTCAGCCATTGGTTTAACCGCAATCACTTCGTTTACAATTAAACGGAAACGGTTCCCCATATCCACTAATGAAACGTTGATTGCTTCTCCTGCAGGTGAGTTGAATACTAAACGAGCCGGATCTTCTTTTCCGCCAATTCCTAAAGGATGCACTTCGCAGGAAGCTTTTCCGTCAGCAATAGATGGACAGATTTCCAACATATGCGATCCTAAAACGTATGATTTTTGAGGTGTGAAATGATACGTGTAATCTTCCATGAAAGAAGTTCCGCCTTCAAGACCAATGTTCATTACTTTTAATGCTCTTACCATTGCCGCTGTTTTCCAGTCTCCTTCACCACCAAAACCATAACCATCGGCCATTAATCTTTGTGTTGCGATTCCCGGTAATTGTTTCCATGCACCAAGGTTTTCGAATGTATCTGTAAAAGCTCCAAAACCGCCTTCTTCAAGGAAAGCTCTTAATCCTAATTCTATTTTTGCTGCTTCTACTAATGAACTTCTTTGCGCTCCGCCTTCTTTTAAAGAATCCGTCAAGTTATAAGACGCTTCGTAAACTGCCAGTAAATCATTTAATTGGGCATCAGTAACTTTCTCAATATGCTTGGTAACATCAGAAGAATCATATCCGTTAACTGACATTCCGAAACGGATTTGAGCCTCTACTTTATCACCTTCCGTAACGGCAACTTCACGCATATTGTCTCCAATACGGGCTACTTTCAGGTTTTGAAGTTCATCCCATCCTAAAGCTACTCTTGTCCAGATTCCTAATTTTTTCTGAACTCTTTCGTCTTCCCAGTGACCTACAACCACTTTACGTTTTTTACGCATTCTGGACATTAGAAAACCAAATTCACGATCTCCGTGAGCTGATTGGTTCAGGTTCATGAAATCCATATCGATAGATCCCCATGGAATTTCAGCGTTGTATTGTGTATGTAAGTGGCATAATGGTTTTTTAAGGATACTTAATCCGCCAATCCACATTTTTGCAGGTGAAAATGTATGCATCCAGGTAATCAGTCCGATACAGTTTTTAGTCGTGTTTGCCGCCAGACAAACATCTAAAATCTGAGCAGGTGATTTTACTACATCTTTATAAACTACTTTTACAGGAATTTGAGACGATTCCCCTAATCCTTTTGCTATTATCTGAGAATGTTCTGCTACTTTTCTTAGTGTTTCTTCACCGTATAATTCCTGGCTTCCTACTACAAACCATACTTCCTTTTGAGAGATATCTATCATTTTTTACTTTTTGTTTATTTTGTTTCAGGTTTTCATTGTTTCAAGTTTCAAGTTGTGAAATCGTGGAAAACCTTTGTTATTTATGTTTTGTTATTTTGTTCCAAGTTTCAGGTTTCAATTTACGTCCCAACAACTTGAAACATGAAACCTGAAACTAAATTTTTTACTGTCCGTAATACGAATCTTTTCCGTGTTTGCGGTTGTAATGTTTCTTTATTAATGAATCTTTTAGTCTTGGTGCATTTGGATTTATTTGTAAAGTCAGGTACGCCATTTCGGCTACAACTTCCAAAACCTTACTGTTGTAAACTGCTTTTGCTGCATTTTTTCCCCAGGCAAACGGACCGTGGTTTCCAATTAAAACCATTTCAACTTCTTCGTAGGAAAGATTTTTTTCTTTAAAGCAATCCAAAATCTGAATTCCGGTATTGTGTTCGTAGTTTCCTTCGATAAGCGAATCTGCCATTGGCGGAGCACAAGGAATATCAGCAGTTAAGTGATCTGCATGTGTTGTCCCAAAGATTGGAATATCTCGCTGAGATTGCGCCCAGGCTACTGAATACGTTGCGTGTGTATGGGCAACTCCCCCAATATTAGGCCAGTTTTTATACAAATAAGCATGCGTTTTAGTGTCGGATGACGGACGCATAGTTCCTTCGATGATGTTATTATCAAAATCAACAATCACAATATCTTCAGGCTTTAAATCTTCGTAAGGAACACCGCTTGGCTTAATGGCAAAAACACCATTTTTTCTGTCCACTGCACTTACATTTCCAAAAGTATAAACCACCAGATTCAACGCATTTAACTGCATGTTGGCTTCGTAGCATTCTTGTTTTAAATCTTTATAAAGAGAACTCATTTTCTGTAATTTTAATAGATGGATCGGCGTAACTGCTTAATTGATCGTATGCCAAAAGTAATTTGTTGTAAGCAGCCACTTTGTCAAGTTCCGGGGTGTATTCACTTTCAAAAGGGCTTCCCATTTTTTGACTGGCTTCAATTACATTTGGATAAATTCCGGAAGCAACAGCAGCATAAATGGCAGCTCCCAAAGCCGGAGCCTGATCTGACAGAGCTACTTTAATTGGTTTGTTTAAAACGTTTGCCAAAGTCTGCATGATGAAAGGAGATTTACGGGCAACACCACCGATACCGATAACGCTGTCAATTTTTACCCCTTCTTCTTCAAAACGATCCACGATTTTTTTAGATCCAAAACAGATGGCATTCACTAAAGCTTTAAAAATATGAGGTGCTTTTGTTCCTAAAGATAAGTTTGAAATGGCGCTTTTTACTTCCTGATTGGCATCCGGAGTTCTGCGTCCGTTGATCCAGTCTAAAGCGGTTGGCACACTTTCAGACAATGGAATCTTTTCAGCTTCTTTCGTTAATTCTACAATTAATTTATCACTGAATTCTTCTCTTAATTGTTCTTTTTGAGTTTCATCTAAAATTGATGAAGAACTTAATAATTGTTCTGTTGGCCACATTAGCAATTCTTTGTACCATGCCAGTAAATCGCCAAAAGCAGACTGACCTGCTTCAAGACCGATATAACCCGGAATCACAGATCCGTCAACCTGACCACAGATACCGCGAACGGTTTTTGTACCTACTTCTTCATAAGAACCAACCAGAATATCACAGGTTGAAGTCCCCATAACGCGAACCAAAGTATTTTCGCCGATTTTAGCTCCTACAGCTCCTGAATGTGCGTCGAAAGTCCCAACAGCTACAACTGTATCTGTTGTAAGTCCTAAACGGTCTGCCCATTCTTTGCTCAATTTTCCGGCAACTAAATCGGAAGTATAGGTTTCATCGTATAAATTGCCACGAAGCGTTGCCAGATAAGGGTGTAATTTTTCTAAGAATTCAACCGGCGGAAGTCCGTTCCAGTCTTCGTGCCACATGGCTTTATGTCCTGCTGCACAACGGCTTCTTTTGAATGTTTTTAAATCTTTATCTTCAATTAACAAATAAGTCATTAAATCGCAGTGCTCCAACCAGGTGTGTGCTGCATTTCGAACTGCTTCATCTTCTCTGGCAATGTGCAGGATTTTTGCCCAAAACCATTCTGATGAATAGATTCCGCCCACATATTTTGTTACATTTTCTCCGCCCCAGCTTACTGCCAGTTCATTGATTTCGTTCGCTTCATTTATGGCAGTATGATCTTTCCACAACACCATCATTGCATTTGGATTTTCTTCAAAACCTTTTGTCAAAGCCAATGGAGTCCCATCTTTTGTAACCGGAACCGGAGAAGACCCTGTGGTATCAATACAGATACCTTTTATAGCAGCAGGATCAACTTTGCTTTCCTTAACAACATTTTGAATGGTAATTTCCAGTCCTTCAATATGATCCAGAGGATGCTGACGAAACTGATTTATAGAAGCGTCACAATATTGTTTGTTTTTCCATCTTTTATAATGAGAAACATTTGATGCCAGTTCCTGTCCATTTTCAGTGTCTATAAGCACTGCACGAACAGAATCTGTTCCGTAATCTAATCCTATAACATAGTTTTTCATTTCAAATTCATTTAATGACGACAAATATAATATAATTACCCTATAAGTGTACAAAAAACACTTAATAAAATTAGCTTACTATTTTTTATAATAATTTTATCAATTACATCATATTATATTGAGCTATTTTCCTTCTAAAACAACCACTGAGAAAGGCGGAATGGTAATCTCCAGTTTCCCTTTTTTATTTTCGAAAGCTTTAAAAACGGTTGGTATAATTTTATTTGGTGTATCGAAAGAATTGTAATCCTGCAGCTTTGAAGATGTAATTACAGACCCTGTGAAATTTTTAACCCCCAGATCTTTTATATCTATTTCAATTTTGTTTTTATTTTTTGAATCAACATTTACCAGAGAAATATGAACTGCTCCATTTTTATCTTTTGAAGCGGAAGCCGATACTGCCGGAAGGGTTTCTCCATTAACTGTATATAAAGGCGATTGAAAGCTTACAGGTAATAATTTTGCATCCTGGTGAACCGCATATAATTTCATGACATGATACGTTGGTGTTGTAATCATTTTGGCTTTATCAGTCAGAATTACCGCCTGAAGCACATTCACACACTGTGCTAAATTTGCCATACGAACCCTGTCTGCATGATTATTGAAAATATTAAGCGTTGCTCCGGCCAAAACCGCATCTCTCATCGTATTTTGCTGATATAGAAATCCCGGATTTGTTCCTTTTTCTACTTCATACCATCCGCCCCATTCGTCCACCAGCATGGCTACTTTTTTCTCAGGATCATATTTATCCATTATAGCGGCATGTTTGGTAACTAGCTCTTCCATTTTCAAAGCAGACTTCATGGTTTGAAAATATTGTAGTTCTGTAAAATCTACACCGTCTCCTTTTTTGTTCCAGTCGATTACAGCATAGTGGTGTACACCAAGACCGCCCAGCATATTAAGAGGAATGTTTTTCATCATCACTTCAGTCCAGTTGTAATCTGAACCATTTGAACCTGACGCAATACGTGTGATGCCTCCTGTATTTTCCCAATCTGACATGAAAGTGGCGAATTTTCTATATTCTCCTGCATAATATTCCGCAGTCATATTTCCACCACAGCCCCATGCTTCATTTCCGATTCCCCAGAATTTAACTTTCCATGGCTCTGTTCTTCCATTTTTTCTGCGTAAGTCACTCATCGGACTTTTACCGCTAAAATTGGTGTACTGAACCCAGTCAGCTAATTCCTGAACCGTTCCGCTTCCTACATTTCCTGACAAGTATGGCTCAGCTCCAAGAACTTCACACATATTCAAAAAATCATGAGTCCCAAAACTATTATCTTCAGTCACACCTCCCCACCATTTATTTACAATTGTTGGTCTTTGTTCCTGAGGACCAATTCCGTCTTTCCAGTGATAGGTATCAGCAAAACAACCTCCAGGCCATCTTAGATTTGGAATTTTTAAATCTTTTAAAGCCGCGATGATATCATTTCGAACTCCTTTTGTATTCGGTATTTTAGAAGTATCTCCCACAAAAAATCCTCCATAAATGCAGCGTCCTAAATGTTCAGCAAAATGCCCATAAATATTTTTGTTGATAGTTGGAGCAGCCGCATCATTTTTTATAGCAATTATTGTCGTTTGGTTCTGTGCAGAAATTGTTTGTAAAGAAAGTGCAACAAGTAAAAATAGAAGGTTTTTTTTCATGGTTTTCTTGGTTTTTTAGTTTTCAGAAGAATGGTTCTTAACCCATTTTTTCTAACTTTTGAGTAGTAATTTAATCAATATACTCATTAAGTGTCTTTTTAACATTTGTAAATTTAAATAAAAAAAAAGCTTAAAAACAAATTGATATGATAAAATAACTGTATAATTAGAGCATATTTCACAATTTAACTTCAAATCAAACCTTCAAATTTTATTTTTTATTCTAAAAACGCAACCGGTAGCATAAATTTTTTATGAATAAAGATAATTTTCGAGAAAAATGTGAATTATTACATAAAAATTTGGTTTTAATAATTTTATGCTTTTTGTAAGAAATTAAAAAGATGTATTTTATAAATTTTGATCAAAGAGGCTTTATTAACAATGATTATCCCAAACATCTACTAAATAATTATCGATCTAAATATTACAAGCAACTATAATAATTACTACTTTTAATCCGACCATAATTAATTAAGTGTTCCATATACATTAATAAATTATGAAACCTATTAGGAAGTTTATATATTTACTCCCAAATTACAGTATATGTTAAATAGTTATAGTTCTGCGGATAAGGTTTTATTAGCAGTCGATTGTATCATTTTTGGTTTCGATCATCAGGGATTAAAAATACTTTTAATTAAAAGAGATTTTGAACCTGAAAGAGGAAAATGGTCTTTAATTGGCGGATTCTTAAAACGTGATGAAATATTAGACAATGCCGCCATTCGTATTTTGAGTACCTATACCGGACTGCAGGATATCTATATGGAACAGCTGCACGCCTATAGCGAAATAGATCGTGACCCAGTCGACAGGACTATATCTGTATCTTATTATGCACTCATTAATATTGAAAACCATAATACAGAACTCATTAAAAACTATCATGCAGAATGGTTTAGCGTTGTGGATGCCCCGAACCTTATTTTTGACCACAACGAAATGGTCAAACATGCCATTAAAAGGTTACGTTACAGAACTTCGATAAAACCAATTGGATTCGAATTACTGCCGGAAAAATTCACCATGCGACAATTGCTTGAATTATATGAAGCCATTTTAAGCAAAGAATTAGACAAACGTAATTTTATAAGTAAAATCAATTCTTTGGAAATTTTAAATAAACTCGACGAAAAAGACATGCAGTCTTCCAGAAAAGGTTCCTATTTATATACGTTCAATAAAGAAAAATATGAAGAAAAATTACTTAATGATTTTGTCTTAAATTTATAAAAATAAACCGCAGACCTAGACTTTTTAGTCTGTGAATACTTTAAAAACGAAACCCTGAAAGTTAGATCTTCAGGGTTTTTTGTTTGATTCAGAAATGAATTCTGAACTTATAGAATTGGAGGCTTTTTAAATCAAAAAATAGCACCTTTAATCTTTTCCCGTATCGTCTTTTTATAATCTTTAGGATACGTTCTGGTTCCCATAAAAATATCTGTCATCGCATTGGATAAAACAGTACCGTAGTTTTTGGCAACGAAATTGCGCAAGACCCTTTTGCTGTAGAAAATTTTGGCTAATGTGACTCCCGCTTTTACTTCTGGTAAAATGCTGTTTTCTAATTTTTCATGGTACAATTCTGAAGACCTAACAGGGTCAAGTTTCCCTTCTATAATAGATTGTGCTGCTAAAATTCCGCTTAATATGGCGTTTGAAATACCTTCAGCCAAAACAGGGTCTGCAAATCCTGCTGAGTCGCCAATTAAAAAAACATTATTTCGAACGAAAGTATCGGTTCTTGGAGAAACCGGAATGACAAATCCGTGGGCATCCTCTTTTACAATTTTTGTAATTCCCAACGTTTTTAAATAAGCTGCATAATACTTTTTCAGATCAATCTTCCGGTTCGCTTTTGTTAAAATGCAAACCCCTACAGATAAGTGATTTTTTTTAGGAAAACACCAGCCGTACCCAGAAGGGATAGCATCGACATCAAAACGGACGTTTTTTGATAATCTTTCAAAATCAGCCTGAGGAACTTCTATCTCGTATTCTAAAGCCGGGATAAGAGTCCGGGTTTCTTCCCAACCTGCCATTTTAGCTATCGGACTTAAGGCACCATCACCGGCAATAATAAATTTTGCCTGTACATCGCCTTCAGAAGTATGAATCGTTTGAATTTCTCCGAAAGTGATATTCGTAACTTTATGATTTTGTAAAAGAGTAACACCATTTTCTTTTGCCTTTTCTACAATCAGATTATCAAAAGCATCACGCATAATCATACTAATGATAGGCTTGTCTCTTTTTGTCGTGAGTTTGATATTTGTGTTTGAAAAATAAGTATCGACTTCGTAGAATTCCTTTTCAACGACTGATGAAACATCAAAAGGAATATTAATCCTTCCTCTGTGCACCAGACCACCACCACAGGTTTTATATCTTGGCAGCATTTCTTTCTCAATTATGACAGTGGAAATTCCGCTTTTCGATAATTCAAAAGCTGCAGAAGCTCCGGCGGGACCGCTTCCAATGATGGCTACATCAAATACTTTCATTGTTTTTTTTCCAAAACTAAGGGAATAGTAGTAATAAACAAAATTTTGACCCATTGAGTGCAATTATTAAAAACGTCAGTTCGAGTGTTTTTTGTGCAGAGAAACGGAACAAAAAATATATCGAGAACCGTTTTTAATTATAACTTTTCTGTTCTCGATACAATCCCGATGAAAAATCGGGATCACTCGAACTGACGAAAAATTATCATCAAAAACTAATTACACCAAACGGATTTCATCTAAAGTGAATTTCGCATAATCAGCGACGATTTGTTCTCTATCTGTTCATTTTTCCCTTTGAGAACCATATCGGCCAGTATTTTTCCCATGCCTTCAAAGTGGGTCGAAATAGTAGTGATTCCTTGTGCCACAACTTTTTTAAGAGGAGTTTCATTGTACGAAATAATGCCAAAATCGGTTCCTAATTTAAGGTTTTGATTCCGGGCATTTTCGATTACTCCAACCAGATCACGATCGTTTGGAATCACATATAAATCTCCTATTGCGATTTCATGATCGGTGAACTGAGTGATGATTTCGTAGTCAAATTTATATTTTGCACAAAAATTTTCAAATCCCGCTTTCATTCCTAACGGCTCACGGAAACCCGGAAAAATTAAAATCAGCTTTTTGTATTTGTCAAATCTTGACTTTCCTTTTAAAAGACCCTCAAAAATATCTTTTTGGTGATTTTGGTAAATGGCAGGATACATTTTTAAGTCGGCATTGGTCTGGTCCAGGATAATCACTTCGTTTACTGGTAGGGTTTTTATGGTCTCAATTATACCTGTGAGGTTGGTTGGCATGATAATGTATTTGGTATAATTGCCATTGCTGTCATTTATTAGTTTTTTGAAGACCGGCACATTAAAATGATGGAAAAAAATATCAACCTGAACGTTGTTTCCAATATTTTTTAAAAACGAATTATAAATGTCTTCTTTAAAAATATTAAGTTCATCAAAAAGCAAAAAAATCTTCTGTTTGATACTGGTTTCAATACTTTTAACGTAATAACCTTTGCCGGGAATAGCATAAATTATTCCCCTTTTTTTAAGTTCATCGTAGGCTTGGAGAACCGTATCGCGAGATAAAGAAAATGCCAGGCAGACCTTGTTTACAGAAGGAAGCCTGTCCCCTTTTTTTAGCTTTTCTTCATCAATTGCTTTTTCAACTGAAAGAATTATCTGTTTATATTTTGGCAAACCCAGATTATTTTGAATCGAAATGATACTCATACAAAAAGATTTTTTTGGCAATATACAAAAAACTGGTAGGTACTGGTATACAAAAAACGAAAATATATATAATTTTGAATTTTCACTTTTGATAAAAATAACATGAATTTAAAGCATATATCGCATTTACAAGATTACTCTAATTGCAAATTGTTTGGTTTAGCCCCTGATAACGAAGAAATTTATTGCTTTGAACTGACCAATAAAAATGGAATGAGAGTACAGCTTACGAACTATGGTGCGACTCTAACTTCATTAAAAGTTCCGGCTATAGATGGAAAACTGACAGATGTAGTTTTGGGCTTTGACAATCCCGAAGACTATATTGCTTCCTATAGTTTACCTAGCGGACCTTATTTTGGCACAACTGTCGGTCGTTATGCAGGACGTATCAACAAAGGGAATTTTACTTTAAATGATACAACATTTCAACTGGCAGGAAACAATAACGGAAATGCTTTGCACGGAGGAAATACCGGTTTTGGTCAAAAAATATGGGATGTCACTGATTTAACAGACCAGTCGGTAACTTTTCATCTGATCAGTGAAAATTTAGAAGAAAATTATCCAGGTGAATTACAGGTTTTTTTAACCTATACCTTAAGGGAAGAAAACGAATTAAAACTCGAATATAAAGCAACGACTTCAGAAGATACCATTATAAATTTAACCCATCACAGTTATTTCAACCTTAATGGTCATGATTCAGATGTATTGGATCAGGAAATGTTTATTGACGCTGATACCATTCTGGAAACCAATAATGAGAGTATTCCAACCGGAAAATTTACTGCTCTCGACGGTCATAATTTCGATTTCAGGAACAGAAAAAACTGCCCTGCTTCTATTGACAATTCGTTTGTTATCAATTCAAATGCAACAATCGCAGCACAGTTATTCAGTCCGAAAAACAATTTAAAGATGAGCGTTTACACGGATCAGCCAAGCGTTCACATTTATGTAGGCGGAAATTGTTTTGATATTTTGAAAGGAAAAGAAAATGCAAATTATACTCCCGTAAGCGGAATATGTTTTGAAACCCAAAATTTCCCTGATGCTCCAAATCACAGTCATTTTCCTAATGCTGTTTTAAAAAAGGGAGACGAATACCAGCAGACTACTATTTATAGATTTGAAAATATAAATTAAAATTATACTAAACAATTCAGAAAATTAAAAATAATGAACGAGATTTTAATACAGAATACCACTGCTTTTTTTGAGAAATCTTTCGGGACAGCTCCTCAAAAAATCGTACTTTCTCCGGGAAGAATCAATATCATCGGCGAACATGTCGATTACAATGACGGTTATGTTTTACCTGCTGCAATTGATAAGATTATTTGTTTTGCCTTTGAAAAAAGCAATTCGAAAACATCAAAAATTATCGCCATCGATTTAAATGAAGAATTTGAAGTTGACCTGACTCAAAAAATTGAATTAAGCGATGTAGTCTGGACAAATTACATCCTTGGCGTTATCAAACAATTGCAGGACAATGGTTTTTCTTTCGAAGGTTTCAACTGTGTTTTCAGCAGTAATATTCCGGTTGGTTCAGGATTATCATCATCGGCAGCTTTAGAATGCGGAATGATTTTCGGAATCAAAGAATTATTCGGTTTGAAAATTGAAAAAGTTGATGTTGCTCTTATGGGGCAAAAAGCAGAACACTGGGTAGGTATCAATTGTGGTATTATGGACCAGTTTTCAAGCGTTCACGGACTTGAAAACAAAGTAATAAAATTAGACTGTAACACTTTGGAATTTGAATATCACAATGCTGATTTCAAAGATTATTCGCTGGTTTTATTTGATAGTAATGTAAAACACTCCCTTTTTACATCAGAGTACAACAACAGAAGACTAGAATGTGAAGAAGGACTTTCGATCATCAAAAATCATTTTCCGGAAATCAAAACGTTCAGGGACTGTACTGAAGAACAGGTTTTAAGCCTTAAGGATAAAATGTCTGAAGTGGTTTTTAAAAGAGTTCATTTTGTCGTAAAAGAAATTTTGCGTGTTACTCAGGCTTGTGAGGCTTTAGACAATGGAAATATTGAACTTTTAGGCCAATTGCTTTTTGATACCCATGACGGATTATCAAAAGATTATGAAGTGAGTTGTCCTGAATTGGATTTCATTGTTGAACAGGCTAAAAAAGAAGAAAGTGTAATCGGATCCCGATTAATGGGCGGCGGTTTTGGAGGCTGTGCAATTACTTTAATCAAAAAAGGAAACGAAAACAGAGTCAAAGAAGCATTTACCAGCCTTTATTTTGATACATTTGGAATTGATTTAAAAATTTATGATGTGAAAGTCTCAAACGGAACATCACTTTATACAAATTAAGAATGAGAAATTTTGATATTAACGAAGATCCGCACAGACGTTACAATCCATTACTAAATGAATGGGTTTTGGTTTCACCTCATCGTGCAAAAAGACCCTGGCAGGGTCAGAATGAAGCCATTTCAACAGAAAAATTACCTGAGTACGACCCGACTTGTTATTTATGTCCGGGAAATGTTCGTGCTAATGGTGTAAATAACCCGAATTACGAAAGTTCATTTGTTTTTGAAAATGATTTTGCAGCCATGAAGCAGGATGAAATCATGTACGAAGACGACATTAAACAAACTTTTTTTAAGGCCCAGCCGGAAAGAGGGATTTCAAGAGTGGTTTGTTTTTCACCAAGACACGATCTTACTTTACCTGAAATGGAAGTTGAAGGCATTGAAAATATCATTCGTACCTGGCAAAAAGAATATACCGATTTAGGCAATATCGATTATATCAACCACGTTCAGATTTTTGAAAACAAAGGAAGTGTTATGGGCTGCAGCAACCCGCATCCGCACGGTCAAATCTGGGCTCAGTCCTCCTTGCCGACACAGGTTGAAAAAACACAACGAAACCTAAAAGATTATTTTATTAAAAACAACCGCAATCTTTTACAGGACTATCTTAAGGCTGAATTAATTAAAGAAGAACGCATTGTAATCGAAAATGATCATTTTGCAGCATTAGTTCCGTTTTGGGCAATCTGGCCATACGAAACGATGATTATCAGCAAAAGACATATTACCAAAATTACTGATTTTACAGCAGAAGAAGTAACCGCTTACGCCACTATCCTGAAACAGCTGACTACGAAATACGACAATCTTTTCAACACTTCATTCCCATACTCTTCAGGAATTCACCAGGCACCTACAGATGGAGGAGCGCACGAAGAATGGCAATTTCACATGCATTTTTATCCGCCGTTGTTGCGTTCTGCTACCGTAAAAAAATTCATGGTTGGCTATGAAATGTTAGGCGAATCCCAACGTGATATTACACCTGAAAAAAGTGCTGCCGTTTTAAGAGAACTATCCGATATACATTATAAAAATAAATAAAATGAAAATAGTCGTTACAGGTGGTTTGGGTTTTATTGGATCACACACCGTTGTTGAATTACAAAACGAAAATTTCGAAGTAATCGTAATTGATAATCTTTCTAACTCTTCAATTGAAGTTTTAGATGGTATCGAAAAAATTACAGGTAAAAAACCACTTTTTGAACAAATTGATCTACGGGATAAGACTGCTGTTCAGGATTTCTTCAAAAAATATTCTGATGTTTCAGGCGTTATTCATTTTGCCGCTTCAAAAGCTGTTGGAGAAAGTGTTCAGAATCCTTTATTATATTATGAAAACAATATAAACTCGTTGGTTTACATTTTGCAGGAATTAAACAAAAAACCTGAGGCAAACTTTATTTTCAGTTCATCCTGTACGGTTTACGGTCAGGCCGAAAAGATGCCAATTGCAGAATCAACACCTATCCAGCCAGCAATGTCACCTTACGGAAATACCAAACAAATTGGAGAGGAAATTATTACTGATGTGACTAAAGTAAGTAACCTGAATGCTATTTTATTACGCTACTTTAACCCGATTGGCGCACACCCGTCAAACGAAATTGGCGAATTACCGCTTGGGGTTCCGCAAAACTTAGTACCCTTTATCACTCAAACAGGTGTTGGATTACGCAAAGAATTAGCAGTTTATGGAAACGACTACCCTACTCCTGACGGAACCTGTGTTCGTGATTATATTCATGTCGTAGATCTGGCAAAAGCACATGTTATTGCCATGCAAAGACTGGTAAACAAAACCAATACAGAAAAACTGGAGGTTTTCAATTTAGGAACCGGAAAAGGAAGTTCTGTTTTAGAAGTAATTAAGGCATTCGAAAAAGCAAGCGGACAAAAATTACCTTATAAAATTGTAGCCCGAAGAGAAGGTGATGTAACAGAAGCCTATGCGAATACAGACAAAGCTAATAATGTTCTGGGCTGGAAAACGCAATTAGGCCTTGATGAAGCGATTGCAAGTGCCTGGAAATGGGAACAAAAAATCAGAAAACAATAACTCTGAATAAAATATACAAATTGTATCTTTTTGTTACAAATGTAAAAAATACATTTATTTATGTTGTCCGTAACTATTTTTACTTTATTTTTGATTTTCGATTTGCTAAAAAAATGGCAGAATTAAAATACATATCGTATTTTTTTCGAATTAAAAGAATAAATTACTTAGTTTCGCAACCACTATAAACTATTTTTGACATTCATAAAATTTAAAACTTCAAAAATCACTTAATATTAATTTAAAATATTACTAACAAATGAGCCAGAACCTTGCTTTTGCAGATTATGCAGTATTTATTATCTATTTCCTCGTTGTGTCCATTTATGGATACATCATCTATCGCAAGCGCGAAAAAAACGAACACGATGCCAAGGCTTATTTCCTTGCAGAAGGAACCCTTACATGGTGGGCAATTGGAGCTTCATTGATTGCTTCAAACATTTCAGCAGAACAATTTATCGGAATGAGCGGTGAGGGCTTTTTCTTAGGAATTGCAGTTGCTGCTTACGAGTGGATTGCCGCTATTGCTCTTATTATCGTTGCCGTTTGGTTTATCCCGGTATACTTAAAAAATAAGATCTATACGATGCCACAATTCTTAAAAACACGTTACAACGAATCTACGGCCTTAATTATGGCAGTTTTTTGGTTGTTTTTATACGTTTTTGTAAACCTTACTTCTATCTTATATTTAGGAGCGGTTGCCATTAACGGTTTGGCAGGTGGTGAGTATCTGCATGTCATTATGGTTGGTCTGGCTGTTTTTGCATTAATTATCTCTTTAGGAGGTATGAAAGTGGTTGCTTATACAGACGTTATTCAGGTAGCAGTTTTAATCATTGGAGGTTTGGTTACTTCTTACATTGCTTTGACTGTAGTAGCAGACAGTTTTGGTTTCGGAAAAGACGCTCTTGCAGGTTTCAACCTTTTGATGGAAAAAGCTCCGGAGCATTTCAAAATGATCATTCCTGAGCCAACGGCAACTTCTACGCAAAATGAAATTGACAAATACCTTACTTTCCCAGGAATGATGTCTTACCTTGCAGGTATCTGGATTATCAACCTTAACTATTGGGGATGTAACCAGTATATCACGCAAAGAGCTTTGGGTGCTGATTTGCAAACTGCCCGTACAGGTATTTTGTTCGCAGGTTTCTTAAAATTATTAATGCCTGTTATCGTAATGTTGCCTGGTATTGCAGCTTATGTTTTATACCAAAATGGTGATCTGCCACAATTAGTTGGAGGAAAAGACGGAGCGTACTCAGCTATGTTAACTTTCCTTCCTACAGGTCTTAAAGGATTATCTGTTGCAGCCTTAACAGCAGCTATCGTAGCTTCATTAGCGGGTAAAGTAAACAGTATTTCTACTATTTATACCTTAGACGTTCACAAAAAATACATTCAGAAAAACGCCAGCGACAGACATCAGGTAAACATTGGCCGTTATGCTGTTTTCGCAGCGATGCTTTTAGCTGTTTTATTTACATGGAATGATGTTCTAGGAATTGGCGGTGTTGGTGGATTCACATACATCCAAAAATATACAGGATTCATTAGCCCTGGAGTATTTGCTATGTTCGTTTTAGGTATGTTCTGGAAAAGAACTACCGGAGCTGCAGCTATTGTGGGTGTAATTTTAGGATTTGTGTTATCTGTTTTATTTAATGAATATGCTCCTGCCTTGTTCGGAAACGAGACTTTATTATACACAGCTTATAAAAATGCTAAGGGTATCTACGAAATTCCATTCCACATCTGTATGGGATTATCATTCTTCTTTACAACACTTGTAATGGTAGCAATGAGTTTTGCAGGACCAAAAGTGAACCCTAAAGCTTTCGAAACTGAGCCAGGAATGTTCTCTGTAAAACCACAGACAACTGTTTTAATTGTAATCACTTTATTAGTTATTGTAGCGTTATACGTTAAGTTCTGGTAAAAAAAACATATTATGCATAAAATAGAAAGACTGCTTTAAAAGGCAGTCTTTTTTTTACATCATTTTAAAAAATTGAAAGAAAAAACATATATTTGAACACCCCAAATGTCAAACCTATATGTCTTACATTCCAGAGCCTTCTTACACGGATTATTTAACTTATTCGATTAAAAAAGGCGATACACTTACGAGTGTCGCTAAAAATTTAGGCATTGATAGCTATATACTTAGGGCTTATCACAATAAATTTTGTCCTTTACAGGATTTAATTGAAGCTGATTTTCCATCGTGGCTTGAATACCTTATTTTGCCACCTCCCGAAATAGAACTTTCTGATGAGGAAAAAGAAAAAAACCGTAAAAAAATAGTTTTTCATGAAGCTTCTTTCAAAATGTCTTTGAATAATGCAAAAGTCAGCAACTCATATGGCGTACTCTATACCATAGAAAACGGATCGGAAACGCATACCATAAAACAGGAGATGAGTGTTGAATGGAAAGCAAAAAACGAAAACGGTTATTATTTTTTTGAAGTGACCCGTATCGGAAAAGTTTATATTAATGATACCGCCGCCAGCACTATGGCCGAAGAAATTGCCGAAAAAGCTTCTGCTGCCCTATATCCTTTGTTAGTTGTTGTGGACCAAAACGGAAAATGGGTTTACATTAACAACTTTAGCCAGATTGAAGAACGCTGGAACGAAGCCAAAAAGCAAATCCTGAAATATTATAAAGGAGATTATGTCGAAAAATACCTGTCTCTTTACGACAGAAATTTAGAAGATAGTGATTCCTTATATATTTCCCTTTCAAAAGACTGGTTTTTAAATGCCTTTTTTAATGGAATCCATACGCAATATCCTCCTTCATTATCAATTCAGAAAGAAATTGATTTCCCTCTTATTGCCAAAACTGAAAATATAAAATATCTAGTCGATCAAAAAGTAGAGGATCGTCTGGATGTCGATAATTTTTTAGTGATGGACATTAACGGGAAACTCTGTGATGACAGCGCCAAAACCGACTTTGAAAACGAGCTGCAAATACCCGTAAAAGAGTATTCAGAGCAACAAGCTCTTGGCAGCTACAGGGCAAAATATTTTTTAAACCCTGAGGATTATATTCCCGAGAGCATTTTTATATCCTGCAATTTAGAACTCGATGTCCCGCAGAAATACTCGGTTTCCATTTCTAACTTAAACGATCGCAAAGAAATCAGCGCAACGCCGAAACAGGAATTATTTATCGAAGAAACCCAGCCTCAAAAAAAGTGGTGGCAATTTTAAACAACCTAAATTATGAGCGAAAAACATTTTGTAGTCCAGGGGGCTACCTGCAAATGCAAGTTTAGCGAAGACCCATCTAAAACGGATAAAATTAAGGTCAAATCACACAAAAAACATTTTGGAAATGATAAGGAAGAATCAGAAAAACTAATTGCTACTACTAAAGAAATTGGGCAGACTTTAGAAAAAAACACTTTTGGAAAATGCAAAAAACAACCTGCGGGTAATAGCTTTTTGCCTTGTCAGGCACAAATAACAAAATGGAGCGGTTTTTATGAAAAAGTAACCCTTAGCAATCAGGGCAAAATACTTCTCGAAAACAGTAAAGCAACCTGCCCTATGGGTGCTCCGGATTGTATCGAAATTACAGACCACGGACAAACAGCAGAACCTGGCGAACAAAATTTTAAAAACGCAGAGCCTATGGTACATAATCTGGTAAACCCAATGGTAGATGTTAGGGAAATGTACACAAAGGAAGCGAAGCATGAGGGAATAAGCGATGCATAATTGATTAAAAAATATTTTTATAATGGCAAAAGGTGTTAAAAAAATAAAATGGACGGGTGAAGGAAAGGTAAGCAGTAACTTATCTATTCCTAATAAAAAGGCGGCTATTAGTCCAAATGAGTATGTATTTTTTGAAGTAGATCAATGGTACGATGGAACCCCTGAAACAGATAAAAAGAAGAATATAACTTGGATTTTTCAAGACTTTAAGGCTAAAACCATCATTTTGCAAAAGACATTATCTTTCAACAGAGCATACGGTATAAAGCTTCCTAAGAATTTATGTGGACAGTATGAATATTATCTTGAAGCTAGTCTTTCTGGAAAACGCGACTTGATAAACCAGACTGGGTTGAAAATAAGTGGTTATTGCCCGGCAAAAATAGTAAGCAGTAAATGGTGTACAACAAACGACGGAAAAGATGTTAGAAAAAGTCATTTATTTAACTGTGGAGAAACTGTCTATCTAAATTTGGTAACCGAAGGGTTAAATGGGAATTTAAATTTAAGTGTTGATGTTTTTAGAAAGTCAGATGATGGCAAGACTCCTGTATTCAGATATACAAGTGTTGATGTAATTGATGGAGAAATAAATCTTGAAATCAAAAACACCTATTCTTGGTATGCTAAACTGAAAGGTGTAAAAGAAACCGAAGAGTTTTATGTAAAAGTTTTTGATCCGGCTCATAAACTATATATTCTCAATGATAAAAATGAAACGATACATGCCCGCTTCTTAAAAATCAATAAAAAAGTTGTTTCGAAAGAGGTAAAACCTCCAACAAATATGTCTCCACTAAAAACAGGAGAACCGGACAAAAATGCAGCAAGATTTGAGCCTTGCAAATTCGAAACAATTACTATTATTGAAGACAAAAAAGAAGATGGAAAAATATCAAAAATTAAAACCATAATTTTTGACAATGGAAAAAAATTAGCAGATCAGGTTCTTACAAAAGAACCAATAAGAAAGGCAATTCTCTTTGAATTTGACAAGTACGTTATAACACCAGAAGGAAAAACATTACTTAACAATACTTTACAGTTCTTACTGGAACATCAATTTTCAACGGTTAAAATTGACGGTCATGCCTGTGTAATAGGAAAAGAAAATTACAACCAAAAATTATCACAGCAACGAAGTGATGCTGTAAAAAAAGTTTTTGTTGATGGTGGTCTTGATAGCAGGCTAATAACTTCTGTTGGGCATGGAGAAGTAAACCCCACAGATGACAAACAAGCGCGGGACAATCTAAAATACAGAGATGAAAAAGAATATAAACGGAATCGTTGCGTAGATATTTCTTTTAATTATTACGCACATGATGCACAAACAATAGTACACGAAACGATTGCACCAAGCCTTGATAAGAATATTACGATTGACATTACAGAATATCAAAACAAGGCATGTTTTAGGGAAAAAGGAAAACATAAAAAAAACATTAAAATTACTTCGCCAGAATATACAAAATCTATAGATACCGTTACAAATAAGTTAGATTTTCCAATAAAGTCTAACTTAGCATGGTGGAATATTTCTCCCTTAAAATACATCTGGCCAAAAGTTTTTCCAAATAATTATAATATTCACGTGCATTCCTGTCGTTACTTTTCTAATGATGAAAATTCAACTGTTAGTCTAATAGTATACCCTGACATTAAATGGACATTGGAGTTTTCTTTTAACTTCAGTAATTCTGCGGCTTATACCCATGGAAATTTACCAGAGTATAGCCGAAAAATATCTCCTCAAGAATTAAAGTATCAAAAATCATTAAACGAAAAGGAACTAGCCCAAAGGCTAGGAGATTTACAAAGAGTAAAAGAACTTACTCGCAATATGAGAGAGGCACAATCTAAGGCTGTATCTGTTGGTAAAGAAAATGCCAGATTAGAAAAAAACAGCCCTGAAATGCTTTCTAAATTTGAGCTAAAATTAATTGCTGAATGGGACGACAAAAGAGAAAAAAGAGAACTTGGATTTGAGTTTGCAGAAAAGCTGCGAAAAGTTCTTAATATCTTTTTAAAGTATAAAAAAATGGCAGATAAAGTACAAGATACTTTAGGTGGATTCCCTAAAGGAGCTGCTTTATCAAAAACACCTTTCATATTCGAAATACAATCTCCCTCCTTAAATGCAAGTATAAGCTGGTATCTTGAAAAAGGCCAAGATAATCTTGCTTCTCAAATTGCCACAGTGGGCACCTTAAATTTTAAGGCTGATCCTTTAATGGGAGCTAATTTTATTATAGACTTATTAGCTTTAGGAAGCCGCATGCATCCAGCTGTAGCTGCTATGGTTACAGGAGCACAGGTTGCATTAAGTGCTTTACACGGAGGAATAACTTTTGAAGCTAAATTTTATGGCTCAATTAGCTTTGACTTCAAAGCTGTAGAAATTAATAGTCTTACCGGTATAAAAGGAGGAAATCTTGATTTAGGTGCCAAAGTAGGAATACAAGTTACATTAGACATCCAATTTGAAGTTAAATCTAAAGTATGGAGCGCAGACGTTATAGTTAAATTAAGAGCTAATGTTAAAGCTGACGCTCATTTTGCAGCAAAAATACTATTTGACTCAGATAAAAAAGGTATATATGCAAAACCTGAAATTGGCTTTTCGGGATTAATAATTACACTAAAAGCAGAATTAGTCATAAACGGCTTTAAAAAAACACTGCAGATAAGTAATGAAGGCGAACCTTTTTTAAAATCCGATATTGCAAAATTTGATCCTATATATATATTCTAATTATTAAAAAATGAAGCTATCAATAATGACATTTTTTTTGTGTATTCTATTCTCTTGTCAATCAAACTTATCACAAGAAATAAAAGAAAAAATAAATAAAAAAGAACCTTTTTGGAAAGTAAGAAATCAAACAATCAATAAGAACAAAAACACAATGGAATATCCCCTAAAAAAAGACACAACAATTACAGAACAAAGAACAAACAGAATTTATTTAAGAAGCAATAACTGCCAGTTTGAAGCTTTTATAGATGATGTCTTATTTTATAAAGAAATGGGAGAATCTACAAAAAACGGCGCAGGAGTTAGCACTAACTTCGATATTAATCAATTGCTACTTGCGAGTGGTACTCATGAAATAAAAATTCGCATGTATCCTAAATATAATGAGCCTGTTTTTGATGAAGGAGGTTATGTAGGATTAACTTTCTCTTACTTTAAAAATAGAGATTTAAGGACCAAAGAATATAATTTAAATATGAATGGAGAACATGGAATAGATCTAGATCAAACTACCGAACAATGGGTTGATAATAAAGGAGAATTAGGTAATCCAGATTATGTTGAAGCTCATTATGAACAAAAGAAACCTCTTCCGCTAAAAGGTTTACCAATATATGAATGGCGAAGTACTTTTGATGCTCAGGTAGATTTTGATAAAATTGGATGGAGAAACTCTATTAATTTAAAAAAAGAACAAGATGATGAAAAAAAAGACATTAGGACTGAACTGCTAAAAGAATATCAAAAAATTCATGATATAATAGCAAAAAAAGATGTTGCAGCATATCTATCTTTAGTAAAAGAGAGAGAAGAACTTGTTACGGCAACACTCCACTATAGAGAAAACGAAAAAGAGTTAAGAAGTAACGAATTTGTAAAAATAATAAAGGATAATGATTATGAATTAGAACCTTTGTTTGAAGAAACATTTCAATTAGAATATCAAGCATATGGCAAACTGGTTATGTTTTTGCATAAAGCAGACGGAGAAGGAATTATAAAATTGAAAAACAAAAAGAATCCTGCCGAGGTTATACATTTAGATTTTAGATTTCAACGAAAAGAAAAAGGAGGAAAATTAACTGTAATATAATTATACGTTTGGTTTGTCCTTATTTTTTATAAAAAATGAATTTATCAAATGTTAAAAAGTAGATATCTTTCCAAAATAGCTCCATGAATAAATTACTAAACCCCTTGTACACAATAGACCCACATATCTATTGTTCTGGAACAATATTGGTAAATGATGTTCCAGTTGTTGAATGGTATGGAGAAGAAACCAAAAGTGGTGGATATGCAGGAGGAACTGACATAAACAATGTTTTGTTACAAAGTGGAAAACATAAGATTGTGGGGAAAATGTTTCCTAGAAAAGGACAAAAAACTTTGACAGAAGAAGAAGTACTATTTATAGATTTTTATTGCGCAGAAGCAGATCCAGATAAATGGAAAGCCTCAATGTATAAATTTCATCCTAAAATTGAATCTCCATGGGGTGGATTAAGTGAAAATATCAATTATCCATATTTTGAAATTTCTACCGAAATTGAAGTCGAATTACCTTTCGTTTTAGATGGCTGGCAAAACTCTGTCGATTTATCTAAATTAGACAAAAATGTTTTAAAAGAAAAAGTTCTGGAATACTACAGACAAATTCATGCTATACTAAAAGAACATAATGCAGGTAGATTTTTAGAGCTTTCAAAAGAAAAGCAAATATTACAAGAGCAGGCATTTTATTTTACAGCAGAAAGAAAACAAAGTTTTCAGAAAAGTCTAATTGCGTTATTTAATCAAAATCTTGATTTAGAACCCTTGAATGAAAACGAATTAAAATTAGAGTTTTTAGGATATGGAAAATTGGTGCGATTAATGAAAATAGATGGTTCACAACCATTACAGTTTAAAAGTCCAAATCCAAAAGAACAAAGTAATATCGAGTTAGAAATTAAACTTCACGTTCGTACACCAGAAAAAGGATTTAGTATTATTTAAAAAAAACATTATGAGAAAAATAATTGTCTTTCTTTCCCTTGTTTTATTATGTAGTTGTAGCAAACCTTTAGATTTAGCAACATTAGAATCAGGGAGTGATGCAAAACAATATAATTTAGAAAACAATCAATACTTAGAGACAAATTCACTAAAAGGTCATTATGAATGGAAAGATATTCATGGCAAAAAAACCCTTATAACAGTGAACAATGGAGAAATAGTGACCAACTATCACGAAATTAATAAAATAAAAAATCAATTTCATTATCGGGGAGTGCCAACAGATTCAACCTGGGATGTAAAAATCGTAATTTATAAAAATAAAATTGCCGAAGTGAACGCTACATTTTCAAATGAGAATAGCTTTAAATTAATCGAAAATTTATTAAAAACCTTAGGAGAACCTACAAAGATTAACAATGACAAGACAGATTTTGGGAATCATAGAAATAAAAATATTTACTCCAATTTTAAAAAATATTTTCCAAAAAACACAAATTTAGAAAAAGATTCTATCAATGTTGATAAGCAGTTAACACACCCGAGAGAAGTCTTGTGGGATAAAAAAAACAGCATAACTACTATAGGGATTTATCTAGGTAATGATGATAAAATAAGACTTGTTTTCGCAAATATGTCAAAAAAAGCATATTTTGATAGAGTTCTTTATCCTGCACCTACAGAAAACAGTCCATTTTATGACTATTTAAAATAATGAAACCTTATAAAAGAGCTGACTTGAAATAAACATCATGACAGAACTTTAGAAAAGGATTAAAGCATCATAGATTACTTATGAATAGAAGAAAATTTATAGTAAATACAGGTTTAGGGGCATTAAGTTTATATCTTGCCCCCACTCTTATAAGTTGTTCAAATAAAAAAACAGTAAATCTAAGCGCCACATTAGGTCAATCTCCTACTCTGCTATCGTCAGCAAATTATTTAAGCAAAGAAGGAAATAACGATTTTGGTTATTATCAATTTGATGAAGATAATTTCACAATAGAAAAACACAAAGGAAAGCAAGCGTTTATATTTTATAAAAATTCAAAAATAATTGGGTTCACCTTACAAATAGAAGGAAAAGATTCTTTTTTACAAAACATAAAGCTTCTTTCTAAATCAATGGGAAAGTATAAAACTATTTTTAAAAATGATTTTGGAGAAGAATTACAGTGGAATAATTCTGGAAAAGTGATTAAACTGTCGGTCAATACTTTGAAAGATCTTCCTCAATTGACTTTTTACAGTGAATTTTTAAAAGACTATAATTTAATCCTTTAGTCGGTTAATATTATTTAAAAGTCATAAGAAATTAGCTTAAAATCATGAAAGAAATAATTTTATTAACATTCGTTTGTATTGTAATGCAAAGCTGTAATTCACAAACTACGAAAAAAGAAGAAGAGAAAAAACCATTGATATCGAAACCACCAATGGAAATAAAAAAAAATAATTCTAGGGAAATCCTTAATTTCACAGATTTAAATTTAAGACCAGTATAGACGAAATGCTAGGCAAAATTGGATTGACATTAAACGATAATGCTTTAAATGAATATAATATTTCAGGAGATTATGAAGAATTTAAATTTACTCCTCGTCAAATAAATTTATTTGGAAATAATATTGATTTTGAAAAAAACGAAACTTCCTTCTTTTATAACAAAAAAGATAAGCTTGTTTGGTGTTATGAAATAAATATTTTAGATAATGATGATGCGCTCAAAATAATTAAAAGTTTTGAAACAAATACGGTGCAAAACCTGCATTTTCAAAAATTTCTTTGTCCACAAAAGAGCATCCTCTTTTTTTAGATGAAAATGGAGAATTCAAAAAAGATAAAATGGAACAACGCATTTTAGTCTGGGAAGACTTAAAAGAAAAGGCTACTTTTTTCCTCATTTATAAGGTTAATTATGACACAAAACCTGTGGAAGGTAGTTTACAAATAATCGCAATAGACAAAGACAACAAAAAATATAAAGATTGGGTTTCATACCGTTCTTTGGGATATGTATTATAAAAATTAGATTTTAAAATTTCTAAAGAGAAAAATTAAATGCTCATGAGGAATCAAAGTACAGAATCAGCTAGAGTAATCGCATCGAAACCATTTCAAAATGAGTTAAATAAAATCATGACTTTAATAAAACCTGAATTGAAATTATTAACAATGAAATCACACCTAATTATTACATCAGCTATTATTTTACTGAACACTTTAATTGCTTGCCAAAAACAAGAAAAAGTTGAAACAGTAGATTTGATGAAACTGAAATTAAATGAAAAAATAGAAAACATAATTGATTGTAATGACTCGATTTTTATTGGAGTTGAAACTGTTGAATATCCGTTTTGCTTATTGGCAGAAATTGATAATTCAACCAAATATACTTTTGATGGTATTGATTTAAAAAAGCAAAAAGTATATTTTCAAATCAACTCAGAATTATTAAAAACAGACAGTATTACAAAATCTGGCGGAGGTCATATTGATTTATTACCCCTTAAAAATAAGGAAGACTTAGCTCCTCTTTTAAAAAAATATAAAGCTGATGATTATTTGTATGGGTTTAGGATAGAAATGAAAACTTCAGAATTTAAAAATGAAATTCTCAGGAAGCTTGAAAACAAATATGGAAAAGGAACAAAAAATCCCAACACAGATAACGGTTTATACTGGAATTTAAAAAATCAGGGGAAATATATTTTTTATGCACCCGATTATGACAGGTTAACAATCTTAAATAATGCAAAATTATCTAAAACCTGCTATTGGGACACTTTTAATGGTTTGATCGATTTTGGCGGATGTAATAACGAAAATTACTTTAAGGAGTTACTCATTAACACCACAAAACCGGAAAATATGAAAAACAAACCTGTTCTTACTATTCATAACGACTGGAGTGTAAATGATATCACAATTGGAAAATCAAGTGAAAATGATTTTACAAATTCAAAAACAAGTAAAAATTTTGAGCGAAATATTGTCATACAAGGAAATACGGGTGATATTAATGAACTTACTTACGATAATGATTACAACAACTTTTATTTCTTTTTTGATGTTAGTAAAAAAGCAAGCGAAAATCCAAAATACAATATCATAAAAGCATATTCTATAACAGATTTTAAACGTGTAGAAATTTCATTTGAAAATGGATTACACCCCTTTTCTTCAAAAGAGGAAATAGCTAAGAAAATAAGTGCAGACCAAATTGAGAATTATGACGATTTAAAATTTTCAAATTACATCGAAATTAAGAATGCTTCGCTTAAAATAAAACTGATGTTTGATGATAAAAACGAGTTTTCAAGTATGTATGTTGTAAAAAAGTAACGACCACAAAATGGATTAATCCAATTTTTTTACATTCCAAGGTAAACGGAATTTTGAATCCGGATATCTTTTTTTATGCAGATTTTACTAATCTGCTTTTATACAAATCAAATTCATAACTAAAAATATCCAGTACAAGTTCATGGGTCAAATCCGGATGGCAGAAATAGGAACCCTCTTCTAATACCCGGTCCGGAAAACAATCAGAAAACTTACCACAAATGCTGAGATTTTCAATAACCACAAATCCTGAATTATCGTTTGTCATCTTTATTTTAAAATAGCCGTACAGATTATCCCTGTATTCAACAGATAAAATTTCAAAAATAAAATTCGTTAATGCACCATGTTTATCTGAGAAGTAACCCATGTTTTCTAAACTTTCATTTTTTATTATTGCCATAATTACTCGATTTATTTGATTTGTAACTTTGATAATTAATCCTGATTAGACTGTACTTACTTTTAAAATCCATTGCAGATTTTAAGCTGATGTGTTTCTTTTCTGCATCATTTTATATTTACACCTGCAGCTATATTTTTTTGCCGAAAATTTCTTTTCTGCGTAATGTAATCTTAGTTTCTTCGTATAATCTTTTTTGATACAATTCAATTATCGTTTCCTCAATATCGTTATTGGTATTTCTGCCATTAAAAACATGAGTAATATAAGAATTGCTAAACGGAAGTCCTTTTTTGTTCCAGATCTCCTTCTCTTCTAAAAGCTTTTTAACCTCTTTTGAGTAGCCTGTTTTAAAGACTTTCTTCATTTTATTCCTTTGTTTGGCTGTAATCATAGATAAGTATTATTAGAATCATATAATTATTGTATTTTTACTACGATTTTACTACGAAGTAACTACTTCAAATATATATCATTTATTAATATATTGTATCATTTTTAATACAAAAATTTAAAAAAAATGCAAACAGAAGGCGAGAGATTACGCTACTACATTGAAAGCAAGGAAGTTAACCTTAGGCAGTTCTGTATAGAAAATGATATATTATACACCTCTTTGCATCCAATTTTAACAAATTCTAGGTCACTGGGAATGAATATTTTGAAAAAAATTATGCAGGTTTATCCTAATTTAAACATAAATTGGGTTTTAACCGGGGTAGGAGATATAGAAATTGAACAAGATCAAAATAATATTTTACGTGACCCGAATTCAGTGTACCAAAATTCAGATCCCGGATACGAAGCTTTCTTAAAGTATTTTGACAAAGAAGCTACTACAGATAAAATTGTTGCTATTATCGAAAAGAAATTAGAGGATAAGAAAAGGAAATAATACCTCTAAATCGTATTTTTCTTATCCAGATTAATTATAAAAACTTACACTCATGTTCTGCAAAGTTTACTCTGACTTTATACTTTTTTTAGTTTCTTAGAAATTGTAACCCTCCTAAAATCTCAGGGACTTTATACATTATAATATATTCGAAATCTATTTTTTAGTCATCGGATCTCTTTTATCATTCAAAGTCACTTTTTAGCTTTTTGCTAATTTACTTTCATTCGTTTTATCATGGTTCTTGTGATAAAACAGGGTATACTTTTTTTATAAAATCACTAAATATGGGTATTGTTTTGTAAGTAATTTTTGCTTCGTTTTGCACCAAATTATACTTTATAAAACGCCCATAACTATGATAAAAAAACTACTATTTCTATTCCTTCTATTCTCACTTTCTGTGAAATCCCAAAACCAAACGAAGATTAAGTTTAGTTATGACACTGCCGGGAATCAGACCAGCAGGATATTGTGTGTCAACTGCCCGCCGGAAACAGGCAAACAAGTCAAGGAAATAGAAGCCATTGTGGAAGAAGACCTTGAAAAAATCGAAGGAGAGGACATGATTTCCTACTATCCGAATCCGGTAAAAGAAGAACTGTATTTAAAATGGGAGTTAACAGATGACAATTATGTCACTTCAATTCAGCTTTTCTCACTTACAGGACAGGTTTTAAAAACGTTTCAGGAAACTAAAAATACAAATACCCAAAATATTTTGTTTCAGTCATACCCATCAGGGGTGTATGTTGTTTTAGTTAACTACAAATCAGGTACCCCAAAATCATTTAAAATTATCAAGCAATAAATTGTGATATGAAACACTTTTACTTTTTCATTTTTATTTTAGCTACACATTTTTCGTTTTCTCAAAATTTCACAGACACTAAAGGCGAATTACAAATAGCCGCATCAGGTACGGCAACCTATACCTTACCCATAGCCATGCCGCCCAGCATAAAAAATGTGGCACCCATAATCAATCTTACATACAGCAGCGGGGTTAAAGGAGGAATTGCCGGACAAGGCTGGAGCATCAATAGCATTTCGGCAATCAGCCGTATAGCCACACGCCGGGATATAGACGGTTTTGTAGATGGCGTTGATTTTGACGACAACGATAAACTGGCTTTAGATGGCCAGCGTTTATTAATAAAAACAGGTACCTATTGGGCAAACGGTTCGACCTACGAAACTGAATATAAAAGCAATACCAAAATTGAATTAAAAATTGAAGGTACTGTAACCTACTTTATTGTAACAGCACCAGACGGTTCAAGAAGCTGGTACGGCTCAAAAGGAGCAGGAAGCCTGCAGAATTCGGTTTCTGTTAACTCCTGGTACATTGTGCGTTTTGAAGACACATATGGTAATTTTATTGACTATACCTATAAAAAAGTTATCTATAACAGTACAAACCAGTTGTATATCGATTCCATTATTTTTAGCGGAAACACTGCAGCAGGAATAGCAGCCCAGGATAAAATTACTTTTAAGTATGATAATGCCAAACGTGTAGAAAGGGACTATGTGAAAGGAACGGCACTTTATGCAACACAAATTTTAAAATCGATAGAGGTATACGCTAATAATTCTGTTTTCAGGACTTACAAATTAACGCATGCGACTGATGATTCGGGATATGAGAGAGTTACAAGTATAAAGGAAATCAATGCCCAAAGTGAAGAATCAAATCCAATAACTTTTGACTACTATACCACACCAGTTACAACTATAAGGAAAGAAAAAGAATATACTAATAATCTAAGTTTTAGTGAGGCTGATGTAGCTGGGGATTTTGATGGCGATGGCAGATTGGATTTTGTTGCGGGAAATAAAATATTCACAAATTTATTTCTAAATGATACTGGAAATGCAGGGATTGCAATGCCCTCCGGATGGAGTGGAGAAAAAACATTTGCAGCCACTACCTTAGCTAATAATAAGTTAAATCAATTTCAGTCACTTGTAAAACCTTTAGTTCCTGCACAAACTAATTATATAAAATTTGACATTTATAATATAGCAGCAAACAGCGTCAATCTGGAATATTCCAAGCTCTTAAATACCCAGCAGGAAACACTTGTTTTAGAATCAGAGCAAGATGTATTTGAATATGTTGATCAATATATGGGCGAATATGTTGATAGCGGCACAATAACAGATCCCTCTTATAGTAGAAGATATTACGAAGGAGATTTTAACGGTGATGGAATAAGTGAAGTTTTGGTTGTAAATCCTATATTGAGATATCATATGCAAAACACAATTTATTTTTATAATAATCCTGGCGCACATGGCGGAGAAGCTAATGCTGGATATAGAAGAGAATATGTGAGAAATTATTATGATGAATTATATATTGTTGATTTAAATTCTGCTGCTTCAGCTAATTTAGGAAATCCTGGTTTTTTGAAATTACCAGCGTCAGTATTAGATAATTGGTGGTATACTTCAAAAATTTTGACTACAGATTTTAATGGTGATGGTAAAACTGACCTTGTTGAGATTAAAGATGATAAAACTTATAAGATATGGAGTTTTAAACAATTAACCGTAAGTCCGTGGATAGAACTAGAAATAATTGGGCAAGGGACACTAGATAAATATTCAAAAACCAAGCAGTTGCTTCTTGGCGACTATAATGGTGATGGTAAAACCGATATTATGTTACCCGATACTGAAGGAGGGGAAGGATCTACCCACTCAATATGGCATATTTATTATAGCAACCCTAAACCAGCGGGAGGAGAATTTTTTGTAAAAGAATCACACAATATTGTAGAGTATTGGCCTAATACAGGTACTCATTTCGATTCGCAGACTCATTTCAGTAATTATTACGCTATTGATATCAACAAAGATGGAAAGTCAGACATAGTAAGGGTGTGGAGAAGATATTACAAGCCAAAATGGACGATTAATGACCATAATACTGAATGGTGGGTAAAGGGGTACACCAACAACATAGGCAATACTGCCAGTGCAACGACCTTTCCTATGACCTATGATTCTAAAAATGATAATCTTTCGCCTATTACGGGACAGCCATCAGGCTATTTTTCCGGTTCACCTGATATCCCGATTCCTTTAGTATCAAATTACAGGTACAACGGAGCCAATACAGATCTGGTAATTGTTCGGGGGCATTATAATAAAATCGAATATTACCAGTTCAATAAAGATTTTGATTCTGACAATCGTTTAAAGACCGTAACAGAAGCCAATGGCAAGATTGTCCAGACTATTGAATATAAGCCGATGATGGCACCTGAGGGAGGCAATATATTAGGCAATGGCAGCACCGATTTTTATTCTTCTGCTAATGCAGTAAGCTATCCCAATATTGAGATTATCAGAAATCCGGGAAGTTATTTGGTTTCTAAGCTTACGGCTACTATCAACGGAGTTTCCAAATACCAGGATTTCAGGTACCGAGGTTATGTATCCAATTTCAATTATGGGACAGTCGGCTTCACCAGGACTACAAGAAGCAGTTGGTATTTATCTCCGTCTGATACCAAAATATGGACAACACAGCACAATGATGTGAATCTTAGAGGAGCCAATACCATAACCTGGTCAAGCACCAACGGGGCTACGGTTTTTGATGCAGTACCTTCTAATTTGTTAAGCACTAAAACGAATGTCTTTTCAACTTACACCAATCCAGCATCAAAAGTATATAATGTTTTGCTGGATTCACAAACGACTCTTGATGCATTGTCGGGCATAAAATCAGAGACTGCTTTTACCTATGATGGCACCGTGACCTCTGTAGATTATTATGGTTTGGAAACCAGATCAGTTACCAAAAAATACAGCGGTTCAACAGAGCAAGGAAGTACAACAGTGAATACTGAATATGATAATAACCCATCAGGAACAGGCAGCGCCTATTATATCGGAAGGCCTAAAAAAGTAAATACCTCAACCCATAATGTTGCTTCCGGCGATACCCGAACCTCTGAAGAGATTTATACCTACACAGGAACCAACCTGACCCGTACAGAGAAAAAAGGGAATAATACCTATGCTATTGTCGAGGACATGACCTATGATGCAGTCGGGAACCTGCTGACCAAAACAGTTTCTGCGCCCAATGCATTACCGACGCCTCCGGTAGCCAGAACGATTAAAGACGAGTACGATACTACCAAGCGTTTTGTGGTCAAAAAAACAGATCATCAAAACTTTGTAACCAGTTTTGTTTACAACAGAATGGGGCAGGTAACACAATCAACGAGTCCTTTGGGAGTAGTAAGCGATTATACCTTTGACAATTGGGGAAAACTGATCAAAACCAAAACCACAGGCGTATCTGCCGTGCCATTGGAAACCACCATTACATACGCTAAATTAGCAGATGGAGGCTACACCACTACAAGCCAGAATACGGTAGGTGACAATGCTAAAAGCATCACGCAATACGATGTGTTGGGAAGAGCAGTCATCACAACAACAAAAGGTTTGGCAGTCAATTCAACGATTTCAAAGCAGGTGGTTTATGACGGCCTGGGCAGAAAGACAAAAGAAAGCGAGCCTTATTTTTCATCTCCAACACGCTGGGTAGAATATGAATACGATTACCTGATGCGTCCGACCAAAATAACACAGCCAACAGGAAGGATTCAGACCTTGTCGTATTCAGGCTTGACTACAACCAGCGTTGATGATGGAAAAACCACAACGGCAACCGTGGATGCCCTGGGCAACAAAACACAGACCACAGACCCTGGAGGCACCATCACTTTTACATATTATGCCAATGGCCAGCTCAAAGAATCAAATTATGGCGGGCATAAGGTAAATATCAGCCTCGATGGTTGGGGAAACAAAACAGCGATGACCGATCCTAATGCGGGTACCTACACCTACAGCTACGATGCCTTTGGACAGCTGATTACAGAAACCACCCCAAAAGGAAACACTACTACAACCTACGATGATTTTGGAAAAGTGACCAAAAGAAAAGTGTCAGGAGACGGAGCCGATATTGAGACAGAGTATGCCTATAACTCTTTTGCCCAGCTGACAGGTGAGGTCAGCAAAAATAGTCTGGGTGGAAACATAGACAGTTTCGCATATACCTATGATGCTTTGCACAGGCCTGAAACCACTACTGAAAGCAATGCCGCTTTTACACAGACAAAAACCATAACGTATGATAATTATGGGAGACCTGCTACAGCAACCAATGCTACGCAGGAACTTACATCAGGGCTTAGCGAGTCTGTTACGACAAAAAATGTGTACAATACCTACAATGGCATCATGGACAAACTCACCGATGCCAATGATGCGGTTTTATGGCAGCTCAATACAGCCAACGAGAAAATGCAGCCGCTGACCCAGACACTGGGCAACGGGGTAGCCATCACGAATGCGTATGATGTCCATGGGTATTATACCTCTCAGACGCATACCAAAAACAGCATTAATATTGTAAACAATACCTATAGCTTCAATGCGATAAAAGGAACCCTGAACAACCGACAGAATGTGGCATTGGGAACCAATGAAACTTTTACGTATGATGCTTTAGACCGATTGACACACTGGACAAGCCCGTTGACAGGTACTGTCGATACTAATACGTATGACGACAGGGGAAGGATCACCAACAACAACAAACTGGGTACAGTAACCTACAATGGCAATTTCAATACCGGGATTTACCAGAAGAAGGAAATAGAGCTGACAACAGAAGGAGCTGCCTATTACAATGAGCTGCCGAAACAACTGGTAACTTATAACATGTTCAAAAGCCCGATTTCGATCAACGAAAGCGATAAGGGCAGCACAGCCTTTACCTACAATTCGCATCTGTCAAGACAGGCGATGAAATTTGGCTACCAGATCCCGACACCGGGAGCAGTTGGTGTATATACCAAAACCAAGAATTATACAGACGACGGCACGGTAGAGATCATCAAAACCCCGACAGAAATTACCATACGAACTTATGTAGGAGGTGATGCGTACGGAGCGCCTTTATATACAGAAAAGACAAAAACGGTCGCGACAGGCGCCATTACAGACAAAAAGTATTATCTTCACAGGGATTATCTGGGAAGCATTATAGCCATTTCAGACAACACAGGTGCAGCAGTCGAGAGACGCCAGTTTGATGCCTGGGGGAATCTGGCCAAATTGCAGAAAAATGGCGTTGCCATCACCCTGCCAACAAACGGTACAGGGGCAGCGCTGATGATGCTCGACCGTGGTTATACCAGCCACGAGCATCTGGCAGAGGTTGGACTGATCCACATGAACGGCCGTTTGTACGATCCTGTTTTACGTTCTTTTTTAATGCCGGACAATTTTATACAACAGCCGGAGAATACCCAGAATTACAACAGGTATGCCTATGTGCTGAATAACCCGTTGATGTATACCGACCCAAGTGGGGAAGTAATTATTGGTTTTGCTGGGGCTGTATTAATTGGCGCAACAATGGCTGCATTGACTTACACAGTAACGGCCTTGCTGGCCGATGTTCCATTTAGCGTGGGAGGTTTGGCAAA
Organism: Flavobacterium hibisci; assembly: GCF_020026925.1. GTDB lineage: Bacteria > Bacteroidota > Bacteroidia > Flavobacteriales > Flavobacteriaceae > Flavobacterium > Flavobacterium hibisci. The sequence continues at coordinate 1,863 of NZ_JAIQDW010000008.1, read as the reverse complement.
AGCTACATTTATTGGTGCGGCAAGTGCTGCGGTAACATACGGTATTGGTAGTGCGGCCAGTACGATTACGAATTTTTATGTCAGGGCTGCAGTAAGTGCTGTGGCACATGGAACTTTTCAGGGTGGTATGTCAGCGATGCAAGGAGGAAAATTCTGGAGTGGTTTTGCTTCTGGTGCTTTGAGTAGTATTGCAGCTAGTGCTTGGAGTGGAGGAAGTACAACTGAAACAAATTTTGAAACAAATAGCAGTTTAACCGAAGGACATTTTGTAACAACTACTTATGCGCATCAGGGAATAAGTGGCGCTATAGGTGCAAATAATGTTGCAGGTATGATTGCTTTTGGTACTGTTTCGGGTGGTGCGGGAGCAGCTCTTACAGGTGGTAATTTTTGGCAGGGAGCTGTTACGGGGCTTGTGGTTAGTGGGCTGAATCACGCACTACATCAAATTGATCCGCCTGGACAAGAAAAGCCATCTCCTTTAATGAAAAGTTATTTAGATAGCTGGGTTAATAAAAATCAATATTTTGGTGGAGAAGTCGGCGCTAGATTTGGAACATATGTAGATTTTACTCCAATTAAAAAAGTTTTTGGACTAAAAATCGGTGAATATAGAGAGTTCAGTCGTAAAATAGAATATGATATATATAATAGAACTACTACAAGTTATAATAAAAATCATTATTTTGAAATTGCTGCTAGTTATGGTGTTGGAGCGGCTTTTAAATACAATATTGGTGAGAGTAGATTTGAATCAGTTTCCGTTAGTTATTTTGGGGTTTCTGTTGAATTGTCACTTCAATCCAATAATCAATATCAAATTTATTTAGGTGTTGATACCGGAATCAGTATGGGACTTGGTATGGGAGGATTTACAAACATAAAAGGTGGCTGGAAATTTAATTTTTAATATGATATGAGAACAAATTATTTTTTAAAACAGAGTGCAAAAAAAGTTATTTTTTTGATAATAATAATACCCATTTTAATTCAACTTATTCTAATAAATTTAGCTCAAGTGATTTTCGATAAAATGTTATTATATTACATAATATTTGTATTTTTTTGGATGTTATATTTGCCTTATTTTTATTGGCTAAATATTTCTGTAACATTTTTGTACAATCACTCAAATGAGCATTTTAATTTAAAATTAACAAATTTTAAAATTAGTTTGTTAGTAAATGTTATTACAATCTTGAATTTTGTATTTTTTGTAGCTTATATATTTAGTTTTTTAAATGGTGGTAGACCTAATATTGATTTTGTCAGTTTTATGATTCTAATACAGTTTGTTGCAATTGTATCTTTTATTTATAATAGTTATTTTATTTGTAAACTTATTTCTACTATTGAATTAAACAGAAAAGTCAGTTTTAGGGATTTTAATAGTAATTTTGTTGCTTTTTCATTTCCCCCTCTTGCAATAAGTATTATTCAAAACAAAATTAAAAAAATGCAAATTAAATAAACCCGATCGCGCAGATGTGTAGACAACAATAGCGCGGAAATTCTTTCCGTGCCCACAAAGAGAATCGGCAAAGAATAGAAATGCAAAACGTAGCGTTTTCAACTCGGTTAAAACAAATAAAACCACTTCATTACGGAGTGGTTTTTGGTTTTAATGGAATATCTTGAATTTCTCCAACTTCAGCGGCTGGGTCTTATTTTCACACCTTCTTAATCACATAAGTAACCATCCCCCCTGCTCCCCGAAGTCTTCAACTGAAAAGCTGCGCATTCTATGATAAAAAACAATTAAAAAGTGTTAAAATTTAAGATGCAAATTTATAGGTGTTTATGTATTCTGTTTCTCGATTAATAACTGCGAATATCCTGCTTATAAGTTTGCATCTAATATTG
>NZ_JAIQDW010000083.1 GCF_020026925.1 Flavobacterium hibisci | reverse complement strand
TGCCTGAACCTGTACACTGGTTGTCTACTGATACAGTTAATGATGGGGTACTGTCTCTTTCAACAGCAACATCCACTTTAAATGTACAGCCATTGGCATCCTTAACCCAAACATCCCAGTTGGCATTTGTTGACGGATTTAGATCCGCACTGTTGCTGGCAACGTAATCTGATGCCACAGCAGCAACTCCGTCTTGTTTATAA
>NZ_JAIQDW010000082.1 GCF_020026925.1 Flavobacterium hibisci | reverse complement strand
ATAATGGAACAGATCAAACGATACATTATATCGTAAAAGACAATAATGGGTGTACTTTCCCAGGATCAGTTGTTATCAACAGATTAAATCCACCAGTAATTTCAGGTATTACCCATACCGATATTTACTGTACTCCAGCGTCTCGTACTACCAGTACAGTTACTGTTGCCAAGACAGCAGGAACAGGAGTTGGAGCGATTACTTATGAGATTACGGCTCCTG
>NZ_JAIQDW010000081.1 GCF_020026925.1 Flavobacterium hibisci | reverse complement strand
GGCTTGTATTTATGGATTAGGCTTTTTAGTTCCAGACCATCAACGATATTAGAAACTATTCTTACAGGGTGCTTACTGTCAATAAGCTCCGATAAATTCGGAGGAAAAAGCACATTTTGGTTGGGAAATGTAATCTTTAAAGACTACTTTTGAAGCTATACACACACCGCAATTTAATTAAATTGCAAGAATTAGGAAAGCGAAAACTTTCCTTTTTTTTATGCCACAAAAAAAGCTG
>NZ_JAIQDW010000080.1 GCF_020026925.1 Flavobacterium hibisci | reverse complement strand
TCTTTTGCTTTTTAAAGAAAAAAGCAAAAGGATTTCCTCTTCTATCGGGGCTAAAGAGGGTTTTAGGGAATTTTGTTAGGAGAAAGAATGATATTGTCTTTAAAACGGTCCTGATTTCTGATAATTCTATAAAATCGCCCAGACATAAACGATCAAATTTGATAAAAACACATCTAAACCAAGAAAAAACCTACATAAATCCAAGAAAGATAGATTTGTAAAAAAGCTGTTACCAGTTAGTTAAGAAATAGTTTG
>NZ_JAIQDW010000007.1 GCF_020026925.1 Flavobacterium hibisci | reverse complement strand
CAACGGGTTCAAGGAGAAGGCAGAGGACTAATGCGCAGCTTAGTTCTTAACTAGCAAAGTCTAAAGTTCACCTCTGCTTTCCTTTGAATAAATTTAAAGTTTTTATCAAATCCAAAGTAAAGGCAAAGTCTTTTCAGACTTTATGTAAGTTTAAAATGATGCTGCAATCCTAAAAGTGTAAAATGTCTCCTGACTTTTAACGTTAAGACCTTGTTAAGCTTACAACATGTTTAATTAAATCTAAAGTAAAATACTAAAGATTTTGCAGAGTTATTGCTTCAAAGTTTCTTTTAAAGCACTAAACGAAGTATATTTACGTATACTAACCAGCTATATCTTTAAAGTAGATTTAATGAACATCAAAACATTAATACTGATCATAATTAATAGTTTAATCGCGCTGGTAATTGCTTTGTTGTCTTTTTCATCCTACCAGCAGTTTTCAAATGTATTGAACGATCGTATTTTACTGCAGTTAAATTCTATCAAAACACTCAAGCAAAATCAGATCGAACATTTACTAAAATCAGAATGGGAGCGATTTGAATCTTCCGAATTGTATGGACAGAATATTGACACCACCGTTTTAAAACTTCCGGAAAGCATTAAAAAAAGTAATGGTATTTACGACTTTACCAAGTATCATGCTGCTAAAAAAACAACCATAGGCTTTGTCTCAAATTCTAAAAAGGGCACAAGCATTAAAATTTTAGACTACAATAAAATCAAACAAATACTCCTTGAACGTACCGGAATGGGGGATAGTGGAGAATCGTATTTGGTGGGCAGCGATTTCCGAATGCGTTCCCAATCTCGTTTTTATCCTAATAAAACCCCTTATACCATATTGGTTAAAACAAAAGGTGTAATCAATGCTTTTAAAGGGATAAATGGCAGAGGTGTTTTTGAAGATTACAGAGGAATTGATGTATATAGTGTGTACAGTCCGATAGTAGTTCAGAACTTAAAAATGGTAATTCTGTCTGAAATAGATGTTGATGAGGTGACACTTCCATTAAAAGAATTGAGACAAAGACTTATAGGGCTGACTCTTGGCATCTTTTTACTGGGGGTTATGCTATCTCTTTTTTTGACAAGATTTATTACCAATCCCATTAAGAACATGCAAAAAAGTCTCCGGATTATGGCAGAAGGGGATTATAACCAGACCAATGAATTTATAAAAAATTCGAAGGAAATAAAGGAAATGTTTGATGCGCTGGCCAATTTAAAAGCCTCTTTGCAGGGTGCCGTGAAATTCTCTGATGATATTGGGAAAATGAATTTGCATACCGATTTTAAACCTAAAAGTAATAACGATCTGTTAGGGAAAAGCCTTTTAGCGATGCGGGATAAGCTTATAGAGTTCAGAAATAATGATGAAAATACCAGAATACAATCCAAACGGATGCTGGTAAACGGTCTGGAAGATGAAAGGCGCCGACTTTCGCGTGAGCTCCATGATGGCGTGGGGCCTTATTTGACCTCTTTGAAACACTACATTGAAAACAGGGTTAAAAATGAACTGAAAAAAGCAGAAATGAAAAAGATAGTAGATGAAACCATTTCTGAAATCAGACTGATGTCGAATGCCTTAATGCCTGCTTCAATAGATGATTTTGGAGTTGGGGTCACTTTAACTAACTTTATCGAAAGCCTTAAAAAATCGACAAATGTAACTATTGAATATGAGGATTTAACTCAACAGGACAATTCTAATATTACCAATCATCAGGCAATTAATCTGTTTAGAATAACACAGGAGCTGATTAATAACACATTAAAACACGCTGATGCAAAAAATATCCGGATTACACTTTCGGAGTTTGATGAATTTATTTCTCTTTTTTATTTTGATGACGGAATCGGGTTTGACCTCAATACCGTTAAATTAGGCTTAGGAATTATTAACATCAAAGAACGTGTAGAAATTTGCAATGGTACAATTGTAATCAATGCAGCTCCCGGAAACACAACCTTTGAAATCGAGTTACCTATAGAATTATGAACGAAATCAAATTAATAATAGCTGACGATCATGAACTTTTCCGTAACGGACTTGCTGAGCTTCTCAGAAAGCATGATGATATAAAAATTGTTCAAAGCGTTGGTGATGGTATTCAGTTTATGGAACTAATTAATACTAACTTTGAAGCTGATATTGTATTGTTAGACATCACTATGCCCAATATGGATGGTTTTCAGGTTTTAAAGGAACTAAATAATACTGTTTCTGCCATAAAACCTATTGTAATTTCGATGCACAATGATGGAAATTATATCGCAAAATGTGCTAAAATGGGGGCTTACGGCTACTTGTTAAAAAATACAGATGAATCTGAATTAATTCTTGCCATAAGGACCGTTAGTCTTGGCAAAAAATATTTCAGTGCTGAAATCTCTGAAAAAATGATCAACTTTATGTCCACACAAAGCATCAGTGAAGCTATTTTGTCTAATAAAGAAACCGAAGTTTTAGGGTTAATTTCGAAGGGACTAACCACTAAAGAAATTGCGGCTCAGTTATTTGTAAGTTCACGGACCATAGAAACCCATCGCGCTAATATTTTAAAAAAGTTAGAAGTAAAAAATACTGCAGAACTTATTAAAAAAGCAGCAAAAATGAATTTAATATAATAAAGTTAGAAGTTTTTTATCCGTATAAATACGGATGCAAATTGGGTAGATTCCCATAATCCTAAAAGGCTGTTACCAATTGTAAATTTATAAAAAACAATAAACAGTAACAGTTATGAAAAATATAGCATTAATATTAGGGATTTTATTTATTTCTTTTGGTGCATTTGCACAGGAGAAACCGAATGTGAAACAAAGTGATTTAAAAGGTCCGGCATTTAAAAATTATAAAGTTTGGGAACACGAAACAGTGCCAGCTAAAATATATGCTGAAAATAATAAAACATCACTTCAGGGACCAGCCTATAAAAACGAGCAACCAGTGAGAGAAACTCCAAAAGAAAATCTGGCTGAAGTTAAAATAGGCAATTCAGAAAGACAAAAATTAACTGGACCAGCGTATAAAAACTTTGGGCCATGGAGTAAAAATTGGTAATGAATCACGAACTGAATGAGATAATCCAGATGTTTGCCACTGTGTAATATTTGATTCAATTGAGATTATAAAGTGAATTAGGCTGTCCAAAAGTAATTTTTGGATAGCCTTTTTTATTTCTCGTGGCAAGTTTACGATGAACATTATCCTAAGCCATGATTTAACAATTTATAGTCAATCAAGGTGTTGGTATAAATTCAAATTTGCTTTCAAATTCCTAGCTTTTCTTTTTTGTAAATATCTGATATTGGTTAATTTACAATTAAAATATTTAATATCCTATTAAAATTCTTACATTTATTTTTATTAAATTTGAAATTCAGGTTGTTTTGTAATTTAAATGCTGAGTGTGTTTGAGTTTACTTTAAATTTTACGTCCTGAATATGAGCCTTTGAATTTAATTTAAAATTGTCAGTATGAAATTTTTCAATATCATCTTTTTTAGTCTGTTATCAATTCAGTGCTTTACTCAGGAAGATACTTTAAAGACAAAAAAACAGACTGACAGCCTAAAAATAAAAACAGACAAAAGATTCAAGGTAGCAGGTTCCGTTATTGCGGACAGTTTTTTAAGTGTTCCGGGGGATTTTTCTGCAATGGGGCATAATGTATCAAGTGACTGGAAGAGGACGGCTCTTTATACTGCAGGAATAATCGGCTTAATAGCTGTTGATAAGCATACTACTGGTTTTCTCCATGAACATATAGAACCTAATATTAATTATAATTTGCCTGATATTGGTTCCAAAAGCCCAATTCCTTATGTAATTGGAGATGATCCTTATATTGTTTACCCAATTATCGGTTTGTATGCTGGTTCATTAATCATTAACAACGAAAAAGGACAAGTTGTAGCGCTTAATGCTATTAAATCTTTGGCCTATTCTTATGTTATAACTCAAATAGTTCTGAAAAGCATAGCAGCGAGAGACAGGCCGCAAAGAAAAGTAAATGATGATAAACCTGTAGTTGAGCCGTGGACAAAAGATCCATGGGATTTTGGAAATTTTCACGGGATTCATTTTGAACATGGAGGTCACGGTACAGCATTTCCTTCTTTTCATGCGACCTCATATTTTGCTGTTGCCAAAGTGTTTCAAATGGAATACGACAACTACTGGATACCCTATACATTTGTGACTGCAGTATTTCTTTCTGATATTAAAAGTCATGAACATTGGGTTTCAGACTTATTAGTAGGCGGATTAGTCGGTACTATAATTGGACGTTCTATAGTGATTAGCAGTCGCAGGCAACGGGCAAAAAATGACTCCAAAGCTTTTAACTATGATCCTAAGAAAATCAGAATGCATAAGCAATTGATCCCTCAAATTTCAAATTCTATGGTGGGATTCCATTTTATCGGAACTTTTTAAATTCTTAACTTAATTACCAAATTTATCCGGAGAAGCAAAATATTCCGGGCATCTCCCTCCGGGTCGGGCTTTCGGCTATATCTTTTGCTTCGTTTCACTGCACAAAAGGATACCGCCTCTATCCCTGATGCAATTCGCTGAAGAATTCCATAAAAAAGGGTTGGATATCAGCGAGATTTTATTAGCAAAGGCTGTCAGAATAGTAAAAAGTATAATTAATTACATAAATAATAAGCTTATACAAAATCACGTATTGAAAATACATGACTCCAAACTATAAGCAGTAAACAAAATGAAATAATAATTAAGCCAATTGTTGCCAGCATTACTTCTCTGTTTTTTCTTTGATCTCCTTCTTCATTGTTTTGAAATAATTCAAATTCACTTCTTCTTTTTAGGTTAGATTTATTAGCCATGGTTTTAATTATTGAGTTAGTATATAGCTAGTTACGTAAAAAAATGTTGTTTGGTTTTAAGAGTAATTGTATTTAGGTTGTTGTGGTTTTTTTTTGAAGAAATAAGTTTTACAGGTGCATAAGACAAAAGCCATCTTTATCCCGTAATTTTTTTATTCTGTTTGCCAATTTAATTCAATTAACTTAAATAAAAAAATTATTTTAGCCTGATATAATTAATCTCCGTTAAAATGGTTTTCGGAAATATTGTATTGTATAAAACCCAAATCTAAACCTAAAAAAAATCTTATGAAAATCACTATTTCTATGTCGGTTGCATTCTTCTTACTTTCTTTCAGTTTATTCAGCCAGACTATTGCTGAATTAAAACTGAAACCAAAAGAAATTCCGAAAGGCTACACCCTGAGTGATGGTAACAATTGTGTTTCTGTTCAGGCCTGTACTTTTTATAACGATATTGAGACCTATAGCAATATTGTTGGAAAAGTAAAGAGTAAAGCGATGCAAAGTTTTAAAAGCAGACCAGATAGCGGATCAATTATGTATTTCGAATTTGAACACGTATTTAAAGGTGAGCGTTTTTTGCAGGGATTGTTGTGGGGTAAAGGCGGGCAGCCTACAGATGAGCATCCTGAAGAGTATATTGTTAAAGGAAAGTTTCTCATTGTTTGGAGTTTTCATCCTGACAGTCCTGTCAGAGAAAAATCAGAAGCTAAAATTGAAACTATTTTACAGTAAGTTGTATTTTTACATTAAAAAAACTTCATAAAAAAATGAAATGAAAATACATATCAGAATCCTAATTTATTCAGTTCTATTTGTTTTATATCTTATTGTAATGGGATTTTTTCTTTCGATTCAATCAAAATTAAAAACAGACCTATACATAACCTTAAGCTGTGGTTTTGCCCTTTTTAATAGTATTTATGCTTTTCTGGTTATAAAATGGAAACCTTTATTAAATATACTCTTTTCTGTCGCTATAGCCTTTCTTGCCTTATTTTTGGCTTTAAAAACTTCAGATCTAAATTTGTTTTCTGTGAATGATCCTTATGGTATCAAAACAGCAATAATGACTAATGCTGTTGTCTCTATTGTTTTTTGGGAGATTTTGTATCAGGTGAAGGTTAGGAAAAGTTGAGGTAAAAGGAAGTAACAAATCAACAAAATGTAAATAAAATTTCAATACCGCAATGCATAAATTTTTCATCCTTATCCTAGTAGCATTTAGTACAACAAGTTTCAGCCAAAAAGGCAAGTCACAACCTGCTGATGCTGTCAAACCCTTTATTTTAGGTGTTATTGATGAAATCCAGTCAAAAGAATTAAACGAAAAAAGAATTTTAAATATTTATCTGCCGGAAGGTTATCAGCAGGAAGACGCAACAAAATATCCTGTCATCTATTTGCTCGACGGCTCTGCCGATGAAGATTTTATTCATATTTCAGGCTTGGTACAGTTTAATAGTTTTGAATGGATCAATCAGGTTCCAAAGTCTATTGTTGTAGGTATTGCTACCGTTGACAGAAGAAGGGATTTTACATTTCCAACAACTATTGAAACAGATAAAAAGCGTTTTCCGACTTCAGGACATTCAGATAAATTTATTGCTTTTATTGAAAAAGAATTACAGCCATTTATTGAAAAAAAATATAAAACCAACGATTCTAAAACAATTATCGGACAGTCTTTAGGCGGACTGTTGGAAACAGAAATTTTATTGAAAAAGCCGTCACTTTTTAATAAATATGTGATCGTAAGTCCAAGTTTATGGTGGAATGATGGTTCTTTACTCAAATTAGATTCTGAAATGCTGAAGGAGGGTTTTAAACAGCAAACAGAAGTTTATATCGCCGTTGGAAAAGAAGGTCTTACGCCCACTGAAATTCCGAGAGTTATGGAAGTTGACGCGAATATATTAGCCGAAAAAATAAAAGCCTCAAAAAGTAAAAATGTTAAAGTGTTTTTTGATTATCTGCCTCAGGAAAACCATGGAACCATTTTACATCCTGCAGTTTCAAATTCGTTAAAATTCTTTTATCCTCTTGATAAAAAATAAATTTTAGGAGTGTATGAATTTATTCAAAGATAACTATGAAATCCTGCTTTATTGAGGCGGGCTTTTTTTAGTTCATCGTTTATTACGAAAATAATTGAGTTTTTTTACTCTTTGAAAACAAGATTTCTAATTTAGCCCCGATCGATCCGGTATCCTTTTACAGCGGGGTTCGCTGTAAAAGATTTAGGATAGAGCGGGACTGGTTTTGTGATTAAGGTAAATACATATGCTTCTCAAAATAAATATGAAAAGGCATAGTTGTTGAAAAGCTAAAAAAGATATATTTACACCTTCAAAACGATACCTTATGCAAAAAATTACTTTATTTGTTTCTATAATATTCCTGGCTTTTTCCTGTGGTGTAAAAACAACCCAGTCCCTTATTAGTGACGGTAATTATGACGCTGCTATAAACCGTGCTGTTGAGGCATTAAAAACGAACAAAGATTCGAAAGGAAAACAGGATTATGTGTATTTGCTGGAAGAAGCATTTGCTAAAGCTAAAGAGCGGGATTTGAGAAATCTGGAAATGATGGAAAAAGAAAAAAATCCTGCTAATCTGGAGCTTATTTACAACACTTATTTGCAGCTAAATAATCGTCAGGAAAAAATCAGGCCAATATTACCGCTTCAGTTATTGAAACAGGGAAAAAATGCTCAATTTGTTTTTGATAATTATTCTGATCAGATTGTAAACAGTAAAAATGCCTTATCTAAATTTTTATACGAAAACGCGCAAGCTCTTTTTAAGTCTCCTAATAAACTAGACGCAAGAAAAGCGTATGATGATCTAAGTTATATAGAAAGCATTAATCCAAATTATAAAAATGCCAAAAAACTGATTAATGACGCCCAGTTTAAAGGAACTGATTTTGTAAATGTTTATGCTGTGAACGAAACCAATATGATTATTCCGAAGCAGTTACAAGACGACTTACTGGATTTTAATACTTACGGATTAAACGATAAATGGACTGTGTACCATAGCGTTAAACAAAAAAATGCGCATTATGATTATAGCCTGATTTTAAATTTTAGGGAAATCCACATTTCGCCCGAACAAATAAAAGAAAAGGAATTCGTTAATGAAAAAGAAATTAAGGATGGTGTTAAAACACTTCTGGACAGTAGGGGTAATCCGGTTAAGGATAGTTTAGGCCGTATCATAAAAGTTGATAATCTTAAAAAGATTAAAATCAAAATTTTCGAATTCAGACAGTACAAAGCATGTCAGGTAACAGCAAAAGTGGATTATGTAGATTTAAAAAGCAATAGTTTATTGCAATCATTTCCAGTGGCGAGTGAATATGTTTTTGAAAATGTCTATTCAACATATAGCGGAGATAAAAGTGCGTGTGATGAAAAATACCTCGGATATTTTAATAAACGTGCAGTCCCTTTTCCAAACAATGAACAAATGGTTTTTGATACAGGCGAAGACCTAAAAGCTAAATTCAAGAATATTATTGTTCGAAATAAATTCAGATAAAAACAAAAAACTTTTTAAAATAGAGGACCAGATGCATTTTTTATATCGAAAGAGGACATCTTAATCTTAATGTTGTAGTAATTTATCTTAAAATCTCTAGAGTTAATTTAGCTGTAGAGATTTTTTTATAGCCTAAAAAAATAAATGTTGTCGTACAATACAAAAGGATAATAATGTTAAAAAAAAGCATATGAATACAAATTTAAATTTTTTGAGGCAAACAAAATAAATTCTAAAATTTATCTTTGGCTACAATTGAAAAAGATTTTCTTAACTCATTCTTAAAAACGTTTGGGCAACCATTACAGGTGCTAAAACGTAAGTAAGGTATATTTGATACAGATATGATTACAAAAAAAATCTACACATTTGTTGTTTTTATTATCTCTTTATTTTCCTTTTCTCAGGAGAAATTTACGCTAAGCGGAACTATCACAGACTTTGGGAATAATGAATCCCTGATAGGGGTACATATCCATATTCCGGAATTGAATATTGAAACCTACACAAACAAGTACGGGTTTTATTCCCTTACACTTCCTGCTGGAGAATATCAATTGAAAATAAAACATTTAGGATATCAGGAAGTCGAAAAGGCAATACTTTTAAAAGAGGATATAAAAGATAATTTATTCTTAAAAGAAAATAACGAAGAGCTTAAGGAAGTTGTAATCAAGGAGGTTAGATATAAGACAAATATTAAATCGCCTGAAATGAGTGTTAATAAACTATCCATTTTTTCTATTAAAAAAATGCCTGTGGTTTTTGGTGAAGTCGATGTCATAAAGTCTATTTTACTATTGCCAGGAGTTACAAATGCTGGTGAAGGGGCTTCAGGTTTTAATGTAAGGGGAGGAGGTGCTGACCAGAATTTAATTTTATTAGATGAAGCAACCATATTTAATTCTTCACATGTTTTTGGTTTTTTCTCCGTTTTTAATCCGGATGCCGTTAAGAATTTGAAATTGTATAAAGGAGGGATTCCAGCACGTTACGGAGGAAGGGTATCTTCGGTTTTAGATATCTATCAGAAAGACGGAAATAGCAAAGAATTTCATGTAAATGGTGGAATTGGCCTGATTTCAAGTCGAATTCTTGCCGAAGGTCCGATAGTGAAAAATAAAGGATCATTTTTGATAGGAGGAAGAACCTCGTATGCCCACTTATTTCTAAAATTATCAGAAGAACAAAAAGACAATGCAGCTTATTTTTATGATCTTAATACCAAGTTAAGTTATAAACTAAACGAGAATAACAGTTTGTTTTTATCGGGTTATTTTGGCCGGGACGTTTTTAAACTAAATAAAATTTTCATGAATACTTATGGAAATTCTACTTTGAATTTACGTTGGAGTCATTTGTATTCGGATAAATTATTTGCAAATTTATCTTTAATTTATAGTGATTATTATTACGGACTTGATTTAAATTTTATAGGATTCAAATGGGATTCCGGAATTAAAAATTATACTGTTAAATATGATTTTGAACATTACATATCAGATAAGTTCAAATTAAGTTATGGTATAAATGGAATTTATTATGATTTTAATCCAGGGAAAATAAGTCCATTAAGTGATGAATTCACTATTAATCCTGAACAATTAGATAGAAAATATGCGCTTTCACTTTCACCTTATATTGATGCAGAAAATAAACTTTCAAAAAAAATGACAATTTATTACGGATTGAGATTCAGTCAGTTTTATCGTTTGGGGGCTTCTACCGTTAATTTGTATGAAAATAATAATGCGGTTGTTTTCAATCCGGATATGGAGATTTACGAAAAAGGAACACCAATAAGCACTGAACATTACAGTAAAAATGAAGTTATTGAAAGTTATAATAATTTTGAGCCAAGATTTTCAATTTCGTATCAACTAAATGATAATCAGTCAGTAAAGGCTAGTTACAACAGAATGGCACAATATCTTCAGTTAATTTCTAATACGTCGTCTCCCACACCTCTTGATGTGTGGACACCCAGTGATAATTATATCAAACCTCAAATTGCAGACCAGGTTGCTTTGGGATATTTTAGGAATTTTAATAACGGTACTTATTCATTAGAAACTGAGATTTATTATAAAAAAGTTAAAAACAGGCTTGATTATATTGATGGTGCTGATCTGATTGCAAACGACGCGATTGAGCAGGTAATTTTGAATGGACAGATGCGCGCCTATGGATTAGAAATCATGTTTAAAAAGAATGAAGGCAAATTTAATGGTTGGATTTCTTATACACTTTCAAAATCAGAGCAGCAAACTCCTGGCAGGACATCTGAAGAAACAGGAATTAATAACGGGAAATGGTATAATTCGGCATATGATAAACTACACAATTTGGCTATTACTTCAGCTTATACTTTAAATGGGCGATGGTCATTTGGAGCTAATTTTATTTTACAGTCTGGTCAGCCGGTTTCCTATCCAAATAGTCAGTATGAATATTTAGGTATAACTGTTCCTGGTTATGGATTGCGAAATGAAAATCGTCTGCCTGCATATCATCATTTAGATATTTCAGCAACATTATCTCTTGAAAAAAATGAAAACAGAAAATGGAAAGGCGAATGGGTTTTTAGTATATACAATTTGTACAATAGACAAAATGCAGCCTCTATAAATTTCCGTCAAAATGCTGACACCGGTTATAACGAAGCAATAAGAACCTCTATTTTTGGTATTGTACCTGCAATAAGTTATAATTTTAAGTTCTAAAAAAATCAATTTCCCTAAAAAGAAATAAAACATAAAGCATGAAAAAAGTAATTTTATCAGTGGTATTTTTTATATTATTATTGTTTACAGGATGTGAAGAAGTCGTTCATGTTGATTTAGAAACTGCCAAACCCAAACTAGTAGTAGAAGCGGCCATTAATTGGAGAAAAGGAACATCTGGTGCACAGCAAACAATAAAACTGACAACTACAACAGGTTATTTTGAAGATGAGATCCCAATAGTTACAGGTGCAGTGGTTTATGTTAAAAATAGTACTAACCAGCAATTTAATTTTACAGAAGTACCAAATACAGGCAGGTATGTGTGCAATAATTTTAAACCGGTAATTGACGAAAATTATTCTCTGACTATAATTACTAATGGAAATACCTATACAGCGAGTGAAACGCTAAAATCGATAACTCCAATAAACAATATCACGCAATATTACGGAGGCCAACTCGCCGGTATTGTTGTAAGGGCTTTTTATAATGATCCGGCAGATGTAGACAATTATTATTTATATAAATATACTTATTCAAATAAAATTACCTCTACTTATTATGCTGATAAAGACGAATTTTATCAGGGCAACGAATTTTTTAGCATTTCTGATGACGAAGATTTAAAAGCAGGAGACGAAGTCGAAATAACGCATTATGGAATTTCAAAACAATACTATAATTATATGAATATATTAGTAAGTCTTGCAGGCAATAATGTAGGTGGTCCTTTCCAAACTCCCCCGGCAACAGTAAAAGGCAATATTATTAACACAACCGATAAAAGCAATTATCCGCTGGGTTATTTTTCGCTAAGTGAAACTGTTTCAAGAAAATATATTGTAAAATAATTAATGATATGAATTCCAGAATCGAAACCCTAACCGGGAAAAAACTCATAGGCAAACATATTACAATGTCTTTCATAGAAAATAAAACATTCCAGTTATGGAGCAGTTTCATGCCGGAGAGAAAAAAAATCAGGAATTCTATAGACTCTAATTTATACTCACTTGAAGTTTTTCCTGAAGGACATTTTAATAATTTCAATCCTAAAAATACTTTTGAAAAGTGGGCAGCTGTTGAAGTGTCTGATTTAAATGAAATTCCGGCAGGTATGGAAAGTTTGTTGGTTCCTGATGGATTGTATGCTGTTTTTATTCACAAAGGACCATCGCCAGAAGCAGAGAAATCCTATCGTTTTATTTTTACAGAATGGCTTCCGGATTCAAAATATTTTGTTGATGACCGTCCACATTTTGCTATAATGACTGAAAACTACAAAAAAGATGATCCGGATTCAGAGGAAGAAATCTGGATTCCTGTAAAAAATAAAGTTTAATATCATGCTGATAGAAAATTTACGATTGCTTTTTAACCGCGATCTCAATAAACTAAAAGAAGAAATTGAAGCGTATCAAACCGAAAACCAGCTTTGGGTTATTGATAAAAACATTGCTAATTCTGCAGGAAATCTTTGTCTGCATCTAATTGGAAATCTTAATACTTACATAGGTGCTGTCCTCGGAAACACAGGTTATGTCCGTAACCGCCCTTTAGAATTTTCATCAAAAGGTGTTCGAAAAGATCAATTAATAACTCAAATTGAAGAAACAATTTTGATGGTAAACAACACATTGGATATTTTAAAGGAAGCCGATTTAGAAGCGATATATCCGCAAATTGTTTTTGAAAAAGAAATGAAATCGGGCTTTTTTCTTATGCATCTTTCTACTCATTTGGCATATCATTTAGGGCAAATCAATTACCATAGGAGGCTGCTGGATTTTGATTCTGTAAAAGATCGTAAATCTTAAATTTGAAATATAAAATAGGAGCAGTACCTTTGCACAGCATTCAAAAAAACACAGCATGTCATCACATCATATAGTTCGCGACGATCAGGAACCTGCATTAATTATTGCAAACGGAGCCTCCTGCAGTGCTGAGTTATTAGGACAATTGCTCGAATGGTCTCCGCTTGTTATCGTACTCGATTCGGCTATTGAACGTGTCATTGATCTGGGAATTAAAGTTGATGTCCTGTTGGGGGATTTCGATCGGGGGTTTGATCCTGAAATCTACAAAACAGCCCAATATCCAATCGAAATTGTTTATACCCCGGATCAAAATAAAACCGATTTAGAGAAAGCTTTTGATTATCTAATCGATAGAAAAATCCCTGCTGTAAATGTAGTCTGGGCTACAGGAAAACGTGCAGACCACACCATTACAAATCTTACCAATATCGTCCGCTACCGCGATTTACTTAAAATTGTTATTCTCGACGATCATTCCAAAATATTTCTACTGCCCAATAAATTCGAAAAATGGTACACTGAACAAACACCAATTTCCCTTATCCCGATTGGAGTTGTAAATGGTATTTTTTCGAACAATCTAAAATATGAATTACAGGACGATACGCTCACGATGGGTTACAGAACAGGCAGCAGCAATTCAGTAGCAAAAGACGGAATAGTTACTATTACGCACAATAACGGTGATTTATTATTGATGGAATGTACGGATTAACCATTGAATTTTGAAATTGACATTGGTATTTGAATTTGAAGAAGCTATTTACTTTGTATCTTTGCCCCTCAGAACTATTGAATAAATAAAATGCGAATTGATATTATTACGATTTTGCCGGAATTATTAAAAAGTCCTTTTGAGGCTTCGATTATGAAACGTGCCATTGATAAAGGCCTGGTTGAAGTTCATTTTCATAATTTACGCGATTATACTACCAATAAACAAAAAAGTGTCGATGATTATCCTTTTGGAGGAGGAGCCGGAATGGTAATGACCGTTCAGCCTATTGACGACTGTATTACACACTTGAAAAGCCAGCGCGAATACGACGAAATCATTTACATGTCTCCGGATGGTGAAACCCTGAATCAGAAAATGGCTAATACCATGTCAATGTATGAAAATATTATTATTTTATGCGGACATTATAAAGGTGTAGATCAGCGTGTTCGCGATCATTTTATTACTAAAGAGATTTCAATTGGTGATTATGTTTTATCTGGGGGTGAATTAGGTGCTTTAGTGTTATCAGATGCATTAATCAGATTGATACCTGGTGTTTTAAGTGACGAAACTTCGGCATTGACAGATAGTTTTCAGGATAATCTGCTTTCTGGTCCTATATATACAAGACCTGCAGATTATAAAGGCTGGAAAGTGCCGGAAATTTTAACCAGTGGTCATGCTGCCAAAATTGATAAATGGCGCGAAGACATGGCGTATGAACATACAAAAAACAGACGCCCGGATTTGCTGGAATAAATTCTAAATTTTTAAAATTCCAAATCCCAATTAATCAGTTAGTTGAAAAATGGAATTTGGAGTTTGTTTTGTTTGGAATTTTATTTTTTTTATCTACATTTGCACCCGAATTAGACCAACCTCTGGCGAAATCCGTGTATGTTGCTTTATTATAAAAACCATAATTTAAATTATCATGGCAGATTTATTAAAATTCGTTCAAAACGAATTCGTTGCTAAAAAAGATTTCCCTGAATTCGGAGCTGGAGATACTATCACAGTTTTCTACGAAATTAAAGAGGGTGAAAAAACAAGAACTCAGTTTTTTAAAGGAGTTGTTATTCAAAGAAGAGGTTCTGGTAACACAGAAACTTTTACTATTCGTAAAATGTCTGGAGCTATTGGTGTGGAGCGTATCTTCCCGGTAAACTTGCCAGCTTTACAAAAAATTGAAATCAACAAGAAAGGTGCTGTACGTAGAGCAAGAATTTTCTACTTCAGAGATCTTACTGGTAAAAAAGCTAAGATTAAAGATAAAAGAAGATAATCATTTATCTCTTTGTTATAAAAAACTCGTTTCAGGTAATCTGAAACGAGTTTTTTTTTAGGGTCACTTTTTGAAATACCAAAAACATAATTTTTTATTGTAAAAATCATTGATTTAATAATTTAAAGTCTGCGAAATAGTAATCTGTTAATTTCAGGATTTCTGCTCAAAACTACACCGTTTTCGCAGTGTTTTTACTATATTTGCTCCGCTCATTTTGAGCCAACTATACTTTGAAATTGCTGATTTCGGCAATACCAATCATAAAAAAAAAAAAATGACACAGAATTCAAAAATTTTTTACACCTTAACTGATGAGGCGCCATTATTAGCGACTTATTCTTTATTGCCTATTGTTCAGGCTTTTACTTCTACAGCCGGTATAGCAATTGAAACCAGGGACATTTCTTTGGCAGGAAGAATTTTATCTAATTTTCCTGAATCATTAACCGATGCTCAAAAAACAGGAGATGCTTTAGCAGAATTGGGTCAGTTAGCAACTCAGCCAGAAGCTAACATTATCAAATTGCCAAACATTTCAGCATCTGTACCACAATTAAAAGCTGCTATTGCTGAATTACAATCTCACGGATACAACGTACCAAATTATCCTGAAGATCCTCAAAATGATGCTGAAAAAGAAATTAAAGCTAAATACGCAAAAGTATTAGGTTCTGCTGTTAACCCGGTTTTACGTGAAGGAAACTCTGACCGTAGAGCGCCAAGAGCGGTTAAAAACTTTGCAAAAGCAAACCCACACTCTATGGGTGCCTGGTCTGCTGACTCAAAAACTAAGGTTGCTTCTATGTCAGGCGGTGATTTCTACGGAAGTGAAAAATCTGTTACTGTTACTGAAGCTAATGATGTAAAAATTGAATTCGTTGCTAAAGACGGTACTGCTACTGTTCTTAAAGCAAGTACTCCACTAAAAGCGGGCGAAATTATCGACAGTTCTGTTTTAAGTGTAAGTAAATTAAAAGCTTTTGCTGCTGAAGCTATTGCTGAAGCTAAAAAAGAAGGTGTTTTGCTTTCTGTACACTTAAAAGCTACCATGATGAAAGTTTCAGATCCAATTATCTTTGGCGCTATCGTTGAAGTTTATTTTGCTGATCTTTTTAAAAAATACGCTTCTTTATTTGCTGAATTAAACGTTGACACAAGAAACGGTTTAGGTGACATCTACGCTAAAATTGCAGGAAGACCTGAACAGGCTGAGGTTGAGGCTGCAATTAATCAGGCAATTGAAAACGGACCAGCTTTGGCAATGGTTAATTCTGATAAAGGAATTACAAACTTACACGTTCCGTCAGACGTAATTGTTGATGCTTCTATGCCAGCAATGATCCGTACTTCCGGACAAATGTGGAATAAAGAAGGAAAATCACAAGATACAATTGCTGTTATACCGGATCGTTGTTATGCAGGAGTTTATACAGCTACAATTGATTTCTGTAAAAAACACGGGGCTTTTGATCCAAAAACAATGGGAAGTGTTCCTAACGTAGGTTTAATGGCTCAAAAAGCGGAAGAATATGGTTCTCACGACAAAACTTTCCAAATTGCTGCAGATGGAGTTGTTCGTGTTGTTGATAAAAATGGAAATGTTTTAATGGAACAAAACGTTGAAACAAACGATATTTTCAGAATGTGTCAGGCGAAAGATGCACCAATCCAGGACTGGGTTAAACTAGCGGTAAACAGAGCTCGTTTATCTGATACTCCTGCTGTTTTCTGGTTAGACGAAAACAGAGCACACGACAGGGAATTGATCGTAAAAGTTAAAAAATACCTTAAAGATTACGACACTACAAACTTAGATATCCGTATTTTAAATCCTGTTGCTGCTACTGAATTTACTTTAGAAAGAATCATCAAAGGTTTAGATACAATTTCTGTAACAGGAAATGTTCTTCGTGATTACTTAACAGATTTATTCCCAATTTTAGAATTAGGAACTTCTGCAAAAATGTTATCTATTGTTCCTTTAATGAACGGCGGTGGATTGTTCGAAACTGGAGCCGGAGGTTCTGCTCCAAAACACGTTGAGCAATTTACAGAAGAAGGATACTTACGTTGGGATTCATTAGGGGAATTTTTAGCGCTTGGTGCTTCATTAGAGCATTTAGGACAAACTTTAAACAATTCTAAAGCTATCGTTTTATCTGAAACTTTAGATCAGGCTAATGATAAATTCCTGGCAAATGATAAGTCTCCTGCTCGTAAAGTAGGTCAAATTGACAACCGTGGTTCTCACTTTTACCTTGCTTTCTACTGGGCTCAGGCATTAGCGGCTCAAGATAAAGACGCTGAATTGAAAGCAATCTTTACTCCAATTGCGGCTGAATTTGAAGCTAATGAAGCTAAAATTGATGCTGAATTAATTGGTGCTCAAGGCAAGGCTCAGAATATTGGGGGGTACTATCAGCCAACACCTGAATTAGTTAGTAAAGCGATGCGCCCTAGCGAAACTTTCAATGCTATTATTGCTAAAATTGCATAATTAAAGCAATCTTATTTATATATTAGAAAAAGACAATCAGAAATGGTTGTCTTTTTTTTATCAAATACAAAATGAATTAACTGCTTCAAAATCATCGCACCTATTTTTCAGCCTTCAGAAAGTCTTAGACAGAGTTTGATTTTCGATTTTTATATGATTTCTGTAAAGAGAGCTATGGATCACAAATACAGGTATGGACAAACAGGATTGCGATTTCGATGAAAGGTATTATGTTTGGAATGACACCTAATCAGGTCTTAAGCGAAAAACTCATCGAAAGGCAAGAGAAAAACTTTTAACGACCAATTTATCAATTAGCGAAATTGCATTCGGATTGGGTTTTGAGCATTCTCAGTCTTTCAGTAAATTGTTCAAAAGCAAAACTGAAACATCTCCTATAGAATTCACACAATCGTTTAATTGACGAAATAAAGATTACTTATCTGTGATTTAGATACGTTAATCATCGTTTTGCATACAGCAGATTCTGGATTTCTCTTCAACTTTGTGTTATTAAAATAAACAATTATGAAGAATTTAAATCAGGTAAAATTAGGAAGTCAGGGTTTGGTTATTCCTACTATAGGTTTGGGGTGCATGGGAATGACAGGTTTTGGAGACGCAGAT
The DNA here is from genome assembly GCF_020026925.1 of Flavobacterium hibisci. Classification (GTDB taxonomy): domain Bacteria; phylum Bacteroidota; class Bacteroidia; order Flavobacteriales; family Flavobacteriaceae; genus Flavobacterium; species Flavobacterium hibisci. The sequence continues at coordinate 191,438 of NZ_JAIQDW010000007.1, read as the reverse complement.
ATGTATGGCAAAACCGATGAGAAAGAAGCAATAGCAACTATTCATCGCTCATTTGAATTAGGTGGTAATTTCCTAGACACGGCAGATTTGTATGGTCCTTTTAAAAATGAGCAACTCATCGCGAAAGCCATTGAAGGAAATCGTGACCAATATAGTATCGCTACGAAATTCGGTTGGGAAATTGATGACAAGGAGCAGGTAACGTGGAAAATAAATGGAAAGAAAGATTATGTAAAAAAATCAGTAGAACGTTCCCTTAAAAATCTAAAAACGGATTACATTGATCTTTATTATATGCATCGTCTCGATAAAAACACACCTATTGAAGAAACTATTGAAGCGATGTCTGATCTGGTAAAAGAAGGAAAAATTCGTTACATCGGATTATCCGAAGTGTCCTCGGAAACAGTAAAAAGAGCTCATGCTGTTCATCCTATAACAGCTGTTCAGAGTGAATATTCTTTGTTTGAAAGAACGGTTGAGGAAAAAGGTGTTATCAAAACTTTGAATGAGTTGGGAATTGGTTTTGTCGCTTATTCACCTTTAGGAAGAGGTTTTTTGTCCGGACAAATCCGCAAAATCGATGATTTGCCCGAAAATGATTTTCGAAGAGGAATTCCGCGTTTTCAGGAAAAGTATTTCTATAAAAACATTGAACTCGTAGAAGCAGTGGAACAATTAGCTAGAGAAAAAAACATTACCTCTTCTCAATTAGCGTTGGCTTGGATTATCAGCAAAGGAATAGTGCCAATTCCAGGAACGAAACGCAGAAAATATCTTGAACAAAATATAGAAGCAAGTAAAATCGTATTGAGCGAATCTGAAGTACAAAAACTGGAAAACATCGTACCTTTAGGAACTGATACCGGTGCGCCTTATGATGAATTCAGTATGGGACTTTTAGATTATTAATTTTAAATTTACAGTGATGAATACAATTGCTTCTATTTCACAATTTCACCGATTACTGTCGCTTCCCGAACCAAAACATCCTTTGGTGAGTGTTATTAACCTGTCTGAAAGTATTTTTATTGAAGATGAGATTTGGAAAGGTTTTATAAACAGGTTTTACTGTGTAGCACTGAAAAGAAACGCAACAGGAAAAATAAGATACGGGCAACAGCATTATGACTATGATAAAGGTGTTTTGAGTTTTACAGCACCAAATCAGGTTCAGTATCTTGACCTGCAAAATATGCAATGTGATTCCGCTGGCTATTTATTGATTTTTCATGAAGATTTTTTACTGAAACATTCTCTGGTAAATACTATTTCTTTATACGGATTTTTCTCATATGCAGTGAATGAAGCTTTGCATTTATCTGAAGATGAAGAAAATAATCTCCTTGAAATACTTCATAAAATAGATAAAGAATGTCAGTATATCGACCAGCATACTCAGGAAATTATTTTGTCCCAAATTGAATTGCTGCTAAACTATTCCAGACGTTTTTATGAAAGACAATTCATTACCAGGAAAAATGGAAGCCATCAGCTTCTGGCAAAATTTGAAACGTATCTGAATAATTATTTTGATCAGTCTTCAGCCGGAAAAGGACTTTTAACCGTTTACCAAATTGCAGAAGCGATGAATATTTCTCCTAATTATTTGAGTGACCTTTTGCGAATTCAAACCGGGCAAAACACGCAACAGCATATACACGAAAAGCTCATTAGCAAAGCGAAAGAGAAACTTTCGATAACTAAACTTTCGATAAGCGAAATTGCTTATGAACTCGGATTTGAACATTCGCAATCATTCAGTACTTTGTTCAAAAAGAAAACAAAATTGTCTCCGTTAGAATTTAGGCAGTCATTTAATTAAACATTTATCTCTTTTCATTTTTAAAATAATCCATTTTTAGATGGATTATTTTTTATAAATAAGCGAACATTCATTTATATTTAATATATTTGTTTTAAATAAAATTAGAATAATGCGGACAAGAGATGCCAACAAAGAAGAGCTAGTCAAACAGAAGGCTATTGAGATGCTTGTCAAATATGGTGTTGAAGGTTTTGGAATGAATAGGCTGGCAAAAGAAAGCGGTGTTTCTGTAGCAACACTTTATATTTATTATTCTGACAAAGAAGATTTGATCAAAAAAATAGGGTCGGAAATTGGGCAGACTTTTTTCTGTGAAATGGTAAAAGATTTTTCCCCTGCTATGTCTTTTAGGGAAGGTTTACGAAAGCAGTGGGAAAACAGGGCAAGATTTGCATTAAAAAATCCGTTGAAAGTTGCTTGTTGGGAAGCCTTAAGCCATTCCAGTTATCGGGATGATATTTTAGAAGAAAGCCTTGCAAATTTTAAAAAAACGATGTGGAGTTTTATTGAAAATGCTTTAGAAAGAAAAGAACTGTTGCCGATTTCCATTGAGGTGTTCTGGAGTGTGGCTTACGGGCCTTTATATGCCTTACTTCGATTTGAAAATGAAGGCAAAAGTTTTGGAGATACGCCTTTTAAACTCACTCAGGAAAAAATGGATGAGGCATTTGAATTAGTATTAAAAGCACTGACACCATAAATATTAAATGCTATGGAAGAGATTCTAAACAACATATTGGTATTCGCAACCAATATAAAAACAGAAAACGACAGGCAAAAAATAAGTTTTGCGTTAGATGAAAATTCAGAGATTCAGGAGTGGAATATTGATCAGGAAGATATTGATTGTGTTTTGCGTGTTGTGAGCACAACATTATCCGAGGAGCAAATTGTCAATATTCTTGACAACCATAATTTCAATTGTGTACCATTAGAATAAATTAGAAATGAAGGAAGAAAATCCAGTAATACCTTTTACGGGTTATCAGAAATTTGCAGTTTTTATACTGGCAATTACTCAATTTACAGTAATTCTGGATTTCATGGTAATGTCGCCATTAGGAGATATACTTATGAAATCCCTTGATTTAAAAACGACACGTTTCGGTTTAGTGGTTTCAGCATACGCTTTCAGCGCAGGAATTTCGGGGCTTTTAACGGCAGGTTTTGCAGATAAATTCGATCGAAAAAAATTATTGTTATTCTTTTATCTTGGCTTTATTGGCGGGACAATTTTATGTGGTTTAGTTAATTCCTATCCTTTATTAGTAGCAGCCAGAATTGTTACAGGTTTGTTTGGCGGTGTAATAGGCTCAATTTCTATGGCTATCGTAGCAGACTTATTTACTTTGCAACAGCGTGGCCGTGTCATGGGATTTCTTCAAATGGGATTTGGAGCAAGTCAGATTCTGGGCATACCTATAGGATTGTATCTTGCTAATGCATGGGGCTGGCACGCACCTTTTTTATGGGTAGCCGGAATGGCAGTAATAATAGCAGTATTGATTGCAGTTAAATTGAAGCCAATTGACGAACATCTTAATCTTAAGCAGGATAAATCTGCTTTTATGCACTTAATACACACAATCCGTAATAAAGAATATAGAATTGGATTTACAGCTACAGCCCTGCTTTCGATAGGTGGGTTTATGATGATGCCTTTTGGGAGTGCTTTTGCCATAAACAATTTAAAAATCACTCAGGACGAATTGCCTATTGTATTTATGATTGCAGGTTTGTCTACTTTGGTTGTAATGCCGATAATAGGAAAATTAAGTGATAAAATAGATAAGTTCAGGATATTTGTTTACGCTTCTGTTTGGACAATCATAATCGTTGGGTTATATACCAATCTTGGCGAAACCCCACTTTGGTTAGTTATAATTTTTAATGTACTTATGATGATGGGCGTAATGAGCCGTATGGTCCCATCGACAGCTTTAGTTACTTCTATTCCGGGAATGCAGGACAGAGGTGCTTTTATGAGTATCAATTCCTCCTTACAGCAAATTGCAGGGGGTATAGCTGCCGCCTTTGCCGGAACTATTGTAGTGCAAAAGGATAAGTTTAGTCCGCTTGAGCATTATGATACTTTAGGATACATAATTATTGCAATATCATTTGTCACGTTATTTCTTTTGTACCGTGTGAGTAAGCTTGTCAAAAGAAAATCGGGGTTAAATACCCAAGACATTCCGATAATCCATGAAATTTAGATTCTAAAATGAACTTATATGTGAGACAGCTTTTTACGGCTGTCTTTTTTGTGTAATCTCTATCCCAACCACCCATCACGATCAAGACTTCGATACTGAATTGCTTCAGCAATATGTGATGAAATTATCTGAGGAGCAGCATCTAAATCAGCAATGGTTCTGGCAACTTTTAAAATACGGTCGTAAGCCCTTGCTGAAAGATTCAGTCGTTCCATGGCAGTTTTCAGTAATTCTTTTGATTGCTCATCAAGAACACAGTACTCCCGAATTAATTTACTGCTCATTTGTGCATTATAATGAATATTTGTCAATTCTTGAAAACGAACAGACTGTACTTCACGTGCAGAAGTTACTCTTTGTCTAATTGAAGCACTGCTTTCTGCTTTATTATCATCTGATAGTTTCTCGAAAGGCACTGGTGTTACTTCAATATGAATATCGATCCGGTCTAATAAAGGTCCGGAAATTTTACTCATGTAGCGCTGCATTTCATGTGGGGAAGAAGTATTGGGTATTGATGGATCGTTAAAAAAACCACTTGGACTTGGATTCATACTTGCCACGAGCATAAAAGAAGAGGGATAGGTTACTGTAAATTTTGCTCTTGAAATCGTAACTTCCCTGTCTTCTAAAGGCTGCCGCATTACCTCCAACACATCTCTTTTAAATTCCGGCAATTCATCCAGAAATAAGACTCCGTTATGCGCCATTGAGATTTCTCCCGGCTGGGGATAACTTCCCCCGCCAACCAGTGCAACATTTGTTGTGGTATTAAAAGGGGTGGTGTATATTTGCATATTAAATACATCGCCAAATGGGAAAAGTTTGCATATACGCCAGGGTATCAACAGTTGATAAACAGGATTACACACGACAAGTTTCTGATTGTAAAACTGCGATTGGTAACAAATATAGTGAAGAAAATATAGAAGTGTTTGCGGAAAGAATTTCGGGGTATAAAGAAAATGAAAAACGACCGGAACTCACTAAGCTACTTAATATTATCAATAATGATTCGAAATATTTTGATGCAATTTACATCACGGAAATATCCCGTTTAGGTCGTGACCCAAAAGTCACAAGACTTCTAATAGATGAACTAACGGAAAAAAAGATACCCATATTTATTACTTCAATTAATCGGTCTACACTTGACGAGAATTTAGAGCGAGATTCCATTATGAATATTATACTTCAAGTACTCATGGAGTTCGCTGACTCAGAGTCACGCACATTGAAACGACGCTCGAAATCTGGGTTACTCCAATCGATAATCAATGGTAATGCAGGTGGTAGTAAAAACTTGCCATATGGTTATAGAAAAAATGAAAATAAGAAATTAGTTGTTGATGAAATAGAATCCATAGTAATAAAAGAAATATTCGACCTTTACAAAAATGGTAATGGTGTTAAGAAAATTGCGTCTTTTTTAAATTCTAAAGGCACGCCAACCCGCGTCAATATTAGCTTTAAAAATCAAGTATTAAATTATAACACAAAGAAGAAGGCACAAGATGTAATATGGTCTGACAAGACAATATTGGACATTATCAAGAATCCAATTTATAAAGGACAAAGACGCTTCAAAGGTAATTTGTATGAAGTTGATTCAATTATTAGTACGGAATTATTTGATGGTTGCAATGATATTATTAAAACGAAAACTCATCGTAACAACCACATGAAATACAACTATCTTTTAAAAGATCTTTTGACTTGTTCAGTTTGTGGCAGGGGTTACTTCGCAAAGTATAAACCTGTTCCAGGTGGTGATAAAGTCTATATATGTAGCAGCCGATTACTTAAAGGCGGTAATTGTGGAAACTTGGGAATTAATATTGATTATTTAGAGTCATCAATTTTAGATATGCTTAAACAGTCTAAGAAGTTATTATCATTAATTGATAAGATTGATCAGCTAAAAGAGAATCTTAATTCGGAAATTGTTTCGCTTCGAAATGAAATTCAAATATTAGAGAAATCTCTTAGATCACAAAAGAATAAAGAAAGTCAACTGTTAAAGTTGTATTTACGAGGGGGATTGGAAGTCGATGAATATGAAGAATTGAAAGAAGAAGTAAATAAAGAATCTCTTTCCATTTCATCAAAGTTAGAGCTGTTAAATAAAAGGCTATTCGAGCAAATTGACCAATTGGATAATCTTGATGAAAGCGAAAGCCTAGAAGATATGATTAAAAATCTTCCCAATAATCGCCTACAACTTATTAAAATATTTAAACAGCTCATTAAGCAAGTTTATATTTATAAAACTTTGACAGATAAAGAGATACTCTTAGATGTTGAATTGAATTACGGTTCTGGAAGTTTTAAAATGATGCTGGATTTAAATGTGATGAAATACAAACAACCAATATATAATTATAGAGTAATAGGAAATGTGTTGAATTTAGAATATACTGATAGTGGAGTTTTAACTACTGATGAAAATCTAATAAATAAGTTTTTTAGTACATATATAGGGAGTTACAAATGGAATGTCGAAAAAGAAAATTATTTGAAACTGGAGTAGTCTATTAATAATCACATGTATTTTAATAATTTATTCTCCAAATATCTTTTACAATTTTTATTATTGATTATAATACAAAAATATGGCTTAATCTTAAGATTCTAATTTACTGCGCAGGATCAGTGCGTACTATTTGAATATCTTCGATCTTTCAAATTAAAGCACAACCAAAATAGTATTTATTATGGACAAACCGATTACATTCATGGAAGAACTAACGACAGGATATGCCCTGATGGATCTCGCATACCGGGATTATATCGCCACTCGCTATTAAATAACCATCTACAGTTCAGGGACTGACATTAGCAAGCACGGCTGTTGAAAAATATTTAAAGGCCGTAATTGTTTTTAATATTCAAGAAAGGGAAAGGTACCAATATCATTTTGATAAATTCGAACGATTGAAAAACCTGCTCTCTAAAGTGAACAATGATGTGAGTGAAGAGTTTGACCCGCTTTTCTTAGAAATATTAACAAAGGCTTTTAAGATAAGATATTATGATAATTTAAGAGAACCGATTTTTATAGGGTTTTATCTTAATCAATTTATAGGGGAATTGGACTGGACTGGACTGTTTACTTTCTGGAAAATTTTATTGGAAAGACTCAAAGCGGCGGACAATCTATATCAAGCTATAGTAAAGCCTTTAAAAATAATGATCCGTATCTTTACAAAAATAACTTTATTTTAGAAAAGCGGAACAAAAAAGATTTTATGGAAAGATGCGATATTGGATTCTATATTCATATCAGTGTTGCAGCTGTAGTGCATCGGGAGACGGTTGTAAAAGGAGGAAGTACAAGAAATAAATATGATGGACGTATAGCGGAATTTATAGAATTTGGACAAGACTTTCTATATATTAATTTTTGGTTTCGAATTAACGGACAGTTGCGTAATGCCTGATTAAAAGCAGCTATGTTGTATCTATTGCTTTCATGATTTGCTTATGGACAAGCCTATAACTCATAATACAAAAAGTACTTTATTTCCCTTGTAAAAATATTGCTGAGCCTATTTTTTTAAATATTTTATTACTTCGTTAGGTCTAGGTTTAATGGAAATAAATTCTATATAATCAGTTCCTTTAAGCTCGATTCTCATGCCTTCGGTAATAACTTCCTGATCGATAATCCAATTTGGATTGTTGTTATACATAGTCATTATATCCTCTACGAAATCTGAAAGAAGGCTGTCAATTTTCTCGTAACGCACATTAATGGTCAGATAGAAAACGTCTTGAGAGATCGTAAAGCTAAAACCATATTTTTCCTTATAATTGGCTTCTGCTACAAAATGATAACCTAGATCGGTATCCGTTATTTTTACTATTACCTGTGGATCCCTTTCTCGCTGTCCGTATCCTTCACGTCCGGGCTCATTCTCCGAGATTCTAATTTTACTCAGCATAAGCGGAGATTGCTCAAAATCATATTCTAGCGTATATTGAAAGTTAATGGCCTTTAAAAGTTTGAAAAGATCAATGAACTCCTTGATCTCTGGCATTGGGCTGTCTTTATGAGCCTTTACAAAATCAATATATTTATCTCTTGATCCAAAAATTTCAGTAACTGTTTCAGAAATTCTAAATGCAGTGTTTGAAAAGGGATCTAGCTCGGTAAACTGTACGCATAAAAGCTCAATACTGTTGCGATGCCAAAAGTCTTTCAAAATTTTATTGACTTTATTCTTATTTAGTAATTTTACTCCATGATAGAGGCTGTATATCCTAAAATTATCTACATCCCAAAGTATGGTTTCATAGCGGGATAGAAATTTTTCAAATAATTCGACGGCTTTATTGGTGATATAGAATTTTTCAAGTTTCCAAAGCTCATTCATATCCTTAATTTTCCAAATTGTAATTATTATGAAAAACCTGGTTTCATCAGAATAGGAATCATTGCTGAAGAGCGATTTATCTAGCCATTTTTGATATTCCTTGATTCTGCCTTCACCAAGAGCCTCGTAAAGCTGTGCCGCAAATTTTTCTATAAGTTTAAACGTATCCAGGTTGTAATGACTCTCCACGCCGTCCATTTCATAGATAATTGTCAGGCACTCTATGGTACGACGTATTTTTTCCGGGTTGTCAGTCAAAAAATAATTCAGTCTGCCAATCAGCTGTTCTGATTTGCCTTGTGCTTTTATGTTCAGCAGCTCGCTTTTAAGCGACTGGCTATCAGCGGAAAATAAAGCATCAAATTCAGCCTGTTTGAAGTAGTTTGGAAAGATGCGCTGCTGTACAAGCATTTGAAAGTTATTAATGAATCTAATGGAATCTTGTCCTTCAGGAGTATTTTCATTACCAAATAGATGCGCCATTGTTTTCACAAGCAGCAGATTATCGCTTCGGGAATTTTTTTCATTTGGACTACTAAAGTCGCCTTCCCTTATAATCTTTGCATAAAGCTCGTAACAATCCAGATGTTTAATGCTTCCTATGGACTCATTAGCAGACGAATAGATGATATTTTCAACCATATTCTTCTGGTCTTTTGGTACTTCCTTTAACTTATAGGTTCCTTTTATTTTGTCAACGGTTAAAAAATCTCCTCTGCTGTCGTTTAGCTGTTTTACCATGTTTGGAAATTTAAGCTTAAAGAAGGTAAAGTTTATAAAATCTGTCAGGTTCAGATAGTAAAAATCCTCGTTGAAAAGGGAAATATCGTACTTAATCTGGTTGACAACCCTTTTGACGTCTCTGAAATTTTTTATATAATCCTCAAAGAGAAGATTTGGCTCCATAAGAGCAGCGTTCAGCCTGATTTCCAAATCTGTAGGTGCCGGACTGAATGGGCGCAGCATTTCCGAAATAAAGTACTTTTTCAGAAGACTGTTCTCTATTTCAGGAAGATAAATCTCCAGCTGGAAAAACTTATCGACAAACTTGGTGTCAAGAATATTCCCTTTGGCGGTCAGCCGTTTTATCACATACTGCTTATCCATTGCAAGCACAAAAAACGTATTGGTAAAGTTGGCGGTATTGCGGATAAGCTTAAGGGTCTGAAGGATTTCTTTCTGGTTGAGGCGGTCCAGATCATCTATGAACACAATAATTTTTTTATCTGTTTCGCCAAGCATCACGTTGATGTTTTCATAAAGCTCGCATGCCGAGGACTTTGAGAAATTCGTTACATGGTTCTCCAGAAAATTTTTGAGGTTCTTATTTTGGTAGAGGTCTGTTAATTTTTCTGAGTAGTCAAGGATCTGATTGGACAACTTCCCGTTATATGGCGCTAGCTGGTTGCTGAGTAATGTAAAGAACTCATTTATGATTTCACTCTCATTGTGATTAAGGTACGGTAGGAAATGAATTGAGATTATTTCTTTTTTCTTAAACTGTTCAGATTTGTCAATATTGTTTTTGACAAGCTGTATCAAACTGGATTTTCCGTTGCCCCACGGACCGACTAAACCTATCGATATAGATTTTGGATGCTCGTCATGCAGTAATATTGCCGTCAGTTTTTCAATTATTGGACTAAAATTTACATGATCCTGTCCAGTAGAAGAAATTGGATCGTCGCTTATTAGAAAATTGTTTACTAGTGCAGGCTTCTTCATTGCTTTTCTAATACGGCTGAAGCTGCTAAAACAGAAGTACAGAAGTGCAAGTACGAGTGCCAAGTCAATATATTTTATTGAAAACCATTTGATCTGGACAATTGAATGCAGGTTCCAGTTTAATCCATTCCAATTAAAGCGATAATACAGAAGCAGGATAGACAGTAGGAAAATAATGTTATATTCAGCTGGAGCAGGCAGATATTTATTAACAATTAGTTTTTTATACAGAAGGAGAATTGAGCTGATAAAGGCCAGCATCAAAATTAGTTGTAAGTACCACTTGTTATATGAGGGGGCGGACATTAGAAAATTCTCGATCAATGAGTTAACCGCTTTTTGGAAGTAAAGAAAGATAAAAATTAAAATAGCAGGTAATATTATATAAGTGCTTTGAAAAAAATTGCGTAAAAACTTCCCCATAGTGTGTAATTGCAGTATTAAACATTCAATGGGTAAATATACAATTACTTCCTGACTATAAAATATTAGCCACCGTTCATCAGATAGAATATATTAACGGGTGTGTGATATTCAGATACCAGCCGTATTGACCGGATGTTAAAAGTCTAGCAACGTTTATGGCTTACTTTTTAATTTTTAATTGGGAATAAATATTACCATTCATTAAATTGTTTTGGGGGCTAATTAAAAAACGTTCTTATTTTAATGATTAATTTTTTTTGTAGGCCAATTTTATAAATTTGTAAGTAACTAATTATTGTTTTAGAGAAGCAGACGCGAATAATCCCTTTAACATCCAATTTATTATAATAGCAATGAGCAACCTAATCAAATGGGAAAACCTTAAACCCTATGGAGATGACAAAAAGAAAAGTTTTGAAGAATTATGCTATCAGATAGTCTTTGAATTATATTCTTCACAAGGCAGACTGACTTCCATTGATGACAGTGGCGGAGGTGATGGGGTAGAATTTTATTTAGAATTTGCAAACGGAGATGTCTGGGGATGGCAGTGCAAATTTTTTGGACGTTTTAGCGAAAGCGGAAGACAGGAACAGATTAAAAAATCGCTGCAGAAAGCTGGAGATGTGCATGGCGAAAGATTAAAAAAATGGTTTTTATGCAGTAAGCTTTCCATGACACCTTCTGAGAAAATATGGTTTGACAGTTGCGGAGGACAGAAACACAAAGGAAGAGCAGTTTTATTATCTACATGCAGTCCAGAATTGATCCATTGGGGAGAGAGTGAAATATTAAATTATTTAAGGAAGTATCCGAATGTCCAGCGATATTTCTTTTCAGATAAAATACTTGATTTTGAGTGGTTCAGAGAAAAGTTTGAGATCGTTAGGGAATCCAGGGTCATTAAATCGAAATATTTAGAGACGCTTCACATTAACGGCTCCGCTGACGAAGAAATTTCAAAGTTTATAGGAGGAAATTCTTTAGCTGAACTCATACTGGATAGGGCTGCTCATCTGGATATCGATAGATTTAAAATTGATTATGAAGACGATATTAAGAAGATCAGGGAGTACGATGTTTCTATTGGTTTTGAGGAGACAGTAAAAAAGATAAGCAAATTTGTACTTGTTGACAGCCATGTAACGTTAATAGAAAGAGGAAATGTACTGCTTAGAGCTTCTGTTATAATTTTACAGCAGAAGGAACGGCACGAACTTAATTCATTGCTTACAGAGATAGACAATTTTGTACAGGAATTTCAAGTTTATTATAATGAATATTCTTTCCTTAGCAGAGATGAAGCTGTTGCGGATATAAGCTTGGATGTTGAGCGTAAAGAATCGGATCATTCAATTAAACAAAAAATACGCGAATGTCGAAACTGTCTGCTGGGGCCGTATTTTACAATTAGAAATTTTGATGCTTATATAAATATCTTTGCGATGCTTCAATCAGTGAATGAAACTGAAGCCTATATTTCAGGAAATGCCTCAAAAGGAAAAACCCATCTAGCAGTTGATACAGTGCGCAAGCAGATAGATGGCGGAAAGCCTGCACTTTTTCTTTTTGGCAGCCAGTTCAGGTCTAATCTTCCTGTGAAGGAACAGATGAAACAGCTGCTGGATATTCCAAGTGACTGGAATGTAAAGGATTTTTTTGGAGCACTTGAAATATGTGCACGAGTGAATAAGACTAAACTTGTACTTGCCATTGACGGTCTTAATGAATCGGCTTATTGGAAAGATATTTGGGCGTCAGGCATAGAAGAGCTGGCTAACGAAATCAGGCTGAATTTTTCTAATATCCTTTTGATAGCTACCTATCGCAGCTCTTATGAAGAAGTGCTCTTTCCTAAAGGCTATCTGTCCTATCCCGACGGAAAGTGGAGTTTGAAGGTGGAGGTGGATGGCTTTACAAATTACAATGTCAACGAAGCTACAGAAAGATATTTTGATCATTACGGCATTACGCTGCAGAACAATTCAGAGAGAATATACCATTTCATAGAACCTTTATATCTCACAATCTTTTGCGAAGCCAAAAAGGGAGAAACTGTATCATTTCAAAATGAAGATATGTTTGACATTTTTGAAGAATATCTCCAGAAATGCAATGAAAATATTGTAGGGAGGCTTGGACGAGAGCTCCGTTACAGTAAATCTTTTACAAGAGACATACTTAATAAAATTTCTGGGGTGCTCTGGAACAGTGATAAAAGAGATGTACCGCTGCAGGATGTTGTGCCTGCTGTTCTTGATACTGAGACCTTACATGCTTTTGAAGGCGAGGATCTGCTGATTTTCAGGGATTGGGATGGAATGGAAGTTGTGGCATTTACCTATGATCTGCTTAACGGTTATCTTATCGCTAAAAGCATATTAGAAACTGTCAGGGACGGTAATGAAGTTAAGGCTCTTATAAAAAGTAAAAAATTTGCAGTATCACTTCTTGGAGAAAATCGCAGGCATGCCTTATATGATGATATTCTGCGTTCCTTCTGCATACTGGCAATCAAGCGTTTTGGACTAGAATGTTTGATCAGTGAATCTTATTCGCTCTCAAAATATACAGTGGAAGCCTTATTTGATTTGAATGCTGATATTATTCTGCCATATGAGGCCTTGGCGAAAGAAATGGTTACTACAGCTTTTCGAGATACTTCTAAAACATGGTCATTAATAGACCTTTTTGACACTACTGAACTGGTTATCGAGCATCCGCTAAATTTCCTTTTTCTATCCGATCTTCTTCGTTCAATGAATGTAGGCTTTAGGGATATTTATTGGACCGAGAAGTGCAGAAACAGTTATTTTCCCGACGAAGATGGGAACTACTACGGTTATATCAATCATATAGAAAAAGCAATAAGAGAAAAAGAGGTTATATCGGATCGTGTTCATATCGCAGCTCGAAAGCTGATGTGGATGCTGACAGTCACTAACAGAGACATGCGTGACCATGCTACAAGGACGCTCTATTACTACGGGAGACGATTTCCAAAGGAGTTTACAGAACTTGTTTCCTATTCCCTGGCTGTAAACGATCCTTACGTGTGGGAAAGAACTCTTGGGGCAATGTATGGAGTGATACTTGCAGAGCATAACAGCATGGATCGTAAATTTCGTGAACAGCATTTAAAACCTATGGGCCGAATGCTGTACAGTCTAATTTTTTCGGAAGATGCTCCATATGGGACTACGCATTATCTTGCCCGATGCTATGCGGCTATGAGCCTTGAAACTGCATTGAAATATTATCCTGATCTGCTTACTGAGCCAGAAAAGAATAACATAAGAGCACCTTACAAGACAGGAGGCATAAGAGATTGGGGTGAATTTGACTATGAAAGGCAGAAAGGGACGTTCAGTGATCCAATTTATATGGATTTCAGCAACTATACCATAGGGCAGATCGTAAATGACGGAAGGAATTATAGTGATCCAGAGAGTAAGAAGAAGGTGCGCCGACAGATCTACTGGCGTATTTTTCAGCTTGGGTGGGATGGGCTGATATTCAAAGAAATGGACAGCAGGATACAAAGAATGGAACATACAAGCAGAGGAAGAAGAGCTAAAACAGAGCGCTACGGAAAAAAATATTCATGGATTGCATTTTATGAACTTGCCGGCTTAAGGGATGATGAAGGCCTGCTGGAAAATGAATATGGAGATTTCAGGATAATCAATCCTGATATTGATCTGAGTTTTCCTGAAGACTTGAAAGATGATGAATCAAAATTTGTTGATACGGATTATCTCGGGGACAGGAATCAGAGTCTGATGGAGTGGTATAGAAATGGAGGAGGTGCAGATGTAACAAAATATCTTGAGGTCAATGGCCTAAACGGAGAGCCAGGCGAATGGATCTGCATGGATGGATTCATATCCCAGGAGGATAAAGAAATCCAAAGGGAGCGCTTTATATTCATCAGAGCACTTATTATAAAAAACAAAGATTTGGATGACGCTTTGTTACGGCTGAATAAGCAGAACTTCAGAGGAAGATGGCTCCCGGAAAAAAGGGAAAACCACGATTGTTTTGCCGGTGAAATGTACCTTTTTGATGGCGCAATATATGATAATTATGTTAAATTATCTTTTATTGAAGATACCAAAACGTATACGGTAAAAAAAGATCATCCGGATTATAGGCCGCAATTTAATTTTGATAAATTCGAGATGGAATACCCTGAAGAAATTGAAGTTACCAAGCAGATAAAAAAGAAATTTGAAATTCTTCTGCCAGTTATGGAATATGCATTTTCAAGCGATAGCAGCTCAAATAACACAGGACATAGAACAGTCATTTCAAAAGAGCTGTTTAAGGAGCTTGAGCTAGTTAATGAACCAGACACTTTTAATCTTAAAGATCTCAACAACCGTTTGGCTTCACAGCAAGTTAACTTCAATCAGGATAATAATAACAGACATAATTTTGTATATCTGCGGAAAGATCTGCTTGACAATTTCCTTACTTCACACAATTGCACTTTAGTATGGGGAATTTGGGGAGAACGCAATTTCAGTTTAGGTAATATAAATAATATGCGAGACCTTCATGCAGAAAGCGGATTGAAAAATTTTCCAGTTTTCCAGTCAATTGAAGTTTATAAGCAATAAGTTTTGATTAGTGTTAAAATATTTATGGAGATAATTTTTGATAGCAATTATATATGATTTATTAGGCAAATAGGGAGATATTTATGAGATTTTATTTAAATATGTCAGCTCGTCTTTTAAAAATTGAAAGAAAGGATGTTATCCCCTACTTTCAGTTTCAACATTAAATCTGATACCTTCCTGTAGTGATTGCAATAAAGGTAAATTGGCAGCTTTTCCAAGGTCTGCAGTTGATGACACAATTCATCCCTATTATGATGATCTTGAAAATGTAAAGAGGCTGTCTTGAAGGGTTATTCAAATTAAGCCTCTATTGATCGAATATTATGTTTACACATCAGTAGGAAGAGATCCCATTTTAAATTGTAGGATAATAAACCACTTTGATTCGTTTAATTTGAACGCATTGTATAGATCACATGGTATTGAAGAATTTTCAAACAGGAGATTGGAGTTCGCTAATTTGTACAACAAAGCAGGAAGGGGTTTGCTTAGAAGTCATTTAGAAGAAGGATATCGAAGTCGCGTGGCGATAAATATTAATTCATGGCAAAGTGCTTTTTACGAAGCAATTTTAAATAATAATAATGATTTTATAAATGGGCTTTTTATCTAAGTATGATTATTAGTGTAAAACTTAGTAATATTGACCACTTGTTTCCAGTTTAAAGTGACCACCTCGTTTTGGTTTAAAGTGACCATCTAATTTCGGTGCAAAATGAGCACCTGAAAAACTACTTTTTTTTTCATGTGATAATTATTCCTTGATTATGCTTTTTTTCTTTCTAAAAGTTTCGAACCTAAACTCGTCAACGCTAGATTTTACTTAACTTCTAGTTTTTCAAAATAGAGTGTGCCACGATTCTGCCACAAAACTTAGAATGGGTGAAAAAATTGACAAAATTCGCCTTAGCTCTTAGTGGCAGAAATGATACCAAGTCCAGTTAAAGAAAATTGGAGAAAAGCTAAGAATGTTTTTTGCACTACTAATTAATTTGTAAAATCTCTTTTTAGAAATTTGAATGATCTTTAAAAATTAGTCTTAACATTTTATCTGCAAAAAGTATCAAGTCCATACTTGATTATTAGTCTATTATTAACAAGGAAGATGTCATGTAGTTTTTTTTTTCTAAATTATATGATCTCGAATAGAGTTTAGGTATTACATTACCGATAAGTAGATTTTAACGATTTAAATTTTCAAGGGCTTCTTTTAGCTTATCTCTGTTTTCTGATTCTCCTTTAATATCGGTAATACAGATCATTAATTCGATAACTCCTTTTAAGTGCTTGCCAGATCCAACCTTAAGTCGGTGTAAGATATTTACTGCCCATATCACTGCTCTCTCAGCAGCCTCAATTTCTTTATCAATAAGAAAACAAAACGCTATATCACATAAATATACTACCAGATTAAGATCGTTTCTATTTTCGGAAGGTAGTTCCTTATGCGCATTTATTGCCATTGAAAACATTTTCTTGGCTTCAGTATAATCCCTGTATTTTTTGCTTGCTGTACCCAATAGGTGACACTGTAGCGGCAGGGTTGGATCATGCCAAAGATTATGAATTTTTATTAAATCGTGTATCTCCTGAAATGTACCTTTAAACCCTTGAAGATTATCGAGCTGCAGGTAAAGATGAGCCTTGTTGCACATCATGTTTAATAAATGAGTTGAATTATTTTGCCGGGATTTGAAAATGGCTATAGATTTATCAAAGTATTCTGTAGCATCCTCGCGTTTATCAATACCAACAAGTGTAAGACCGTAATTATGGTATATTACCCCCAAATTGAAATCATCAGGGGCAAGGTACGCTACAGCTCTTTTTGTAAGATCCTCCCATTTTGGGATAATTTCATCCGGGTTGTGGAGCCAGTTTTGGATGTTTAGCATTTCATTTTCCAAAAGAAGCATTGACTGATAAATCGGCTCTCTGTATTCTTCTTTTATTTTCTTTACGAATGACTGTGCATATTTGACAAAGTGAACTGCTTGACTAGGATTCCCTTCTGCACCTTCTTTAAGGCGCGCAGCAAGAAAAGGCACATGGAACATTTGAGACAAAAATGAACCTTTATTTTTACGCATCTGATATAATACCGATTCCTGAAATATCATATCCATTTTAACATGGTTACCTGTGCGGGTAATCAATCCTTTTTTGTGAAGTAGATTTACAGCCTTTGTAAATGATGCTATATTTTTTTTCTCAGACTCTTTTACGTACCATAATACAAGATCAGTCATTGAGATGCCTTCTGCCGGAAGCATCGCAAAAAATTGCAGAAAATAGCGCTCGTCTGAATCGAGTTTTTTTAAGCTAAAGGTTTTTTGCAATATATTAAGAAGGCTTACACTAGTGCTTCCCAATTCAATGTCTACCTCTAATTGCTCATCATCTAAACGCTGATCCCTAAGATAGCTTAGAAATGTTTCCAAGGTAAGATCAAAACTTAAATGTATTGTTTTGGCAACAAGGACAATGGTTAGGGTGTTGTATTCTATAAGGTCGAAGAATTGCTCAAAAATATCGTTATCAACAGTCCTGTTTGGCTCGAATTTTCGATAGAGTTTTCTTGCGAATTCAAAGTGCAACGGTCTGACCTCTTGTGTTATCATCGTATCTATACGAACACGCGACGTAAGAATAATATTCCACTTATAAAGGCTTTTTAACTGTTCGAGAGTATCCTTTTCATCGCTGGAAAGATCGTTGATTATAAGAAGCCCTTTACCTTGTATATTGTTGAGTTTTTGTATAATTTCCTGAAATTTATTTTTGGGAGTTTGTTCACCATTGACAGAGAGATTTTGGATTAGGGTTTCGTTCAAGACGAAACTTTCGTATATCCCTGTTTCAACATCTATCCAAATAATATGGTCATAAGCACTGTGGTAATTATTAGCATATAGTTTAGCCAAAGAACTTTTTCCAATTCCTCCGACACCGCAAAGGCTTATACACCTATTTTCTGTAAGTAGAATATTTAATTGTTGGAGGTCTTCAGTTCTTCCAAGTATATGGGCGCTACTTGTATAGGGTACTAGAGTAAGATCATGCCCCAATGGATTGTCCTTTGGTGTGGCTGTGTCTAATAGTAGCGAGTTAAGCTGTATTGAATGTTCCGCAAGCGTTATATTGTAGTGCTCTAGTGTTTGTTCGACCTTGGCTACTTTGTCCTCCAGAGTATAAATTCTGACATCGAGAAGTTCTACGAGAGATTCACTTATTAAGCTCATAATCTGGTCGTCTTTTCGGGCCAGAATAACCCCCATCATGGCATTGTCTACTTTTCTGCTTTTACTATCTTCTAATTGGGAGCAGCGGCAGATTTCCGAAAGAAGTGCCTCGAGAAGCATTCCCGGAGGTTTGCCTTCGAATTTTTCATGTTTTAAATCTTCTAGAACAGCATTGTGCAGTGTAATGATACTTTCCGAAGGTGTTTCATGTCCAAAGAACCAGTGTATACGATGCACAAAATCATCAAGAAGTACAGCTTTATCTAGCTCTGTAATGAGTGTTGCGAATCCTGTTTTTATTTCAAGTTTCTCCTGATTAGTTTTTGTTTTGTCATTTAATTTTTTCCTGCAAAGGTCCTTGAACTCTTTTTTAAGGATTTCCTTCATTTTTCTAGTGCACTGGCTGTGCAGTTCTCCTGCAACTAGAGGCTGTGAATTTATCCAGGCAGCCAATAGGGTTTCGCTTTTGGTGAGTACTGTATTTGTGAAAAAATGAAATTGCAGTTCTGGATTTGTTTCCTTTTCCTCAAGGAACTGTACAAAAAAAGTAAAGAGTTCTTTTTTCAGGATGCTGTTTTGAAAACTGAAAGGAGCTTTGTAGCATTTTACCTGGGTATAGACCAATTTTTGCCCAACTTCCTTAATATCGTTACCAACTTCAGTAAAAACAGTTACATCATTTCCCTTTATGTAATGCTGAACCCATTTTTGAAGTACCGTTAGGTATTGGTAATAAAATCCCCGATTAACATAATATGCATCGTTATTGGTTTTTATAAGCTTAAGAATTTCTGGTGCCATATTATTGGTTGTGGTGAATAATCTCTGTAAATTTAAAGTTAAAATTTGTTGTGACTGCTAATTATTGAAAATACATATAAATGGCTAAGAGAGATGAATTAAGTTTGTTGAACAATATTTTTAATCTTAGGATTATTAAGATAATATGTATTCAAGTATCTTCTAAAAGTCTTGAAAAAATGAAGAATCTGGAATTTTAGGATCATTCATGAAATCATGTTTTCCATGTATTCGTTCGCCTAGTATAATTTCGTCAGCCGGTTAATCAATACATATTGGTTTTCCAGCATGTGAACCATCTCCATATTTATCGGCAGATTCTACCTGTTTCTAATCACGGTCAGCCTTTTCCCATACCCATTTATGATAAGAACAGATGTCTCCATTATATGCTTCTTCAGTATCTAAGTAAGTTCCACAAACTAAACAAGTCTTACTTTCTTGCTGATAACCACAAGCCAGGCAACATTCTTCTGAAAAAACAAATGTTGATTGTCCACATTCTGGACATTCTGTGTAGGGATCATTACCACCATCAACTACAGCAAGATATGCTTCAGCAGCAAGTTCTTCAGTAATACATTCCTCAATTACATCTGCTAAATCGAATTCTTTATTACATTTTTTACACCATAAAGGAAGAGCTTCACTTGGTGTATATATATGAATATCTTGTGCATGAATTAAATCTGATTTACATGATGGAGAACGTATGTTCCTAATTGCCTCAATAAGGATAGGATAAGTCCAGTCTACTTTCAAAAGAGATTGTTCACTCTCTTCTTTTTCCTTTTCATAAACCTCTTCCGCCTCCAGAAAAATATCACACGAAACTGGTCCCATAAGCGTACTAGGTTCTTCTTTAAGATGGGTAACGCAGAAATCTCGTATAATTCCAAAAGATTTTGATACCACTTCATTAATGACTGATGAAGATTTATCTGTATAATAATGTTCGATGTTGTTACGAAGATTGTTTATCTCGTCTATCAATTTCCAGTCAACTATAATTCCAAGCTCCTTAAATCGCTCTCTGATCTGCTGGACATCCACAGTTTTTTTCCCTTTTCCTTGAAAAGATAACTCTCCATTTGCATTGAGTACCGGTGTAATTGTTTGTTTTATTAATACTTCATCACTATTCTCTGGAGACATACGTCGTAATTTTTCTTTAAATAGAAGCAACATTCCAGCAAAAATATTCCGTATGGCAGATTGTGCTCTTCGTGGGTCTTCGTTTTTAAAATCTTCAAGCCCAATCTGGATTGCTTCTACTGCATTCTTCAAAATTTTCATATCAATTCAAGTTTGTTTTAGGTTTATGAAAGTTATTAATTTTTCAAAAAGTAACGTTGCTACCACTTTGATTTATTATGTTATATTATAATGATACAAAGGGTGCATCTTTTTCTAATTTAAATCTCATTTCAAAATAGCTTTTCAGTTGATATATTATCTAGTTGTCAAGAATTCCATTTTCCCAGTGATTTCATCATTCTCTAATTTATACAATCCTGATATTTGAAGTTGTCCTAAATACTCTCCTTTTTTCCAATGCTTATTTCCAATTACTTGTTTTTCGCCCTTGACATTCCATAGTAAGACAAGGTCTTCCTTTTCAAGCCATTCGATCAACTTATCTTTCCTTATTAGCAATCCAGTAAGGCTTTTATTATTGACTGACGGATCAAAACAAACAAGCTCGCCGTTGCCATCTAAAAACTCTCCTTCATTCTTGGAAAACTTCAGTTCAAGTCCTTCCTTAATTTTCTGAACTGGCTTGTGATAATAAATGGAATCGTTTTTAGAACAGTCGTATTCCTCCTCCCATAAAAAATATTCACTGGTTCTGTGAAATTCTCCAATAAGCTTACTATTTTTTCTGCTGTACACTTCAATCCAATCCTCACCACTATAATAGGGTTTATTATGAAACGCAAAGGCTGCAGACCAGTAATATTCCCTGGAAAAAACATTCGTCATTGTCCTGATTTCAGGTAAGTCGCTGCGGTAAAAATCTCCTTTGAATTTTTTTTCAATCTTTACAAGCTCGCTTCTGTGGACAAGATAACTTGATATCCAATATGCGAGTTTTTTTTTAACGCTGCCGTATTTATCTTCGCCAAGGGTTTCAGGTTCGGTCCAATTCAAATCAATATCAAGCCACAGCCAATTATTGCCATCAGGATCAGTAACTTCTAATATATCCGAAAGTATAGGTAGATTATCTTTTGCTATAAGCCAATCTTTTACTTGGCCATCAAATGAATTGAAATTCGTATTGAACCACCAATTGTGAGTGTACTTTTTATAACGCTCGGCCTTGGTTTCTTTGATTATCATACTTGGGTCAATGTCTCTTACATTTGGGTACCATGGTCCATCGTAGGAGAGTGTTTTCCCTTTTTCATCCCATTGGGATTCATCAAAAAGCTCACACTGGTCTGACACCCTTGCTAACAATTCATTGAACACTATCCATTGGTACTTTTTTCCCATCCGCTCTTTGTGACCACCACCTCTCCCTGATCCCTGATTGCTGTCAAAATCACTAAATATTTTGGGATCATAGCCCAGTTCAAAAATACTCTCGACAGCATAATTGCTTAATCCGTCGTAATCTACTTTCCAACTGCTGAATGCTCTTTGGAATACGTATCTGCCGAAGTCCCCATAACCGGCAGTCTTTCTACCGTACTCGGTAGTCATAGATCTAAGAATTGCCGTAGCACCCCATTGACCTTTGCCGAAGTGTCCTTCTTCACCATCGGGCTCAAACTTATCATCGATTTCTTTGTTGGAAGGAAATTTTGCAGGAAGCTTCTGGCTTTTATAGGGAGGCCTGACTTTAGCAAGATCGAAATCTAATTTTAAATGTTCGTGTAATGCAAATTCAATCACACCTCTGGCATAGTCACGCAACAAAATGTTGGGTATCACCATATCCTTGTTGAAAATGTTGTCATAGATATAGTTGCACAATTCCATCAACGACAGACTGTTTCCCGATCGTAATACACATCCATATGCAACGGCATACAATCTTTCAGATATATAGGGATCATTAACATCTTTAAACTTCTCTAAAAGTTCAGAAATCAAATCTATACGCTTTTCAAGCAAACAGATTAGTGCTTTGGTCGCAGCATCTCGAAGGTAACGATTTGAGCTGCATAAAAACCATGTGAGAGTTGTGCACGCTAATATCATTGCGTTGTCAGAAACATGTGATTTGCCATCATCTTTCCACGCCCAATCTATTAATCGGCTTACAGCATTAGTACTGCTTTTATCGCTATATTTATTCTGAAGATATGTTGTCCAGATTTCATCTCTATCTGCCATTGTAAAGCCACTTAAAAAGTTATGCAAACTTTCCGCATTAAAATAAAATTCCGGTTTCATTGATGCTGATATCACTGTACCTAAAAACCGATGGAATAATTCCTCGTCGTCAGCGATTACATCATTCACAAAATCTTTAGAAGCATCACCAACACTATCGGATTTTCGCCATATCAGGGAATTTAAAAAAGCATCTGCTATTTGATAATATGGTTTGGTATGTTCAGCGAGCTCAAATATTTCTTTGCCAGTCCTTTCAGGAAGTTGTATTGCCAAAGCCTCGATCAAGTTTTGATTTTTCCAGCACGCCACATTGTCCTTGACCAATTTGTAAAGCTTGCCTTTTTCAAAAGACTCTTTCGGGTTTTCTGTATCCAAATACTTATCCAGCAGCATGGAAACCGTAAGATGATCTTGGAATTTTTGGTAGGCAAAATATATTACTTCAAATTCTTTACCGTCATCCGACCATAGCATGTCTTTGTTGAAAACACCTTCAGAAAGCAGTTTTTTTAAGAATGGTTCAGGCTTATAACAATTGCCTGAAAAAATAGAGTCTATTGTCGTATTGGCATCATCATAGGAAAGAAATTCCTGATCTGAATCTACCATCTGAGACAGTACTGCATTGACTGCCTTGTGCACCAATTTCCTGCTTAGATCATAATGCAGCTCGGTAGCTGCAGAAAGTTTTGCATTGATGCTGTCCATATAAAAGTCTATTATGGAAGTAATACCGTCCACACCTGCGGGTATCTGTGTTAATCCTTTTGCCTGGATTGATTTGCAGAACAGTTTTAAAAAAAGCGGATTATGAAATTCAGGGTTCAATATAGGTGTTCCCGGCTCGATGATACCGTAAAAATCGAAAAAACGTTTAGTTGCTTCGTATTCGTAGTTAGCGAATCCTTCATGCTGTACTTTCAGAATAACAGATTCGTCAAATTTTGCATCAGGTGCAATTAATCGCTCATACGAAGAACGCAGACTCAATACAAGGCCAAGCCATGGAAATGATTTCACGGAGTCTATAAATGACTTTAAACGATTAGGCCATATTGACACACCTTCTCCTTCATTAATTGCGTCTATAAAGATTACAGTTCTCTTTTGAGCACTTTCAGCCTGAGCATTAAGCGCATTTAAAAAAACGAGCTCATCAATTCCGTTAATTCTTAACTGGTTGCGTAGGATTTGTGTCCAAGGCAAATCTCTATTAGAAAAATTTTCGCCAAGAAGGAAAAGGCTTTTCTGCTGTTTTTCACTTCTGGTTTTTACAAGGTCAGCAAATAAATGAGATTTTCCGATTCCAGCTTCTCCCATCAAAAGCAGGTAGGGATGATTAGCAAGAAACACTGTGTCGCCTGTTAAAAAATCCTTATATTCACTTATTGCAAAACTGAACTTTCCTATAACATCAATTTCTGTTGAGAACGGACGGGTGTAAGGGTGACGTTCAGTATTCTTTTCTTTTTCAGACCTCATGGCATAAAAGCCTCTCAGTACTTTCTCCGTAGGATCGTATGCAGCTTCTAAACTTTCAATAATAGTATCAAAACCTAAATTTTCACGTCCCTCAAAATCTATTTCCTTATAGTCCTTTTTGATTTTATTGACTATAGTATCTAATATTTCAATGCTTTCTTTGATAATTTCATTTTCAGTAGTAATCCTGATATCACGGTATTTTTCTATAAAATTAGCATACCTCTCATCTGATTGTTTTTTGAAGTTTTCATCTCTGGCAATACCATCAAAAATTTTAGCTATTGGCAATTCTACGTTCAAATCCTTTGTGTATCTTGCTCCCAAAGCTGTTGTGCTTTCCTGATTTTTATAGTTAAACCATGTATCAAGAAATTCCTCCTGATTAAACCAGAAGTATTTTAGGCCTTCATTTTCCTTTTTGGAAAGTCTTGTGATGAGTTCGGAACTACCCCAGAAATCAAATTTCAGGTCAATATCTTTTGTTTTAGCATAATCAATCCATTCCTGGATTTTTAACTTCCATTTGTCCAACATTGACTTTTTCCCATTGACCTTGCCGTCTGGCATATCAATGGGTATCGCAATAGAGTATCTTTTAATTTTTGGATGGTTATTGATTGCAGTAGTTACTGATTTGTCAATTTCTGTCCATTGAGTAGCAGAAAGGCTTGTTGTAAAATATTTTGCCTGCCACATGAACAAGTCGCCATTTTTTAGAACCCAATAACATTCTTTTCCACCATCTGGTTTACCCATTCTCCAAAATTTATCCTGGCCGACTAAAATTTCTCGTGAAGCCAGCTGGCATACTAGTTCTTCAAAGCCATCATTTAGACTGTTATTTAACGGACGTATATTGTTCCAGTTTATTGCCATTCTTAAATTTTTATTAATGAAACATATTGTTTGCTCATATCAAATACAATTATAGTATTGGTTAAGATCTTCATGAAATACAGGGGGTGTATTTTTAACTTCTGAAAACAAGGTTTTACAGAACGATAGCTATTGGTTACTTAGACCTACAAATTAAGACCTAATTCTAGGACAATATACTCTTTCCATTTGTTTTTTAGTACCTTATATTCTAAAAAAAAAAGATTTCAAGATCACTAGATTCTGCGCGGGTTAATTACCTTTTGCATAAGGACATGTATTATTCTAATTCTCATTTGCAGTTTACCAAATACAATTGCTTCGCCTTCATTTTTACATTCAATAACCAGTATGCTTTTGTCTCATTTCAGAAGCAAAGGTATTTCCGTGTTCTTAACGCACCAGCAAGGCTAAGCCTTACAGATTTGCCATAAAATTGCCACGAACTTCAAATTGGAAATTTTGTGGCACACGATTAAAATTACCTGTCATATTTAAATTTGGAATATTTACTATTTTGAATTCGCTTATATTTTCTTTAACATACCTTGGCTTCATGATAGCTGTAGGATTTATAACTCCAGGATATTGTGTTTTTGGTAGTTTTACAATATTTGGATTAAAACATTGAAGATTTTGAATTTATTGAATAGATTCAGAAATTATATAACAAATCCAATCTTTTTTTATTTATGTCTGATGACAAATACCAAAGCATATTTCATAAATTTTATTTTTACTTAAGTATATAAAATTAGATAATTAAAGTATTGTCAGGTATAACTACGTGTTTTGTATGACAAAAATGTTTCGTCCTAATCTGGCTCAGATATAATATGTGTAATCAATCAGAATACATCATTTTAGAGTATGATTAGAGTAAAATATTTTAATATAGTAAAAAAAATGTACAAAAGAAACGATTTTTAATTTTGCACAACTTTCACCTAATTCATAATTTGAGAGATTTAAAATTATAAAATCTATATTACCTAACAATAATGATCTATGAAGACAGTTTGACCTTTGAGTAGTAATTACTTTTAGACGGAACTGGTGGTCAGTTTAAATTTAAAAATAACGGGGTTTGATAAAAAAGTCAAACCCCGTTATTTTTAAACATACACACTTTTTCGGACAGTGTCGCTATTATCCAAAGCTTTATTGTCTCTGGCTGACTATATCGAATACCTGTTCAAATTTCAGAATTATAGTCCAATATCATTATTTTTTATTAATACAAACAATTAGTTTGTAAAAGTAGTTTTGTTAATATTAACTCACGTCTACTGCAGATATAAGTTTTACTTTTAACGAAAATATAATTTAAAACTGTTGTTTAACATTTATTTAACCAACGTATGTGTTAATTTTATTTTTGAATTTTATAACAAAATTACTAATTTGATAAATTTTTAACCTACGGGCACATGGTTCAACTTTATTAAATTATATGTAAACTTTCATTTAAAAGAATATTAAACCACGGAATTGTAATAATGGTGTAGCTGTTGCTCTTAAAGCTAAATTCTATCTAAACCAAAAATATATATATATGAAAAAAGTTGCCTTAATTAATTCTTTCTTTGGAGAGTTTCCTTGGTACTTTCCTTTTTTTATTAAATCTTGTATCGCTAATCCAACCATTGATTTTTTTATTTTTTCCGATGCTGAATATATGAATGCTATACCAGATAACGTTAAAATTATTCCATTTTCATTAGAACAGTTTAATAAATTAGCCACCCAAAAAATTGGTTTTGAAATAGATATAAAAAGACCTTATAAGTTATGCGAATTTAAGCCTGCGTTTGGCCTCTTGTTTTCAGATTATTTGCATAATTATGATTTTTGGGGAATTACTGATATAGATGTAGTGTATGGAAGAATCAGAGAATTTATGAATGAACAAATGTTGGATTCCTACGATGTTATTTGCGTTAGAAATGACTATATAACAGCATGTTGCATGCTATTTAGAAATACAAACTACATAAATTCCTTATTTGAAAAAAGTAAAGATTATAAAAAAGTATTTACTAATTTACGATATTTTGGTTTTGATGAAACTAACTTTGAACAAACCACTATTGTTGAAAGGCATGATATTTTTAAACTGGAATGCGAAATAGAAACTATGCAACATATTATTTTAAAAGAAGAAGAAAAAGGAAATCTAAAAATTCATTTTGATTTGTTTGTTTGTGATGGCAACCCTGGCAAAATGAAATGGGACAATGGTTTATTTTCTTATAATAATAAATTTGAAATATTGTTATATCATCTACAAAATTATAAAAATAATTTTTTTTCAAACAAAGATTTCACGTGGGATGAAATTCCAAATATATTTTATATAGATAAGTATAGCTTTAGAAAAAATAATTCCTTAAAAAGTTACTTGCATTTTTTTTATACTGATTACATAGTACCATTCTGGTGGGAGTTAAATAAAAAAATAGCTGTATTTTTATCTATATATTTTTTAAAAAATAGATGTAAAATGTTGAATGAAGGAATATATTTTAATATTCTTAGTAAAAACAATATTATTATAAGCAAAGACGAAAACCAATACAATTGTCTTAAATTCATGTATTCTAACGAATATGAATTGTATCAACTTATTTTTTTTAAAAATTTTTTCTTTGCAAAAGGTTTAAATGGCATATTTGAGTTTAAAGGGAATGAAAAATCATTCCAAATTATTGCTTATGATGGATTTTCAATTTCTTATACAATACTAGAATCGAATGAAAATTGAACATTCTATAGCATTAATTACATGTTGGTACGGGAATTATCCATGGTATTTTCCATATTTCATAAAATCATGTAGCTATAATCCGACGATAGATTTCATAATTGTTACAGATAATGTTGAGGAGATTTGTGCGAGACCTTGTAATGTTACTGTAATACATAAGGCCTTTCAGGAATTAAAATCTCAAGCATCTTTAAAACTAGGGATTAATCTCAATTTTACGGAGCCTTACAAAATATGTGATTTGAAACCAGCATTTGGATTTCTTTTTGAAGATTTCCTTAAAAAATATGATTTTTGGGGGCATACCGATATCGATATGGTATATGGTGATATTAGAGGCTTTATTGATTCAGAGACCTTAAATGAATATGATCTAATCAGTGCTAGTGAGTACTTTGTTACAGGTACTTTTTGTTTATATCGGAATAATGATTTTGTCAAAAAATTATTTATGGAAAGCAAGGATTATAAAAATGTTTTCTCTAACCCCAAATACTTAGGTTTTGATGAATGTTCTTTTTTATTTCATGAATTGCACGTGCCAGGAAGAACAATTTTTAATTATACAAACCATATACACAGCATGACACATGTAGTTCGAAAAGCTGAGGCGGAAGGAAGATTAAAACCTCTTTTTGAATTTTATCTATTTCAAACAATGACAGATAAAATTAGATGGGATAACGGCTTAATAATCTATGCTAATAAGATAGAGTGTCTTTTTTATGATCTTATTAAATATAAAAGATTATGTAAAAACAAAGAAGTAATTTATCCCATACCGAATGTTTTTTATTTTAACGAAAAAGGTATTAATAAAAACAGTTTTTGGAAATTATTTTTTCTAAGGGTATTAAAAAGAATAAAGTCCTAAATTTGACATATGGCCTGAATAATTAATTTCTAATTGTTAGACTTGAATGTATGATAGTAAGGAAATATTTGACATATTATCCTGTAAGATTTTGTATGTTGAAAGGTTTTACTTCACATTATTTATTAACTCTTAAAAAGATCTGAGATATTGAAGAAAGTGAATTGGTAATAAAATCTAAAATAGAGCGTTTTTGTATCAATTTAAATATGCTAGAATAAAGAGCAATATTTATTTGATAAATTTCAATTCAATAATGTAATTTAGCTTTACTTATAAAATTAAGTTTATTGATATTCAACTAATCTTCAGTATAATATTCAACAGCTCTATACTTTTCTATATTGGCATAAACCATTTCATGTATGTCATTATCAATTAAAAATTTTGCAAAGCCATTAAAATGCAAGTGGCAAGGTAACGTTTTAGTCAAGTTGTTCTGTAAACGAGTACCGTTTACAGTAAAATTAGCATTAAACCATTCCTTTTTATGTTCATAATATTGATTATAGTCAAGATCATCACCTTCAAATCCGGGAAAATATTCTTCAGCGACATCGGTGAAAAAGACACAAAAGATTTCACAATTTACATCTAAAGCAATTTTGTCAGTATTTTTAAAATATCTTTTAGTCCATAAATACTGATTACTCCTTGGAAATTTATTTAAATCAAAATCATTTTCTTGTAGTAATTCTTTTATATCTTTTGCTACACCAATGAAACCACCACTATTCAGGTATTTATATGGAGTTTTGCTATTTATTTCTGGATATTCGGATGACATCCCTGGATCAGGCCAACAGCCCAATTCAGCGGAAAAAACAATCTTTTTATTAAATGAATAATACTTAGAAAGAATTTCATTTTCCGATGCAGTAAATACTGCGTCTGTACCATCTGTAAAAAAAATAATTTCATTTTGATCAATACTATCGTCAGATAGATAATCAAGTAGAAGATAGTCTTTAATTCTTCTTGTACTAAAATCATTATTAGCAATAAGTGTTATTAATTTTAGACCATTTACAAAGCAGGAAAGCTTTAATAAATTGAAATTAGCATTGTTTACATCATTAATTACGGTAATTACTTTCATTTTGTTATTGGGATGTGACTTATTAAGTAATTCTTTAATAAAATTAAAAGTAAATGTAAGGAATTATATGTACATTTAATAAAAGTTATAAAGTTTGTAAAAAAAAAATCTCATTGTCGATTTCTATTCGGCTAAATTTAAACAGCATAATAATTGAACATATTGATTCAATATTTATGCACTAAAAAAAACTATTTCTCTTTATTTAGCAAAATAAAAGGAGGAAAATATAATTACTAAGTAATAACATGAAAGAAGCTCAGTATATGTTTGTAAACTTAAGGAAATCGTTTATTATTTAATGGTGATGACCAATTTACGGCAGTTGGTATTGGCATCCTATACTCTTGCAAAGACTTTATAAATGCTTTTACAGTAAAATCTAAAGTGTGAGTTCAGCTATGAAAATTCAATTTTAGAAGCTTGTAAATTTGTAAATTATATGTATTTAAATACCAGAAAATATATTACAATAATTTGGTTAATCTCTAAAAACATCAATAAATTCTTGTGAAATTCATTAAAAATACTACATTTGAATTTTATTTAAATTATAGAAATATTAATTATTTAGTACAAAAAAAACATAAGATGTAGAATCATCATAATAGTTAATAAAAAATCAATAAAAGTTAAAATTATATTTTTTTTAATAAATACAAATGAGGCATTTATCAGTTTTAATATCTTATTAAAAGTTGGCGATAGATGAAATGCCAATAAAATTTTAAACAGTTTTACAACATATATTATCATACAACATGAATTCAAATTTTGATTTTCTTTTTAATTACTTAGAAAAAGAGGAGATACCCTTTGATAAGTCTGAGTTTTTATTTCAAGTACAATCTCATCCACAATACCCAAATATATTATCTATAGCAGATACGTTAAGTTTTTTTAATATTGAAAATGGAGTTATTGAAGTTGCGATTTCGGATATTGAACTATTACCAGATTCGTTTATTACGTTTTTGAAAGAAGGTGCCGATAATGTAAAAGCTTTTTTTGTAACTAAAAAAGATGGTTACTATCATTGCTCATATGAAAGAAAGACAAAAATATTAGATATAAATGAGCTAAAAGCACTATGGAGCGGTATAGTTTTCTTGGTGGAAAAATCAGAAAATGAATTTGAAACTAAAGCGAAAAAAAATACTTTCTGGTGGCTTAAACTTTTAATCTTTTTTTGTTTGTTTGCAATAATATTGTATTGTTTTTCTCCAAATTTTCAAAGCTTTTTGTTCTTTATATTTCCAATTCTGGGTTTAGTATTTTCATTAGCTGCATTAAAAGATTTATTTGATACTAAAAGTGAATTGCTTGATAATTTTTGTAATATGACAGCAGCTACTAGTTGTACTGATGTTCTTGGATCCACAAAGTGGAAAATATTTAAGTTTTTTTCTTTTGGTGATTTAAGCGTAGTTTTTTTTAGTACGCAGTTTGTTGGGTTTTTACTTTTTATTTTTAGGTTAAATGAAACATTATTTTTTGATTTACAAAAAATCTTACTATTATGTTCTGTTCCAGTTTTATTTACTTCTATTTATTATCAAAAGTTTGTGGAGAAAAAATGGTGTCCAATTTGTTTGATTATTATTGGTGTATTTCTATTAGAAATAATATATGTGGAAATTAGACATCGAAGTTCTTTTAATTTTCATATTCATTCCTTTATTATTTTCGCTTTTACATTTACATTAGTTTCTACGTGTTGGTTTATTCTTAAACAATTACTTTTAAAATTAAAGAGCTTGAAAGAGTTTCAAATTAAAGGTAATCGGTTCATGCGCAATTATGAAATCTTCAAAAATAACTTAGTTGCATCTCAAGCAATACAGAGTATACCCTTTCAGTCTCAAGAGACTATTATTTTAGGAAACCCAGATGCTATTCTAAAAATAATTGTCGTAACCAGTCCTTTCTGTGGTTTTTGCAAGGTTGTACACGAGGTAATTGAAGAAATTATTGACAAATATTCTGAAAAGGTGTGTTTTCAGATTTATTTTAATTTTAATAATAATTCTAATGATAATGAATCAAAAATGATTCATCATAAGCTTATGTCAATTTATTTTAACCAAGGATCAAAGGTTTTTATGAAAGCTCTCGGTGATTGGTATAATAAAAAAAATGAAATAAAAATTATAGGAGATTCGGTTATTAATAGTAATCTTAACTTAGATCTAATTCTGGAAAAACAATTCGAATGGTGCCAACTTAACGGTATAAATTATACCCCGGCAATAATAATCAGAGGGTATCTTTTACCAAAACAATATGATAAGAAAGACTTAATATATTTTATAAATGACTTATCCGAAGATCATGAATTTTAAACTTTAATAATAAACTAAAATTTATTGTTTTATAGTTATACCTTTAAACAGACTAATTTTGTACTAGATATAATTTTAAATAACCGCTTTAATATTCAGTTGCTCTAATGGATTATTATTTTATCATTTTTTAAATTATAGCTATTGTAATAATTCTTTCTAAACCTAAGTATCTGGGGAAAAATTTAGCTAATTTATTCATCAAAGCCATCTTCTTTAAAGTTAATATTCTGTATTTTAAGACAAAATGCGATATCAATTTCATTTTATAATCAGTATTAGCTGATGTTTAAATAGAAAAAAAAATCGCATTTTGGGTTTATAAAATAATCTGAGTTATTTATATATCATTATTTGTGTTAATGATAATACATATACTAACCAACTCGACATTTATATTCACCATAATAATATTCACACCAGCCTCCAGCTGATTTACACCATAGCCAGCACTGATTGATATCTTGTCCATATCCACCAGAAATAGCCTTCATTTCTTTTCTTGAAAGCACGTTTTTCGCAGTTTTTAAACTTAATTTTTTCATGTTCTTTTTAAGTTAATAATTAATAATTTTTTGTTTCTTAATACATGTTTTTAAAATATTTTATTAATGCATAAGAAATTTCGGCTAATATATATATTTATTTTTTATCTTGTGCAAAAAATGTCTGTATTTTGTTAATAATTTGATAATAATTAATAGATGCTATTCATCTTGAAAACGAAAGAATTAATGAGTTTATTAAAAATTGATTTTAAAAACATTTATTAAAATTAATTACTGAACTATAATTTAACATATTAAAAAAAAAAGTGTTTAAGTCATAAAAAGATTTTTACTTTTGTCAAAAAAAACTTTAAAATGCGCAGAATACTTAATTTTCTTTATAATAACACTACTACATTATTATTTTTACTTCTTCTGGGGATTTCCTTGGGGCTAACAATTCAATCACACTCTTACCATAAGAGTAAAGTTATAGGTGTAGGGAATTTATTGTCTGATAGCATTTATAAAAAAATTGATGATACAGATAAATATATAAAGTTGGTAAATAAAAATGACTCATTGGCTCAAGAAAATGCTAAATTATTAACTATCCTTTTTAATAGACAAGAAAATATAAAAGAAATAAAAGTTGATAGTATTTTTGGAATTCAATCAAAAAATATAGTTGTATCTAAAGTTATAAGGAATATCTATAATTTACAACATAATCAGCTAACAATAAATTCTGGAGCTAATGATAGTGTTAAGATCGACATGGGAGTAATAAATAATTTAGGGATAGTAGGGGTCATAAATAATGTTTCTCCAAATTACGGAGTAGTAACTAGCATTTTAAATAGAAAATCTTTAATAAACGCAAAAATTAAAAATAGCAATTATTTTGGAACATTAAGTTGGAATGGGGAAAGTACAGGTTTTGTCCAGCTAACAGATATTCCGAGGACTATGTCTATAAAAAAAGGGGATACTGTTGTAACTGGTGGAATATCTGAGATTTTTCCTGAAAATATTGACATTGGAACTGTTGATAAGATATCAAATGAAAGTAATTCTTTTGTTCTTAACATTAAGCTCTTTAACGACATGACAAATCTGGGATATGTTTACGTGTTAAAAAACAAAAATTTAAAAAAATCTAAATAGAAATATTTTATATAATGCATTTAATTCTTTCATGTACTTTAAACAATAAACCAGAATTACCATATGAAAAAAATTAGCTTAATAAATATTTTTATTGGAGAATTCCCTTGGTTTTTTAAACTCTTTCTGAAATCCTGCGAGGCTAATCCTACTGTTGACTTTTATATTTTTACTGATAATGTTATAAATTATAAAATAGCTGATAACATAAAAATTATTCCCTTTACGCTTTATGATTTTAATAACTTAGCATCACAAAAGTTAGGGTTCAACATTAACGTTGAAAAAGGTTATAAGCTTTGCGATTTTAGACCAGCTTTTGGAGTTATATTCTCAGACTATATTGAGAAATATGATTTTTGGGGAATTACGGATATTGATGTTGTTTATGGGAGAATGAGAGAATTTCTAACAGATCAAATACTAGAAAAGTATGATGTTATTTGTGTTAGGCATGCCTTCATTACAGCTTGTTGTATGCTTTACAAAAATACTGATTATGTAAATAATTTATACAAAAAAAGTAAAGATTATAAAATGATATTTACAACTCAAAAAAATTATGCTTTTGACGAAACTAATTTTGAAAACTCTCCTTTTTTCACTGACATACATGATATTTTTAGGATAAAATGTGAAATAGAAAGTATTCAACATGTGATTGTGAAAGAAGTTGACAACGGAGATTTGAAAGCTCATTTTGATTTCATGTTAATTGAAGGAACTCCCGGCAGGTTAAAGTGGAATAATGGTCTTTTTTCTTATAAGGAAGAAATCGAATTTATGTTATACCATCTAATGTATTATAAATGTAATATTTTTGCAAAGAATATTTTAAAATGGGATGAAGTTCCAGATGTTTTTTATATAGATAAATTTGATTACAGGTCAAATAATTCATTAATAACTCGTTCTAAAGTTTTGTATGATAATCATATTAGACCATTTTTATGGAATATTAATAAACATATTGATTTTTTTCTGTCATATAATTTTATTAGAAAAAAAGTTAAAAATCTAGCAGAGGGAGATTATTTTTATTATTTGGATAAAGAAAAGGCTCGCGTTAGTTCAAACAGCTATGGCGAGAATTTTATTACAATAAAAAACCATGACACTATTGCACTCTATGAAATGACTTTTAGTAAAGGGTACTTTTTCGCAGGGAATTTAGGTTTGATCTTTAAAAAGAGTTTTGAAGATTCCTGTATGCAGAAACAATTTGACATAATATATAGCAGCGGTCATAGTAATACTTATAATAAAATAGAAAAATCATATTAAATAAGGCTTGAAAAACTTCACAAATTACAAACAGGCAGATCATAAGGACTGTGGACCAACGTGTTTAAAAATAATTGCTAAACATTATGGAAAAATAGTTAATATTCAGGATTTAAGGGATGCGAGCGAGACTACTCGCGAAGGAAGTAATTTACTCTTCTTGAGTGATGCAGCAGAGAAAGTTGGTTTTAGAACGTTAGGTGTTAAATTGAGTTTAGAAAGGTTAGAGGAAGCGCCACTACCTTGTATTTTGCATTGGAATAAAAATCACTATGTAGTTCTTTATAAGATTAAGCGTGACAATTATTATATATCTGATCCTGCTTTTGGATTAATTGAATATAAAAAAATGGATTTTCTTAAATTGTGGATTGGAAATAACGCTGATGAGCTAACAGAAGAAGGCATTGCCTTATTGATAGAACCAACACCAATTTTTTTTCAATCTGAGCTTGATAAAGATATAAACAAAGGTTTAGGTTTACAACTATTGTCTCAGTATGTGCTGCGTTATAAGTCTTTTTTAATACAGCTTACAATTGGTTTAGTTGCGAGCAGTTTGTTGCAACTTATCTTTCCTTTTCTGACACAAAGTATTGTGGATATTGGAATACAAAACCAAAACATTAATTTTATTTATTTAATTCTTTTTGCTCAGTTATTCCTTTTTGCTGGAAAAACTTGTCTGGAATTAATCAGAAGTTGGATATTATTGCATCTTTCAACAAGGATAAATATTTCATTAATTTCAGATTTCTTTATTAAATTAATGAATTTACCTATATCCTTTTTTGATGTTAGAATGACTGGAGATATAATGCAACGTATTAATGATCATCGTAGAATTGAGCGAATTCTTACTACATCATCATTAAACGTTTTGTTCTCCATAATCAATATGATTGTAATGGGGGCAGTTTTGGCTTATTATAACCTAAAAATATTTTTGGTTTTTTTTACCGGAAGCGTGGTTTATTTCGGATGGATTACTTTATTTCTCAAGCGCAGGGAAGTATTAGATTATAAGCGTTTTGCGGAGGTTTCACAGGAACAAAATAAAGTAATGGAACTTATCAATGGAATGCAGGAAATTAAACTCCATAATGCCGAAAAACAAAAACGTTGGGCATGGGAATATATTCAAGCTAGGCTTTTCAGGGTTTCCATAAAAGGATTAGTTTTAGAACAGACTCAAACTATTGGTTCTTCTGTCATTAATGAATTAAAGAATATTTTTATCATATTTTTATCAGCTAAATTAGTTATTGACGGTTCAATTACACTTGGAATGATGCTGGCCATCAGTTCTATAGTGGGAAATTTAAATGGTCCGATTACACAACTTATTGAGTTTGTGAGAGAGCTGCAGGATGCCAAAATATCATTGGCGAGACTATCTGAAATTCACGAAAAAGAAGATGAAATCCAGCAAGAGATCCATCAAACGAATGAGGTTTCGTATGATTCAGATATAGAGATAAATAATCTTTCGTACCGTTATCTAGGAACTGATATTCCGGTTTTGGATAATTTGAGTTTAATAATTCCAGCCAATAAGGTAACGGCAATAGTAGGAATTAGTGGGAGCGGAAAAACAACTCTCATGAAATTGCTTCTTAAATTTTATGAACCTGAAAGGGGAGCAATTAATATAGGAAATACGAACTTAAAAAACATTTCTCAAAAAGCTTGGAGGTCAAATATTGGTACTGTGATGCAGGAGGGTTTTATTTTTAGCGATACAATTGCTAATAATATAGCGATAGGAGTAGATAAAGTCGATAGAGAACGCTTAGTATATGCTGCGGATGTTGCTAATATAAAAGAGTATATAAGCGGTTTACCACTAGGTTATAATACAAAAATTGGTGCTGAAGGAACTGGAATGAGTACTGGACAAAAACAGCGATTGTTGATAGCAAGAGCCGTTTATAAAAATCCAGAAGTTCTTTTTTTTGACGAAGCTACTTCGGCTTTAGATGCGAATAATGAAAAAGAGATCATGCAAAAATTGGATGTTTTCTTTAAAAATAAAACCGTGGTTGTTATTGCGCATCGACTTAGTACAGTGATGAATGCTGATCAAATTGTGGTTTTGGACAAAGGAAAAATTATTGAAATAGGATCTCATTCATCTTTAGTAGAACAGAAAGGGAATTACTTTGAATTGGTTAGAAATCAATTACAATTAGGGAATTAATAATGGTAAAAGATACATTTGAATTAAGAAGCGAGGAAGTACAGGACATCCTCACCAAAGTACCTCATTGGATGATTCGTTGGGGTACAGTTTTGATATTTGTAATTATTCTGATGCTTTTTTTCATTTCCTGGCTAATAAAATATCCCGACGTTATAAATACAGAAATTGTAATTACTACCAATATACCACCTGATAAAATAGTCGCTAAATCATCTGGAAGAATTGAAGCTATTTTGGTAAAAGATAAATCGTTAGTGCCTAAAAATACAACATTGGCTATTATCGAAAACACTGCCAATTACAAAGATGTTTTTTTATTGAAAAGTATTGTGGATAATTATAATGTTAATAATCAAAAAGAAGCTTTTCCATTTGCATTGCTTAGAAATCTTCAGTTGGGCGAAATTGAAAGCGCATTTGCAGTTTTTCAAAAAGATTATCAGTCTGAAACATTAAATCAAGATTTACACCCTTTTGAAATCGAAAACCGAGCGCAGATTTCAGAGAAATTGCAGATCAAGGAAAGATTGGGAATTTTGAAACAGCAAAAGGTGATAAACGAAAGCGAATTACAACTTCAGAAAAATGAAATTATGCGTTTTGAAACACTTTTTAATAAGGGTATTATCTCAGCTCAGGAAATGGAATCGAAGAAGATGAGTTATTTGCAGGCCGAAAAGAGTTATAGGGGGCTATTGTCGTCAATTTCACAATTAAAGTCTTCATTGATAGATAATAAAAAATCAAGTGCGAGCTCCCTTATAAATAGTACCAAAGAAGAAGTTATCCTCGAACGCAATATGGCACAATCATTTTATCAGCTGAAGAAAGTAATAAAAGAATGGGAATTGGCCTACACATTAAAGACATCAGTAAGTGGTGTAGTCACCTTTTTGCAAGTTTGGACAGAGAATCAAAACATAAATACGGGTGACAATGTGTTTTCTATAATCCCTGATGCAAAAAATGATTTTGTTGGAAAAGTAAAAGCGCCAGCATTGAATTCAGGAAAAATAAAAGTAGGACAAAAGGTAAATATTCGTCTGGCAAATTTTCCTGACAGAGAATTTGGCGTACTGTATGGAAAGATTCAGAATATTTCTTTGGTACCCGATAAAGATGGAAATTTATTGTTGGATGTTGCTCTGCCAAATAGATTGCAAACATCTTATAAAAAGCAAATTTTGTTTCAACAGGAAATGAAAGGAAGTGCAGAAATTGTAACCGAAGATCTACGATTGCTCGAAAGAATCCTGTATCAGTTCAAAAGTTTATTTGAACAGGTTTAATTTAAATAAAATACTTAATTAGTACACATAATACAAATCTAAAAACTCGAGACACTTATTGCTGGTTTTATTAAAAAAGATATTTAACTTTTTATGTCCCAAAGTTTCTGTCAATAGTTTATTAAAAAATAGATTAAGATAGTAACTTCTTTACTAAAATTTTGATTTATGTTTTGATGTTCCATATATATAAAATTGTTTGCAAATACCGAGATTTTGGAAAATCTGACATTCCGCAGTTTTGCGTACAAGGTTAGAAAATTAAATGCTTAGAACAGATTAAAGAAGTAATCAAATTTATTTGCATTATGTTCTAATTAAATATTACTATTTTGTTCAGCCATTTATTTAAATACCAATTATCAATTTTTTTTCGATTAATATTTTTTTTATTTTCTGAACGGTTCCACTGCTTTTATCGGTAAGTTTCATTGTTTTTCGAATAGAATAACCTTGCTTTAATAATTTAACAACTTCCCGATGTTCATCTAAGAGTGCTTGATTATCTTTACGAAATCCGTCTTTCCTGCCAACTTTGCCTCCATTTTTTCTATATGAGTCATATCCGGACTTAATTCTTAATCTAATTTGGTTCTTCTCCATTTCGCTAATTGAGATTAGAATTTGTATCAAAAAATTTGATAACGGACTGATAGCTCCGTTATCATCAAGAGTTTCGATATTATGATTTTTGATGTAAAGACAAATATTATTCTCGTTTAACAGCTGAATTGTTTTAAGAACTTCAATAGTATTTCTTCCCAAACGACTTAATTCCCAAGTTAGAATTTTATCAACTTTATTAGATTTTATAAACGAAATCATTTTCATAAGTTCTGGACGTTCCTCATTCTTCTTTGCACCAGAAATAGTTTCTTCAAAAATTGCAGAAACAGAATAATTCATTTTCTTCGAATATTCTAATAGCTCATCAGTTTGTCTTTTGTAATCTTGAATACTTGTAGAGACTCTAGAAAAAATAATTACTTTCAAATCGTATCGTTTTAATTTTTTAAATTACAAAGATACGAAAAGTGTATCTTAATTTATCTATTTGTAATATTAAAATGATACACTTTGGTATTTGATACAAAAAATCTACTTAATAGTAGTAGCAAATTTCTATGCTAATGTGAAGCTCTATTCCTGATAAAGAATTTCAGCGAGAGATTTTCTTCTTTTAAATAACTTTAATTCTTCTGTAGAAAAATCATAAAAATTATTTTTAAATTCAATCTTCGGGTAAAAATTATAAGTTTTCAATTTATTATTACTGCAATCAAAGTTCCAAAAAACAACTTTCGGACAGCCTCGCAATGTTGTTATGTTATTATGACTACAATCAAAAGTGCCGGCAATATTTTTTGTACAAAACATCAAAGATTTTAATTTGTTATGCGAGCAACTAAAATTATCTTGAATCTCATCTGGACAATATTTTAAGGAGGTTAAAAAGTTGTTACTGCAATTAAAAATATTACCTACATATTTTGGACAATGTTTTAAAGAGTTTAGTTTATTATTGTTACATAAATATGCTTCCTTAACTTTAGTGGGGGATCCTTCCAATGTTGTTAATTGATTATTATGACAATAAAAAGAGCCATGTACTATATCCGGACAGCCGTCCAGTGATTTTAATTGATTATTATCACAACGAAAATTGCCATATACTGTTTTGAATTTTAAAGGAATGGAATTTAGTTCTCTTCCACTTAAATTTACATCATCTTCAACATTAATGGTTTGATCATCATTTATTGTATAGTAATCTATCTCATAGTTGATGCATATTTTTATTATTTCTTCTGTAGTCATTGAATTAAAACTTGCTGCATTTAACCTATATATTAATAACAATCTTCTTTGTTTTAAATTTTTATGATAGCATTGCTTTTGAGATATTAGTGACATTAGATTAATGTTATAGCCTCATTAAATATAATAGTTTCACTATTATCAATAGTGAAACTATTTTTAATTCTTAGTTCCTGAAATTTTATCGTTTAGTTAAAAAACTTGTCAAACTTTATCAGGATGATGCTCCACTAACCAATCTCCTAATTCTCTCATCACAGTAGCGAGATTTGGAATTTGCTTATCATTCAGAAAAGTGAAATTTTGAGTTTTGTTAAAATTGCCAGCCTTAAACGAACAAACAATTTCGTTTACTTTATCTGTTGCGATAAAATAACCTGGTTTTTTGCCCTTTTGAAGGAGAAAACGATTTTGTACGCCTTTTTCTTTTTGTTCAAAAAAT
The DNA here is from genome assembly GCF_020026925.1 of Flavobacterium hibisci. Lineage (GTDB taxonomy): Bacteria > Bacteroidota > Bacteroidia > Flavobacteriales > Flavobacteriaceae > Flavobacterium > Flavobacterium hibisci. The sequence goes on along the minus strand of NZ_JAIQDW010000007.1, from coordinate 150,717 downwards.
ATTGTGTAGTCTAAAATAACTGATAATTTGAGTAGAAGATCAATTGAGAAAGATAATTTGCCCTGTTCAATTTTATTAATAATATCAGATGTAACACCGCAGAAAACAGCAACTTCTCCTATCATTAAGTTTTTCTCTTTCCTAAAAAGTTTAAAAGTTTGGCCAATTATAATTCGAGCCTCTTGAGTATGAAATTTCATCATGATTTAATTAGATTTTTGTATTGTTAAATTTGATTTGAATTATTTCGTTGAGTAATTATCTGGTTGATTTTATGAATTTTTTTGATATCTCAACTAAGTGTTTGACAACCTTGGCCAATTCTGGCAAAGGTTGTTTTTGAATTCTATGATGATAAATAATAGACCCCAATTTTAAAAGTCAAAAACTTTTTGAGAATGTCTAGTTTGTCGGTTTTGTCAAAGATCATAAGAACATCAATTTCACCGTTCGATATTTTTTGCTTCCCTTCATCTAAGTCTTTCAAATAGATAATATCACTTGGTTTATCCGCTTTATCCTTTTGAAGGATTATTTTCTTTTCTGATTTAGGATCAACCAATTCTATTTTGTTTTTTAGTGATGCATGAGCTGCACTAATTGAAATTTTCCCTTCATTTAGTTTCTCAATTATTTGTTGAGATCCTTCATTCATTATTCTGTTGTAATTAACCGCGAGAGTTCTGCTGACACCAGCAAGATTGGCAATTTCTGTATTCGTGTCAATTGCTTTTATTTTGGTTGAATTTCGGTTTTCATCAGTTGGTTGAGAAGTCGTTTTTCCGGCTTTAGATAAATTTTCTTTCGCTATTTTCTCAATTGTGGGTTTGGATAAAAAAGCAAATCTGAGCCTTTCCTCATTAGTTAGATTTCTTCTTTTCAGCTGGTGTTTTACAATCCAAAATTTGATTTCTTCAAGATTGTTAAAAGTTTCGGTTACTTCTAAAGTCGGTATGTCTTTACGCTTAAGCTTAATTAAAGCAGCCAAACGCGTATGCCCATCTATGACAAGTTTTTTACCATTTTTTAATTGCACATACATAATAGGGTTGTGTATGCCATTTTTCTCAATATCCTCTTTTAGGTCTTCAAACAAATCTTTTTTTGCTATAGGCAAATATGATTTCAATTCCCATATGGTAACAAGATTATCTTTCTCGTCCATTATTAAATATTCATCACCAAATAGATTTACAGTAGGCATACTGTCATTAGATATCGTAGGATTCTCCCAATAAATTTTTCCATCTAATTCACAGCCTCCTTTTGAATAGTAGCGATGTTGTTTATCTATAGTAGGATCATTTGTATTCGGATTGTTTTTTGTTTTGCCCCACTGCTTAAAAAAGAAAGGCACGTTTTGTTCATCGCACTTACCCTTAATAATATTAATCCATTCTTTTTTCATGGGACGTATTGTTTTTTCAGGTATCCTTTTTCCATTTGCATCTAGAGCATAAGTAAAAACAATTTTGCCGTTCAAGGTTTCATATTTTTCCTCTCCTAAGTCGTCTTTCTCGATTTTGTATGAAGTATTTCCACTTTCTCCGCCAACGATTACCCAGTCAATTCCTGTTAGATTAATTTCTGAAATTTCTTGAATAAATGGCTCGATAGATAAAAATTTGTGTTTTGCAGCAGACGCAACAAGTCTAGGTATTCTTTTTGTTGCCCACTGATTTCCACAAGAAACCCCAAGCCAAATGTTATCTGACCATAAAAGATCTTTCGGTAACTGTTCAATTCTATCATCCCTCTTAGTTAATATTTGAAAAGTGTGCTGAAGATTATCATTCATTACTTTAAAAACTTTTCTGATAAAGTCATCTGACACGTCCTTATGAAAGAGATCAGACATGGAATTTACAAATACAGTAGCAGGGTGTTTCCAATTGTAAGGTTCATTTAATACATCTTCATGTTCCACCACAATATCAAAACCTTTTAGATATTTTTCATTTTTCATTAATTTCAATCTTTTTGTTTCTTTTTCTGCATAGCAGTTTAAGCATTCGTTTCCACCATTTTTTAAACTACTATAATGTGTACATCCGGTTGTTGGATTCCAGGTTTTGTCTGTCCATTCTATATTTGACTCCATAATTTTAAATTTAAAGATTTAGTTATTTTTTGTATTATCTTACACTTACTAATACCCTGAAATTTGAAAAGTAACCTTAAATGGATTTTTTTTAACATTTAATGTTAACATAAAAAAAGAGGGTACAACATTTTTCATGTCATACCCTTTTTTTAAGTGGTAATGTGCTCTCTGACTTACAATTTATATATTGCCATCTAAATATCTATTTTGAAGTTTTTCAAACATGCCTGGAAGTTCTGACTTTAAGCTATTTTTCTCAACAATTCTTATTGCTTTAGGTAGAGTTGAAAGAAAGGATATTTCCTCTTTAAATTTATTGCCTTTAGAATTTAATAACATTTTGATCGCTTCTGAAGTATTTCCTTTAACATACTCTTCAGCTAATTCTGAAATTAAAATTGAATACGTTCTAGGTGTTTTTGAAATAATTCTCTCTTTAATTGTTGAGCTTATATTTGACATAAGAACAAATTGATATAGCGACTTTGGGTCAGTTTCGAAATTAAGCAGTGAATTTGTGAAATTTTCCCAAAAAAACTCATCAAGAGCTTGGATACCTAGATCTGTGGCCTTTCTTAATTTAGGGACTAAATGGAATTGAACAATATCGATTGCTATTTTCATTTTATGCTAGTTGAAAATTATTATATAAATTTCTTAAACGTTCCATGCACTTATTCTTTTGACTTTTAGTTGTATGATCATTTTTGTAATTAAAAAGTTCCGTGAGATTACGTATTCGATAATTATATTCTGGTGAGAATGATAATAAAATTAACGAATAACATTTTCCACCTTTATTTTTCATAATCTCTAGAACTTTATACTGTATTAACGTTTGTTTATATAACAATTCTTGCTCTATTATAAACTCTTTATCAATGTTTTGGAATTGGATTTCGTCAGAATCAATATAATAATCATCATAATTTTGGTTTTCAAAATCCTTTTTAACGAATAAGTTTCCATGCCTTTCAATTTCATTTCTAATAGTATTTAAACAAATACCCATAAGATAACCGGCGATAGAAGAACCTTTTTTTTGTAGAAGCCTAAGTCCATGTTTCAAAATTTTACCATATAAAACGCATATAGATTCTGTAAATATGTCCTGAATTATTGTGTGATCCATTTTAGGAGATTTACTTCTGAGCTTTTTTTGGAAATCATCCTTGTATTTTTCAAAAATAACGCTTATATAAAGTTTATCTTCAATGATTTTCATTATTAAATCTTCATCGTTCAGTGCAAATAGATTATTTCTGTTCTCTACGTATTCCTTTTGTTTATTTAAGTCCATCTAATATTTCATTAATTAGACAATAGAAGTTCTCTTTTGTAAGTTCTCCCTCTTCATTATAGACATCATAATAACTCTCGTACTTAAGAAAAATAACTAACCAATTACTTTCGATCTGATATAATTTTTCAATAAATATTTGATGCCCCTCGTCCTGTTTTAGTCCAAGGACTTCTACAATTTGTTTATTTTGGATAATGCTTAAATTTTGGTCCGGAGCGAGCTTTATTATGTTGTTATTTATTTTAAATTCTATTTGATATTGTTTTAGAATTTTGACTATTTTATTTTGATTATGAAGTAACATATAGGTGAGTTAAAATATTGTTTGTGTGCTTATTGGAGATTCTCTAATTGTTATCAAGATTTGCTGAATTTTGATTTAATTAATGATGTATATTTAATATTAGCCTTCAAACGATTAAATCACTTCTGTTTTTACTTCTTTCTTTCTATATCTTTTTTTGAATGAGGAATATCAATGCCTTTAAAAAAATCTTCCAGACTTACTTCTAATAGTCTGCAAATTTTAATTAATGTTTTTAATTCAAAATTTGCCCCTGTTTCTAATCTCCAATATGCCGATCTGCTCATCTCTAAAGCAAATGCTATATGCTCATAGTTTGAGTATCCCTTTTCTTTTCGAAGTGTCTTTAGGCGCAAAGCAATTGCATCTAGCTCTTCTGTATTATTTTTTTTACTTGAGTCTTCCATGATTCAAATCTCAAGAATTTGCATTTTATATGGTACTCCATTAAATAGTACACTATAAAATAGAATTTATTTTTTATATTTGTTCATTATTATATGAATTAATACAAATCAAATATGAAAAAAATTTTACTATTTATAATTTTTCCAATCCTTGGTCATTCACAAATACAAATTGGTTCCAGTATTTCCGAATCGGTAACAAATGACAACAGTGGAAATAGTATTTCGTTATCCGATAATGGAAATGTAATTGTAATAGGTGGTCCAGGAAAGATAGCAACTGCCGCAGGTGTTACTCGAGCTTTTAGTAATGAGGGAGGAATATGGAAGCGAATAGGAAATCCTATCTATGGGGAGATGATAAATGATCAAAGTGGTAGAAGTGTTTCGGTATCAGGTGATGGTAGTACTTTAGCAATTGGTTCTACTCAACCTGCAAATAATTCTCCTGGGACTGTAAGAATCTACAAAAATTTAAATGGTATTTGGAATAAAGAAGCTACTATTAATGGAGAACAGCCAAGAGGAGCTACGGGGGCGAGTGTGTCATTATCATATGACGGAAATGTCGTAGCTATTGGAGCTACAACAAATTATTTATATGCTCCAAGGGCAGGACAGGTTCGTGTTTTAAGAAATATTTCAGGGAAATGGGTCCAAATTGGAAACTATATCACTGGCAAAATGGCTGAAGATTACAGTGGATGGAGTGTTTCACTCTCCAGCAGTGGAAATATTGTGGCGATAGGAGCGCCGCAAAGTAATGTTGATAATCAAAGAAAAGGTTCTGTATCTGTTTATGAAAATATCTATGATAATTGGGTACAAATAGGAACTGATATTTTAGGACTGACAACAAATGAATTTAGTGGATCTAACGTAGAGCTATCTAATGACGGCAAAATATTAGCAATTGCTGCCAGATATAGTCCTATTGTCCGCGCTTATCAAAATACTGGCGGAACCTGGGCACAAATTGGAAGCGATATAACCGACCCAGAAATTGAATATTTAGGAGGAAGAAGTGTTTCACTGTCTGGTGATGGAAATGTCTTGGCTGTTGGTTGTCCATATAGCTATGGAAGTATTGGTCGGGGTCTAGTTCGTGTGTATGCAAATGAAGCGGGGTCATGGAAAAAAATAGGCATTGATATAATCGGTGAAGCTGATAAGGATGGATGCGGCTCGAGTGTATCGTTATCAAGCGATGGTTCAATATTAGCTATCGGCGCACCCTACAACAGCAAAAAGGGAATTGATTCCGGGAATGTTCGCGTTTTTAATTTATCACCTCTTTTAAATAATGATACGTTTGTTTTATCAAATTTTTTAATCTACCCAAATCCTTCATCCAAAGATGTATACATAGAATTGCAGAGCAATCTGGACTTAGAAAAAGTTAATATTTATAATACAGCTGGCCAACTAATAAGAACTGAGAGAGAAAGCCGAATTTCAGTTAGCAGTCTGAGCAAAGGAAATTATTTTTTTGAAGTTGTTAGCAATAGGGGCAAAGCCACAAAGATAGTAGTAGTGAATTAATTCATTGAAATGTAGAGCCAGAAACTACGTAAATAAACGGGGCGGAGATCGAAAAGCCACATGAGTAGATAATAAAAAATTTTATTATGGGATTTGATAGTAAATTTATTAGTTATGGGGTAATCAAAGTAGAAGGCGAAAAATTAAAACTCTATTCGACTTCAAGCAATCATATAATTATAAATGTTGGAAAAGAGGTAAATAACGCAGTATGGTCTGGCGACGTACTAAATGTTTATTTAAAAGATGGAAAGGTTCGTCGCTACACCTCCACGACTAACTACTCAACTGTATAATATAGTATATGATAGAAGTTTATAATTTTTTAGTAGGCAAAAGAATAATCATTCTTACGCCTAAATGGAGGTCTTTCGCTGGTAATCTAAATTCGGTTTCTGATGTTATTGATAATCTTGGTTTTTCACAAGTAAGAGTAAATGGAAAAATAATTGATTCAGATCGTATAAAAGACATTAATCTTATCTCCGGCTTTTTGTATAATATTGATATCGCTGTCGACAGAATAACTATAGCTAATGATCTTAAAACTATGACAGAATTTGTAAGATCATTACAGGTAGCGTTGAAAAACGGTGATGGAACAAATGAATTAATATTTCTAGATTTTGATACGAAAGAAGAATTTAGATACCACCTTACTGAAGATGTACTTCGTAAAGCGTTAGGTTAAACAAGAAACGGATGAGTAATTTACTCATCCGTTTTGTTTTATGCATTTTATTGAAAGTTAAAGTGTGGTGTAAGTATTGCTTTTTATTTCTTAAAAGTTAAACTTTTTTTCAAATATATGGTATAAGAATGTCTGGAACTTTAAAGTATAGAGATCCAAGGCATAAAATAAAAACCGTATATGTCTAAAGAAAATAAAATCGTAAAAACTCAAAGAAAGAAAAGACAGCAGTCAACTATAATTAAATCTAATTTATCTAATCAATCTAAATCTTCTATCATTAATGATGTTATAAATAGTCATATAGATAATGATTTATATTTTGTTGTAAAACCAACAAATACAGGGGGTAACGAGGTTGATGATGACTGTTTAAAGAAACAAAACTCTACACTGGTCGCGACAACACATCTTAAAAATCAAAATGTGATAATGATTCCGCCAGTTGAAACAATGCTTAAACGGAATCTTTCCACGGTATATCTTAAAAAGATTCATGGAGGGAAAAATACTGAGGAAAATAAGCTAGTTGCAGTAGAATTGTGTTTGCTATTTCTAAGTCAGTTAGAGTCAGCAAATAGAAGTATCATTAATGAAACAGAACCAGAAGGTTGGAAATCTCTCAGGGCAGAATATCTAAGGCAATTACTCTATCTAGAATCGCAAACGTATATAAACGTTCGAGATGCATTAACGGAATTTTATTATAAGGATAATGGTCCAATATTAGAAAAGGGTTATTACAGGATAGGAAGTAATAGTTATCGATATCGCTTAACAGATAATTTTCGAAATAAAAAATATAAAGCTTATATGTTGCAAACAGATGTTGTCAAAAAATTATTTAAAAAATCATGTGAGCGAAAATTAAAAAAAGCAAAAGATAATATCATCTGTACGAATCTAATTGAATTTTATAAGACCGTGAAATTACCGACTAAAATAGAAATTAACGCAGAAGCAAACCAATTAATCTCAGATGGGTATACAGACAAAAAAGGAAGAAGATTAATGTGGAGAAATAAAAGAAGTAAAGAAAGGTTAGCAAATATTTCTAACGTCTGTTATGTAGAAGATGCTATTGAAGTATTTGAAAATTTGACTTTTAATGGTTTGATGATACCTAAACCTGGAAATGCTAAAAGCGGTGGTCGAGTTGTGGATTCATTTACACTTATGCCTAGTTGGATCAGAAGACTGATTAAAATCAATGGCAATCCAATTTCTGAAGCGGATTATTGCTGTCTGCATCCTAACCTTGCCATCATGTTGTATGGAGGCAATTCAATACATCTAACGCATGAGAAGTTAGCTGTAGATATGGGAATTGATAAAAAAGATGTTAAGATCGAGCATTTATCATTTTTTAATAAAAAAGCAAGTCAAATGGAGAAATCATCGTTATGGAATTATTACAAAAAGTTTGAGCCGGATATGCTAAATACAATTATATCAGAGAAAATGAAAAGCCAATTCAAACATAAAATAACATCTCGACGATTATTTGCCAAAGAAGTTGAGATAATGACGGAAGTTATTAGAAGGCTAAATGAAGAGGCAATTTTTGTGGGCTATATATACGATGCCTTGTTTTTTGATCCTGAAAATTCGGAAAAAATTGTTTCCATTATGAATGATGTTGCTTATGATTTTAAAGTTTTTACAATTGCTAAGCCAGAATAAAGATCGTAATGATGTAATATATTACCTCGATAATATACAAAGTGCCACAAGGATAGTTTTATAATTATTCTCAAAATTACAGTCGTTGAAACTGGCATATTTCATCACGGCGGAGTACTTTAGCTTGAGTAATTGATCCCAATGAAAATAAAAAGAATACTGTCTAAAAAGGAAGTTTGTCAAATAAAGCAAAGATATAAAATACGTATAGGACATTTCGTTATTAATAAAAAAGGACTAATTGATGTAAACGGTGATGTGTACATTTGTAACACCACGCTAAAAATGTTACCTCTTTTTTTTGGAAAAGTTTATGGTGATTTTTATTGTTCCGCTAATAAATTATCAACATTAAAAGGTTGCCCAGAATATGTCGGAGGCTCGTTTAATTGTAATTCAAACAATCTTACAACATTAAAAGGAGGGCCAAAGTTTGTGGGCGGAGATTATTTCTGTCAAGAGAATGATTTGACTTCACTGAAACACTGTCCCTCTGCAATTAATGGTAGTCTTACTGCTTTTCTAAATCGAATCAACACATTCAGATATTTACCCGAAAAAATATCTGGTAATTTTTACGCTAATAATAACGAATTAACTAGCATAGAAGGATCTTTGAAACAAGTGGGAGGAAGTCTGCATTTGACTGCAAATGCACTTAGCAGTTTAGCAGGCTGTCCGACTTATATTGGAGATACTCTTTCGTTTGATGATGATGTGAAACTAGATATCGGAAATCAGAACTGTATAGTTAAAAAAGTTAATATCCAAAAACAAGAATCAACTGCTCCAAATCAAAGGACGATACCACCCATTGTTATTGAGAAGCAGATGGCATTACCAATAATCTTTAAGTATTACCGTCATATTGGTAGTTTGTATTCCGACGACAATAGCAGGTTTAATCTAGATGAGTTTAATAGATTGGTTTTGGATATAGAAGAAGGTTTCAGGTAATGATGGATATAGATTCTGATCTTACGTTTTTTAGTTTGGAATGTGAAGTGCAACGAATCATTAGAGATTGCTGGATAAATATAGGTTTATACAAAATCAATACAGATGGAAGTCTGGATGTTACTGGTAATGTAAAGTTTGCAGAAAATATGAATTTCACCACGGATATTCCTTTGGTATTCAATAAGGTTTCCGGCGATTTTGACTGCTCAAGGATGAATTTGCGATCTTTGAAAGGGTCACCGAAAGAAGTTGGTGGTGTTTTTAATTGCACTTTTAATCAGTTGGAATCTTTGGCATATGTCCCAAAAATTGCCCATCGATTTATTTTCGATAATACTGTACAATCACTGTGTACTGGAGGAGTTAATTGTCAATTCGATGGAGTTACCTTGTTGCATCTAAGTGATAACTTTCCCAAAGTTCTTCCGGAAAAAATAAGCAGTAACTATATGTATTTGAAAACATTCTTCAAATATCAAAATTATTATTGTGTGTGGAATCATCAAGAACTAAATGAAAAAAACTTCGATTTATTAATTAACGATATCCAAGAAGGCCTGAAGTAATAATTTCTGCCAAAAAAAATGCAATACCTATTTTTTAACGAAAAAGTTAATGTGACTTGAAATGGTATAAGCGATTGATTATTAATATTTTATTCTTCAGATGGCAATTTTTAACCTCTTAAATTGTCAAAAAATATACAAAGGGGCTGATTATCAGTAATCTGTGACTAAGTGATTTTTTTTGTTTAAGACTAAACTTTATGTGGAAAAAATGATATAACTCTTATATGTGATAAAATATGGAGTTTCGAAATATAGAAAATAAAGTTAATAGTACAACAATCATAAACTTTAAATAAGTAGGGCGTAGGACTGGAAGGAAAGATATAGAAAGTATGAAAAAAATGGCTTATTAATAACAAAGTTACTATTCATCGGCAGGCAAAATGAGCAAAATAGCATTAGGCGAGAAGAAAGATATGTTGAAGTCAATTTACGAGAAGATTCAGGTTTTGTGCGTAATTTTGAAGGAGAAATCACAAGGATTGAACGAGAATTTGAAGAACTTGCAAATAGAGAACGAAGCAATTTTAAAAACTTAGAAAAGGAATTCAGTCTAAAGATGAAGACTATCGAAAATTCAAAGCCGAAGTTGAGGATGGACTACGAAGCGAATTTGAAACGGGATACCAACAAGTTGTTGACAGAATTAACATAGAGATATACAATCAAACAATGAGTTATCCGAAAGAATTAAGTCAATACTTGACTTACGTGGATTACTTGGTGGCAGAAATATGCAATCAATCTTGAAAAATATAGAAAAGGAATATCAATTATTAAAGCAGGAACTTGGAAGAATGGGATTAGTGAGGAGTGGTTTATTAAAAATTTATGTAAGAGGATTTATAAACAGGTAAGATTTTAGGTATAATAAAATATGCAAGTAATGCATGATAAGTTTATATTTGTTTATATCAAATTTCATAGAATGATAAATTTAAATAATCCTTTTATATCAAGAATAAGAATTAAAAACTTTAGAAATTTCTTAGATGTTGATGTTGAGCTTAATCACAAACAGGTTATTATTGGCGAGAATAATACAGGAAAAACAAACTTTTTAAGGGCAATTCAATTAATACTTGATCGAGATTATTCAGATAATGATCGACAACTTACTGAAAGTGATTTTCATGATAGTATTGAAAATCCAATGCTTACAGGGCAAATTATAGAAATAGTTCTAGAAATTCAGGGTTATGAGCATAATAAGAAACTTGTCGCTCAATTTGAAGATGCTGTAATTTCAGCTGATCCGCCTACTTTACAATTTAGATATAGATTTTTTCCTAATTTAGATGAAAATGGAAAAATTCTTAATTATAAATATGAAATTTATAAGGGGAAAAGTGAAGCTGTTAAATTTACGTATGAAGATCGTAATTATATTAATATATATGTTATTAAGGCTTTACGCGATGTAGAAAAAGAATTGCGAGCAGGGAAAAATTCCACGCTATATCAACTTGTAAAACAGTACGAAATTTCTCCAGAAGATTTGTACGACATTTCAGAAGCAATGCAGCTTGCAGCGGATAAAATTCTTGATTTGGATGAAATTGTTCATATTAAAAATGCAATACAAAATAGATTTCAGTCTCTTACCGGTCTTCAAAATGATACAAATGTTACACTTCAGACATTTGAAATAGACACCGAAAGGCTTTTATATGCTTTACAGGCATATATGGGATTAAAGCAAAGACCAGTGAGCGAATTAAGTATGGGACTTACAAATATATTGTTCGTTTCATTAATGCTTTTATTATTAAAGGATAAAACGGTTAAACCAATTGTCAAAAGCGATGACTTTCAAGCACTGCTTTCTAAAGATTCGGAAGATATTTTATCCAATCTTTATACAAAAAGTGAGAAAGGAAACTTTATCTTAAATGAAGATATTGATGAAAAAACATTTGAACACCTTTATGAATTCATGGATGCAAATAACTTTAGGCACCAGGCATTTACAATATTGGCAGTTGAGGAACCAGAAGCTCATTTGCATCCCATACTACAACGGTTGATTTACCGTGAGGTATTGCATAAAAGTAATACGTCGGTAATTTTTACTTCCCATTCAACTTTTATTTCTTCGGTAACGCCATTAAATTCAATTGTTCATATTAGGAAAATAAATAGTGCAAGTGAAATTTTTTCAACTAAATCTTTAAAAATTGGTCGTAGAGAAAGACATGACATGGAGAGATATATTGATGCCAAGCGTGGTGAAATATATTTCGGTAAAGCTATAATTCTTGTTGAAGGTATTACTGAAGAGTTTATAATTCCGGTTGCGGCTGATATTTTGGAATTGCCATTAGATGATTACGGAATTGTTGTATGTAATATAAATTCAACCAATTTCAAACCTTACATACAGCTTTTAAATGAATTATGCATACCTTGGATATTATTTACTGATGGAGATTATTATGAAAAAAATATCACCGTTGATACTGATACACATAAAACAAAAGTTGAAAAAAAATTTCATATTCTGAAAACTGGAGCTGACGAATTTTATAAAGGGAATGAAAATATTTCAAGTATTTTGGTAAGTATTGGAGAACTTACAAAAGAAGAAATTCCTGAGGCAGATTATATTGCACAAAATGCATTGTTTTGTGATGAAGGCTGTTATATTGGTACATATACATTTGAAGTAGATTTGTTAATGAATGCTGATGAAGCGGAATTAACAATTATAAAATCTATATATGGTGAGCTAATAAAAGGTAAAAAACAGATGCTTAAAAATTTTGAAAATGATATTGATTCGAAGTCATTTTGGGAAGCTCTACAAAAGATAGATAACAATATAGGTAAAGGAAGGTTTGCACAAAGATTAGCTGGATCTCTTACTAAAAACATGATACCCGAATACATTAGTAAGGGAATCGAAGATATAATTAATGCGGTAAAAGACGAACATGAATAGTCTATTCTATCAAGATCTGTCGCTAATTGAAAAGGATCCTAATCAATTTAAGGCTTATAGGTCTATGAATAATACTGTTTTAATTGCAGGACCTGGTAGTGGGAAAACCAGAGTTTTATCTTTAAAAGCAGTTTCCCTTTCTAAATCTCATATACGAAAGCCGGAAGGTTTAGCATGTATCAGTTTTAGCAGAGAGTCAGTGCGAGAATTAAGATCAAGACTTAAACAATATGGTTATATTCCCACTAATAAGGATTTTATTGGAACAGTACACAGTTTTAGTTTGCTACACGTTTTGCAACCTTTCGCACATCTTTATCCTGAATATGGGATCAAATATCCTATAAAAATTATTTCTAATGAAATAAGTAATAAGATTTACAACAGGGTGCTTACTGAAATAGGCTTAACAACTAAGGAACTTCGGTTTGGAGATATTCAGAAGCAGAGGGCATTGGCTTTAAAAGGTATTAGTTCTGTACAGATAAATTCAAGCGGCCCAGTTTCAAAGGCAGCTGAGATATATGAGAAATATCTTTTGGAAACGGAATATTTAGATTTTACGAGTATTATCAATTTTTCGGCAACAATAATTCGTGAAAAGGAATTTGTACGCAAAACATTAAAATGTAGATTTCCTTGGTTGTTAGTTGATGAATATCAGGATTTGGGAAAGGCATTACATGAAATGGTATTGGAGCTTGTTTTTAATGCTGGAATTAAGCTATATGCAGTTGGGGATGAGAATCAATCAATTTATGGATTTAATGGTGGGTATCCTGATTTCTTGAAAGAACTTACTACATATGCTGATATTGATCCTGTGTACTTAACTGCTAATTATCGAAGTTCAAAGCATATTATTGCAGCATCATTAGAAGCATTACAATTAGAAACACCACATCCAGATTATACTGCACAACGACTTATTACAGATGAAGCTGATTTCACCTTTATCGTGTGTAAAGAGGATATGTCTGAACAATTTCAGACAGTCGCAGAAAGGGTTATTCCGAAATTGTTGAAAGAGGAGGTATCTTTAAATGAAATTGGTATTCTACTTAATTCAAATGAAGAAGTTGCATTTATGGCTAGTGTTTTAACATATAATGGAATTCCTTTTTTTATAGCTAAATGGAAATTTGAAAATAGTGCAGTTTTAGTCTGGCTACAGGAGTGTGCATCTTGGTGTATAGAGAAGAGTTCACAATCTTTTCAGGATTTGTTTAAGTTTTGGGTTTCTTTACTCTTTAATCATGATGATCCACGAAAAACATTAGACTCAATACAATTAAAAGTGATGTTTCATGCCATAATTACTGAAGCAAAATCAATCAATGAAACACTAGAATGGATAAAATTTATGTTGGACAAGTTAGGTCTGTGTAAAACACTTGAAGGGTCGGAGATGTATCCAAATGAGGTCGAAAATCTAGAATGTTTAATTGATGAAGCTAGATTACATAACTTAAAAGGTACTTCTGTTGAACGTCTTGCTAACTTAGGATCACCTAATAACGAGGTAACTATTACAACTCGGCATAGTTCAAAAGGTTTGGAATTCGAAACTGTAATTATGTTAGGTATGGATGAGGATAAGTTTCCAAATTTTTATAATCAAAATAATCCTCTTGCTATTGCCGAAGACCATAGACTTTGTTATGTGTGCGTAAGTAGAGCTAAATTAAGGTGTATACTTTTAAGATCATCTATTTATAATATTCCCACCAAAAGAGGGAATTGGGCAAAACCATTTCGTCCTTCTCGTTTTTGGGTAAGTTTACATAAAAAATTTGGAGATGCCACAAATACTTTTACTTCCGATAATTATATATAAATATTACTAAAAAAAACAGTTTAATATGAGGGCGTTTATCTTGTTAAGTAAAGTTATTTACAATTGCCAGTTTGCTCAATTTGTCCTCTCTGTAGGAGAAACATAAGGAATTGTTTTATCAGCTGTGTGCTTGGATTTTCATTGCCTTTTCCGGAGTTATTATTTTCTGCCATATGATTTTATTTTTTACAAATAAATGACCCAGTTTAAGTGTCCAACATTGCTAAAAGTGTTTGTCGTTAAGTACTTAAGCGTATAACCGATTTTCCAAATCTGTTGTACTAGCTAGCTGTGAGTTTGGCTACTTAAAATTTTCAATTCTGAATCTCTTAGCCATCTTATATCAGTCGGCAAGCAAGAGCCTGTCTCACCGTTAAATTTTCTATAACCTATATTGTCATACTCATCATCAATTGATTCAAATTGAATTACAATAACCACCTCGTGTAAATCATCATTTGGTTCATCGTAATCTATTAATTGAGCAGGTGTAGGTAATTCTATATGACAAGCATTAAGTTGATTAAAGATTTAATAGTAACCACACATTAAATAAAAGCTACATTTTTGTAACGCACTTAAAACGGAAATTTTAATAATCCTTTAAATTTTTTGTAGATAAAACACAACTGTGCTATTATAATTGCTACTCCTAAACCCATTATTATACTGTAAGTTAGTTTCGATTTACCATTCATGATTATTTGTTTTATTTAATTGATATTTTAGTGTATAACTAAACCACCAGCTTTACTACTATAACATTCGAAATAGTATGATGCGGACTGCGAAATGGTCTTTGGTTCATTAATCCAACTTCTTTTAATTTACCAGCAACGCTATGAATTTTTGTCGTTTCTAACGCTTCTCTCAAAGTCATTGGAGGTAAAATACTTGGCAGACGTTTCGCTAACATTGTTTTTCCTGCTCCCGGAGGTCCAATCAGAATGATATTATGTCCTCCAGCAGCTGCAATTTCCATACAGCGTTTAATGCTTTCCTGGCCTCTAACATCTGAAAAATCAAACTCAGGAAAATCTAAGGTTTTGTAGAATTCTGCGCGGGTATCAATAATTGTAGGTTCTAAAGTTCCTTTTTCTTCAAAGAAATCAATGACTTCCTGAACATTTTCAACCCCGTAAACATCTAATCCAGCAACTATAGCAGCTTCTTTTACATTTTGCTTTGGAAGAAAAAAACCTTTATAACCTTCTTCTTTTGCTTTAATGGCTATAGACAATGCGCCATTTATAGATTGTAAACTTCCATCCAGTGAAAGTTCGCCCATGATGATATAGCGATCAATTTCTGTAGCCTTTATCTGGTCTGAAGCTACTAAAATTCCAATAGCTAAAGTTAAATCATAAGCAGAACCTTCTTTGCGCAAATCGGCAGGTGCCATATTTATGGTAATCTTTTTGCCTGGCATAGTATAGCCATTATTTTTAAGGGCTGCAGCTATTCGATAACTGCTTTCTTTTATTGCATTGTCAGGTAAACCTACCAAATGATAACCAATTCCTTTGTCCATATTGACTTCTACCGTTATAGTAGTAGCTTCAACTCCAAAAACTGCGCTTCCAAAAACTTTAATGAGCATACTTATTTATTTTTTTGTAAATATTTTTTTATTTTTAAGCAAAATAAGTAAATATTTTAATAAACAAAGTATTACAATATGTATTTTTTTTCTTTTAAATTTAATCAAATTCTAAACCAATCTGATTTTTTACTTCTTCGACAATTTTACTTAGATCCAAACAATTTTGATGCGACCAGAGCTTACTTTCTATTTGATTGTTTTTAATACAGGTATGGCATTCGATTGCCTCATGTGCAAAACCTTTTCCTATAGTAGGAATATTGAATTTTTCTTCCTGTTCATCTTTAATAATGGAATACCCTTGTGTCATGAACCAAGGAGAATCAATGTCAATTCTTCCCTGAGTGCCGCTAATTGTGGCTTTCATGTCAGAAGCAGAAACTAAACCTGCGTGTAAAACAGACTGTGCCGACTCATATTGTAAAATCATAGTAGTCTGCAAATCAACTCCTGTTGTATGAAAAGTTGATTTTGCTATGATTTCTTCCGGAATTCCGAGTATGATATAAGACAGAAATAGCGGATACACGCCGATGTCATAAAGTGCACCGCCACCTAATTTTTTGTCTGTCAGCCTAGTTCCTAATTCTTTATTATAATAAGCAAAATCAGCTTTAAGGTATTTAACTGATCCTATTTCGCCATTTTTTACTTTTGACAAAAGTTCCTGAATGGATGGAATAAATCGCGTCCAAAAAGCTTCCATGAAAAATTTATTGTGCTTTTTTGAGGCCTCAGTCATTCGTACAGCATCATGGTAGGATAAGGACAAAGGCTTTTCGCATAATACATGTTTGCCATTTTCCATTGCGCGAATAGATAATTCGGCATGTGAATCGTGAGGTGTTGCTACATAAACAATATCAATGTTTTCGTCTAAAAACAGGTCATTATATGATCCGTAAAATGTATCGCAATCATACTTTTTGGCAAATTCACCGGCCTTAGCAATGTCTCTTGAAGCTACGGCAGCTAATTCAGCTTCATTTATTAATTGTAAATCAGCAGCAAATTGGCCTGCAATGTTTCCTAAACCAACTATTCCCCATTTTATTTTATTCATATTTTATCTATCTAAACAGGCCATATTACTAAAACCTAAGAGTTATTGAATTAAAGATAAGATTTATATCAAGTAGGAAAAATAAAAGTTGTAAGATTATATATATTTTATATTTTTATAACAAATATACACTTGTAAATGAAAAAAATATCCGTACTGCTCTTCCTGAGTTTTTTTGTAACAAAAACATGGGCTCAGGAATACTTTCCTGTTAATGAAAGTATTCAAAACAAAAACAACAATTATACAGTTTTTACGAACGCTGTTATATACATCACACCGACAAAAAAAATTGAAAAAGGAACCTTAGTTGTTCAAAATGGCAAAGTAGTCAATGTTGGAAATAATATAACGATTCCAAAAAATGCGATTGTGATTAGTCTTGAAGGCAAGACAATTTACCCTTCGTTTATTGATATTTATACCAGTTTTGGAATTGAAAAACCTAAGCGAAATTTAACTCCGGGCAGAGAAGATAATATTTACGATACCAAAAAAACAGGATATTACTGGAATGAAAGTATATTGTCTCATCTAAATGGATATGAGACATTCAAATATGATCAGCCAAAAGCCGAGGAGTTTTTAAAAGCAGGATTTGGTGTTGTAGGGACGCATATTCATGACGGGGTTGCACAGGGAACAGGACTTTTGATTGCTTTGAATAATACTGACGGTAAGAGTCAAATCATTTCGAACAAAATAACCAACCATTTTTCTTTTAACAGAAGTGCTTTAACAAATCAGGCTTATCCCAGTTCTTTAATGGGATCGATGGCGCTTCTTCGCCAGATGTATTTTGATTTGGATTGGTATAAAAAAGGAAATTCAGACATGAAAGATTTATCATTGGAAGCTCTGGCCGCAAATGAAAAACTGATACAGATTTTTACTTCAGAGGACAAATTAAATAGCTTAAGAGCTTCTAAAATTGCAAAAGAATTTGGTTTAAACTATATTTTAAAGGGAAGCGGGAATGAATTTGAAAGAATTGAGGAGATTAAAAACACCAATTCAAAATTCATTATTCCAATTAATTTTCCTGAAGCTTATGATGTTTCAAATCCGTATTTATCCAATCAGATAGAACTTGCGGATATGCGTTTCTGGAATCAGGCACCTGCCAATCCGAAAGTACTTTCAGATAACGGAATCATTTTCGCTCTTACAACAGATAAATTGAAAAAAATGGAAGATTTTAGGATTAACCTTCTAAAATCAATCAAATATGGTTTTGATAAAACAAAAGCGCTGGAAGCGCTAACTACAATTCCGGCAGCAATTTTAGGAAAGAGCAACGAAATTGGAAGTTTGAAAACAGGAAGTTTTGCCAATTTTGTAATTACTTCTGGCGAAATATTCGATGAAAAAACAATTTTATATGAGAATTGGGTTCAGGGAAACAAATACGTTATAAATGATATCAATGCAAAAGATATTCGTGGCAATTACAACCTTACTATTGGAAATGAAACTTTAAAATGGAAAATTGACGGAACTGTCGAAGCGCCAAAATCTGAAATAACGACAGCGGATAATAAAAAACTAAAGAACACTTTTTCTGTTTCAAAAAACTGGATTTCACTTTTGATTAAATCCAATGATACTATAAAATCTAATTTTACCCGTTTAACGGGATTAGTAGAAAATACTAATACTCTTTCAGGAAAAGGAGAATTATACAACGGTACTCAGGTAAACTGGACAGCTGTAAAAACTTCCCCGTTTGTAGCTGTAAAAGATACTGTAAAACCTGAAAAGCCAAACCCAATTATGCCAACAACTTTTCCGAATATTGCTTTTGGGAATTCCAAAAAGTTAACCCCACAAACTTTACTGTTTAAGAATGCAACAGTCTGGACAAATGAAAAAGAAGGAATTTTAACTGAAACCGATGTTTTGATAAAAAACGGAAAAATTGTTTCCATAGGTAAAAATCTTTCAGATGCTTCAGCAACAATTATTGACGCGAAAGAAAAACACCTTACCAGCGGAATTATTGATGAACATTCACATATTGCCATTTCCAAAGGGGTTAACGAAAGTGGTCATAATTCGACTGCAGAAGTTACTATAGAGGATGTCGTAAATTCTGAGGATATTAATATTTACAGGGATTTAGCGGGAGGCGTTACTATTTCACAATTACTACATGGTTCAGCCAATCCAATCGGAGGACGCTCTGCAATTGTAAAATGGAAATGGGGGCTATCTCCAGATGAAATGCTATATAAAAATCAGCCTAAATTTATCAAATTTGCTTTAGGTGAAAATGTAAAGCAATCTAATTGGGGAATTGTTAATCCAACCCGTTATCCTCAGACCAGAATGGGAGTTGAACAGGTTTTTACAGATTATTTCCAACGTGCCAAAGAATATGATGAGAGTTGGAAAAAATTCAATGCCAATCCTAAAAAAGAAAAAGCTCCAAGAGTGGACCTTGAACTACAAACGCTGGCCGAAATCTTAAATAAAAAGCGATTCATTACCTGTCATTCTTATGTAGAATCGGAGATATTAATGCTGATGAATGTTGCAGATAAATTCAATTTTAATGTGAACACTTTCACACACATCCTGGAAGGCTATAAAGTTGCTGATAAGATGAAAGAACATGGTGTTGGTGCTTCAACTTTTTCAGACTGGTGGGCTTATAAATTTGAAGTAAACGATGCTATCCCTTTCAACGGACCTATTATGCACAATGAAGGTTTGGTTGTAGCTTACAATTCAGATGATGCAGAAATGTCCAGAAGATTAAATCAGGAAGCTGCAAAAGCTGTAAAATATGGCAAAATTTCAGAAGAAGAAGCATGGAAATTTGTAACTCTTAACCCGGCTAAACTATTACATATCGATGATAAAGTTGGAAGTATTAAAGTGGGTAAAGATGCCGATTTAGTACTTTGGAGCGACAATCCTTTGTCTGTTTATTCAAAAGCAGAAAAAACGATTATTGAAGGTGTTGTGTATTTTGACATAGAAAAAGAACTTGAAAAACAGGAAGCCATTACAAAAGAAAGAAATCTGTTAATCGGCCAGATGCTTCAGGAAAAAAACAAAGGAATGAACACACAGGAACCAACAAAAAAAGAGAAAAAAGAATATCACTGCGACACTT
The DNA here is from genome assembly GCF_020026925.1 of Flavobacterium hibisci. Classification (GTDB taxonomy): domain Bacteria; phylum Bacteroidota; class Bacteroidia; order Flavobacteriales; family Flavobacteriaceae; genus Flavobacterium; species Flavobacterium hibisci. Next base: position 130,589 of record NZ_JAIQDW010000007.1, on the reverse strand, counting down.
TAGAGCAATACTAAGGAGCTAAAGATTTATATAAATGATAATTATGATAACTAAAAACATATATATATTGTTGTTGATTTTTGGGATGACAATACAAACCAAAGCTCAGCAGATTCCGGCGCCAAAGCAGACGAAATCAATACTGATCCTAAATGCAACGGCACATCTCGGAAACGGAAAAATAATAGAAAAAAGTGCCATAGGTTTTAAAGATGGTAAGCTGACATTAGTAGCTGATGCCACGACTATAAGACTTGCGGATAATGCTTATGATAGTACTATTGATGCTGCTGGAAAGCATGTTTATCCTGGTTTTATTGCACCTAATTCTACTTTAGGACTTGTTGAAATTGATGCGGTAAAATCATCCGATGATCAGGAAGAAATTGGGAACATCAATCCAAACGTAAGGAGTATTGTAGCTTATAATTCAACTTCAAAAGTAACCGAAACTGTTCGTCCAAACGGAATTTTAATTGCTCAGATAGTACCTCGTGGAGGAAGAATTTCCGGAACATCTTCAATTGTTCAGCTAGACGCATGGACGTGGAAAGATGCCCTTATAAAAGAAAATGACGGAATACATTTAAACTTTCCTTCCGGATTTAGAAGAACAGGTAACTGGTTTGAACCTGGTATAATTGAGCCTAACAAGGATTATGCAACACAGATTAACGAAGTAAATACCTTTCTAATTAATTCGAAAGCTTATTTAGGAGAAACTTCAAAACAAAGAAATGTGGTTTTTGAATCAACAAAAGGACTTTTTGATGGAACACAAACCTTATTCATTCATGCTGATGAAGAAAAGCAAATTACGGATGCGATTCAGTTAGCTAAGAGCAACGGAATAAAGAGAATTGTTATAGTGGGTGGTTTTGAGGCTTACAAAGCTGCCGATTTATTACAAAAAAATAACATCGGGATACTTTTAAGACGTGTGCATGATATGCCCACAAGCGATGATCAGGATGTGAGGGCTCCTTTTAAAATGGCTAAGATTCTAACTGACAAAGGAGTTTTGGTTGGACTTGAGAACAGCGGTGACAATGAAAGAATGAATACCCGTAATTTACCATTTTTAGCAGGAACATGTGCTGCTTACGGACTTGATAAAGAAAAAGCATTACAATTAATAACACTTAATACAGCTCAGTTATTAGGTATCGATAGTTTTTGTGGCTCTTTAGAAACAGGAAAAGATGCTACATTATTTATTTCTGAAGGAGATGCGCTGGATATGAGAACTAACCAGCTTACACATGCCTTCATTCAGGGAAGAGCGATAAGTCTTGAAACACACCAGACTCAGCTGAATAAGAAGTACAAAGAAAAGTACGGTCAGAAATAACTGACAATAATTACTACCCAAAAAGGCATCGTTTGAATTATCAGATGATGCCTTTTTTCATTAATTATTTAATGTTTTTTATAAAAAAACATTAAATAATGCCGCAATAAACTTAAAACTAAAATTATTTCCATGTTTTTTCTTATAAAACTCATTTAAAATGCAATTTTAAAATAATTTAGGATTGATAAATTATAAATTTTAAGTCATTTTTGGATTGTATGTATAAAACTAAGGGGGTGTAAAATGAAAAATTAACAAAAATCAAACATTGACTACTATTTTTAATGGGGGTATCAAATGATTTTATACTTTTATCAAAAATTTTAAAACTAAATAACTATGCGAAAAATTATTTTAAGTGTGATCCTCATCACAATTCTGTTACTATCTATTTTTTCTATTTCATTTGTTACTGAATCAAAAACATTGGGAGCTCATGTTGTCGAATTAAAAATGGATACAGGTGATACAGCATGGATGGTTGTTGCAACTGCCTTTGTATTATTAATGACTCCAGGTTTAGGTTTCTTCTACGGAGGTATGGTTGGTAAGAAAAACGTAATCAGTACTATGCTGCAAAGTTTTATGGCGATGGTAATTGTTACTATTTTATGGGTAGTGATTGCTTTTGGATTATGTTTTGGCCCATCAATAGGCGGATTCATAGGAGATCCTACTTCAAATATATTCTTTCAGGGGGTCAGTGCTAATACTGCCTGGGAGTTAGCCCCAACAATCCCTTTTATTCTTTTCGCATTATTTCAGGCTAAATTTGCTATCATTACACCTGCGTTAATAACAGGGGCTTTTGCTGAGCGTGTACGCTTCTGGGCTTACTTATTATTCATGGTTTTATTCATATTATTAATTTACGCTCCATTATGCCACATGACATGGCATCCTGATGGATTATTCTTCGGATGGGGAGTTTTAGATTTTGCTGGAGGAACAGTAGTACACATGAGTGCTGGATGGGCTGCATTAGCAGGAGCTATGTTCTTAGGAAAACGTAAAGTTCAAAAAGTGAACCCTGCAAGAATTACTTATGTATTATTAGGTACAGGTTTATTATGGTTTGGATGGTTTGGTTTCAATGCGGGTTCTGCTGTTGGAGCTGGTAGTCTTGCTGCTCAGGCTTTAGGAACTACAACAGTTGCGGCTGCTTCTGCAGCAATGGCATGGGTATTCCTTGATAAAATCTTAGGTCACAAATTATCTGCTATGGGTGCTTGTATCGGTGCTGTTGTAGGGTTGGTAGCTATTACACCTGCTGCAGGTTTTGTCTCTATCCCTCATGCTTTAGCAATTGGTATCATCGCTGCTGTAATTAGTAATATCGTTGTTAGCAAATTCCCTAAAGGAAAAATTGATGATGCTCTTGACGTTTTCGCCTGCCACGGTGTTGGTGGAATGGTAGGAATGCTGTTAACAGGAGTATTTGCATCAAATACAGTTAATTCAGTAGTAGGAGATCATCAAGGTCTGATTTTTGGTGATGCTACCTTATTTCTGACTCAGTTAAAAGCATTAGTATTGGTTTCTATATTTGCTTTTGCAGCTTCATATGCATTATTCTTCATCGTTAACAAAATTACTCCTCTAAGAGTTACTGAAGAAAAAGAAGAATTAGGATTAGATATCTCTCAACACGGAGAATACCTATAAGAAATTATTCAGTATCTATATAAAAATGCCCTCTAAGCTTTAAAGTTTAAAGGGCATTTTATTTTGAATTAATCCAATATTGTTTTATATAAGTAAATAAAGAAGCACTACAATTCGTTATTTTAGGGCAATATTCCCGCTTTCGGCTTTATCTTGTTCCGTAAACTCCACAAGGATATCGCCTTTATCGGGGCTAGATTATGACACTCAGGTTTTCAGGACATCTCTAAATAAAAAAGAGTTAATGATAACCTAATTATTTAAAGTTTGAAATTCCTTCTTTTAACCAAACCAAATATTCTTCAACATCAACATAGCTAATTGTAGGTTTTGAGCTGTTCAGATTATTTCCTTTAAGATCAGTTATAACATATAAAGGCTGAGTATTAGTTTTGTATTTTGAAATCATAAACTCGGTCCATTTATCTCCAACCGTTTCAATTTTGTCACCAGAAGCGGTTACAAATTGTTTGTCTGCCGGTAATTCTCTTTTATCATCCACATATAAAGAAATCAAAACCACCTCATTTTTCAAGATGGGTAAAACTCTTTCATCAGACCAGACATTGTTTTCCATCTTTCTGCAATTTACACAGGCATATCCTGTAAAATCAAGCATAATTGGTTTATTGATTGATTTTGCATAAGCAAGACCATCTTCATAATCATGAAAAACCATAATTCCGTGTGGTCCTGATTGTGCCCCTTTTGGCAGATCTTTTTCAGATGAAGCTGTACTATTACCACTTCCTGAACCACCTACGCCAAGCGGACTTTCGCTATAGGTTTGTGGTGGAGGAAAAGCGCTGATTAATTTCAAAGGAGCTCCCCAAAGTCCCGGAATTAAATAAACTGTAAATAGCAAAGTAAGCAATCCTAAATACAATCTTCCAACAGAAATATGCTGTAAAGGACTATCATGAGGCAATGTGATTTTTCCGAATAAGTATAATGTCAATGCTCCAAAAATGGCAATCCAAATGGCTATAAAAACTTCTCTTTCCAGAAAATGCAATTGTAAAACCAAATCGGCATTTGATAAAAATTTAAAAGCTAAAGCTAATTCTAAAAATCCAAGAACAACTTTTACTGTATTTAACCAGCCTCCTGATTTTGGTAATGAATTTAGCCATCCCGGAAACATCGCAAATAACATAAACGGAAGTGCTAATGCAGATGAGAATCCCAGCATTCCAACAACCGGAGCGATTCCTCCATTTGAAGCTGCTTCAACTAATAAGGTGCCAACAATTGGTCCTGTACAGGAGAATGAAACAATAGCCAAAGCTAAGGCCATGAACAATATACCAATTATACCACCTTTATCTGCCTGCTGATCTGCTTTGTTTGCCCATGAATTAGGAAGCATAATTTCGAAAGCACCTAAAAAAGAGGTCGCAAAAATGACCAATATCACGAAGAAAATCAGGTTAAACCAAACATCTGTTGATAAAGCATTCAGAGCATCTGCTCCAAATATCTTTGTTACAATTAAGCCTAAAATCACATAAATAGCAATGATGGAAAGTCCGTAAATAATAGCATTACGAATTCCTTTTGCCCTGCTTTTGCTTTGTTTTGTAAAAAAGCTTACCGTCATTGGTATCATTGGAAAAACACAAGGCGTAAATAATGCCGCAAAACCGCCCAAGAAAGCAAGGAAAAAAATTGACCATAAACTTCTTGCCGGAGTAGGCTTTTGTAAATCATCTACAACTTGTGCCGTTGCATTATCTATTTTTTCTAACTTAATTACTTTAGAGTCTGCTGCTTTTTCTACTGTATCAACTGCTAAACCTTCTCTTTTGGTTTCATCTTTTTGAGCTTCAGTTACAGCAGGAACTGTTTCCATTTTAAAGGTTGCCGGAATAGCAATTGAGAATTTTTTATTCGAATTGATGCACACTTCTTTACAAACCTGAAAATCAAATTCAACTTCTACAGTTTTTAAATTAGGGTTTATAATCTGAATTTCCTGCTCAATATGTGCCTTCCCTTCAAAATAAGTTTCGTTTACTTCAAAAACATCGTTAAAGGATGTCTTAGTTTTTCCTTCTTTGGCTTTGCCAACTAAATTGTAATTTCCTTTTTGATTTTTAAAGGAAATTTCTAAAGCCAATGGGCCTCCTTCTGGTGTAAACTGGGAATACATGTGCCAGTCTTTCTCTATAATTCCGTCAAAAATTAAAACAAAATTAGTTTCTGATTTCTTTTCGATTTTAGAAGTCCATTTTACCGGTTCTATGATTTGGGCGTTACTGTTTGCAAAAGCAAAAAAGAAAAATAGTAAAAATAAAATGGATGTACTTAGGAAGCTTCTTGATAATACAGCCTGACGGGATTGATTTAAGTTCATTATTGCAGTTCTATTTTAAGTATTTTTTTTGTGGTTTTTTCTATTTTAAATCTTTCATCCTGCCTCATTCCGACGACCCATACAATCTGGTCTTTTGAGCATAAAAGCCAGGAGTTCTCTTTTTCAATCAGCGATAACTTTTCATCCTTAAAAAGTTTACTGATTTTTTTTGATTTTCCGTTCATTCCAAAAGGCTGAAAAGAATCACCTTCTTTCCATTTACGCAAAATTAATGGGAACTGGATTTTTTCAGCATCCACAAATATAATCTTATTTGATTCTATAGTTATGTGACTAACGTTACAAAACTTCAAATTTAAGGGAAAATTAATTTGTGTGTCGTTTTTATTGATTTCAAACTCCTCTTTTTCTTCTGGGTTATCATTTAACGGACTCAAAATCAAAGCTTCTCTGTTTTTTAGCAATCGAAACTCTGAAGAGAATACTTGTTTTCCTGATTGGCCTTCTACTAGATCATAAATATCATTCCATGCCAGAAATCCAAATTCATTAAGCCATTCATACAAATACGATCTGTAATTAGGTAATTTTGTAAGCTTGTTTAAATCGAAATGTATTTCTTCTCCTGCCTTTTTTGCTACCTGCTGATAAATCATAATCGAAGCATCTTCGGCCATTTCATTAGATTCCCGCAAATAGGATTGTGTTTTCTGGAAAGCTTTCAGAAAATTAGGATTGATTTGCTTTAAAACAGGGATTAAATCATGACGAATTTTATTACGAAGGTATTTATCAGATGCATTGCTGCTGTCTTCCCGCCATTGGATATTATTTCCTTTCGCATATTTTAGGATTTCTTCTCTTGAAAAAGGCAAAAGCGGACGTATAATTTTATCATTTTGTTCGGGAATACCAACAAGACCGTCCAATCCTGTGCCACGGCTTAGATTAATCATAAACGTTTCCAGATTATCATCGGCGTGATGGGCAGTCAGGATATAATCGAAATTATGGGTTTCCAAAAGTTCGTAAAACCAATTATATCGCAACTCTCTGGCTGCTATCTGGGTTGAAAGTTTGTAATCTTTTGCAAAAGCTTCGGTGTCAAACTGGGTTGTAAAAATGGAAATATTGTTTTCTTTACAGTAATTTCGAATGAAATCCTGATCGCCTAAACTTTCCAGTCCGCGAAGCTGAAAATTACAATGCAATACTGCAATTTCATAATCTAATTGCTGAAACAAATGCAGTAAAACCATACTGTCAAGTCCGCTACTAACAGCAAGAAATAATTTTTTATTTTCCAGAAACGGAAATCTTGCCGAAATATGATTTTCAAAATTTGTAGGCATCAGAAAAATTAAAAGATAAATATTTTAAGAACTGCAAAATTAAGGCTTTTGAAAGAAATAAGAAGCTTTCTAAGAAAGTTGTTCCTGTAACTTTTTAATATCGTCACGTAGTTTTGCAGCTTGTAAAAAATCCAGGTCTTTTGCCGCTTTTTCCATCGATTTGCGCTTTTCACGAATCAATTTTTCTAATTCAGGTTTTGATAAATAAGCTGCTTCGGGTTCTGCGGCTGCTTGCAGGTTATGGCCAAGTTCGTATTCGACTAAAGGATTTTTAGTAAAGGCTGAATCGATTTTTTTGTTTAAGGCTTGTGGTGTTATGCCGTTTTCTGTATTGAAATTAATTTGTTTGGTTCTGCGATAATTAGTTTCATCAATCGTTTTTTGCATACTGGCTGTTATTTTATCAGCATACATAATCGCTTTTCCGTTTATATTTCTGGCCGCACGTCCAATAGTCTGGGTTAAAGATCTGTGATTACGTAGGAAACCTTCCTTATCTGCATCCAAAATAGCTACTAACGAAACTTCCGGTAAATCGAGCCCTTCACGAAGCAGGTTTACTCCAATCAATACATCAAAAATTCCTTTTCGGAGATCCTGCATTATCTCGATTCGTTCAAGAGTATCTACTTCGGAGTGAATATAGCGGCAGCGAACATTTACTTTAGTCAGATATTTGGCTAATTCTTCGGCCATTCTTTTGGTTAAGGTAGTTACGAGAACCCTTTCGTCTAATTCACAGCGTACCTGAATTTCTTCAATTAAATCATCAATCTGGTTCAGACTTGGCCGCACTTCAATGATCGGATCCAATAATCCGGTAGGCCGGATAATCTGTTCTACATAAATACCGTCAGATTTTTGCAATTCGTAATCAGCTGGAGTTGCAGAAACATACACCACCTGATTTTGCAGGGCTTCGAATTCTTCAAATTTCAAAGGCCTGTTGTCCATTGCAGCAGGTAGGCGGAAACCATATTCCACAAGATTTTCTTTTCGGCTTCTGTCGCCTCCGTACATGGCGTGAACCTGTGAAACGGTTACGTGACTTTCGTCTATTACCATCAAATAATCACTCGGAAAATAATCCAGCAGACAGAAAGGCCTTGTGCCGGCTTCTCTTCCGTCAAGATAGCGGGAATAATTCTCAATTCCGGAGCAATAACCTAATTCGCGAATCATTTCCAGATCGAAATTGGTTCTTTCTTCCAGGCGTTTCGCTTCCAGATGTTTGCCTATCTCTTTAAAATAATCAACTTGTTTTACCAAATCCTGTTGTATCTGCCAGATTGCGCCCTGAAGAACGTCTGGGGAAGTCACAAACATATTGGCCGGATAAATCGTCAGCCTTTTAAATTTTTCAATAACCTGTGATGTTTTTACATCAAACGATTCAATTTCTTCAATTTCATCTCCAAAAAAGTGAATTCGATACGCATCATCAGCATAACTTGGATATACTTCTACAATATCTCCCTTAATGCGGAAAGTTCCGGGATTAAAATCGGCTTCTGTCCGGGCATATAAACTTTGTACAAGACTGTGCAGTAATTTAGTTCTCGAAATAACCTGATCCCTTGAAACTTCAATTACATTTTTCTTAAATTCTACAGGGTTTCCAATACCATAAAGACAGGAAACAGAAGCAACTACTAATATATCCCTGCGTCCGGAAAGCAATGAAGAAGTAGTACTTAAACGCATTTTCTCCAGTTCTTCATTGATAGATAAATCCTTTTCAATGAAAACTCCCGTTACCGGCATAAAGGCTTCTGGCTGGTAATAGTCGTAATAAGATACAAAATATTCGACAGCATTATTCGGGAAAAACTGTTTGAATTCGGAGTATAACTGTGCTGCCAAAGTCTTGTTATGTGCTAAAACCAAAGTAGGTTTCTGCACTTCCTGAATCACATTGGCCATTGTAAATGTTTTACCTGAACCTGTTACTCCTAATAAAGTTTGATATTTTTCACCATCAACAATACCTTGTGAAAGTTTTTGGATTGCCTGAGGCTGATCTCCTTTTGGATTATATTCTGAGAATACCTGAAAATTCATTTCTAGCTATGAAAAAATTAGTTTTGTAAAGATACAAGTTTGAACGCTATTAAATGTTAAGTTGTTCTTATTCTAAAAAGTCAATCATGGCATCATTCACCATTTTACTCTGATCAATGCTCAAAAAATGTCCTGCATCTTTGATTATTTTTGTCTTGCCGTTTGGTAAAAATTCCTTTGCTTTTTCCAGACTTTCTGCTGAATTGATTACATCTTTGTCGCCAATCAGTACCAAAACCGGATTCTTAATTGATTTTAGTTCATCATTAGAAAAAGGAGTCATCTTTAGCATACTTGAATTTGATTTGGCGTATTTATTGGCTAAATAAAATTGTCTTTTGTAAGCAGGGTCAATTTTTTCTGGATGGGTTGAAAAAGTCTTTAGTGTTTTTCCGAATTTTTTTTCGCTTGGAAAAAGTTTTAGCATTAATGCTGAGGATGTTTTACCCATTTTATCAATAAATTTAAAGGTTTGAGCAGGACTTAACAAGACTATTTTATCAATAGGATTTTCTTTTTGAACAGCCAGTAATGTTGCAATCCAGCCACCACGTGATGCTCCTGCGATATCAAATTTCTTTAACTTATAATGTGCAAAAATTTCATTATACCACATAACGATCTCTTCTTTAGCAAGAGGATTGGCAGTCAGATTAGATTTTCCGGGTTCCATCAGAAAATCGATGGCATATATTCGATGGTTTTTTGCCAAAGCCTTAATGTTTGGATACCACATTGTTGAGCTGGCGTCCATTCCGTGTAACAATACCAAATCTTTTCCGTTTTTGGGACCTGCAATTATTACATGTGTATTTCCAAATCTGGTTTTAATATTTTCTTCGGTATAGGGAATATTCCAAAGTTTTAAAGCTTTGTCGTAGGAGTTTAGATAGCTTTGTTTTTCTTTTTTAGTGTGGAAAACATAGTCTTCAAATTTTGCTTTTTTAGATGAAGCACACCCAAAAAGCATAACCAAAAGCATAAATTTAAGTAGGAATCTTGTCATAATATATTGTATTTAATATAAAATTACAATAATCAAATATTGAATGTCTTCCAGAATTTTGTTTCAAAATAACATAATTATAAGCTTATGATTTTTTGACTGTAAGGTGATAAATCTGTACAAAAGCTAAAATGGCGTTAGGAATAATTACTGGTAAAAGCCATTGATTAAAATCCCTGAAATCTTTTAAAAAGATGCCGTAAATCACAAAGCAGATACAGCCAAAAAGATTAATCAACCGGATTGTTCTGAGATTTTTGAGCAAAAAACCTCCAACTATAAAACTGATGCAAGATAGCCTATATATTCAGCCATAGATTTGATACTAAATAGTTTCGGTTAAATTTAGCAAAAGCAAATTGTAAAATCAAGAATTGGATTGAAAATCAGTGTTTTAAATAAACCACTTTTCCTGATCTGTAGGTTTCAAAAAACTCCAGGCCACAATCCGGCTGTTTTTTTGTCCCTGAGCCATATCAATAGTTTTGATTGCTACAGCGTTTAGTTTTTTTAAGGTTTTGTAAATGGTTGAAAGATTCTCTTTTTTAGAAACCAGGGTTGTAAACCACAAACACTGCGAACCATATTTTACACTTTCGTAAATCATTTGAGTTATAAAACTAATTTCGCCTCCGTTGCACCATAATTCTGCATGCTGACCTCCAAAGTTTAGAACAGGTTTAGCATTTTTTTTATTTTTCGGATTTAGATTTGATATTTTCCTTAGAGTACTTTTATTAGCTTCTTCTGCAGAAGCATGAAAAGGCGGATTACACATCGTAAAAGTAAAACGGTCTTCCGGTGTGATAATGTTTTTAAAAATAAAACGGGATTCTGTTTGCTGTTGTAAACTGATTGCTTCAATCAATTTCGGATTGGCTTCTATAATTTTACTGCAGTTTTCGATTGCTTTTTTATCAATATCGGTCGCAACAAAACTCCAGTCGTAAATTGCACTTCCTAAAATGGGATAAATACAATTGGCTCCTGTTCCAATATCCAGTCCTAAAACAGAAGATCCTACAGGAATATTTCCATTGTTGGATCCACTAAGTAAATCGGCTAAATAATGAACATAATCAGCTCTTCCGGGAATGGGCGGACAAAGATAATTTTCAGGAATATCCCAATTTTGAATATCATAATAGGTTTGCAGCAAAGCTCTATTAAGCGTTTTTACCGCAATTGGGTTGCTGAAATCAATTGTTTCAATTGCATATTTGTTGATGGAAACAAAAGGTTTTAGTTCAGGACAATTTGAAATAAGAAGCTCAAAATCATATCGTGAACGATGTAAATTTCGAAGATGTAAATTATTTTTCTCAGAATTACCTGCTGCTTTCATTTTGCGATTTTGAGTGCAAAGATAGTCATTCCTTTTTTAAAGAATGTTTGATGGAATCATCAGATATATTATGACTGAAGTTTTGGTATTGTGCAATAAAGAATACAAAAAAAGTAGAATAACCATCTGTTGAATAAGAAAAATTTTATAAATAATTACGGTTTTCAGAGTTCGATTATTTACTTTTGGTTCACCAATCCAAATCTAAATGAAAAAAACAGCACTTTTTATAATCATAATTTTCTGTACTACATGTATTAAACAGGAAGGGAATCAATATTTCGACCAAATCAAAAAAAATGATGTTGAATTAACAAAACCTGTTGAAGGCGATTGGCTTTATTCTCATAAAGAAAAAGGTCAGACTTTTGAGCAATTCATGAATTCAAAACATATTGTTCCAACCAGTGAATCCAATATTATTTATATAAGACCTATTGGAAATTTTAATTCTTTGCAAAATAAACAAATAGAATTGTTAAGGGAATATCTGGAAATTTATTTTCAGTTAAAAACAAAAATTTTGGAAACAGTTTCTAATGATGTTATTCCTGAATCTGCGCAGAGAATTGGATACGAAAATAACCAGCAGTTTTTGGCAGGATACATTTTGGATAATGTTTTGAAAAAAGACAAGCCTTTAAAAAGGATTGCGCTTATGGGATTGACGGAAGTTGATTTGTATCCTAAACCGGAATGGAATTTCGTTTTCGGACTGGCCTCTTATCGTGATAAAGTAGGGGTAAGTTCTATTTACAGATTACAGGACGGAAAACTGACCCAGGAAAATTTTAATTTGTGTTTGTCCAGACTTCTTAAAATAAGTTCCCATGAAATTGGTCATATGTTTGGTTTGCACCATTGCATTTTTGCAGATTGTGTAATGAATGGAACCAATAGCATGAGTGAAACAGACAAAAATTCTGCAAGATTATGTTCTGTTTGTCAGAGAAAATTAAATTCAGGTATAAAATATGACAACAAAAAAAGACTCACAGAGCTGAAAAAATATTTTGAAAAAAATAATTTATTGCAGGAACTCGAATTAATGAATAAAGACATTAGCGTTGTTCAATAAATACTTTTTGTAGTAACACTTTAAAGAATGTTTTCCCTTTATTATATTTACAAATCAAACAGTTTTTAAATATTTGATATAAATAAAATGTCAATAAAAATCTTTGCCATCACCGGAAGTACAAGAAAGAATTCAAGCAATTTCAAAATCCTCAAATTTATTTCTGAGAATATAAACAGAGAATTTGAAGTTGAAATTTTTGAAGATTTAGAAGAGCTTCCACATTTCAATCCGGATTTAGACAATGAGTCTCCACCTGAAAAAGTTATTTCTTTCAGAAACAAAATCGCACAGGCAGACGGCATACTAATCTGTACGCCTGAATATGTTTTTAGTTTACCGGGGAGCTTAAAAAATGCGCTGGAATGGTGTGTTTCCACAACAGTTTTTGCAAATAAAAAAACGGGACTAATTACTGCTTCCGCATCCGGCGAAATGGGGCATCAGCAGCTTTTGTTGATAATGAAAACATTAGAGGCGAAGTTCGAAAATGATGATTCACTATTAATTCAGGGTGTTCGGGGCAAAATTGATGAGGAAGGCAAGATGATTAACTCACAAACTTTAGAGGCAATGCAACTTTTTATAAAAGATTTTGAAAATCAGTTTTAAAATTAGATTAATAATTAAATTACCCACAGTTGCAATACTAAATGTTATTTTTGTATTATAAAATGAAATAATAATATGGAAAATTCTGTTGCAAGTAAAGAGTTTCTTTTTGGTGAGGAAATTCAATGGGAAGTGGTTGGAGAAGGTGTAAAACGTAAAATTTTAGCTTTTGATAATCGCGTTATGCTGGTAAATGTACATTTCGAAAAAGGTGCTATTGGTGCTTTGCATGAACATTATCACACGCAGGTTACTTATGTGGCAAAAGGCAGGTTTGATGTTACCATTAACGGGATTACAAAAACGCTGAAAGAAGGAGACAGCTTTTACATTCGGCCTCATGCAATTCATGGTGTTTTGTGTTTAGAAGAAGGCATGCTGACAGATGTTTTTAGTCCAATGCGTGAAGACTTCATGAAATAGTAAATCAATGCGATTTCTAAAACACCAATCTGATTAGTCTGAACATTCGAAAAATTATACATTTTTTAAAGTTTGGATAAAAATTAGATTGGTATTTTTGCAAAATGAATTTATCCAAAACGAATGTCTTGTTTATGGCAGCCTGCACTGGACTCATAGTTGCAAATCTGTATTACTGCCAGCCTTTAATTGTTTTAATAGCCAATGAATTTAAAATTCCTGAAGCCAATGCAGGGACAATAACCTACCTAACGCAGGCAGGATATGCTATAGGCTTGTTTTTTATGGTTCCGTTGGGAGATAAAATCGAACGAAAAAAACAAATCTTAATCACCACTTTTGCTTCTGTAATTGCGTTGTTGATTGCAGCCACGGCAAAAAGTTTCCTTATATTACAAATTGCTTCACTGCTTATCGGGATCACTTCAATAGTACCCCAGCTTATTTTGCCTCTGGCAGCTTCTTTAAGCGCGCCTGAAGAAAGAGGAAAAGTCGTCGGAACTATTATGAGCGGACTTTTAGTCGGGATTTTGCTTTCGCGAACATTAAGCGGATTCATCGGTCAGGTTTTAGGCTGGAGATCGATGTTTTTTATTGCTGCCGCAATTTGCCTTTTGATATTTTTTGTGATTCAGAATAAGTTTCCTGTCAATAAACCCCAGTTTCAGGGATCTTATGGTCAATTAATCCAATCTCTTTTTACTCTTATAAAAACCCAGCCTGTATTGCGCGAAGCGACGTTAATCAATGTTTTTAGTTTTGCTCAGTTTGGAGCTTTCTGGACTACGATGGTTTTATTGCTTTCGGGGGAACCGTTTCATTTTAATAGTGCAACAATTGGTTTATTCGGAATTGTTGGGGCTTCCGGAGCTTTGGCTGCGCCATTAGTCGGAAAAATGGGGGACAAAGGAGGATCAAGGGTCGCAGTTGGTTATGGATGTTTGCTGATACTAATCAGTTTTTTGATTTTTTATTTCTCTATTGAAAGCGTTATCGGAATTGCAATTGGAATCGTGTTTATTGACATCGGAATCCAGGGTGTTCATATTTCAAATCAAACCCGGGTTTATTCGTTGCTCCCTGAGGCCAGAAACAGATTAAATACGGTTTTTATGTCGTTTAGCTTTTTAGGAACAGCTGCCGGATCAGCTTATGGATTGTTGCTATGGAAACTAGGCGGATGGCACGCGGTAACTATCGGATGTGTGGGCTTGTCAATATTGGCATTGACAGTTTACGGACTCACTTATAAATCAAAATCTAAAAAATAGAAAGGCAAATTGATATAAAATTAATTTGTAAATTTGCGTTCAATTAAAAAATAACAACAATGGAAAACGGAATATACGCTAAATTCAACACTAGTAAAGGTTCGATTTTAGTAAAACTGACACACGATTTAACACCGGGAACTGTAGGGAATTTTGTCGCTCTTGCAGAAGGAAATATGGAAAATAAAGTGAAACCTCAGGGACAAAAATTCTATGACGGTTTAACTTTTCACAGAGTTATACCTGATTTTATGATTCAGGGTGGTTGTCCTAAAGGTACAGGAACTGGTGATCCGGGATACAAATTTGATGATGAATTTCACCCAAGTTTAAAACACGATCGTCCGGGCGTTTTGGCAATGGCAAACTCAGGACCTGCAAGCAATGGTTCTCAGTTTTACATTACGCACGTTCCAACTTCATGGTTAGACAACAAACATACTGTTTTTGGACACGTTATCGAAGGTCAGGATGTCGTAGATGCTGTTGCTCAGGGTGATGCTCTTGAAACATTAGAAATTATCAGAGTTGGTGAAGAAGCTCAAAAATGGAATGCTATTGAAGCTTTTATTGGTTTAAAAGGAGCTCGTCTAAAGCGTGAGGCAGCTTTAAAAGCAGAATCTGAAGCAAAAATGGAACAATTAGCTGCAGGTTTTGATAAAACAGAAAGTGGTTTACGTTATAAAATGATTCAAAAAGGAGAAGGTAAAAAAGCAGAGGCAGGGAAAACAGTTTCTGTACACTACGAAGGATCTTTGGAAAACGGAAAAGTTTTTGATTCTTCTTACCCGAGAAAAAAACCAATCGAATTCAAACTAGGAGTTGGGCAGGTTATCGAAGGATGGGACGAAGGTATTGCTTTATTACAGGTTGGAGACAAAGCGCGTTTTGTAATTCCATCTGATTTGGCTTATGGTCCAGGCGGTGCAGGCGGTGTTATTCCTCCGCATGCGACTCTTATTTTTGACGTAGAATTAATGGATGTAAAATAAGGACACATTCTATTATCTTAATAATGTCCCATTCGGTTTTCCGGATGGGATTTTTTTTATACATAAATTATATTTTATGACTGTAAGAAGGATTAGGTGCTTCAATGAAACCATTAGATGTTTGTAGTCAAAAAAAAACACCTTCATAAATGAGGTGTTTGCAAATTAAGAATGGGACACAATGGTATTGTTTACTTCAATTATTTTTAATGTTTTTATTCCGGAAGGTAATTCCCAATCTACCTGATCGTTTTCTTTAAAACCAATTATAGCAACGCTTAAAGGGGCTAAAATTGATATTTTTCTTTCTTGTACATTTGCTAAAGATGGCAAAACAATTTGAATTTTCATTTGCTTATTTGATCTAACATCTTCAATCGTTACATGCGAATTGATTCGGATAATCGAATTGTCAAGAATGCTTTCTTCACTGATGATGGCACGGTCTAATTCTTGTGAAAGCAGCCCGGCTTCTTTTGCATTTGAATCATTTTTACTTTTTAATATCAACTCTCGTAAGAACTGATACTCTTTTTTACAGAAAATGGGTGTTGGTTTCATAGTATTTAATGTTAAGTATTGATAAAATAATTGATTAAGTTAAATTCCAGTTTGCAATAATGTGCTAACTGAAACTTAATATATTGTTTGATTGAATTTCTCTTTATTTGAAAGATGAAAATCTCTCAATAGAAAAATAATTTGGTAAAAATCCTCCGTCTGAAAGAAGAAAAAATGAAATAGACGGAGGCCTAATTAATAAAGGCCTTGCTGTGTGAAATAATTATAGCCGCAATTGGTTTTCTCTCAAAAGAAAACAATAATACGGATGCTATAAGTAACATAATATTCACGATCACAAAATTTGATGGAATGTAAAGATAAGGAAAACGGATTAGATAATAACTATTTCCATTTGATGTTACAGCCTATGCTTGGTTTTTGAATTTCATTTAAGCTCCTGTTGTAAATCAATGCATCAATCGCGCTTCTTAAATCGTTTCCGCTTAACGGAATTCCGTTTCCGGGTCTTGAATCATCTAACTGACCTCTGTAAAACAATCGGTTCTGATTGTCAAATAAATAAAAATCTGGTGTACACGCAGCATCATAAGCTTTTGCCACTTCCTGGGTTTCATCAAATAAATAGGGAAAGTCTATTTTGTTTTCAAAAGCAAACTGAGTCATCATTTCAGGTGAATCCTGTGGGTATTTCTCAATATCATTACTGGAAATAGCAATGATACCAATTCCCTGAACACGATAGTCATTAGCAATCATAACAACTTCTTTGATTACGTGAAGAACAAAAGGGCAGTGATTGCACATAAAAATGACAAGTGTACCTTTTGATCCTTTTAAATCTTCAAAAGAATATTCATTATTTGAATTGGTATCTTTGAGATTGAAGTTAGGAGCAATAGTTCCAAGAGGAATCATATTTGAAGGAGTTCGTGCCATTTTCTAAAGAATTAGTTCTTCAAAAATAACTTTAAATTCTTTAAAAGAAACTGTACAACTGTAAAAAAATACCCAAAGAAATTTTTAATAAAGTTCTTTGGATATTTTTTAAATTTTATGAATTTAAAAAGTTTAGCAAGTCTTCGTTTAGCCGGTCTTTTTCAGTGTAAAATAATCCGTGTGGTGCTCCTTCATAAACTATAAAAGTGCTGTTAGTTACCGCTTCAGCAGTTTTTTGTGAACTCACTTCAATAGGAACATTTTTATCATCATCTCCATGAATGATTAAAGTAGGGACTTTTATAGTGTGTAATTCATCTCTGAAGTCTGTATTGGATAAAGCTTCGGCACATTTTAGCGTTGCCCTTGGAGAAGCTGCCGAACATAGATTTCTATAATATTCCAGTAAAGGCGTACTCAAAGGTTTATTGATAATATTAACACCAAAAAAAGTTTTTCCAAAATTCTCCAGAAACCCTATTCTGTCTTCTCTGATTGCGGCTGCGGTTGCTTCCCCTTTTTCTTTAGGACGTCCTTCAGGATTGTCGTCTGTCTTTAACAAGAAGGGAATAATGGATGAAATTAAAGCTGCTTTTTTAACGCCTTTGCCACCATGGCGGCTAAAATAACGTACAACTTCACCACCTCCCATAGAAAAGCCAACCAGTGTAACATTTTCTAATTGAAGCTGATTGATAATTTCACTTAAATCATCTGCCAGAGTATCATAATCATAGCCATCCCAAGGCTGAGATGACTTACCGAAACCACGGCGGTCATATGCGATTACCCTAAAGTTATTCTGAACCAAAAATTCAATTTGATATTCCCACATTTCGTTAGAAAGCGGCCATCCATGAATCAGGATTACCGGTTTTCCTTTTCCATAATCTCTCACATAAAGTTTTACATTTTGAGCAGTTTCAATATATTTATCTGAGTTTTGAAATTGGATATCAAAATCTGAATCTCTAAGAGATGTATTCTTGTAAGTAACACTATTTTCCATTTCTATATCTTTTTAATTGGCTTAATAATATATTTTGTAAAATTAAAAGCACAGGAAAAAAAAGGGTTATAAAATTAGTATGATTTAATTACAAAATTAATAGGTTTGTAAATAAACACTAAGAAAATGGATTTAACCTGGAACGAATTTGAAAGAACAGACATGCGTGTTGGAACCATAATCGAGATAAATGATTTTCCTGAAGCGAGAAAACCAGCCTATCAGCTTACCATTGATTTTGGTACTGAAATTGGTATTCGAAAATCATCGGCACAAATTACAAAGCGTTATCAAAAAGAAGATTTGCTCAATCGTCAGATTGTGGCTGTTGTAAATTTTCCTAAAAAACAAATCGGAAAATTTATGAGTGAATGTCTGGTATTGGGAGCTGTAGGTGAGGAGGGAGACGTAATTTTATTAGCTCCCGATTTTAAAATAGAAAATGGTATGCGAATAGGTTAAATAATTTTCAGTCGCAGCGTAAAAGCTGAGACTGAAAATCTTTAAAATTATTTTATTTTATCTATTAGCTGTTTCAAAATCAATTGTCCTTCTTCCCAATATTTTAAATCAGAATCAGAGTTGATATGTCCTTGCTCTCCAACATTTACAAAATCGCTTCCCCATTTTTCTGCAAAATATTTTTTTCTTTCAAAAGAAGCATATGGGTCATTTTCGCTCGCCACTACAATTGAAGGAAATGGCAATTGATAAAGCGGCATTGGCGAAAAATTTCGAATAACATCTGGTGTATGCTCTGGCGAATCAACATCTGCAGGAGCAACCAATAAAGCACCGATTATATTTTGATTAGAATTGTTTTCAGCCCAATGTAAAACCAAAGAAACAGCTAGACTATGTGCAACTAAAATCGTTGGATTTTCCAGTTTTGAAACTCCTTCGTTTAATCGTGAAATCCACTCTTTCAGAACTGGTTCATCCCAGTTGTCCTGATTCAGACGTATTGAATTTTTAAATTTTTTATGCCAAAAGGTCTGCCAGTGTTTTTCTCCTGAATTTCCAAGTCCGGGTAAAATTAATAGTTGTGTCTCCATTGCCGTGGATTTTTTTAATAATTATTTTTTAGGTTGTTTTTCTTTTATAATGCGGTTTACTTCGTTTGCCAATAATGGAAAACCAGGTTCAGTCATACTGTGTCCATATCCGTCCAATTCAAAAAGTTTGATTTGTTTATGTCCAACAAGTTTCATCATGCGTTCCATATAAGCGTTTTCTTCATATCGGCCTAACATTTCCAGTTCACGATCTCCGGTAATTAATAAAACAGGAGGAGCATCTGCACGAACATGAAATAAAGGGGCAAAAGTATCAATTGTGGGTTGTTTTTCAGGAATTCCGTTTTCTCTTCTAATTTCAAAATGGGTAATGCATTGGCTGCTAAACGGAATTAATCCAGCTATTTTATTGGCATCAAGATTTTCTTTTTGAAGCCATTTTTTATCCAGGCCAGTCATCAATGCCAGGTAAGCGCCGGCAGAATGTCCTGAAACAAAAATTGAAGAAGTGTCACCTCCGTAGGCTGCCATATTATTAAAAGCCCATGCTATAGCTGCAGCTGCATCTTCAATACATTTAGCTGCTTTTACTTTTGGAGATAATCTGTAATTAACCCCAATAATAGCAAAACCTTTGTTTTTTAATGCTTCAGGGATTTCTTTGCTGCCACCAGTTAATCCGCCTCCGTGAAACCAGACTATCGTAGCAAATCCCTTGGAGTTTTTTGGATAATAGATGTCTAAAACACATCTTTCATTAATATAAGAATCAGATTTATTGGTGGCTGCATTATAATACTGAATGTTTTCTTTTACCTCATATTCTGATTTCTGAGCAAAAGAGGAAAGTCCAACAATAAAAAAACTAAGTAAAAACGCTATTTTCTTCATATATAAATTATTTTATTCAATTTTAAAATCACCTTCCAGGCCATTTTCAGCATGCGAAGCGATCCAGGCTTTAAAATCACCCGGTTCTGTTTTTAGTTCCATTTTATCATTATAAAAGGCAAGGTCTGAAACAGGGATTGAAAAGTTTATCGTTTTAGATTCCTGCGGTTTTAATTCGATTTGTACAAAATCTTTAAGCTCCCTGACAGGTCTGACAATACTTGCTGTAATATCACGAATGTACAATTGAACGGTTTCTGTTCCTGTATGGTTCCCTGTATTGGTAATAACAGCAGAAATATTTAATTTTTCGCTATTATTATTCTTTAGGACTGTTTTTTCGATTTTTAAATTGTCATAGGAGAAAGAGGTATAGCTCAATCCAAATCCAAAAGGAAACTGAGGCTCGTAACCCGCATCCAGATAATGCGAATTGTTTCCTAAAGAACTTTGCCATGCTTCAACTGGAATATCCTGAATAGCCACAAAAGTTTTTGGGTCTGCGGGTCTTCCTGTGTTGGGATGATTGTAATAAATCGGAATCTGACCAACTTCTTTTGGCCAGGTTACAGGCAGTTTTCCAGATGGATTTACTACTCCCAATACTATATCAGAAATTGCCGGTCCAGCCATAGTTCCCGGATGCCAGGCCATAATCAATGCGTTTGCTTTTGGTAAAACAGCTCCTAAAGTTATCGGTCTTCCTGCCATTATGATTACGACTATTGGTTTTCCTGTTTTTTGTAATTCGGTTATTAGTTTTTCTTGTAAACCCGGCAGATTAATATTTGCTCGTGAATGTGCTTCGCCTGAAAGAATCGCTTCTTCTCCGGCAAAAAACAAAATAACATCTGATTTCTTACCTGCTTCAACTGCCAATGCAAAACCTTCTTCAGATAAGGAACGGCTATGTGAAAGTCCGGAAGCATAAAATACATTATTGTCTCCAAAACTATTTTGTAAAGCTTTAAGAGGTGTTTGAGAATCTGCTTTGTTGCCATCAAAAATCCATGTTCCTAATTGTTCTCTTGGAGCATCTGCTAATGGACCAATTACGGCAATTTTTTGATTCGGTTTTAAAGGCAAAATCTGATTTTCATTTTTTAATAAAACGCAGCTTTTACTAGCAGCTGTTCTCGCAGTTTGTAAGGCATCTGCATTCAATAAAGAGAATTTTTCACGGTCTTTAAAATACGGATTGTCAAAAACTCCGGCCCTTAATTTTATTCTAAGGATGTTGCGTACCATTTCATCTAATTGCTTTTCAGACACTTTCTTTTCGGCAATGAGTGTTTTTAAATGATTTGCGTAGGACAAACTGGTCATTTCCATATCTAATCCGGCAGATGCAGATTTAAGAGCAGCGTCTTTTTCATCAGCGGCATAACCATGTGGAATCATTTCTGTAACCGAATTCCAGTCACTCACCACAAAACCATCGTATTTCCATTCTTCACGTAAAATTTTCTTTAGTAAAAATCCATTTCCTGAAGCCGGAATTCCGTTAAGGTCATTAAATGAACTCATAAAAGTTGCTGCGCCGGATTTTGCTGCTGCTTCAAAAGGTTTTAAATACACATTTCGAAGTAAGGATTCAGCCATGCTGACAGTATTGTAGTCTCTTCCTCCTTCTGCGGCACCATAGGCTGCAAAATGTTTAGCGCATGCTAAAATTTGACCTGGAACAGAAGGATCATTTCCCTGAAATCCTTTGATGTAAGCAGTTCCTAATCGGGATGCCAATAAAGGGTCTTCACCCGGGGATTCTGCAATTCTTCCCCAACGGGCATCCCTGGCAATATCAACCATTGGGGCGTATGTCCAGTTGATGCATCTTGAATAGGATTCATTAGCCGCAATTTTTGAGGTTTTTTCAACCAATTCCATATTCCAGGATGCAGCTAATCCTAAGGGAATTGGGAAAATAGTTTTGTATCCGTGAATGACATCCCTGCCAAACAATAGCGGAATGTGTGTTGGGCTTTCTTCTACTGCAATTTTTTGTATTTGAAGAACGAGATCAGGATCTGTAAGGTTTAAAATGGCTCCAACCAATCCCATTCGGACTTCTTTTTTAAGTTCCTCAGACAATCCTTTGCTTCGGCTGGAAGTTCCTTTCAGACATGCCTGACCGATTTTTTGTTCCAAAGTCATGTTTTTTATAACCTTGTCTATCTTTTTTTCAACGTTTAAATCTGATTTTTGGCTGTAAGATATTGAACTTATTAATAGCGTAAATAATAAACAATAAAGTAATCTTGTGGTTAATGTTTTCAAAGCTAGTAGTTTTAAAAACTTAAATATATAAAAAAAGTCCAAAATGCTGAACATATTGGACTCGTACTTTTCGAAAAGTTATATGGAATTAAATATCGTCAAAGTCTATATCTGTAAAGCTTGATCTTTGCCCTTCCGCTTTATCAGAACTATATTCTTTTTTAAAATCTTTTTGATGTCTTTCAGAGATTACTTCTTCTCCTTTGTGGTTCAGGACATAAGAAGTCATTTCGTCTAAAATTTCAGCAAATGAGCTAAAATCTTCTTTGTACAGGTAAATTTTGTGTTTTTTAAAATGAAAAGAACCATCCTCTTCAGTAAATTTTTTGCTTTCAGTAATAGTGATATAATAATCGTCAGCTTTAGTCGCTCTCACATCAAAGAAATAAGTTCTTCTTCCTGCTCGTAATACTTTAGAAAAAATCTCTTCTTTTTCTAACATGTCGTTTTCTCTCATAATACGTTCTATCATTTTGGAATTAATAGTAATCAAAAATCATAAAAAATTATCTATTACGCAACATTTAAAGTAATTCTTTTTCCGAAAGTTGTTTTAAATATAACGCTGAATAATAGCCTTCCTGATTTATTAATTGATTATGAGAACCTTGTTGTATGATTTGCCCATCTTCTAAAATAATAATTTTGTCAGCATTTTTTGCAGAAGAAACACGATGACTTACAATTATGGTTGTTTTGTTTTTGCAGATTTCAAATAAATTGTTTAGAATTGTTTCTTCGGTTTCTGTGTCAACTGCTGAAAGACAGTCGTCAAAAAGCAAAATAGCAGGGTCTTTAATAATTGCGCGGGCAATTGAAACACGCTGTTTTTGTCCACCGGAAAGCGTGATACCTCTTTCTCCTAAAATAGTATCGTATTGTTTATTGAAAGCAATAATGTTATCGTGTACCACTGCATTTTTTGCAGCCTCAATTACTTGTTCATCGGTTGCATTCTGGTTGCCAAATTTGATATTATTTTTGATAGTATCCGAAAATAGAAAGGCATCCTGAGGTACAATTCCGATGTTGTTTCTTAAGTCATTCAGATTCAAAGTACTGATTTCATTGCCGTCAATTGTGATTTTCCCTTCGGTAACATCGTACAAACGCGAAATTAAAGATAATATAGTTGATTTTCCGGAACCGGTTTTCCCTAAAATAGCCAGTGTTTCTCCATTTTTGACTGAAAACGTTATGTTTTTTAAGGCCTCAATATTAGTGTCCTCATAAGTGAAACTTACATTTTCAAAAGCAATTGAGCCCTGAATATCTGATGAATTTGGATTGGTGTTTTTGATTTCAGGTTCAATTTTTAAAAATTCATTTAAACGTTTTTGAGAGGCTTCTGCCTCCTGAACCATTGATGAAACCCAGCCTAAAGAAGCAACAGGCCAGGTCAGCATATTGACGTATAAAATAAATTCGGCAATGGTTCCTATATTTGGAATACTTCCATTGATATACATAACGCCTCCAAAATAGATTACAACCAGATTACTAATTCCGATAAGGGCAATCATTAAAGGACCAAACAGCGACTGGACTCTTGCCAGGCTTAAACTTTTGCTTTTGCTTTCGTCAGACAAGGCAATCATGTTGTTCTGGTGTTGATTTTCTAAAGAATAAGCCTTGATAACGCGGATACCTGAAAATATTTCCTGTGTAAAACTAGAAACTTTAGATAAATATTGCTGAAAAGTAGTGCTTCGTTTATTGATTTCTGAACTTAATTTGAAAATACAATAGGAAAGAATTGGTAAAGGAAGAATAGTATATAAGGTCAATAAAGGGGAAACATTATACATATATATAATGACAATGGCAAAACGTATAAAAGTGTTGATTGTGTACATCACAGCAGGCCCAACATACATACGGACTTTTGAAACGTCTTCACTAATACGGTTCATTAAATCTCCTGTTCGGTTCTGCTTGTAGAAATTTTGGGAAAGGTTTTGATATTGGTTAAAAACCTCATTTTTTAAATCAAATTCGATATGACGCGACATTACAATTAAAGTCTGACGCATTAAAAAGGTTAAAAATCCGGCAACAATTGCACTTCCTATGATTAACAGAACATTATGGATTAAATCCTGTTTGTAATATCCAATAATTATTGAAGATTTCCTGTCAGCTTCAGATAATTTCAGGAATTTTTCAATTGTATCAAAAGATTGGCTAACCAGTTTTGGAGTAAATAAGAAAAATATTTGTGCGATTATAGTGATTAAAATCCCAAAAGAAAAACTGTATTTGTACTTAATGAAATATTTGTTTAAATAGCTTAATTCTTTCATTTTTTTAAGAAATGTGATATTGAATTGATTTAAATTTTTGAATTATTATAGATGAAAAGCATAATAATTTACACTTTAGTCAAAACAATTATATTGTAAAATTATTAATTATAAGTTTAAAAATTAGCACATTTGTATTTTTTATGTATGTTTGAGTTGTCTTTTTGACGAATTCATAATTTTAACTAAATAACACTAGCTATGGATGCAACTTTCGCAACTGGAAAGGAACTTCAAAAAATGGATCCTGTTTTTGGTCAGTTATCTTTTAATGATCACGAACAAATTGTATTTTGCAATGACAAAGATACAGGTTTAAAAGCAATTATTGGTATTCATAATTCGGTTATGGGACCAGCTTTAGGAGGTACAAGAATGTGGAATTATGCTACTGAATGGGAAGCTCTAAACGATGTTTTGCGTCTTTCAAGAGGTATGACTTATAAATCTGCCATTACCGGACTAAATATTGGTGGCGGTAAAGCGGTTATTATTGGTGATGCCAAAACCCAGAAAACACCTGAGCTAATGCGTAAGTTTGGTGAATTTGTTCATTCGCTAAGCGGAAGATATATTACGGCAGAAGATGTTGGAATGGAAACAAAAGACATGGATACTGTTAGGGATGTTACACCTTATGTAACAGGAATCTCTGAAGAAAGAGGCGGTTCTGGAAATCCTTCTCCTGTTACAGCTTATGGCGTTTATTTAGGAATGAAAGCGGCTGCTAAAAGTCAGTTTGGATCTGATGTTCTGGAAGGTAAGAAAGTTTTGGTTCAGGGAATCGGACACGTGGGTGAAACTTTAGTTGAATATTTGACTAAAGAAGGAGCGCAGGTTACGATTACAGATATTAATGAAGAAAAATTATATCAGGTAGCTCAAAAATATAATGCGACCATTTATACTGGCGAAGATTTATATACTGCCGATGTTGATATTTATGCACCATGTGCAATGGGAGCAACAATTAATGATAATACTATTGAAAAAATCAAGGCAAAAGTGATCGCCGGTGCTGCAAACAATCAGTTGGCAGATGAAAATATCCATGGAGCAAGATTACAGGAAAGAGGCATTTTATACGCTCCGGATTTCTTAATCAACGCAGGTGGAATCATCAATGTTTATGCAGAATTAGCGCATTATGGAAAAGCTGAGATTATGAGTAAAACCGAAAATATCTACAATACAACTTTAGAAATTATCGATTTTGCAGCCAAAAATGGTTTAACGACACATAAAGCTGCTCTTACAATTGCTCAAAACCGCATCGATCAAAGAAAAATAGAGAATAGCAAAAAATAATTTTAAATAATAGTTTAAATTCTCAGTCTCAGTTTTTAGTTTCAGTTGTTATGCAGCGGTTACTGGAAACTGAGATTTTTTTAGGCTGAAATTTAATTCGTTTTCACCGATTTTTTATTGGATTAAATTTTAATATAATTTCTTTAATTCTTATTTTTGCAGACTAATTTTTAAAAGTTCTTACAAGGTGGTAAATAGAAGACACTTACGCATTAAAGTCATGCAATCCATTTATGCAATGCATCAAAGCGGTTCTGATAATCTGGAAAAAGAAGAAAAATTTCTTTTTTACAGCATTGATAATATTCAGGATTTATATTTAATAATGCTTTCTTCATTGATTGAAATTTGTAAAAAAGAATCTGTTTTTTTACACCTTTCAAGTAAAAAACATCTTGCAACTGCTGCAGAACGTAATCCGAACGAAAAATTTATCAAAAACAAAATTTTTCAGCTTTTAGCCGAAAGCAATTCGCTTAGCATTGCTTTAGAAAATCGTAAAATCAACAATTGGTCTTTAAACGACGATTATATCATTTTGCTTTTAAATGATATAAAAGCAAGTGATTTGTACGCAAAATACATGAGCAATAATGTCAATACATTTGAGGAGGACAGACAATTTGTAATAGATTTGTTTGAAAATGTTATTGTTCCAAATGAAAAACTGTATGAGTATCTGGAAGACGATAAATTGACATGGGTTGATGATATCCCGGTTGTAAATACACATATCGTAAAGCAGTTAAAAGCAATCAAAACATATAATCCGGATGATTTCAGGGTTCCGAAATTATACAAAGATGTTGAAGATAAGGATTTTGCAAAAGATTTATTCAGACGTACTATTTTAAATGAAACCGTTTTAGCAAAAGAATACGATGATAAAACACCAAACTGGGACAGCGAAAGAATTGCAGAAATTGATACCATTATACTAAAAATGGCTATTTGTGAGTTTCTGAAATTCCCTTCAATTCCGGTAAAAGTAACTCTTAACGAATATTTAGAAATTGCTAAAGAGTATTCTACGCCAAAAAGCAGTATTTTTATCAACGGAATTTTAGATAACCTTGTAAAAGAACTTACTGCTAATAAAAAGATGATTAAAGTTGGAAGAGGGTTAATGTAATTTTTAATAAATTCCAAAAATCAGATAACAAATTCCAAAAAGAATATTTTAAATATAAATCAAAAACAGAATTTAATTATGGGACAATTAACGCAATTTGCGCCATTTCTATTAATGTTTGTGGTAATCTATTTCTTTATGATCAGACCACAGCAAAAAAGAGCAAAAAACGAAAAAGAATTTGAAAACAGCCTTAAAGTAGGCGACAAAATAGTAACAAAAAGTGGTTTCCACGGTAAAATCGCTGAATTAGCAGAAACTACTGTTGTAATCGAAACAATGTCTGGAAAATTAAAATTAGAGCGTTCTGCTATCTCAATGGAGATGAGTGCGGCTTTGAATGCTAAAAAAGCATAAGTTTTAAATTCCAATATTTAAAAATCCCAAATTCCAATCTAAAATGGAGTTTGGGATTTTTTTTTGATTCTCCTTTTTTCACAATCCTGTCATTTCGACTGGAGGGAGAAATCACACTCGGGAATCGACAAAGATTGGCAAATTTCTTTGCGGAGTTTCTTTTGTGATTTGCTTCGCCTGTTCGCTATCGCCCGGGTTTCCCTTGGGGTAAAATGACAAAAAGTAAAACCTTTATCAAAATTGTAAACTTTGATAAAGGTTTTGTTATGTATTTTTGAATTTAAAGTTAGACTTTGATTTCAAATTATCTTTTTCTTTTAGTCTTTTCAGGGGCATCAAAAATTCCGGGAATTGCTGTAAGTTCGGCAATTTTCACAATTACATTAGTTGCTTTCTGAATGCTTTCTGCAGGAACATATTCATATTTTCCATGGAAATTATGGCCACCCGCAAAAATATTCGGGCACGGTAATCCCATAAATGAAAGTTGAGATCCGTCTGTACCACCTCGAATAGGTTTGATGATCGGTTTTATGTTTAATTCGCGCATTGCTTTTTCGGCAATATCTACAATATGTTTTACCGGAAGTACTTTTTCCTTCATATTATAATACTGGTCTTTAATTTCAGCAATCACAATATCTTCGCCAAATTGCTTAGCAAATTTTTTGTTGAATTTTTTAGTGATTTTCTCAATTAAATCTTTTCGTTTTTCGAATTTCTTTTTATTGTGATCGCGAATAATCAATTCTAAAACAGTTTCTTCAATGTTTCCTTTTATATGATGAACGTGGAAAAAACCTTCGTAACCTTTAGTCTCCTGTGGTGTTTCTCCTTTAGGAAGTTCATTGATAAAATCATTTGCAATGAGCATCGAATTGATCATTTTTCCTTTCGCATAACCGGGATGAACACTTTTTCCTTTGAAGGTAATTTTGGCTCCGGCTGCATTGAAGTTTTCATATTCCAGTTCACCAATCTGGCTTCCGTCCATCGTGTAAGCCCATTGTGCTCCAAATTTTTCAACATCAAAATGATGCGCTCCACGACCAATTTCTTCATCAGGGGTAAAACCAATTCTGATTTTTCCGTGTTTAATTTCCGGATGCTGAATTAAATATTCCATTGCCGAAACGATTTCAGTAATTCCGGCTTTATCATCTGCTCCTAACAAAGTTGTTCCGTCGGTTGTAATGATGGTCTGTCCTTTATATTGTAATAAATCCTTGAAGTAATTTGGAGATAAAATGATGTTTTTTTCCGCATTCAGAACAATGTCTTTTCCGTCATAATTTTCAACTATTTGCGGTTTTACATTCGCTCCGCTAAAATCCGGTGAAGTGTCAAAATGTGAAACAAATCCAATAGTTGGAACTTCATAATCAACATTGCTCGCAAGCGTTGCCATGATGTAGGCTTTGTCATCAATCGTTACATCTTCAAGGCCAATTGCTTTTAGCTCTTCCACTAATTTATTAGCAAGGTTCCATTGTTTTGCTGTACTTGGTGTTGTTTGTGAATTTGGATCCGATTCGGTATCGATTGTTACATAACTGATAAAGCGATCTATGATATGTTGCATTTTTTTGAATTTTTAGCAAATATAGAAATTTTTTTCTGCGTAAAAATTTAGCTTTTAATATCACAAGTAATAAAAAAGGGATTCTAGATTGATTCCCTTCCGGCATTTTAATTTTTTTATTTGTTTTTTACGCATCTAAAACCTACATGATTAGCCGCAGATCGGATTTCGCCTTTTCCTCTTGTCCCTACCATGTATCGGGTACAATATTGATCTGTACATAAAAATGAACCGCCTCGATGTACTCTTTTTATTTCTACGGTATCATTTGGGTCATAATAAGCATCAGGCCCCTGCGGATTTCTTGCGGTTTTTCCGCTTTCTGCTAATGATTTATAATAATCTACACTATACCAGTCATGCACCCATTCCCAGACATTTCCGGCCATATCATACAAACCATATCCATTTGGAACGTATTGTTTTACAGGCGCAATTCCTTTAAAGCCATCTTCACCTGTATCACCGTCCTTTATAGGGAATTGTCCCTGATAAATATTGGCCTGGAATTTTCCTTTTGGTTTTAAATTATTTCCCCATGCATAAAGATTTCCGGTTTTTCCGCCACGGGCAGCAAATTCCCATTCTGCCTCTGTCGGAAGTCTTTTTCCTGCCCATTTTGCATAAGCTTGAGCATCTTCATAAACAACATGAACTACTGGATATTTTTCTTTTCCTTTAATAGAACTTCGCGGACCTTCCGGATGTCTCCAGTCAGCCCCAGGTTCATAGCGCCACCATTGCAAAAAATTATTGAGATTAACCGCAGATGATGTAGGAGTAAAGACAGCAGACCCTGCGATTAAATCTTCATCATTTGCTGTTGGAAACTCCTCTTTCGTTGGCTTTTGTTCGGCTACTGTTACATAACCGGTTGCTTTTACAAATTTTTCAAATTCTTCGTTTGTTACTTCGGTTTCATCCATATAATATCCGTCAACATACACACGATGAATAGGAGCAGCGTCTTTTGTAACGCCTTTTATGCTGCATAAACTTTCATCCTCAACATTTGATCCCATTGAAAACTCACCACCCGGAATCCATACCATCCCTTTCGGAGCTTTTCCGGCAGGTTTGTTTTTGTTTTCAATAGTAGGTTTAAATTCATTTTCAGAGGTATGCGGGGTTTCATGGCATTCTTGTACAGTTTCTTTTTTTGGTATGTAGGCTAATTTAGTATAACCAAATGCTATTGAAATAACGCAGATTGTAGTTATGCTGAATAACCAAAAGGATTTATTTTTCATTATAATTGTTTTTAACTGGGAATAATCTGTAGAACCTGTCAAAAATAAATAAAAAATTCTATTTATTCTATAGGGTTAATATTTATTTCTTTTTTAAATATCAAACAATACAAATTATATGTGTTTAGAAAAATACACATTTTTAAAGTTTAATATTTAAATTTGCATCCAAAAAATAACACCGCACTTTTATGTATAAATTGATAATCCGCCCGATACTTTTTTGTTTTGATCCCGAAGAAGTTCATTACTTTACTTTTTCATTTGTAAAATTCATTTCAAAGATTCCGGGAGTTTCATCAATTATCAAATCAATTTACGAAGTAAAAGATTCCAGATTGGAAAGAGAAGTTTTCGGAATTAAATTCAAAAATCCAGTTGGACTTGCCGCGGGATTCGATAAAGATGCCAAGCTTTATAAAGAACTTGGGGATTTCGGTTTTGGTTTTATCGAAATTGGAACCGTAACGCCGGTTGGGCAGGAAGGAAATCCAAAAAAACGTTTATTCCGATTAAAAGAAGACCAGGCAATTATAAACAGAATGGGATTCAATAATGGCGGGGTTCTGGAAGCTGTTGAACGTTTGAAAAAGAATACGGGAGTTTTGATTGGAGGAAACATCGGAAAAAATAAAGTGACCGATAATGAAGATGCTGTTAAGGATTATATCATTTGTTTTGATGCACTTTTTAATCACGTAGATTATTTCGTAGTGAATGTGAGTTCACCCAATACCCCAAATTTAAGGGCTTTACAAGATAAAGAACCTTTAACCGCTTTGCTTCAAACCTTGCAGGACAGAAATGTAGAAAAGCAAAAAGTAAGTACTCAAAAAGTAAAACCAATTCTTTTAAAAATTGCTCCAGACTTAACAGATGAGCAATTATTGGATATTATTGATATTGTAAAAACAACTCAGATTGCGGGTGTAATTGCAACAAATACGACAATTTCAAGAGAAGGTTTGCAATCTGCCAATCAAACTGAAATGGGAGGTTTGTCAGGCAAACCACTTACAAAACGTTCTACAGAAGTAATTCGTTTCCTTTCTGAAAAAAGCAATAAAGCTTTCCCGATTATTGGAGTTGGAGGAATTCATTCTGCCGATGATGCTATAGAAAAATTACATGCAGGTGCCAGTTTAGTGCAATTGTACACAGGCTTTATTTATGAAGGTCCGGCGTTGATAAAAGCAATCAACAAAAAGGTTTTACAACAGTTGTAATAGAAGCGACTGCATAATTAAACCAATTAGTATTGCAATTCCAAAACTTATCAGGGTTCCAATCATTACGTATTCTGTAAGTTTCCGGTCTTTGGCTTCTTTTAAATCACCGAACCTGAAAATGGATTTGGCTGCCAGTAAAAATCCGATGGCCTCAAAATGCCCGGTCAAAATAAAGCAAACTACAAATAGACGTTCCAGAATGCCAATGTAATTTCCTGCATTGGCAAGCGAATTGTCCTCATGGCTGTTTTGACTTTCCGGGCTCCAGATTGAAATAATGGTTTTTATGAAAATGGAAGTGGGCTTGGTTACTAATATAATTCCGGTTATAAGAATCCAGAATCGATTATCAATCCCTGTAAGTATTAATTTGTCGTTTTGATAAAGAAGCACAACGCCGATTAGAATTAATAGATGTGCTATTTGATCAATAACAAACCAGGTACGTTTGGTTTCCTTTTTCTGAAAACTCAATTTAATCAGATCTACTATTCCGTGCGTAACGGCAATCAAAACAGCATACGGTATAAAACTTATTTCTCCTATTAGTATTACGGCTAAGAATCCGTGAAGCAAAATATGAAGGTATAAATAAATGCTTTTATGCTTATTCGCTTCTTTATGTATTACCCATGAATTCGGCTGCCAGATAAAATCGCCTAACAAATGTGCTAAAAGCAGTTTTATAAATAAAATCATAATGCTGTAAGTTGTTTTATTTGTTTTCTAAAATAGCGGTCTAAATTCATAACCAAATCAAACTGGGCACGTTTTTGTCTTCTGCTCACAGCAGCCTGATTAATACCTAATTTTTGTCCTAATTCTTCCTGTGACAAATTTGGGTTTTCTATTGCCACAGCTACAAATTCAGCTGATTGTACCAGCCAGCTATCCATGAAAGTTAATGCCAGCTGTATCATAAGATTCAGTTTTTCATCCATTTCATCATCACCTGTTCGCATGGCTAAAGTGACTTTTTGTTTTTTTAAAGTTTCAAAAAGTTCTCCTGAATTTATAAAAGCCGATCCATTACTTTCGGATATTTTTTCGGCATTATGGGTTTTATTACCAAAACCAATGCTCATTCGGGCATCAGATTTTATCGCTCTTAAATGGGTCTTTATTAAAATAGCAGTTAATAAAGCTTCTTCCGGATTTTTTACTTCAATTTGAAATTCATCTCCCCTGTAAACTTCCCATTGACTCGGTGTTTCGCCAAATGGGGCTAAGATTTTTTTTAAGTCTTCAACCCAGTGTTCAGATTTCTGTTGTCTGGAACCTATTATATCACCTGTAATTATACTAGTCATAATCAAATATAATTAAAAAATTATAATTTTTCTATTACAAATATAAGTATTGTTTTTAATTATTACGTTTTTTGGTAATAAATAGTTTTATTACGTTTTTTGGTAATATTGTGTGTTATTACGGATTTAGGTATTATATTAAAAACATTTACCATTTTGAATAATAGTTTAGTGTTTAATGAATTAAAAGCGATGAATTTGATTTTGTTTCTGATAAGATAAAGGACTTATATTAATTGTATTCCTCAAAAAATAATTCAGCGAAGAGTTAATTTTTATTTCTTTAAAAAACAAACTAACTTAGCCTTTACAAAAGAATAAGTTTTGAATAAAGAAATCAAAATCATTGAATGTCCACGCGATGCCATGCAAGGTATCAAAACCTTTATTCCAGTTAAAAATAAGGTTTCCTACATACAAGCTTTATTGAGGGTAGGTTTTGATACGATAGATTTTGGAAGTTTTGTATCGCCCAAAGCCATTCCGCAAATGCAGGATACAGCAGAGGTTTTATCACAACTTGATTTATCTCAGACAACAAGTAAACTTTTGTCGATTATAGCGAATACGCAAGGTGCGGAAACAGCCTCAGGATATGAAGCTATTCAATATTTAGGGTTTCCTTTTTCGATTTCTGAAAACTTCCAAATGCGAAATACGCATAAAACCATTTCACAGTCTTTGGTTACTCTCGAAGAGATTCTTGAAATCGCAGACAAAAAAAATAAAGAAGTTGTAACCTATCTTTCTATGGGTTTTGGAAATCCTTATGGAGACCCCTGGAATGTTGAAATCGTAGGAGAGTGGACAGAAAAATTAGCTAAAATGGGGGTGAAAATCCTGTCGCTTTCAGATACCGTTGGAAGCTCAACGCCGGAAGTGATTACTTATCTTTTTTCACATTTAATCCCGAAGTACCCTCAAATAGAGTTTGGTGCACACCTGCATACAACGCCAGGCAGCTGGTTCGAAAAAATAGATGCTGCACACAAAGCAGGCTGTACGCGTTTTGACGGTGCTATTCAGGGATTTGGCGGATGCCCGATGGCAACGGATAAACTTACCGGAAATATGCCAACTGAAAAACTTATTTCTTATTTTACAGCCAATAAAAAAATTACCGGTTTAAATTCCTTAAGTTTTGAAAGTGCCTATAACGAAGCTTCAAAGTTATTTGGTAAATTCCATTAAATAGTATTTTATTCCCAATAATCTATTAGAAGATTAAATTTTTTACTTTAGAATTTTACCTGACATAGAAATTTTGCTATTGAAATTTCAAATTTATCAAGCAGCTATTCCGGCTCTCCATTACAAGCACTCGGGAAAAAATGTGTTTCTACTTTTCGTGGCTTTTCATTTTGATCCGGGCTGAGGTATCAGAACAGCGATTTCTTTTAGAGTCAAAAAAAAATCTGAATAAGTTAATGAACAAGTTTCTAATTTTTTCACTATATTTGCACGCAATTCAACTAGAAATTGCAACATGATAGCACACAACTCTAAGATCATCGGCGAAGGTTTAACTTACGATGATGTACTATTAGTACCAAACTACTCTAATGTGCTTCCACGCGAAGTGAGTATCAAATCAAAATTTTCAAGAAATATCACATTAAACGTTCCAATCGTATCTGCTGCTATGGATACAGTGACTGAAAGTGCAATGGCAATCGCTATGGCGCAGGAGGGCGGAATTGGAGTTTTGCATAAAAATATGACCATTGAGCAGCAAGCTGCTAAGGTTAGAAAAGTGAAGCGTGCTGAGGCAGGAATGATCTTAGACCCGGTAACATTGCCAATGAATTCAACAATTGCAGATGCAAAAGCTGCCATGAAAGAATTCGGAATTGGAGGTATTCCAATCGTTGATGAAAACAGAATCCTAAAAGGAATCGTTACCAACCGCGACTTGCGTTTCGAAAAAAACAGCTCAAGACCTATCGAAGAGGTTATGACAAGTACTAATCTTGTTACTGTTGCCGAAGGTACTTCATTAGAACAGGCTGAGGTTGTTTTGCAGGGGCATAAAATCGAAAAATTGCCGGTTGTAAATGCTAAAAACGAATTAGTGGGTTTAATTACCTTTAGAGATATAACAAAACTGACGCAAAAGCCAATTGCAAATAAGGATACATTTGGTCGGTTGAGAGTTGCTGCTGCCATTGGAGTTACGGGTGATGCTGTAGAAAGAGCAGGAGCATTAGTTGCAGCTGGTGTAGATGCTATCATTATTGATACAGCTCACGGACATACCGAAGGTGTCGTAAACGTATTAAAAGAAGTAAAATCAAAATTCCCGCAAATAGATGTTATTGTTGGAAACATTGCAACTCCCGAAGCAGCTAAATATTTAGTAGAAAATGGTGCAGATGGTGTAAAAGTAGGAATCGGACCTGGTTCTATTTGTACAACCCGTATTGTTGCAGGTGTTGGTTTCCCACAGTTTTCAGCAGTTCTTGAAGTAGCTGCCGCTATTAAAGGAACTGGAGTTCCGGTTATTGCAGATGGTGGAATCCGTTATACAGGAGATATTCCTAAAGCTATCGCTGCCGGTGCTGACTGTGTAATGTTAGGATCATTACTGGCAGGGACAAAAGAATCTCCGGGAGAAACAATCATTTTTGAAGGAAGAAAATTCAAATCATACCGCGGAATGGGTTCTGTTGAAGCGATGCAAACGGGATCTAAAGACCGATATTTCCAGGATGTTGAAGATGATGTTAAAAAATTAGTTCCTGAAGGAATTGTAGGTCGTGTTCCGTACAAAGGAGAATTAAACGAAAGTATGCTCCAGTTTATTGGAGGTCTTCGTGCCGGAATGGGATACTGCGGTTCTAAAGATATTCCGACTTTACAGGAATCTGGACGTTTTGTCAGAATCACTTCAAGCGGGATTAATGAAAGTCATCCACACAACGTAACCATTACAAAAGAAGCTCCAAATTATTCCAGATAATTTAGTTTTTATGATATAAAAAAGGCGTAAGATTTTCAATTTTCTTACGCCTTGTTTTATTTAGTTAATAATTGAAATCCCATTATTAAGTTCGTCAATGATATTCTGATTTTGTTCTATCGCTTCTGCCTGAGCTCCATACTGCATTTGTATAGAACCACCTTTTCCGTTATAAATGAAGCCCTGATATTTATATAATATGTCATTGTAATCTAATTCACATTCAAAGTAATTTACCATTAAATCATTTATCTTCTTTTTAGAGATCTTAAGATTTTTGATTTTACCAAATTCTTTATATTCATCCTCAATAGTACTTTTTAGCTTTTTATCTGTAATGAAATAATCATATTCGATAAAATAGACATTCACCAAATTGTATTTGTCATGAAATTCTACATCCCAATCTGACGATTCTGTTCGGACCCAATTTTCGGGATTGTATTTAATTTCATAAATTCCTTTTCGGCTGATGTAAGAATCTAATTTTGAGTTTTTTTTACTCTGTCCCATTGTAAAAAGGCAGGACAGCAGGAATAGTAGAATTAATTTTTTTAACATTAAATATTTATTTTAATTTCATTTCAAGGCTCCGTTTCAAAGAGAATTGTTCTACGAAAATAATAAATTAATAGCGATATATTTAGAAAAAATCTACAGCGAAGCCGTATTTTTTTCCGTTTCTCTTAAAGTTTGATTTTCTAAAATTTGCTGAATAAAAGGTTTTGTCTGCTTTTCAATTTCAGCTTCAGAAATATTTAACGCTTTAGGATCAGTTGTTAACTGAAACCATGGTTTAGATCCGTCAAAATCATAACTTCCAAAAACAATTACAGGAGTTCCTTTCACTTTTACGTTCTCTTTGTCTTTCAATATCCATTCATCTGCGAATTTATAAAGATATTTAGCGTCTTTTTCTAATAAACGCAAACAGGAATGTGAAGCAGGATATCCAGGCAATTCATACTGATGAAAACCAACTCCCAGTTTGTTTTCAATGTTGAAATTCCATTTAAGTTCCCATTCGTCATTAAAAGTACTGGTTGTTTTTTCTGCTTTCCAGTTGGTAAAAAACAAACCTGTAGGAGTTTGGTCTGCCTTTCTTCCCATGTTAGTTGGGCCTGTTCGAACTAATTCACCATTTTCATAAGCAGCAAAAGTTTGCGTGGGATAAGAGAAGATAATGATTTTTGAAACACCCTCTAAGGCATTTACATGTAAAGGAAATGGAAGGTAATAAACCAAATCACCACTGAAATCTGATGGAACGATAAGTGAATCCAGTTTTTTAAGGTTTGCTTTATCAGTTCTGTTCAGAGCATAGATAATATTCATTTTAACACTGTCGGCTTCATTGGCTTTCAGCCATTCTTTAGATTTGGTAAACTGATAGGAAACAGTTGATTCTGGTTTTTTATATTCAACAGTTTTCTTAGATTTTTTATTTTCAGCTATCGTAATAGTGTCGCTTTTTTTGCATGAAACCATTAAAGCTAAAATCAGTAAAAGTAGTGCATTTGCGATGTAATATAACTTCTTCATAATATTGGTGTTTTTGATTATGGTAAAGTTCTATTTTTTAGCCGCAGCTGACGTTATAGAATTTTTATGATTATTTATTGGATTTTCATTATGAACTTAGAATGCGTATTAGTCAGTCAGTGTCTATGATGGGATGTTTATAAATATTAAAAAAAGCAATCCTACTTCATCATTATAAAATGAATAGGACTGCTTTTGTATAAGTTTTCAAGTTTTTAAATGATTTTATTTAGTTTACGTTTGATGAAATTATTAAAAACTAAACAAAAAAAAATCTTAAATCAACTCTTTTATTTTAGCATATTGCAGCAGCATAATAGTTTTGGCATCAGTAATCTCTCCAGACTCAATCATTGTATAAGCTTCATCAAAAGTAAATTCTAAGACTTCTATGTTTTCCTGTTCAGCATCCAGTCCGCCACCTTCACTTACTTTCATACTTTCATTGTACTCGCCGACAAAAAGGTATAAAATTTCTGTTACAGATCCCGGGGACATATACGTTTCAATAACTTTTTGAACTTTGCTTAAACGATAGCCTGTTTCTTCCTCTGTTTCACGAATTATGGCTTCTTCAGCATTGTCTTTATCTAAAAGTCCTGCACAGACCTCAATCATCATTCCGGTTTTATTTCCGTTAAGATAAGTTGGCAAGCGAAACTGTCTTGTAAGGATAACTGTTTTTTTAGATGAGTTGTACAACAATATTCCAGCCCCATTACCTCGGTCGTATACTTCACGAATGTGTGATTCTACAGGCTGATTTTCTTTTTTATAATTAAAAGTAACCTTGTTTAATACATACCAGTTGTCAGATAATAATTTGGTTTCTGTTACTTCTATTTCCGGATTTTTTCTCATAATTTCTATATCAAAAAAAAAACGCTCTGATTATCAGAGCGTTTAAAGTGTATTATTTTGTTATTGTTTGTTTTCTGTCTGGTCCAACTGATACAATTTTGATTGGCACTTCGATTTCTTTTTCAATAAACTCAATATATTCTTTTAGCTCAATTGGTAATTGATCATAAGTAGTCAATCCTGTTAAATCTTGTTTCCAGCCTTTAAATTCTTTATAAACCGGAGTCACATTTTCTGGTTCGATGTTGTACGGGAAGTGAGAAATATTTTGTCCTTTGTAGTTGTATTCTGTACAAACTTTTAAAGTTTCGAATCCTGAAAGAACGTCACCTTTCATCATCATTAATTGCGTAACTCCATTTACCTGTACAGCATATTTCAAAGCTACTAAGTCTAACCATCCGCAACGTCTTTGTCTTCCGGTTACAGAACCAAATTCGTTACCCACTCTTGCCATTGTAGCGCCCACTTCGTCAAAAAGTTCAGTTGGGAAAGGCCCGCTGCCTACACGTGTAACGTAAGCTTTGAAAATTCCGTAAACCTCTTTGATTTTGTTAGGAGCAATTCCTAAACCTGTACAAGCTCCGGCAGCAGTAGTATTAGAAGAGGTCACGAAAGGATAAGTTCCGAAATCAACATCTAATAAAGATCCCTGAGCACCTTCGCAAAGAATAGATTTTCCTGCTTTTTGAGCCTGGTGCATGTATTCTTCACTGTCAATGAAATCTAATTTCTTTAATTCTTCAATAGCTTCAAAGAATTCTTTTTCTAATTCAGCTAAATTATATTGAATAGCAACATCATAAAAAGCAATCATTGCCTCATGTTTGTCCGCTAAAGCTCTGTAACGCTCTTTGAAATCTTCTAATTCAATATCTCCAACACGCAAACCGTTTCTACCGGTTTTGTCCATGTAAGTTGGTCCAATTCCTTTAAGAGTAGAACCAATTTTTGCTTTTCCTTTTGAAGCTTCAGAAGCTGCATCAAGCAAACGGTGAGTTGGTAAAATTAAGTGTGCTTTTCTTGAAATGATCAATTTGCTTTTGATATCAAGGTTGAATTTCTCTAAACCTTCAATTTCTTTTTGGAAAACTACTGGATCAATAACAACCCCATTTCCGATGATATTTACTGAATTTTTATGAAAAATTCCGGAAGGAATGGTTCTAAGCACGTGTTTAATTCCGTCAAATTCTAATGTATGTCCTGCATTTGGTCCTCCCTGAAAACGTGCAATAATATCATAATTTGAGGTAAGTACGTCAACAATTTTTCCTTTACCTTCGTCTCCCCATTGTAATCCTAGTAATAAATCTACGGTCATTCTGTTTTTAATTTGCGTTGGGACAATCTAAGCTGTCCTACTGATTATGTAGTTAATTTTTCTTTTTTTTTAGTTTTTTGAAAAGTCTTAACAGACTATGAATTTGAACTCTGCTTTTTGTTTCCGTAGAAATAAAGTGAGTGATTCGTTATTTCAATATCAAATATTTCTTCGATTGTTTTTTTGATGGTCTGGATTCTTGGATCACAAAATTCAATTACCTCACCCGAATCAGTCATGATAATGTGATCGTGCTGTTTGTCAAAATATGATTTTTCGTAGTAAGCCTGATTTTGCCCAAATTGATGTTTTCTCACCAATGCGCAGTCTAACAATAACTCAATCGTGTTGTATAATGTAGCTCTGCTCACACGATAGTTTTTGTTTTTCATTTTGATATATAGGTTTTCTATATCAAAATGTTCCTCGCTGTCGTAAATTTCCTGAAGTATAGCATAACGCTCAGGAGTTTTGCGATGCCCTTTTTGTTCAAGATACATTGTAAAAACATTTTTTACAATTTCTTGATTTCTAGTGTTGTCAGTTGAAATGAGTGTCATATCCGGCAAAGATAATTTTTTATTTTTAATCAATAAAAGTTTCGGGTTTAAAGTTTCGTTATAAAACCCCTATAGACTCGTTAAAAAGTTAGGTTCTGTATTCTCTGGTCACTTTGTCAACACCATCGATTTTTTTAATAGCACTAATCATTTTTTTCAGTATAGTATTGTTTTTTACAATTACAGCCACCTGTCCATGGAAAATTCCGGCGTCTGTGCTAAGCGAAATACTCTGAATATTTACGCTCATATTGTTGGAAATTACTTTTGTAAGCTGATTGGTAAGTCCCAAAACATCCATTCCTGTTATATTGATAATGGCTTTGAATTCTTCCTGAGAAGAGTCAATCCATTTGGCGCTCATGATGCGATACGCATAATTTGACTGCATTCCAATGGCATTTGGACAATCTTTTTTATGTACTTTGATTCCTTCGTTTATCGTAACAAATCCAAAAACATCATCACCCGGAATTGGATTGCAGCATTGTGATAGTTTATAATCCAGCTTGTCATGCTCAGTTCCAAAAACCAGCATGTCGTAATTGCTGCTGATTACCGGTTTATGGATATCTTCTGCAGCAGTATCTTTCGTTCTTTTGATTTTGTTTTTAAAGAAATTGATAAAAGTATTGCTCTTTTGCGCTGCATAATCTTTTAACTGCTGATTTTCGATAGCGCCAATTCCAACTCGATAAAATAAATCTAAACTCGTTTTTAATTTAAAAAAGTTAACTAATTCGTTTGTAACCTGCTCGTTAAGCGTTACTTTTAAATGTCTTAATTTTCGGGTAAGTAATTCTTTTCCTTCCTCGGCAATTTTTTTAGTGTTCTCATTAAGAACATTTTTGATTTTGTTTTTGGCTCTTGAAGTCGTTACATAATCCAGCCAGTTTACCGTTGGTTTTTGATTAGGAGAAGTAATGACTTCAACCTGATCGCCGCTTTTTAATTCGTGGTTTAAGGGAACCAAACGTCCATTTACACGTGTTCCTCTGGTTTTAATTCCGATTTCAGAGTGGATGCTAAAAGCAAAATCAAGCGAAGTTGCGCCTTTTGGCAGTGATTTGATTTCTCCTTTTGGCGTAAAAACGAAGATTTCCTGTGAATAAAGATTCATTTTAAAATCTTCTACAAAATCAACCGCATTGGTTTCCGGGTTTTCTAAGGCTTCACGAAGCAGGTTCAGCCAGATGTCAAGGCCACTTTCTTCAGATGCACCGTTTTTGTATTTGTAATGTGCGGCATATCCTTTTTCGGCAATTTCATCCATTCTTTCACTTCGCACCTGTACTTCAACCCAACGGCCTTTAGGCCCCATAACGGTTATGTGCAAGGCTTCGTAACCCGTTGATTTAGGAGATGAAATCCAGTCACGTAAACGACTCGGGCTGGGTCTGTAATGATCTGTTACGATGGAATAGATTTTCCATGCAATAAATTTTTCTTCATGAGAATCACATTTATAGACAATTCGCAGTGCAAATTTGTCGTAAACTTCGTCAAAACTTACATTTTGGGCACGCATTTTACGGCGAATCGAATAAATAGATTTTGGTCGCCCTTTTATAATGTAGTCAATATTCTCGGCATCAAGCGATTTTTTCAAAACATCCGAAATGTCTTTGATGTAGGCGTCCTGTTCTTCTTTCGTTTCCCTTATCTTGCTTACGATATCCTCGTAAACAGCAGGTTCGGTATATTTTAAGCCTAAATCTTCAAGTTTGGTTTTTATATTATAAAGTCCTAAACGATGGGCTAGAGGAGCATAAATGTATAAAGTTTCAGAAGCGATTTTGGTCTGCTTGTATTCCACCATTGAATCCATGGTCTGCATGTTGTGCAAACGATCCGCCAATTTGATCAGGATAACCCGTACATCGTCGTTCAGGGTCAGGATCATTTTGCGGAAATTCTCTGCCTGCATTGAGGCATTCAAATCCTTTTGAACCATAGAAATCTTCGTTAGTCCTTCGACTAATTGCGCTACTTTTGGATTAAATAAACGCTCAATATCTTCAACCGTAATAGGAGTATCTTCGACAACATCATGCAATAAGGCCGCAGCAATAGAAGTGGCTCCCAGACCAATTTCGGAAGCTACAATTTTCGCAACTGCAATAGGATGAAAGATATACGCCTCGCCAGATTTACGTCTTTGTTCTTTATGCGCATCGACAGCCACGTCAAAGGCTTTTCGAATTAGTTTTTTATCGGTAGGTGTTAAAGTCTGGTAACTGATTCGAAGTAATTCTTTGTACTCTTGTGCAATTGCTTTGTTTTCTTTTTCAATATCTATTTCTGTCATAACGGCATGGTTCAATCCTTAAAAATATGAATTTGTTTAAATATACGCAAGGGAATGGGTTGCTGATTTTGGGTTTAAGATTGTTGAAATTTAACGCTCTTTTTGCGATAAAGTCTAATTGTTTTGAAATTATAAGGAGCTATTCCCGCTATTCATTACAATCTTTTTTGGCGAACCCCGCCAAAAAAGGATTTTCATTGCTATCGGGGCTAGGGAATTGGTTTTTATAAGGTAATACAATGTAATCTTAAATTTCAACCACAACCTAAAACCCTCTTTGTCTTTTAGCTTCAAAAATTAAAATAGCAGCAGCGACTGAAACATTCATGCTGTCAATTTCGCCCTGCATCGGGATAATAATATTTTGAGTTGCAGCATCGCGCCATTCCTGAGTTAGTCCTGTAGCTTCTGTACCTACAACCAAAGCGGTTGGAGTGGTGAAATTCTGGGTATGATAGGAGGTTGAATTTTGTAATGTGGCGCAATAAAAATTAATTTTTTTCTCTTTCAAAAAAGTAATGATTTCAGCGGTAGTTCCGGTTGCAATCTGATTGGTAAACAAACAGCCAACACTGGAACGAACAATATTCGGATTGTATAAATCACTTTTTGGATTGGCAATTAAAACAGCATCCAGATTGGCAGCATCAGCAGTACGCAAAAGGGCACCAATATTCCCTGGCTTTTCGGGAGCTTCGGCTACCAGAATTAATGGGTTTTCGGATAACTTTAAATCGGATAATTGCAGTGATTTGGTTTTGGCTACAGCCAGAATTCCTTCTGTAGTGTCTCGATAAGCCAGTTTTTGATAAACTTCTTTGTTGATTTCAATTAATTGAACTGATGATGAAACCAGTTTACTAATTTGATTTTCAGTAACCAGTTCCGGTAAAAATAAAATGGTTTCTATTTCGTAACCACCTTTTTGAGCTAATGAAATTTCGCGTAATCCTTCAATCAAAAATGTTCCGGTTTGTTTGCGGGCTTTTGCTTTTTCCTGCAATAAAACAAGCGATTTTATAAACGGATTTTGGACTGAAGTAATTTGTTTCATTGTTTGAGCGACTGAGTTTCTGAGGCGCTAAGGTACTGAGATTTTTTTGAAAGTGGCAAAATTTCAAAGACCTGGCGCAAAAGGATTTTAAGATTTTTCTTTTTCTTTTAACTCTAAATCTTTCTTATATAGTTTTTTTATTTCTTCTAATTCATATGATATTCTGCCTATATAAGTTTCTGGAGGATTGTGGTTAGTACCTCCTAAAAATTCCTTAATTTTTAAATCATATGTTTTTCTGTAAAATTTATTTGTAACATCACTGTATGAAACTTCAATACTAAAGTTTTCTTTCGATTTTTCATTAAAATTTTCAGATAAAGAGTCTATAAAATATCGGAATTTTTGTCTAGGATAAAAATTTGAGATTCCTTCCTCAAAAATTCCATGACTAATCAAATTATCATTATTCGTTTTGTAAAAATTATAATCATTTATTATTTTAAATTTAACATTACAAGCTGTGCCTAATCCGATATTTTCAATTGTTAAAAACATTAATGTTGGACTAGCTTCACCAAAATGTAAAAACATACTTATATCAGGAGTTATATACATTTTTCTCATTTGTATTGATTCGCGTATTATAAAAAATGTGCAAATTAGAGTTAATAGGGTTGATCCTGCAATAACCAAATTAATCCATTGATCAATAGTTAATTTTTCCATTTAAGAATAAATAGTATTTAGTGAATAAAAGTTTATAAAATTCCCCTAGACTTAATCTCCAGATACTTATTAATCGCATCCAAAGTCAGATTTTCAGGCTGTGTCAGAACCGAATGGATTCCGTATTTCTTCAGTTCATTAGCAATCAAACGTTTTTCGAACATGAATTTTTCGGCAATTACTTTGTCATAAACTTCCTGAATCGTATCGGTTTTTTTATTGATAATTTCGTTGAGTTCGGTATTGCTGAAGAATACGACAACCAATAAATGATTTTTTGCAATTCCTTTCAAATAAGGCAATTGGCGGTTTAGCCCGTCCA
This sequence comes from Flavobacterium hibisci, assembly GCF_020026925.1. Lineage (GTDB taxonomy): Bacteria > Bacteroidota > Bacteroidia > Flavobacteriales > Flavobacteriaceae > Flavobacterium > Flavobacterium hibisci. The sequence goes on along the minus strand of NZ_JAIQDW010000007.1, from coordinate 86,389 downwards.
TGGTTTCGAAATTGGTGTACAAAATAATCAGACTTCGCTGGTTGATATTTTTCTTGACATCTACATACAAACGGCTGTAATCGCTTTCAAAGAAATCTGTTTTGATGTTGTATAAGGTTTCCAGTATTTTTTGCATCTGCGAACCTCTTTTTTCGGCAAAAACTCTGTTTTCTACTTTTTTGGAAAAAGCAAAAATTCCGGCTTTGTCCTGCTTTTTCAGAATCACATTAGCCAAAACCAGAGTCGAATTAATAGCATAATCCAGTAAGCTTAATCCGTTAAAAGGCATTTGCATTACACGGCCTTTATCAATCGCTAAATAAACCGATTGTGATTTTTCGTCCTGAAACTGGTTGACCATCAGGCTGTTTTTCTTGGCAGTAGCTTTCCAGTTTAAAGTCCTTAGATCATCGCCCTGAACATATTCTTTGATTTGCTCAAACTCCATTGTGTGCCCAATACGGCGGATTTTCTTTATTCCGTATTGGAACAAATTATTTGAAAAAGCCAATAAATCGTATTTTCTAAGCTGAATATAGGATGGATAAGTTGGAACCATCTTGTCTTTATCGAAAGTAAATCTTCTGGAAATTAATTTCAAAGGAGAAGAAACGTAAATGTTTAAATTTCCAAAATAATATTCCCCTCGTTCTGTTGGGCGCAAATCGTATGAAACTTTATCCTGTGCTGATGCTTTAATAGTTCTCAGTATTTTAAAATCACGTACCTGAAACTGAAACGGAATTTCATCAATGATTTTGATTGAAACGGGAAAAGTATAATGGTTTTGGACCGAAATATTTACGGGATTCAAATCACCATTCGAAAGCTTTTCAGGCATTTCCCTTGAAGCTTCAATTCCGGTTCGTGCTACATACAAAAGCAGAACATCGAGTACCAGAAAAGTAATTAAAATCAGGACAAGAAACCAGATTCCGTTGTATATAACCGGAAAAATAAAAGCGCACACGAATAGTCCTATGATACCTAAAAGGACATAGAAAAAGAAGTTGTTAAGGTATAGGCTTTTTATGAATTTCACTTTTTTATTGTTTCAGGTTTAAAGTCTCATGTTTTCCTGCAAGGTTTTTTCCTGACCTTGTAGTTTAAAAATTATAGAATTAAGATACCTACAAGGTTTTAAAAACCTTGCAGGAATACAAGTTATCGCGGAATTTCAACTGTTTCAATGATCTGTTTGATGATTTCAGCACTTGTAATTCCTTCCATTTCACGCTCGGGAGCCACAATGACACGATGCTGTAAAACCGGAACAGCAGCTTCTTTAATATCTTCCGGAGTTACAAAATCGCGTCCGCGAATAGCAGCAAAACCTTTGGCCGCATTTAAAATCGCGATTGATGCACGAGGTGAAGCTCCTAAATATAAAAAGGCATTTTCACGTGTATTCACTACAATCCTTGCAATGTATTCCAGTAAATTTTGTTCTACCCTGATTTGTTTGATCAGCGCCTGATATCCTTTTATTTCTTCCGCAGAAAGAATAGTTTTAATCGCTTCTAATTTTCCATGATCCTGTAAAAGATGTTCTCTCTGAATGATCAGGATTTCTTCGTCAAGTTTTGGGTAATCAATCGAAATTTTGAATAAAAAACGGTCCAATTGTGCTTCAGGCAAACGATAAGTTCCTTCCTGTTCAATTGGGTTCTGTGTAGCAATAACCAAAAAAGGCGCTTCAAGCTGATAGGCTGAACCATCAATAGTAATCTGGCGTTCTTCCATTACTTCAAAAAGGGCGGCCTGAGTTTTGGCAGGTGCACGATTGATCTCGTCAATTAAAATCAGATTAGAAAAAATAGGCCCTTGCTTAAATTCAAATTCGGAACTTTTCAAATTAAAAATAGAAGTACCTAAAATATCTGAAGGCATTAAATCCGGTGTAAACTGAATTCGGCTAAAGCCAATATTTAGTGTTTTCGATAATAATTTGGCTGTAATAGTTTTGGCAACTCCGGGAACACCTTCCAGTAAAACGTGTCCGTTCGATAAAATAGCAACCAGTAATTGATCGATCATTTTGTGCTGGCCAACAATTACAGTTTCGATTTCTCTTTTGATGCTGTTAACATGATCTAAAAGAGGCGCTAAGTTTAGTCTTGTTTCAAAATTCACATTTTCGTTTGTGATTTCTGTTTCTGTTGTATTGATATCGTCCATGTTTGGTATGTTTTCTTTTGATGAATTTCAGTTAAAAATATTAATGTAAAACTTTTTCTATTGCATTATTGATTCGGATTAAATCTTCTTCAAGGCTTGCGTGATAGCTTTTTCGGTGTTCATTGATTAAAAATACAAGCTCCCGGATATCGTTTTCATCTTTTCGGGATTTATGATGCAGCTTTTTGATAAAATCATCATCTAATTTTGACGTATCCATCAAATATTCATTACGGATCCTTTCCAGAAAATAAATGATTTTTTTATCAATGATGTTATCATGATCACCTTCCTGATAATATAAATTCCCAATAGTTTTGGTAAAATCAACGGTTAAATTTGGTAATGGTTTTAGTATCGGGACTATCCTTTGTTTTCTTTTGGCATTAAAAAGGATAAATATCAATATTCCGATTAAAGATAAATATAAAGCCCATTTTAAAGCAGGCTGACTTAAAATGTACCGAAGCGGAGAACCTGAGATCGACTCGCTGTTTTGACCTTTTGTGTACCAAAAAACATCGCCTTTGGGCACGTAAGAAAGGACACTTTGAGCATATTGATAATGATCGTCTTTTAATAAATGGAAATTAGAAAAAGCGGCAGGCTGAGTATGTAAATAAAAATAGCCATTTACATACGGCACTTTAATAAAATTGATTCTTTTTTGATTTTCCTTATTCGCCTGATAACCTAAGACAGTGGTTTGTAAGGTATCAATTTTTGAAAAATAGTAGGAACCCATACCTTCAGTTAAATGAAACTTTTTGTTCCCTAAATTTTTATTAGCCAACCAAATTGAGGTACTGTCAGAATATTGAAAATCGGTTCTGAAGTCAATTTTTAAGCTGTCTAAAAGTGGTTGTGGGAACGTTTTCATGCTCAGAAAAGCGCTGTTTCCATGTGACACAAAATAAAAAAGTTCCGTCATTGACTGATCATCAATGGCAGCAAATTCTGTGATGTTAAAAAAAGTTCCCTTTATTTTATACGTTCCCACAACGGTATCCGGAACATATTTTGAATCGAGAAACTCATAAGGAGTTAAAGCGGAAACTCTTTCAATCTTTTGTTTTTTTAAAAGACCGTCAATTTCTTTATCGAAAACATACAATCCAAGCGGAATTTTATCATTCACAGAATAAGTCGGAGTCCAGTCAATTTTTTTAGGAGAATTGCCACCTGCTATTAAAATTAAGGCAAAAACCAAAACCAGAATAGCGATATAAATTTTAATCGATTTACCCATGGTTAAAGGTTTTTATTGCATTTTTAAAACGGTTTTCTGCTTTTTCGAACATTCTTTCGTCAATTTCAAATTCGCCATACCAAATATAATTATACACGTATGACAAATAGGTGAATTCGTCTTTATGAGCAGGGTTTTTAATTTCGTGTAAATAATCAGAATTGGTTTTTTCAATATCCCATTCGATGTAACGATTTTTGGCCATTACTTTTAACAACCATAAGTAATAGTATCGAATGGCAATTCTTTTTTCTCCTTTTTCAATAGATTCCTTAATGAGTTTTTCGAAATCCAGAAGGTGGATATTTTTTTCAATATCGGAGTAATGAACTACTTTTTGTTTCGCTTCCTTACTGAAAATCCATTTTCCTTCTTTTCCGATCAGAGCCTTTACAATCAGATAAATTACAAAAACGACAATTAATATGGCCAGTACTTTTAGTAAAATTGCTACAAAATTAAGTGATGCCTGCGGGTTTTTAAAAGTAAAAATTCCATTAAGAACGTCTGCCAGCCATTCTTTAAAATGATCCCACCAATTTTTTTCAGGTATTTTTTGTTCGTAAACAAAATCACTGTCGGTATATTTTTTTTTGAAATTTTTCTGAAATGTTTTAGACTCAATAGTATCTGAATCGACATAAATATCAGCCTCAGTATATTTTACTGATGCGACTTTTGGAGGCTCAGTTTTAACCAAAGTATCCTGCGCGCTCATATTATTGAAGCAAAAGAGAAAAGATAAAAGAAGTAAAATTCTATTCATTATTGGATATCGTTAATTCAATTTGGCTGATAGCTGTTGTGTTTTTTTGTGAACAATAAAAGGATAAACCAAATAATAAAAAGAGATAATACCCAATGTAAAAAGGATGATAAAACTGCTAAGCCAGTTGGGCATATCAATAGAGTATCGTGTTATAAAACCTTCCAGAAATCCGGCACTTATGGTAAAAGGAAATGTACTGAGAAAGATTTTGAAACTGTTTTTGAAACCTATTTTAAATGAATTTGCTCTCGAAAAAGTTTTAGGGAATAAAATAGAAGCTCCTAAGATGAATCCGGCAGCAGTTTCAATTACAATGGCAAAAATTTCCATAGCGCCATGAATCCAGATTCCCCGGACACTTTTCCAAAATACATTTTGTTCGAAAAAAAAGTATTGAAATGCGCCCAGCATAATGCCGTTTTGAGAGGAAATATAAAAAGTGCCAATTCCGCCAAAAAGTCCCCAAATATAGCATCTGGCTCCTACATAAAGGTTGTTCATGGTAATCCCAACAAAACTTCCCCAGTTGCTTCCTGAGCCGTAAACTGCCATTGGATTTCCCTTTTTGATGTTGTCCAAAGTCATGTTTACATAACCATCACCTAAAATTAAACGGACAAAATCATGGTCATACCTGGCTGAAATTACACCAATGGCAACGGTCGCAAAAAAGAGTACAAACGCATATAGCAAATACCTCCTGTAATCGTAAACCAGAAGCGGGATTTCAGTTTTAAAAAATTCAAAAAATCTGTTTTTTTCAGCTCGTTTGGTTTTGTAAATCTTTTGATAAATCTGTGATGCCAGATGATTTAAGTAAATTACGGTTTTACTTTTTGGATAATACGTTTGTGCATACGACAGATCATTCATCATTTGAATGTACAAATTAGCTAACTCATCAGGATTTTTTTTAGCTTTACCAAAAATAGCCAGTTCAAATTCCAGCCATTTTTCTTTATTTTGTTTTATGAATGCAACTTCTCTCATTGAAGGCTAAAATATAAAATATGTCAGAATTATCTATAAACACAACACAAAATGTTAAAATAAATTTCATAGCTGCTTCTGCAGGCGAGCGAATTGGTTCTTATTTTATCGATTTAGTTATCAAAATAGCCTATGGCATAGTGGTTTACCTGATTTTTTTCAATTGGCTCAATCTGGATCTTTTATTTAAAAATTTAGATCAATGGTCTGTTGGCACAATTCTTTTAGGGTTTTATTTTCCGGTTATGATTTATTCCCTTACTCTTGAAAGCATTTTTGAAGGACAAACGATAGGAAAAAAACTGAACAAAATAAAAGTGGTTAAAATTGACGGATATCAGGCAGGTTTTGGAGACTATCTGATGAGGTGGTTTTTTAGACTGATCGATATTTCAATTTTTAACGGAATTATAGCTTTGATTACGGTTGTTTCAAGCAAAAAAGGACAAAGACTGGGCGATATGGTAGCAGGAACTTCTGTAATTACGCTAAAAAATAAAATTAATATCAGCCATACCATTTTAGAAGAAATAGAAGAAACCTATGTGCCAACCTATCCTCTCGTTATTAAATTGTCAGACAATGACATGCGTATCATAAAAGAAACTTTTTTGAGGGCTGAAGCCAAAAATGATTATGAGATTATTTATAAATTAGTTTATAAAATTGAAAGTGTTACCGGAATCAAAAATCAGTCGATTGGAGATCCGGCCGGTTTTATCCGCACTGTTTTAAAAGATTATAATTTCTATACACAGAATATGTAGATAACAATGGCAAATATCAATTGCAATGTCAATATCAAAAGCTAATGTCAAGTATCAATTTTAATCAAAGAATAATTAATTTTTAAATTTTGTAATCTAAATCTGAGAACTTAAAAAATGCTGTTTCATCTTTTAGATATTATCGGTACAATGGCGTTTGCCATGTCAGGCGCTTTAACAGCTATGCATAAAAAACTGGATCCGTTTGGTGTTTTTATCATTGCCTTTGTTACAGCTGTAGGCGGCGGAACCCTTCGCGATGTTTTAATAGGAAGAACTCCTGTGACCTGGATGCTGGATTTAAAATATGTGTATGTAATTATTTTAGGGTTTATTTTGGCAATTCTTTTCAGGAAAAAATTTGATAAACTCCGTACCTCACTATTTTTATTTGACACCATCGGATTAGGTGTTTTTACCTTAATCGGACTTGAAAAAGGCATTACAATTGGTCTGCATCCGGTCATTTGTATTGCGTTAGGAACAATGACCGCTTGTTTTGGCGGGGTAATTCGGGATATTTTATGTACTGAAATCCCAACCATTTTCAGAAGGGAAATTTATGCCACGATTTGTATTTTTGGTGGAATTGTATTTTTTGCATTGCGAAGTTTAGATTTAGATAATGATATTTTATATTTAACGACTTCAGTTGTTATAATTTCGGTGCGTTTACTGGCTGTAAAATTCAAATGGTATCTACCGGCATTCGATCATAAATAAAAAAGAAATTGAATAAATATACCGTAAAAAAATATACCGAAAACGATTATAAAATATGGAATGACTTTATTGCTCAGGCCAAAAATGCCACGTTTCTTTTTCATCGGGATTTTATGGAATATCACAAAGATCGTTTTGAGGATTATTCCCTAATGGTTTTTGAAGGAGAAAAACTCGTTGCTGTTTTGCCGGCTAATATATCAGAAAAAATGCTGTATTCACATCAGGGACTGACTTATGGTGGGTTAGTTTACGATGATAAAATAAAGTTGACCTCAGTCCTGCAAATTTTTAAAAGTGTTTTATCTTTTTTAAATAATAATAAAGTTCATAAAATACAATTAAAATTAATTCCTTCTATTTATCATCAAAAGCCTGCTGAAGAATTAAATTACATCTTATTTTTATTAGAAGCTCAATTAATCAGAAGAGATACTCTGGCTGTTATTGATTTATCCAAATCCAATTCCCTGTCTAAAATTAGAAAAAGAGGCATTAGCACCGGAATAGAAAATGGTTTGGTTATTAAAGAAGTAGACGATTTTACTGATTTTTGGAACGAAATATTAATTCCAAATCTGGAACAAAAACATCAGGTGAGACCTGTACACAATTTAGAAGAAATAACCAGACTGAAAGCTTTATTTCCTGAACAAATCCGTCAGTTTAACGTTTATGAAAATGGATTTATAGTGGCTGGAACCACTATTTTTGAAAGTCAGACAGTGGCTCATAGTCAGTATATTTCTGGTAAAAAAGAAAAAAACGAACTGGGTGGACTTGATTTATTATTTTATAAATTAATTTCAGAAGTCTTTAAAAATAAGTGTTTCTTTGATTTTGGAATTTCCAATGAAGATCAGGGTAAAAAACTCAATGAAGGCTTGTCGTATTGGAAAGAAAGTTTTGGAGCAAATACTATTGTGCATGATTTTTATGAGGTAACAACTTCAAATTATAGTTTATTAAATGATGTTTTGATATGATTTCCTTTTTAGATTTAAAGAAAATAAACGAACCATATGAAACTGCTTTTCAGACAAAACTGAAATCGGTTTTAGAAAACGGCTGGTATATTTTGGGTAATGAAGTCACAGCATTTGAAAACAATTTTGCCAGCTATTGCGGAATAAAACATTGTATAGGGGTCGGAAATGGTTTAGATGCACTCGTTTTAATTTTTAAAGGATATATTCAGTTAGGGATACTACAAAAGGGAGATGAAGTGATTGTTCCCGCCAATACCTATATTGCCAGTATTTTGGCAATTTTAGAAGCGGATTTGATTCCGGTTTTGGTTGAGCCAAAATTAGAAACTTACAATATAAATCCGGATTTGATTTTAGAAAAAATCACTTCAAAAACCCGGGCTATTCTGGTGGTTCATCTTTATGGTCAATTGGCAGAAATGAATCAAATTAATACAATTGCTTATCAAAATAATTTATTAGTTATCGAAGATGCGGCCCAGGCACATGGAGCTGTTTTAGCCGAAAGCCGAAAGCCGAAAGCCGAAAGTAAAAAATCCGGAAACTTATCAAATACTGCAGCTTTTAGCTTTTATCCCGGAAAAAATTTAGGTGCTTTAGGAGATGGAGGCGCAATTACTACAAATGATGCACAATTGGCAAAAGTGCTTTATTCGCTTCGAAATTATGGTTCTCAAAAAAAATACCATAACGAATTTGTAGGCGTGAATTCACGATTAGATGAATTACAGGCAGCATTTTTAAATCTGAAATTGCCTAATTTAAATGAAGATAATCAAAAACGACGTGAAGTTGCCACACGTTATTTGACCGAAATAAAAAATAATAAAATAATTTTGCCATTTTGGGATTTCTCTCACAATCACGTCTTCCATTTGTTTGTTATTCGAACTGAAAACAGGAATGAATTGCAAAATTATTTGTCAGAAAACGGAATTCAGACTATGATTCACTACCCGATTCCGCCACACAAACAAAAAGCATTTTCAGAATGGAATAAGCAATCTTTTCCTATTACTGAAAAAATACACAATGAGGTTTTGAGTTTGCCTATGAGTCCGGTTTTGACAAATATTGAAGTGAGTTTTATTGTTGAAATTTTAAATCAATATTAAATTGGATTTTATAAAAAAACACGAATTAAAATTAAAAATTAAGAAATATGTGCCTGAAAAAATCTGGTTTTCACTTATTAAAGTATACGATTTTCTTAAACTTAGAAACCTTTATAGTTTATACTTAATTAAAAAAGCACCCAAAAGGCATAAAAAAGCACTTGAAATCTTAAGAAAAAAAGAGAATGTAAAGGTTGCTTTTTTTCTGACACATGAATCAGTCTGGAAATACGATGTACTTTTTGATTTAATGTTGCAACATCCAAGATTTGAACCTGTAATATTTGTTTGTCCGGTCGTAAATTATGGTAAGGAAAATATGCTTTTTGAAATGAATAAATCATACGAATCGTTTAAAAAAAAAGGATATGATATCATTAGGACTTATGATGTAGAAACAGAAAAATATTTAGATGTAAAAAAGAGTTTTGCACCCGATATTATATTTTATACAAGTCCATATGAAAGTTTGCAGGACTATAGGTTTTATATAAAAAATTTCGCTAAAACGTTGACCTGTTATGTACCTTATGGTATTCCGACTGTTAATTATGAATTTGCCTATAATTTAGATTTTCATAATCTGCTTTGGAAAATTTTTACAGAAACGGAGGTTCATCAAAAAATTGCATCTGAAAAACAAAGGAATAAAGGAATAAACAGGACTGTAACAGGTTATCCTGGGTTCGACTTACTTTTAATGAAAAAAAGCCAAAAGGATGTTTGGAAAAATAAAAACCCAGTTTTAAAAAAAATTATATGGTCACCACATCATTTAATGAATGAGTTAAGCAAAGTGTCTAATTTTTTAGAGTATTGCGATTTTTTTTTAGAATTAGCCATTAAGTATAAGGATAAATTGCAAATTGCATTTAATCCTCATCCTTTATTAAGAGTTAAATTAGAAAATGACCCGAATTGGGGAAAAGAAAAAACCAATAATTACTTTAATAAATGGGCAAATCTTGAGAATGGACAGTATGGAGATGGCTATTATATTGATCTTTTTTTAACATCAGATGCACTCATTCATGATAGTGTTTCGTTTATGTCAGAATATCTTATCACAGGGAAACCAGCACTTTTTATGATTAGAAATGAATCGATTATGAATTATTGGAGTGCTTTTGGAGAAAAAACATTAGCAGTCCATTATCAATCCAGAAACCAAAAACAAGTAATTGATTTTATTGAAAATGTGGTGCTGAAGGAAAATGACTGGATGAAAGAACAGCGTAATAATTTTGTGCAAAGTACTCTGATTCCAAAAAATAATCAAACAGCATCAGAAAATATATTAGAATATTTAGAAAATCAAATTTTCAATAATTAAAACAGTTTTTTTGCTTTATAATTTATTTAAACAAGTGAAATAATACAATATTTTTAAATGCAGCATACCTCCCTAAAAGAAACAGCAACAAAAGGAATTATCTGGTCAGCAATTGATAAATTTGCTGTTCAGTTCGGGCAATTTGTTGTAAGCGTAATTCTTGCCAGGATTTTAGTGCCTGATGATTTTGGCTTAATAGGTATGTTAGCCATTTTTATAGCTTTGTCACAAACATTTATTGAAAGCGGATTAGGTACCGGTTTAATTCAGAGACAGGAAAGAAAAGATATTGACTTTTCAACCTTGTTTGTATTCAATTTAGCTGTAAGCAGTTTTTTTTATTTGTTATTATTTTTTTCTACTCCTTTAATAGTATCTTTTTTTAAACAGCCACAATTAACAGATCTGACAAGAGTTTTAGGTCTAACTCTTTTTTTTAATGCTTTTGGAATCGTTCAGCGAACGAAATTGACTATTGCGATTGATTTCAAATCTATTGCAAAAAGTAATGTAACTGGAATGATCACAGGAGGATTATGTGGGGTAATTGCTGCTGTAAATGGATATGGAGTCTGGTCATTAGTTATTCAAACACTCATAGGATCATTCGCTACTTCATTATCGTTATGGTTTTTAAGCAAATGGAATCCTTCTGTCGCCTTTTCAAAAAAATCATTTAAATCACTATTTAGATATGGTTCAAAATTACTGATAGCTGGTTTGTATGCTCAAGTACTAAATAATCTGTATAATATTAGTTTAGGAAAATTTTATACCACTGCTACATTAGGATATTATACAAGAGCCAAGAGTTTTGCAGATATATCTGCAGGAACAATTGTTAGTGTTTTGCAACAAGCTGCATTTCCTATTCTTACATCAGTGCAACACGATAAAGAAAAACTGGTTTCTATTTATAGAAAAATGATTAGAATGTCAGCTTTTTTAATTATCCCGGTAATTACCCTTATTGCATTGCTGGCAAAGCCGATTGTTATACTATTACTTACTGATAAATGGGTTTCTCTGATTCCGCTTTTACAATGGATGGTTTTTGCACGTATTTTTTTTCCAATGAGTGTGCTCAATATGAGTTTGTTAAATGCAATAGGGCGTTCGGATCTATTCTTAAAAGTAGATTTGTCTAAATTGCCGTTAACGATATTGGCGATGGTAATTACAATTCCTCTTGGAGTAAAAGCTATGATAATTGGACATGTAATTGCGTCAGCATTAGCTTTTTGTATAAATGCCTATATTCCGGGAAAATTTTATGGGTATGGTCCGATACAACAATTTAAAGATATGTTGCCTTTTTTTGTTGCGACAATCGGAATGGCAATTTGTGTTTTTGTGATGTCTGCTTTTATAAATAATTTAGTTTTTCAACTATTTTTAGGAACGTTACTCGGATTAGTAACTTATTTGTTTATTTGTTGGTTATTAAAGTTAAAAGAGTTAGAAGAGGTATGGGAATTGTTTTTAAAGTTTAAAATAAAGATGGGATTATAAATTTTATTTAGGCATATTTTTTAAAATTTTTTCTCCAGGCCAAAATTATTCGCAACTCTAAATTTTTTAAAACCAACCAATAATTTCTGTTTTTAATACAATGCATTATTCCATTATGCACCCTTTTTTGAATGGCTAAATCTTCTTGTTTGCTACGATTTAATTTTATTCCTTTTTTTAATATCAAATAAGTAGAATAGTCTATTTTTCTGGTATGTTCATTACTTTTTTTATAGAAATTAGTGGCTAATGAAGTAGACACAATTCTTTTTTGCATAATCGGTTCGTCAATAAAATCAAATTCATAAATTCGGGAAGCTCTTATCCAAAAATCTAAATCCTCATAAGCAAGGGATTCGTCATATCCTTTTAGACGATCCATTACACTTTTTTTTATCATTGCCGAAACGGAACACATACAGTAAAAATCAGAAAGCACATTTTCATAAATATTACCCGTGATTCTTTTTTTGATAACCTTTTTTTTATTATTTACAGGAAAATAATAAGAATCAAATGAGCCATTTTCCGAAATTAGTTCAGCATTCCCATAAACTACGCCAAGGTTTTTAAGGTGACTGTTTTTGAAAGCATTGATTTGAGTCGTTATACAATTTGGCAGTAAAATATCATCAGCAGCTAAGTCAATAATATATTCTCCTTTAGCGTAATGCAGTGCTTTATTAAAAGATTTGGTATTTCCTAAATTAGTTTCATTTGCAATGAATTTAATTTTGGGATGATTTTGTAGCCAGGATTGAATTTTAGCTGTTGAATTATCAGTACTAAAATCATCAACAATAATAAGTTGGATAGGGGAATATGCTTGATTTATTACAGAATTCAGACTCTCAGCAACATAATCTTGTTGATTGTAGCATAAACAAATTATAGTTACTAATGGATTGTTCTGCATTATTTTTAGAAATGTTATATTTGAAGCTAAAATAATAAATTGAAGATGATATCACCAAAAAAAAAATATAAGATAGCCTTAATTGGTTATCGCTTTACTGAAGGTGGAGGAGAAAAAGTGATGGCTAATTTGTCTATTTTTTTTGACAAAGTTGGAATAGAAGTTCATAATATCATTGTTTTGGATGGTGTAACTTATTCTTACGCTGGCAAACTTGTTAATATGGGTTTAATGAAAAATGAAAGTAATGATTTTAGCAATAAGTTGAAGCGATTACTTTTTATTAGAAGGTATTTAAAAACTAATAATTTTGATTTTATAATAGATTTTCGTCCGCGAACAAAATCGCTGCAGGAATTCTTAATAGCAAGATTTGTTTATAATGCCAAGACAATTTTAACGGTTCATAATTTTTTGTTAGAGTATTATATGCCAAAAAAAGCTTGGCTAGGAAGATTGATTTTTAATCAAGTATATGCAACAGTTACAATTGTTGATAAAATTAAAGAATTAGTTGAATCTAAGTATAATTTGACAAATGTCACCAATATTTTTAATCCCATAAATTTAGAAGAAGTCTTTGAAAGATCAAATGAAGAGATCGATATTACATTTGATTACGTTATTGCGATTGGTCAGTATCACGATAATTTAAAGCAATTTGATAAATTAATTTGGAGTTATGCACATTCTAATTTGCCAGAAAAAGATATTCATCTTATTATTTTAGGTAAGGGAAATGATATCCCATTACAAAAAATGGCTGCAGATAACAATGTTACAAAATACATACATTTGATGGGATTTGAAAATAATCCATACAAATATTTAAAAAAGGCTAAATTTTTAGCATCAAGTAGTTTGAATGAAGGTATGCCCAATGTGATTTTAGAATCATTGGCATGTGAAACGCCTGTCATAGCTTTTGATTGCCCCACAGGTCCAAGGGAAATGATTGTAGATAAGCAGAACGGGCTATTAGTGGAAAATCAAAATATTCAAAAATTAACCGAGGCCATGAATCTGTTTGTGGAAAATGAAGAATTATATAATTATTGCAAAAATAACACTCTGGAAAGTATACAGAAGTTTTCTTTAGATACTATTGGAAAACAATGGTTAGATTTGATGAAAATAGAAAACTCCCACGATAAAAAAGAATTATGGAAATAGAAATTATTGATATTCCCACAATAGAAAACAGTTTAGGAAACATAGCTGTTGTTGAAAATGATGTCATTCCATTTGAAATAAAAAGAGTTTATTATTTATATGATATTCCAAGTTCATCAATTCGTGGAGGCCATTCACACAAAAAATTACAACAAGTATTAATAGCAATTTCCGGAAGTTTTGATGTAGTGCTTAAAGATGGTAAATCAGTAAGCACCGTAACCTTAAATAAACCTGATAAGGGTCTTCTTATAAAACATAATACTTGGCGGGAACTTGAGAATTTTTCTTCTGGTGCAGTCTGTTTGGTTTTGGCATCAACGGTTTATACAGAAGAAGATTATATCCGTGATTTTGATGAATTTTTGGCGTCAAAAAAATGAAAATTTTATACATAGCTCCAGATATAACTGATTCAGGAGGGATTTCCAGAGTTGTATCATTAAAAACTAATTATTTGGTAAGCCATTTGAATTATGAAGTTCAAATCCTTTCTGTAAATAATTCTTACCCCAACTGTTTTTATGATTTTGATTCGGCTATAAAATGGCATGTTATTAGAGAGTCTTCAAAAAATCCGTTGTTTTTAAGAAGCTATATTCGCTTAATAAAAAAAACAATTTCCACAGAAAAACCAGATATAATAGTTGTTTGCGACGCTGTTTTATGGTTGTTTATCCCTTGGTTTATAAAGACCGAAATTCCTTTAATTTTTGAAACTCATTTTTCAGTTTTTTATCAAAAAGAAAAAAACGAAACTCTATACAACAAGTTTAGAACTAAATTGGTTCGTTTTTTAAAGCAAAAAACGATAATTAAATTTAATTGTTTTGTAACTACAACCGAAGAAGGGGATAAAGAAAGAGGAGTGAACAATACTCAGGTTATTCCTAATCCTTTAAGTTTTAGTTCAAAAAACAAAGCTGTTTTAGTGAATAAAAAAGCAATGGCTGTTTGTATGAATCCTTATGTGAAAGGTCTTGATAGATTATTGCTGATTTGGAGCAGATTTGTCAAGAAACATCCGGACTGGGTAATTGATATTTACGGACAATTGGATGTTAAATCCGAATATCAAAAAATGGCTGACGATTTGAAGATTTCGGATAATGTAAATTTTCTTCCTCCGACCAGTGATATTCAAAATAGCTATAATGACGCTTCTGTTTTTTTAATGACTTCTAGAACCGAAGCTTTCGGTATGGTGCTCATTGAAGCTATGGTTTCTGGTGTGCCTTGCATAGCTTACAATTGCCCATCTGGTCCAAGAGCAATTATTGAAGAGGGGGCGAACGGTTTTCTAATAAAAGATGAAAATGTAGATTCTTTTGTTCAAAAACTGGAACTGCTTATCGAAGATGAAAATTTGAGAATTCAAATGGGTTCAAATGCTCAGGAGAGTGTAAGAAAATATGAAATCGATTCTATAATGAAAAGATGGGATGAATTGTTTAAAAGCTTTAAAAAAAGTAGTGATAAGTTCAAGCAATAAATTAAATCTTTTACAAAAAAATGTGCATTGAATATTATTTTTAGAAAGAACAAAATGAATTATTTTCTATTTGTTATCTATTTTTATTTTTTTAATGTACAAACATATCCTATTCTGTATAGGTTAAACAAAAAAAGAGAAGGATTTTTAGAAATGAGTTGTCTGTGTATTATTTTATTTAATAGTTTATAAAATACGTTTAAAGCGAAATTTAGATTGTATTTTTTTAAAAAATGATACAGTTTTAATATTTTAACAAAATCCGGGTCAATTTTATTAGATTCATCAATTGATATCAAATTGTCCAAACCATTTTTTATCTTAGAAATAAAAACCTTGCTTTCATCAATATGTCCATGTTCAATAGCATTGTCTATATGTTTTACTTTAAATTGTAACAGACTTACCTGGTAAGCAAAAAGAGTGTCTTCGTGTCCGTATTTAATAAGATTTGAATCAAATTTTATTTCATTAAAACGACTTTTTTTTATTAATGTATTATTGAACATTAATGTTTTGTATAAGGCCGAATTTCTTTGCAGTGCTGTTTTGTCCTCGACCATTCTTCCGTATTTCCAGCGTAACTTTTGTTTCGAATAATCAACCGTTTCAGGATGTACTCTTCCTCCGTAAATAATATCAAAATCCTGAATGGCGTTAATGTAATTTTTAATATAATTTGGATTAATGATTACAGAATCTCCGTCAATAAAAAGCAGATTCTCGTAATTTGTATTAGAAGCTAGCAGGTTTCTGTTTGAGCTTAGTCCTATATTTTTATTTAAAGGAATAAAAGTAGAATTTTTTAATAAATTGATATGATTATTTGTTTCATTCGTTTGGGAGTTCGATCCGTCATCAATTACAATAATTTCAAAAATAATCCCTAATTCCATACATTGTTTGTGTAATTCTAAAACCAGATTATAAACATTGTAATTATAGGTCGGAATAAGAATAGACAGCATTAATGAAAACTATTTAGTGATATATTTGTAAAGCAATAAAACATTCAAAAATATGGAATTTATAAATAGAATTGAGCTTGCTGACATTATTTATAAAAGAGTTAATGATGAAAAAGTTCATCTTTCAAAGCAGTTTGCAGAATCAAAAGAAGCGATAGGCTATTTTTTTCTGGATAATTTGCTTCCTGAAGAAATAGCAGCTGGGCTGTATAGTGATTTTCCGAAACAGGATCAGATGATCCTGAAAAAAAGCATCAAGGAAGATAAATTTGTTGCAGTTCAGATGAACTTATATAATCCAGTTTTAGAAGAAATTATTTATGCTTTTCAGGACAACAGAATTGTTGAACTGATTGGTGAAATTTGTCAAATCAAAGATCCGATTCCGGACGAATTTCTTTACGCTGGCGGGCTTTCTATGATGGGCAATAAACAGTTTCTGAATCCTCATCTGGATAATTCGCACGATAAAGACCGTGAACGCTGGCGAGTATTGAATTTGTTGTATTATATCACTCCAAACTGGAAAGAAGAATACGGAGGTAATCTCGAGTTATGGCCGGATGGTTTGCAAAAACAACAGATTACAATTCATAGTAATTTTAACAGATTGGTGGTAATGGTTACTCATAATAAATCATTACACTCAGTTTCACCGGTTGTATATGATGGATTTAGATGCTGCATTTCGAATTATTATTTTTCAAAAACGCCGGTTTTGGCAACAGATACGTTTCATGTAACTTCTTTTAGAGCAAGACCTGAACACAAGTTTACCGATATACTTTTGAAAATGGATACTATCTTAAGAATGAATATTAGAAAAATATTCAAAAAGGGAATAAAAGAAAACCCACACGTTTACAAGAAATAAAACAGATTACACACTTCGCTGCACAACTTCAAAAATTCTTTCGTCCTCGCATTTTAATGTTTTAGAAGGGAATTTCATCAACAATGCGTAGTCGTGAGTAGCCATGATAATGGTTTTTCCGTTGGCATTGATTTTTTTTAATACTTCCAGAACTTCAGAACTCGTTTGAGGATCAAGGTTTCCGGTTGGTTCATCAGCAAGGATAAACTCAGGGTCGTTTAATAAAGCTCTTGCAATCGCCACTCTTTGTTGTTCTCCTCCAGAAAGCTGATGTGGCATTTTATTCAGGAAATCTTTCATACCCACTTTATCAAGAACTTCATCAATTTTATGCTGCATGGCTTCTTTTTCTACCCAGCCTGTCGCTTTAAGTACAAATAGCATATTGTCTTTTACAGTTCTGTCCGGAAGCAATTTGAAATCCTGAAATACAATTCCGATTTTACGTCTCAGATACGGAATCTGGCTTTCTTTTAAATTGGCTAAATCAAATTCAACAATATGTCCCTCACCTTCAGAAAGAGGTAAATCACCATATAAAGTTTTCATAAAACTACTCTTTCCGGAACCGGTTTTTCCAATTATGTAGATAAATTCGCCATGCTCAACTTCTAAATTGATATGAGATAAAATTCTTCTTCCTTCCTGAAATATAGTGACATCTTTAAGGGATAGTACGGTTTCTGACATGATAAAATTGATTTGAATGTAAAAGTAATAAGTTAACGGTTGGATTCAAAATAAATTTTAATCATTTGAACAGAAAAAATAGTCATAGCCAAAAGTGTAGCAAGATTTACTTTATCACTAAACTATCTTATTCTAAACGAATCGGTTTGCGAAATTTATAATCAGTATTTTGAGGCTTGTAATGCTGAAAAAATTAAAAACTTAAAACTTTTGTTCATAATAAAAGCTTAAAACGTTTCGTTATAAACGGTATAAAATGATACATTTGAATACTAAATATAATTAAAATGCGTAAAATTTCCTGGTTCTTTTTAATACCATTCGTCCTCTTTCCGGCTATGGTTTCGGCACAAAAATCAGCTATATATACCTACGAATTAAAGGATTTTGATAAAGCACTGGCTTTATATAATGACAAACAATACGCTTCTGCCCAGCATATTTTTGAATCTGTAAAAAATCAGGCTGTAACAGAAGAAGTAAAATCTGATTGTGCATATTATATCGCCAATTGCGCGATAAGAACGAATCAGGCCAATGCTGATGAATTAATGGAGAGATTTGTTGAAGATTATCCAACAAGTACCAAGCAAAATCAGGCCTATATCGAGGTTGCGCATTATTTCTTTGAGCAGGGAGATTATCCAAAAGCACTGCAATGGTTTGACAGGGTTGATGAAAGTTACATGAGTAAATCTGATCTGGATAAATTTAATTTCCAAAAAGGGTACAGTTATTTCAATGCCAAAAAGAAAAAAGAAGCCACAACATATTTTAATAAAGTCGTGAATTCTTCGGAATTTGGTTCGCAAGCAAAATATTATTTAGGTTTTATGGCTTATGAAGGCGATGATTACAAAGAAGCAACTAAATATTTTGATGAGGTTTCCGGCGAAGAAAAATACAAAGAAAAGCTATCCTATTTTCAGGCTGATATGAATTTTAAATTAGGGAATTTTCAAAAAGCAATCGAGTTGGGACAAGCCGCAATGGCGAAGTCGAATGCACTTGAAAAGTCTGAATTGAATAAAATTATTGGCGAAAGTTATTTCAATTTAAAACAATACGGTAAAGCGATTCCATATCTGGAGCAATACGCAGGACGAAAAGGAAAATGGAATAATACCGATTTCTACCAGTTAGGGTATGCTTATTACGAACAAAAAGACTACGAAAAAGCGATTTCCCAGTTCAATAAAATTATTGAAGGAAAAGATTTTGTAGCTCAGAATGCCTATTATCATTTAGGTTTGGCCTATCTGAATACAGGTAAAAAACAAGAAGCTCTAAATGCGTTTAAAAATGCTTCTGAAATGGATTTTAATGCTCAAATACAGGAAGATGCAGCTTTAAATTATGCTAAGTTAAGCTATGATATCGGAAATCAATACCAGACTGTTCCGGGAATTTTGCTTGATTTCTTAAAAAAATATCCAAATAATTCCAGTCGTTCAGAAGTAGAAAAATTATTGGTTGACTCTTATATTTCTACTAAAAATTACAGAGAAGCTTTGGTTTTATTAGAAAAAAACAGAACTCCGGAAAATAAATTAGCATACCAAAAAGTACTTTTTTACAGAGGTTTAGAATTATACAATGATTCGAATTATACTGAAGCGTTAAAAATGTTCAATGGAGCTGTAAAAGAACAAAAGAACCCTGAATTTACAGCCCGCGCTACTTTCTGGAAAGCAGAGTCTGAGTATGTAACGAATGATTTTAGAAATGCATTATTGAGTTATAAACAGTTCGCAGGTTTAGCTTCGGCTAAAGAAACGGACGAATATAAAAACATCAATTATAATATTGGGTACACGTATTTTAAACTGAAAGAATATGATCAGGCAGGAAATTCTTTTCAGGCTCAGATTGATAATGCTCCAGGTGATAAAGTTCGTTTAAACGATTCGTATTTGCGTTTAGGAGATTGCCGATTTGTAACTTCTAAATATGCCCAGGCAATGGAAGCCTATGGAAAAGCAATCAGTGCAAAAGGTGTTGATGCAGATTATGCACAGTTTCAAAGAGCGATTTCTTATGGATTCATGTCCAGAAATGACAAGAAAATTGACGAACTGAATAATTTTCTTCAGATGTATAAAAAATCCGAATATCGTGATGATGTTTTGTTCGAATTGGCAAATACGTATGTGGCTGATAAAAAGAACGATCAGGCGATTAAAACATACGATCAGCTGATTTCAGAATATAAAAACGGGTCGTTTACTTCAAAATCAATTTTGAGACAAGGTTTGATTTATTACAATTCAGATCGCGATGAACAGGCTTTGACGAAATTCAAAAAAGTAGCAGCCGAGTTCCCAAAAACTCCTGAAGCTCTTGAGGCAGTTTCTACAGCGAGATTAATTTATGTTGATTCCGGAAAAGTAGATGAATATGCGACATGGGTTCGAACGCTGGATTTTGTTTCAGTTACAGATGCCGAGTTAGATAATGACACTTATGATGCTGCTTTCAAGCAATACAGTCAAAACAATAGTAAGCAGGCAATTACCGGTTTTTCAGGTTATGTGAGCAAATTTCCATCAGGACTACATTCATTAGAAGCTAATTTTTATCTGGCACAATTGCTTTATGCAGAAGGTTCCGAAACAAAGTCAATTACAAATTATCAATATGTTGTCGCTCAGCCAAGAAATGAATTTACGGGACAGTCATTAAATAAACTGGCTCAGATTTTCCTGAAAGCAAAAGATTGTGATAAAGCAATTCCGGTTTTAGTTCGCTTAAGCGAAGAATCAGAAACTGCTCAGAATCAAAATTTTGCTCAGGCTAATTTGATGAAATGTTATTACGATAAAAAGGATTATAACAATTCTGTAATATATGCCGATAAGGTACTGCAAAATCCTAAAGCAGATACGAATGTAAAAGCAGATGCCCAAATCATCGTAGCACGTGCAGCAATGCAGACAGGAGATGAAGACAAAGCAAAAGCGGCGTATGCGAAATTGTCAGCAACATCAAAAGGAGAATTAGCAGCAGAGGCTTTGTATTATGATGCCTATTTTAAAACGAAAGAAGGCAAATTTGATGCTTCGAATGTATCGGTTCAGAAATTAGCAAAAAACTATTCGGCATACAAATATTACGGAGCGAAGAGTTTGGTCTTAATGGCGAAAAACTTCTACGGATTAAAAGACAGCTATCAGGCGACCTATATTTTGGATAATGTAATCAATAATTTTACAGATTATCCGGATGTGGTTGAAGAAGCAAAAAGAGAGCTAACCGCAATCAAACTGGAAGAGTCTAAAACGAATTCGTCGATTAACAGATAAAAGGATAAAAATAGATGAAAGAGAAAAGAAGCAAGATTTCAAGAATATATAGTCTTTTCTCTTGCTTCTTGTCTCTATTCTAAGAAAAAAAGAAAAAAAATGAGTTTACCTTTTTATATAGTTGATGTTTTTACAGATAAAAAATATGCCGGAAATCAGTTGGCTGTTTTTTTGGATGCCGGAAATCTTAGTTCAGAAGAAATGCAAAAGATTGCCCGTGAAATTAATTTTGTAGAGAGCACTTTTGTTACGAAACTGGATAGAGAAAATAATAAAGCAGAAATTAGAATATTTACGCCTGAATATGAAATGCAGTTCGCAGGGCATCCTATAATTGGTACTTCATGGGTTTTAATGAATAAGATCTTTGACAACTCGCCTGACCAAATTAAGCTGAATGTTCCAATCGGTCCAATTGCAATTCATCAAAAGGAGGACTTGATTTGGCTGAAAGCCGCGCATCCTAAATTCTGGGATATTTTTTCGAAAGAGGATTTTACATTATTCAGTAATCTGAAAAGCAGTGACTTTGAGAATCAATTTCCAATTCAGGAAGTGACAACCGGTAGTGCTTTTGTCATGGTTGGGCTAAGCAGTAAAAGAGCATTAGAGAGTTTGGTTCTGGATAAAGATAAAACAAATGAATGGCTGAAAAAACATTGCAGGACTTCGCATCAGGGCTTATATTTTTACTATTTAGAAGGTGAAAAATTATTTAGCAGAATGTTGTATATCGAACATAATCAATTAAGAGAAGATGCGGCTACTGGCAGCGCGAGTACATGCTTGCAGGCTTATCTTTTAAAAAATCATAAATCCGAATTAGAATTAATCAATTATCAGGGGGATTATATAAACCGTCCTTCGCAAATTTATTTTAAAGGTAAATTAACCGGAAATGAATTTGATATTAATATAGGCGGAAAAACCCAGTTTGTAGCTAAAGGTGAATGGGAAGTGTGATAATTAGAGAATTTAAGTATTAGAAAATTAGATAACAGAATATAATAGAATTGTAAAATGTAAAAAGTAAGCTGAAAAGCATTTTACATTTGACAGAATACATTTTACAAAAAAGTATAAAATATGAAAATTAATTTCCAGAATAAAACCATCATTTTGATTTTGCTGTTTGTTTTTCAGCTTTCATTTGCCCAAAAGAAAAATGAAAATATTGGTACAGAAACGGTAAACGTAGTAAAACCCTATTCGCCAACCATATCAGATGCGGATAAAGTAAAAGAAACCCCATCGCTTGACGATTCAGGAAATCAGGCCAAAGAAACTATTAAGTATAGTATTCTGTCTGTACCTGTAGCATCAACTTTTACGCCTTCAAAAGGGAAAGCTGCCAATGTAGAAAAATCAAAACAGGAACGTCTGTTTAATAATTATGCGACTGTAGGTGTTGGAAATTACAGTACCCTGAATGCAGAATTGTTTGTAAATCAGGATTTGGGAAATAATGATTTTGTATCCGGAATGTTACGTCACCATTCGTCACAAGGCGGAATTAAAGATGTTCTTTTGAATGATGAATTTTATGATACGGCATTAAATGTTGGTTACGGTCAAAACAACAGGGATCTGTCATGGAATGTGGAATTAGGATATCAAAATCAAATTTACAATTGGTACGGACTACCGAAGGATTTTGGAGCATCTTTAATTCCTCAGGATCGTCTTGATTTAATAAACAAAATCAATCCGGGGCATACTTATAACACGATTTCATTAGGAGGAAATTTCGAATTCAATGAAAGTGTTTTTAGCAAAGTAGCAACAAAATTTACACACTTTTCGGATAATTTTTCTTCTTCAGAAAATCGTTTTTATCTCAAACCGACTTTTAAAGTTGATATAATGGATCATTCAATTAATACGAATGTGATTATTGACCACGTGAGCGGAAGTTTTGAAAATAATTATTTTAAAACGAATACGGATCCGGTAAAATATAGCTTGACTAATTTTGGAATTGAGCCAAGTTTCGTAGTAAATGAAAACGACTGGACTTTAGAATTAGGGGCAGGATTATACTATGCACTGGATTCTGAAAATAGCGGAAATAAGTTTTATATCTACCCAAAAATAAATGCTTCATATAAATTAGTTGGAGATTTAATGATCTTTTACACAGGAGTAAATGGAACCTTAACTCAGAATTCATATGCTGATTTTGTAAATGAAAATCCGTTTTTATCGCCAACATTAAACATGAGGCCATCAAGCACTCAATACAATGTTTTTGCTGGTTTGAAAGGGAAACTGGCTAACAATGTCAATTATAATCTGACAGGTTCTTACCTAAATGAAAAAAACAAAGCTTTGTTTAAAAGTAATGATTACACAGAAGATTTTTCAAATGAGAATTATGCATACGGAAATTCTTTTGGAGTGGTTTATGAAGACATCAGAACATTTCGTTTCTATGCAGAATTAAAAGCTGATTTATCTGAAAACGTTACTTTTGGAATTAACGGTACATTTAATAGTTATAAAACGGATCAGCCTGTAGAAGCATGGAACCTGCCAACAATTAGATTAGGTTCCAATCTTGACGTAAATATAACAAAACAATGGTATGCGGGCTTGAACGTTTTTTATGTAGGAGAGCGTAAGGATATGCAAACAAGACAAACTGATTTTGCTGTTCCAATTCCGGGAGTTCCGGTCACTTTAAAAAGTTATTTTGACGCCAATGCACATTTAGGATACAAATTCAGCGAACGTCTGACTTTCTTCTTAAAGCTGAATAACATCGGAAATCAGGCTTACGAAAAGTGGTTAAATTATCCTGTTCAGGGATTCCAGGTTTTAGGTGGAGCGAACTACAAATTTGATTTCTAATCAAAAAAATAATCATATAAAAAAATGGCTTCCAATCTGGAAGCTATTTTTTTTGGAACTAAAAATATTTTTATTCCGTAAAAGGAACGGCAACTCTTAATTTATCCCAGCCTAAGTTTAAAACCACTCCTTTGTCTCCTTTTGTAAAAACCATTGAGAAAGCTTCTAAAGAATCTGCAGCTTGTGTTACAGGAACTTTTAATCTGGCTACATCGTTTGCTTCTTTATAAGAATAAGATCCCCAAACATTTAAATCTTTACTGATAATAATAGTGATGTTGTCTTTTTCAGGAAGGGTAAATAAAGTATAACTACCTGCTTTTATCTTTTTATCGCCTAATTTCATGTCCTTGTAGAACGTGATTTCTGGTGCCTCATTTGCTCCAGTTCTCCATACTTTTCCTTCTGGAACAAGTTCGCTTAATGCGCGCCCTTTCAGTTGTGGTCTGCTGTAAGTAATTTTTACAATTTTCGCAGCTTCTTTATAATCGTTAGGGTAAGCTGCTGCATCCATTGGACTTTTGTCTAAATCAGGAAATTTTTGAGCATTCGCATTTAAAGATAAAAGCATTGTAAATGCAATTGCAATTGTGGTAATAATTGTAGATCTTTTCATAATGATAGTTAAAATTAATGAGTGCTAAAATTAGAGATTGTTTGTCAAAAAATAAAAAACATCGTGTTAATTTTTTACAGTGAAGAAAATCGGCTTAAATTGCTATATAGTAAATAAAATTAGGATTGTTTCAGATCTGTAAACTAAAACCTTTGCATCTTTGTAACTTAAAAACTCAGTATCTCTAAAAATGACTTTCAAACAAAAAATACATTCTCATTATGTGCAAATGGTCCAGGACCGAATCGATGTTTTCAGGGATATGATTTCAAATCTGACCGAAGATTCTAAAAACGATGCAAAAGGTTCAGCCGGAGATAAACATGAAACGGCTTTGTCCATGATGCATATCGAGCAGGAAAAACTAACCAATAAGCTAAAAGAAGCAATTGCTCAAAAAGCAGTTTTAGATAAAATTGACGCTTCAAAAACAACAGAAAATATTATTTCCGGCAGTCTGGTAAAAGCCAACGGAATTTATTTATATGTAAGTGTGGCACTTCCTAAAATTACAATTGACGGAATAAATGTTATTGCACTTTCTCCACAATCTCCTTTGGGCAATCATTTAATGGGAAACAAAGTTGGGTTTCAGTTCGAAATTAATAAAACACATTATACGATTGAGAGTGTAGAGTAAAGAGATTCAGCTCAATCTGTCATTCCGGTGCACGAGGACACGAGCTATAGCGAACTGGCGAAGCAGTCTTCTAAAGTAATTCGACAAAGATTGGCTTAAATTTAAAGTTAATTGTTCAGGAAGAGATTACTTTTTAAACCAGTTCTATCTTCAAAGATTAAAATTTTCAAGTATGAACGCTTTTCTGGTGTTAAAATTTTACATTTAGTGTGTAAATTTATTATTTTGGTTGTTATTTGTAATTGATATTGCTATTTGTGTTTTTCAATTGTAACTAATACTTCATCTTTGCCCTATCAAAATAAAATTAAAAGAAAAAAATATAAAATTATGTGTGGAATTGTATGTGCCTTTGATCTAAAGCAAAAAGCCGAAACCTTAAGACCTCAAGTATTAGAAATGTCTAAAATCATTCGTCACCGCGGACCGGACTGGAGCGGAATTTACAGTAATGATAAAGCAATTCTTTCTCATGAGCGTTTAGCCATTGTAGATCCGGCTTCTGGAAAACAACCATTGTTTACGGAAGATAAAAAATTGGTTTTAGCTGCAAATGGTGAAATATACAACCACAGAGAGCTTCGTAAACAATTTGCAGGAAAATATAACTTTCAGACTGAAAGTGACTGCGAAGTTATTTTAGCTCTTTACAAAGAAAAAGGACCTCACTTTGTTGACGAAATGAACGGAATCTTTGGATTTGCAATTTATGATGTTGATAAAGATGAGTATTTCATAGCTCGTGACCACATGGGAATCATTCCATTGTACATTGGCTGGGATCAAAACGGAACTTTTTATGTTGCTTCTGAATTGAAAGCTTTAGAAGGATATTGTACAAAAATCGAATTATTTCCTCCTGGGCATTACATGACAAGTAAAGACGGTGAATTTGTACAATGGTACAAAAGAGACTGGACAGAATATGACGCAGTAAAAGATAACGAAACCAGTATTCCTGCTATTAAAGAAGCATTGGAAGCTGCGGTTCACAGACAATTAATGAGTGACGTTCCTTACGGAGTTTTACTTTCAGGAGGTTTAGATTCTTCTATTACTTCTGCTGTAGCTAAAAAATTCGCTCAAAAAAGAATTGAATCAGACGATACTACTGATGCCTGGTATCCACAATTGCACTCTTTCTCAGTTGGATTAGAAGGTTCTCCTGATTTAGCAGCAGCAAGAAAAGTAGCAGATCATATTGGAACCATTCACCATGAAATTAAATTTACAATTCAGGAAGGTTTAGATGCTGTTCGTGATGTGATTTATAACCTTGAAACGTATGATGTAACTACAGTTAGAGCTTCAACCCCAATGTGGTTAATGGCGAGAGTGATTAAATCAATGGGAATCAAAATGGTTCTTTCGGGTGAAGGAGCAGATGAGTTATTTGGAGGATATTTATACTTCCACAAAGCGCCAAATGCAAGAGAGTTCCACGAAGAAAACGTTCGTAAATTAGGTAAACTTCATATGTACGACTGTTTGCGTGCAAACAAAAGTTTAGCAGCCTGGGGAATCGAAGGACGTGTTCCATTCTTAGATAAAGAATTTATGGATGTTGCTATGCGCATCAACCCACAGGATAAAATGATCAACAAAGAACACCCTATGGAAAAATGGGTTGTTCGTAAAGCTTTTGAAGACATGCTTCCTGAAAGTGTTGCATGGAGACAAAAAGAGCAATTTTCAGACGGAGTAGGATACAGCTGGATTGATACTTTGAAAGAAGTAGTAGCGAGAGAAGTTTCGGATGAGCAATTAGCGAACGCGAGATTCAAATTCCCGTTACAAACTCCAACTTCAAAAGAAGAGTATTACTATCGTTCTATTTTTACAGAACATTTTCCAAGTGATGCAGCAGCATTATGTGTGCCTCAGGAAGCGAGTGTAGCTTGTAGTACAAAAATTGCTTTGGAGTGGGATGAGGCTTTCAAAAACATGAATGACCCATCAGGTAGAGCAGTTGCAAGTGTACATGATGATGCTTACCAGAAATAATAAAGTTTAATTTAGAAATTATATTAAAGAAAACGTTCTCTTTGAGGACGTTTTTCTTAGTTTATAAAACTTGTTTTAAATGTTTCTTTCGAGTTTAATTATTTGAATTTTAATGTTTAGTGGATTTTTTATATTTGGCTTTCGCCGAAAGAAGAAATTTAGAAATAAAACGGTAGTAGAAAATATATAATAAAAAGAATAGTATGGGGGGGATATTAGCCGTTATAGGTAAAGGGAAAGATCCGCAGCTCGTAAAAGAACTTTCGAAAAGAATGTCGCATCGAGGGGTTGATGAAAGTGATTTGCATATTATGGAAAATGGAAGCATTTTATCCAGTGAACGCTTGACTATTATTGATTTAGATTCAGGCAAACAGCCAATTCAGGGATCAAAAAGTGCCTGGATGATTCACAATGGAGAAATTTATAATCATCAGGAATTAAGAGAAGGAATTTTAAAAAATCATACGTTCAGGTCAAAATCAGATTCGGAAGTAATAGTGCATTTATATGAAGAATTTGGTTATGATTTCTGTAATTTACTTGACGGCGATTTTGCTTTTGTAGTAATTAATGGTGATGATTATATTGCCGGAAGAGATCCAATTGGTGTCAAGCCGTTGTATTATGGATTAGATGAAAGAGGAAGGATTTATTTTTCTTCAGAAATGAAATCAATTGCGGATCAGTGCAAGTCTTTTTCGACCTTTCCTCCTGGACATTATTACACGGCAAAAACAGGTTTTGTAAAATATTATGAGCCTGAATATGAAGAATATGAAAATGCTAATCAGCCACTAGATTTAGATTTGATCAGAGAGTCTTTAATTGAAGCAACCCGTAAACGTTTAATTAGTGATGTGCCGGTTGGAGTATTACTTTCTGGGGGGTTAGATTCTTCGCTGACTTCGGCCATAGCATCCCGATTATTAGCAGGGAGTAAGGAGAAATTAAAATCGTTTTCTATTGGTTTGGATACTAATTCCCCGGATAATATTGCGGCAAGAAAAGCAGCTGAATTTTTGGGGACAGAGCATTATGAGATTTATTTTTCTGTCGAAGAAGGAGTTGAGATTTTAGAAAAATTGATTTATCATATTGAAACTTACGATATCATTTCAGTTCGTTCCGGTGTGCCAATGTACTTATTGGCTAAGGCTGTAAAAGAAAAAGGAGTAAAAGTGATTATTTCAGGTGAAGGAGCTGATGAAGTTTTTGGTGGTCATTTGTATTTTAGAAATGCACCCTCTTCAGAAGAATTTCAGAAAGAAACTATTGAAAGGGTTCAGAAGTTGTTCACAGCAGATATATTACGTGCTGACAAATCGACAATGGCACATAGTTTAGAAGCCAGGGTGCCGTTCTTGGATAAAGATTTTCTGGATGTTGCAATCCGAATCAAAACTGAAGAAAAACAGCCGAAGACATATGAGGCAGTCGAAAAATATATTTTAAGAAAAGCATTTGATAGGCCTGAAGATCCCTATTTGCCATCAGAAATTTTATGGAGACAAAAAGAGCAATTTTCAGATGGTGTAGGTTACGAGTGGGTTAATCAATTAATAGAATATTGTGCTTCTCAGGTTTCAGATGAACAATTAGCAGGTGCTTCTTTAGAGTTTCCATACAATTCGCCAACTACAAAAGAAGCTTACTTATACAGGTCGATTTTTCATAAACATTATCCACAAGTCAGTGCGGCACAAACAGTAAGAAAATGGATCCCAAAATGGCAGGATAATCTCGATCCAAGCGGAAGAGCAAATGCTGCGCACTTAAAGGCAGATACTGAAATCGCAAAATCCGGAGTAGCTGTTTAAATACAAGGAAATCTAAATTCCAACTTATATAATTCAAAAAAGCTGAAATGATTTAAAAAATGATTTCAGCTTTTTTTATGCTATTCCTATTTTTAGAATTTGGAATTTAAGAAAATTGGAATTTAAAGTAAGCTTTTGGAATAATTTTTTGATTTTTCAGACAATTGTGTTAATAACTTAGCCCTTTAAATAGTATTTTTAAGAGGTATATAAATTGCGTTTTTATATATTTGCGTGTTAGACAATTATTACATTTTTTTAGAATAAAATATATGAGCGAAGAAATCAAGAAGAACAATTATTCAGCAGATAGTATTCAGGCATTAGAAGGAATGGAGCACGTAAGAATGCGTCCGTCGATGTATATTGGAGATGTGGGTGTTCGAGGGCTGCACCATTTGGTTTATGAAGTTGTGGATAACTCTATTGATGAGGCGATGGGAGGACATTGTGATACGATTAGTGTTGCAATTAACGAAGACGGTTCGGTAACAGTTGAAGATAATGGTCGTGGTATTCCGGTTGATTTACATAAAAAAGAAGGAGTTTCTGCACTTGAGGTTGTAATGACTAAGATTGGAGCTGGAGGTAAATTCGATAAAGATTCTTATAAAGTTTCAGGAGGTCTTCACGGTGTTGGTGTTTCTGTTGTAAATGCTCTTTCTGTTCATATGAAATCTACTGTTTTCAGGGAAGGAAAAATCTACGAACAGGAATATGAAAGAGGAAAATCATTATATCCGGTAAAACAAATCGGGGAAACCGATAAAAGAGGTACACGTCAGACTTTTTACCCTGACAATACTATTTTTACTCAAACAACAGAATTTTCGTACGATACTTTATCTGCCCGTATGCGTGAGCTTTCTTTTTTGAATAAAGGAATCACAATTACTTTTACAGACAAAAGAGAAGTTGATGAAAAAGGCGAATTTAAAAGCGAAGTTTTTCATTCTACAGAAGGACTTAAAGAATATATCCGCTATTTAGACGGTAATCGTGAGCCAATTATTTCTCATGTAATCAGCATGGATCACGATAAAGGTGAGATTCCGGTTGAGGTAGCTTTGATTTACAATACAAGTTATACAGAGAATATTTTCTCTTATGTAAACAATATCAATACACATGAAGGTGGTACGCATTTACAAGGTTTTAGAAGTGGTTTGACAAGAACGCTTAAAAAATATGCAGATTCATCCGGAATGCTGGATAAATTGAAATTCGAAATTGCCGGAGACGATTTTCGTGAAGGGCTAACAGCTATTATTTCAGTAAAAGTTGCAGAACCTCAATTCGAAGGACAGACAAAAACCAAACTTGGAAACAGAGAAGTAGTTTCTCCGGTTTCCCAGGCTGTTGGAGAAATGCTTGAGAATTATCTGGAAGAAAATCCAAATGATGCAAGAGTAATTATTCAGAAAGTAATTTTGGCTGCCCAGGCACGTCATGCTGCGAAAAAAGCGCGTGAAATGGTACAGCGTAAAACCGTTATGGGTGGTGGAGGATTGCCAGGAAAACTTTCAGACTGTTCTGAGCAGGATCCGGCTAGATGTGAGGTTTACCTTGTCGAGGGAGATTCGGCTGGTGGAACAGCAAAGCAAGGTCGTGACCGTAATTTTCAGGCTATTCTGCCATTGCGAGGTAAAATTCTGAATGTTGAAAAAGCGATGCATCATAAAGTATTTGAAAATGAAGAGATTCGAAATATCTTTACAGCACTTGGTGTTACTGTCGGAACAGAAGAAGATAGTAAAGCACTGAATCTTTCAAAATTACGTTACCATAAAGTAATCATCATGTGTGATGCCGATGTCGATGGTAGTCACATTTCTACCTTAATATTAACGTTCTTCTTCCGCTTCATGAAAGAATTGATTGAAGAAGGTCACGTTTACATCGCAGCTCCACCTTTATATTTAGTTAAAAAAGGAAATAAAAAAGAATACGCTTGGAATGACGTTCAGCGTGATCAGGCGAATGAAAGAATGGGAGGAAGTGCTGCTATTCAGCGTTATAAAGGTCTTGGAGAGATGAATGCAGAGCAATTGTGGGAAACTACGATGGATCCAAATTTCAGAACTTTACGTCAGGTAAATATTGATAGTCTGGCTGAAGCAGATCAGGTTTTTTCAATGTTGATGGGTGATGAAGTACCGCCTCGTAGAGAATTTATTGAGAAAAATGCTGTTTATGCAAATATCGATGCCTAATAAAATTTAACCGTCAATTCGTTTAATTGTTTAAATTTACCTAAACGATTAAACGAATTGTTGATTTATCGAAAAATTAATTAATAACCAATAAAGTATAAAATATGAAAGTTACCATTGTAGGAGCAGGAAATGTTGGAGCCACTTGTGCAGATGTTATTTCTTATAGAGGAATAGCCAGCGAAGTAGTATTGTTGGATATTAAAGAAGGTTTTGCCGAAGGTAAGGCGTTGGATATTATGCAATGTGCAACGAATACAGGTTTTAATACGCATGTGTCAGGTGTTACAAACGATTATTCGAAAACCGCAGGAAGTGATGTAGTAGTAATAACATCTGGAATTCCAAGAAAACCGGGAATGACTCGTGAAGAATTAATTGGTATAAATGCAGGAATTGTAAAAACAGTTGCTGAAAATGTATTGAAATATTCGCCTAATACCATTATCGTTATGGTTTCTAACCCTATGGATACGATGACATATCTGGCTTTAAAATCTACGGGATTGCCTAAAAATAGAATTATAGGTATGGGAGGGGCATTAGACAGCTCCCGATTCAGAACTTATCTTTCTTTGGCTTTGGATAAACCTGCAAATGATATTTCAGCAATGGTAATTGGCGGTCATGGCGATACAACTATGATTCCGTTAACCCGTCTGGCATCCTATAACGGAATACCGGTAACTGAATTTCTTTCAGAAGATGTGTTGCAAAAAGTAGCTGCCGATACAATGGTTGGAGGAGCCACTCTAACAGGGCTTTTAGGTACGTCTGCATGGTATGCCCCTGGAGCTTCAGTTGCTTTTTTGGTGGACAGTATTTTAAATGACCAGAAAAAAATGATAGCCTGCTCTGTCTATGTAGATGGAGAATACGGACAAAAAGATATATGTATTGGGGTGCCCTGCATAATTGGTAAAAACGGGGTTGAACAAATTTTAGAAATTCACTTAAACGAAGAAGAAAAAGCTTTGTTTGCTAAAAGCGCAGATGCAGTTAGGGGGATGAATGATGCCCTGAAATCGATTTTAGTATAAAAAATATCGAAAAAAAAGGAAAAGGCTGCACTTTTGCAGTCTTTTTTTTGAGATTAATTAATAAATAAATTGTTTAATCTTTTCGAGAATTATATATTTGCTCGGTTTAAAAAAAATGTTGTAATTCGTGATCACGATTTTTTAGTTTTAAAAACTCATGTCAGGGCTTATTTTATGGGAATTTAAAGCAAAAACAAACAATAAAACATAATTAATTTTTAGTAATAATGCAGAATAAAGGACTTATTAAATTTTTCGCAATTCTATTTGCATTGGTAAGTATTTACCAACTTTCTTTCACTTTTGTGGCAAATAATGTCAAAGAGGAAGCTAAAGCTTTTGCAGGAGATAATCCTGATAAAGAATTAAAATATTTAGATTCTATTGGCAAAGTAAAAGTTTTTGATCTTGGTTTTACAGATTTTACTTATAATGAAGTAAAAAACAAACAGTTAAATAAAGGTCTTGACTTAGAAGGAGGAATCAACGTGATTCTTCAAATTTCTATTAAAGATGTTTTGAAAGGTTTGGCTAATAATTCTAAGAACCCTGTTTTTAACAAATCATTAGCCGATGCAAGTGCAAATTTAGAAGGAAATAAAACCTATTTAAATAAGTTTTTTGAAGCTTTTGATGCAAATTCTAAAGGAAGTGTGAAGCTGGCTTCACCTGATATTTTTGCAAACAGAAGCTTACAGGGAGAAGGTGGTATCGATTTTCAAATGTCTGATGCGCAAGCTCAAAAAGTAATTAAAAGAAAAGTTGATGAGTCTGTTGAAAGTGCTTTTAAAGTACTAAGGGAGCGTATAGATAAATTTGGTGTTACTCAGCCAAACGTTCAGAAATTAGGTGAAACAGGAAGAATTTTAGTAGAACTTCCAGGTGCTAAAGATGTTGACAGAATCAAGAAATTATTAGGAGGGAAAGCTCAATTAGAGTTTTGGGAAACTTTTAAAATTGAAGAAATTGGAAACTTCTTAGTGGCTACTAATGAGGCTTTAAAAAAGACTGAAATCAAAAAAACAGAAACTAAAGCTGTTGCAAAAGATTCATTGAATGCATTGTTAACAGATGCAAAAGATTCACTTGATACTAAAAAAGGAAATAATCCATTATTTGACAAAATGATTGGCCAGGGTGGTGGACCTGTTTTAGGTTACTTCGCTCCAAAAGATACTGCTGTTGTTAATGAGTATTTTAAGAGACCTGAAATCAGGATCTTATTGGCTGCTGACCAACACAATGCAAAATTTGTATGGAGCAAGCCAACTACTACTAAAGATGCAAAAGGAAAAGATATTGAAGCTGTAGAATTATACGCTTTAAAAGGAAACAGAGATAACGCTCCTGCTATGAGTGGTGGTGTTGTTACAGATGCAAAAGATACTTTTGACCAATTAGGAAAACCAGCTGTTTCTATGCAAATGAACAGTCAGGGAGCAAAAATTTGGGAAGAATTGACAGGAAGAGCTTTTTCTCAAAAAAGTTATATCGCTATTGTTCTGGATAATGTAGTTTATTCTGCACCAGGGGTAACTAGCGGACCAATCGCAGGAGGAAGATCTGAAATTACAGGTTCTTTTGATGTAGCTGAAACGAAAGATTTAGCAAACGTATTGAATGCGGGTAAATTACCGGCTTCTGCAGATATTATTCAATCTACTGTTGTAGGTCCATCTTTAGGACAGGCTGCAATCGATGCGGGAACAATTTCTTCTATATTAGGATTTTTATTAGTTTGCGGATGGATGGTATTCTATTATGGTAAAGCGGGTTGGTATGCTAATCTTGCATTATTATTAAACTTGCTTTTCTTATTCGGAATTATGGCTAGTTTTGGTTTTGTATTAACATTACCGGGTATTGCAGGTATCGTATTAACATTAGGTACTGCGGTAGATGCGAACATTATTATATTTGAAAGGGCAAAAGAAGAATTACGAGAAGGTAAGTCATTATCTGAAGCTGTTACAGCGTCTTACGGATGGCACGGTGCAATGCGTTCTATTATTGATGCCAACGTTACACACGTATTGACAGGAGCAATTTTGTTTATTTTTGGTACAGGTCCAATTAAAGGTTTTGCTTTAACATTGCTTATTGGTATCGTAACTTCATTGTTTACTTCAATTTTTATTGCAAGAATTTTTATTGACAGAAATATTGCTGGAAAAGGAGATTTAACGTTCTCTACAAATATCACTAAAAACTGGTTTACTAATTTTCACTTTGATTTTATTAAAATCAAAAAATTCACTTACATCTTCTCTTCTATTGTAGTTGTAGTAAGTTTAATTTCTATTTTCTTTGTTAATGGATTAGATGAAGGCGTGGATTTTGTTGGAGGTAGAACTTTCCAGGTTAAATTTGAAAAACCAGTTGATGCAACTGTAATTTCAGATGAATTATCTGCTGCTTTCGGAACTCCGGTTGAAGCTAAAATTTTAGGTGACGATGATCAGTTAAAAATCACTACGAAATACAAAATTAAAGAAGATGGAGTAGCTGTTGATGAAGAAGTAAATCAAAAATTATACAAGGCTTTAGCGAAATATTTCCCTAATGTTTCTTATGAGAAATTTACAAATACTTATGATGGTAAAAAAATAGGAGTTTTACAGGCTTCTAAAGTAGGAGCTTCAATCTCTGAAGATATCAAAACAAA
Organism: Flavobacterium hibisci; assembly: GCF_020026925.1. Taxonomy (GTDB): domain Bacteria; phylum Bacteroidota; class Bacteroidia; order Flavobacteriales; family Flavobacteriaceae; genus Flavobacterium; species Flavobacterium hibisci. Next base: position 51,501 of record NZ_JAIQDW010000007.1, on the reverse strand, counting down.
TTCGTACTGGGCAGTTCTTGGTGCAATGGCAGTTATTTTCTTATACTTAATGGTATCTTTCCGTAAATGGCAGTACTCTTTAGGTGCGATTGCAGCCGTTGCGCATGATGTAATTTTTGTATTAGGAATTTACTCTTTATGTTATAAATTCATGCCTTTCCACATGGAAATGGATCAGCACTTTATCGCTGCGATTCTAACCGTAATAGGTTATTCTATGAACGATACCGTAATTGTATTCGACAGGGTTAGAGAGTTTATTATCGGAAATCGTAAAGGAAGTTTCGAAGATATCGTAAACGCTTCTATTAATACTACATTGTCAAGAACATTGAATACTTCATTAATGATGATCATTGTATTATTAACCATGTTCATCTTTGGTGGTGAGTCAATCAGAGGATTTATATTTGCCATGTTAATTGGTATTATTGTAGGTACATATTCGTCATTGTTTATCGCTACACCTGTATTGGTTGATACGATTTCTTCTGATGAGAAACACACAATTGAAGACAAGCATAATAATAAGGTTTAATTAACCTTAGTTTTATATAGAGAAAAGATCCAGTGAAAGCTGGATCTTTTTTTGTTTATATTTGAATTGAAAGAGAAATTTGGTGAATGTATTACCAGTCAAGAAGAAATTAATATTTGATAAAAATTATGGAGTTTAGCATTGGAACACAGTTTTCAAGAGAATTTATTTTTGAGGATACGTTAATAGTTAATGATTTAGAAGGTGCTTTAAATAAATGTTTGGCTGAAAAAAAGTATGATTCTGAAATAGAGAAAATATACATTGGTGTAATTTGTGTGTCAAAAGGTTTTGAACCTTTTTTATGGCAAGACCTTTAAAAATATTAAGAAAAGAGCCCGCTGTAGAATATGAATTAAAAGTTGAATTTGATCCTTTTTTTAAGCAAACACAGAACAGACGATAAAGATTTTCGTCAAGAATTTTTAATACAGTCAAAGGGGGTTTTGAGTAACAAAAAAATGAAAAAATTTGCGTTAGATGAGTTTTTGAAAGATATTGAGAAATGTTTTATTTAAAATATTTTTTTTAGAAATGTTTTTTGAAACAAAACATCTAATTTAGCCCTGATCGAAGCGGTATCCTTTTATGCCGGGGTTCGGTATAAAAGATACAGCGGAGAGCAGGACAAAAGTTGTTATGGAAATTGAGGTGCCTGCTTCTAATAATATTTACATTATCAGATACTTTTCTGTAAAAAAAATGCCCAATATTTGAAAATATCGGGCATTATATAATTTTTGATTTGTGTTAAGAAGCTGCTAAAGGATTTCTTTGTGCTCTGATGATGAAGAAAAGACCGATTATGATAAAAGGGATGCTTAGCCATTGTCCGGTTGAGAAATAGCCTAATGTGCTTTCAAAACCGCCCTGACTTTCTTTTACAAATTCTACTATAAATCTTACTACAAATAAAAGAACCAAAAATAAGCCAAATAAATACCCTGATTTAAGTCTTGCATTTGTTTTCCAGTATAAGAAGTATAAAATGGCGAATACAAAAATATAGCAGAACGCTTCATATAATTGTGTTGGGTGTTTGGCAGGAACCTGAGCTAATAAATCTGCAAATTTTGGGTCAGTTGCAATTGCGGTGTAAGCATCTGCAGGATTTGCAATTTGAGTAGCATTTACAGCTTCGCTTTTGCTAAACGTATCGTGTAAAAAGCGAATTCCAAATGCAGAAGTGGTTTCGTTTCCTATAATCTCAGAATTCATAAAATTTCCGATACGTACAAAAATAGCGCCGCTTGCTACCGGAATGACTACTCGGTCTAAAATCCACAATAACGGGCGCTTTAGGATCATTTTGCTGTAGTAATACATCGCAATTATAATAGCAATGGCAGCGCCATGACTTGCTAGTCCCTGAAATCCGGTAAATTGAAATTCAGGTTCAAGTTTAAATGGTAAAAAGATCTCCAGTAAATGATTTCTAAAATATTCCCAGTCATAGAATAAAACATGTCCCAAACGGGCGCCAATTAAAGTTGCTAAAACTGTCCAGACAAATAATGAATCCAGTTTGTCGATTGATTCGTTTTCGCGCTCGAACATCTTTTTCATCAGGAGCCATCCTAAACCAAAAGCAATTACGAACATTAGACTGTAATAGCGAATCATAAAAAATCCTAAATCAATTCCCTCAGAAGGATTCCAAACGATATTTAAGGCGTGTGTCATGTAATATTGTGTTTTGTTAATTGTAAAAATAAATATTTAAAACAGAGTTAGTCATTAATAAAAGTTAATGTTTATGCGAACATTTTTTTTCAGGAACTGGGTCATAACCTGTTTTTCCCCAGGGATGACAGCTTAAAATGCGTTTTATTCCCAAATACCCTCCATGAAATAATCCGTGTTTTTGTAAGGCTTCAATCATATAGCTTGAACATGTAGGCTCAAACCTGCATGAGGCCGGTGTAAATGGCGAAATGGCGTTTTGATAAAAGCGTACTAATAAAACAAATGGAGTGGTGACTTTCATGATTTATTAGAAATAACTGATTTATATTGAAAAGGTGGTACCTTCTTTTCCGTCCTTTAATTGAATTCCTAAAGCAATTAACTGATCCCTGATTTGGTCAGAAAGAGCAAAATTTTTATCAGCTCTGGCCTGATTTCTCATTTCGATCAGCATGTTTACTACACCTTCTAATTTATCGTTATTGCTGTCAGCAGCCTTCTCGTCGCTTAAACCTAAAACATCAAATACGAAAGCATTAATTGCTGTTGAAAATGATTTTAAATCATCGGCAGAAATAGTTTCTTTTCCTTCTTTTAATAAATTGATATAACGTACTCCTTCGAATAATTGCGCGATTAAAATTGGCGTATTAAAATCGTCATTCATGGCGTCGTAGCACAATTGTTTCCATGTTCCAAAATCAATAGAGCTTGAATTTCCTGCAGAAATAGTTGGCAATGCATCAATCGCTTCCATTAATCGTTTATATCCTTTTTCGGCAGCTGTTATAGCATCATCAGAAAAATCCAAAATGCTTCTATAATGTGCCTGCAACATGAAAAAACGTGTTACAGAAGCAGAAAATGCCTTACTTAAAACGGTATTATCGCCACTCAAAATCTCGCCCGGTAAAATATTATTGCCAGTTGACTTTGCCATTTTCTTGCCGTTTAAAGTCAGCATATTGGCATGCATCCAGTAATTAACCGGAGATTGACCAGTGCAGGCTTCGTTTTGAGCAATTTCGCATTCGTGGTGTGGGAATTTTAAATCCATTCCGCCTCCATGAATGTCAAAATGATTTCCTAAGTATTTTGTACTCATGGCAGTACATTCAAGATGCCAGCCAGGAAAACCATCGCTCCAGGGAGAAGGCCATCTCATGATATGTTCCGGTTCTGCTTTTTTCCAAAGTGCAAAATCCTGTGGGTTTCTTTTGTCTGACTGGCCATCTAAATCACGGGTATTGGCAAGCATATCTTCTATGTTTCTGCCACTTAAAATCCCGTAATTGTTAGTTTTATTATATTTTACAACATCAAAATAAACCGATCCGTTGGCTTCATAACCAATTCCGGTATCAATTATTTTTTTGATGATTTCGATTTGCTCTATAATATGTCCAGTTGCAGTAGGTTCAATACTTGGCGGTAAAAAATTGAAGGCTTTCAGGATATCATGAAAATCGACAGTATAGCGCTGAACAACCTCCATAGGTTCTAATTGCTCTAAGCGTGCTTTTTTCGCAATTTTATCTTCTCCTTCATCAACATCATCTACAATATGACCTACATCAGTGATATTACGTACATAACGTACTTTGTAGCCCAGATGTAAAAAATACCTGAAAATCACATCAAAAGACATAAAAGTTCTCACATTTCCTAAGTGCACATTGCTGTAAACTGTAGGTCCGCAAACATACATTCCAACATTTCCTTCATGGATTGGTTTGAAATTTTCTTTTTCACCCGAAAGCGAGTTGTATATTTTTAGATGTTGATTAGTGTATAAAGGCATATTTTTAATTTAATTTTTAGAAGCTAATCCTGCTCTCCACTATATCTTTTATGGTGAACCCCACCATAAAAGGATGCCGCTTCGATCAGGGCTAGACAATAAATAATAGAAAATAGTAATGATTAGAACTGAGTTTCTAATTTAATATAATCCAAAAATTCTCTTTTAGTCTGTGGATCTTTAAATTTCCCACCAAATTCAGAAGTTACTGTACTGCTTTCAATATCTTTAATTCCTCTTGAATTAACACAAAGGTGTTTGGCATCTATAACGCAGGCAACATCTTCTGTGCCTAAAGCTTTTTGAAGTTCCTGAACAATCTGCATAGTCAAACGTTCCTGAACCTGAGGCCTTTTCGCATAATATTCTACAATACGGTTCATTTTTGATAGACCAATAACTCTTCCGCTTGAAATATATGCTACATGAGCCCGGCCAATGATAGGTAATAAGTGGTGTTCACAGGTAGAATAAACGGTAATATTTTTTTCAACGAGCATTTCTCCATACTTATAATTATTGTCAAATGTAGAAGCTTTTGGCTGTTTTGAAGGGTTGAGGCCTCCAAAAATCTCTTTTACAAACATTTTTGCAACTCTGTTTGGAGTTCCCTTTATGCTGTCATCAGTCAAATCCATTCCAAGAGTTTGCAGAATATTTTCAACATCTTTTTTTATTTTTTCTATTTTTTCTTCATCACTTAAGTCAAAGGCATCTTCTCTTAAAGGGTTTTTTGCATTACTGCTGAAATGACTGTCGCCTATTTCGTCTAAAAAATCTTCGTTATTTATCATTAAAAACTACTATTATAGTGGGTATATCTTTTTAAGGCGGTAAAGATAATTAATAAATAGGAAACCTTTTCAATCGTTTTTATTATTAATTACTCCTTTTCGACATAAATATGAGATTAATGCTCAACTGGGGTTTTTAAAAACACAAAAGACAATAACCTATTATTAGTTATTGTCTTTTGAAGTCCTTATTTAACTCTTGTTATTTTTTGTTGTAAGCGGTAAGTGCTTCTTTCAATATATTTACAGCGGTTTTCAAATCCTTTTTATTTAATACATAAGCAATTCGAACCTGATTCAAACCCATTCCGGGAGTCGAATAAAAACCTGCTGCCGGTGCTACCATTACAGTTTCTCCGTTCAAATCATAACTTTCCAGAAGCCATTGTGCAAAATCTTCAGAATTGTCTATTGGCAACTGTGCAATACAATAAAAAGCGCCTTTAGGCTTGGTTACGATTACACCTTCAATTTTGTTTAGTTCCGTAATCAAAGTATCGCGACGACTTTTATATTCTGAAATTACTTCATCAAAATAACTTTGAGGCGTGTCTATTGCAGCTTCACAAGCTATTTGTTCAATTGTTGGCGGACTCAGACGTGCCTGGGCAAATTTCATTACCGTTGCTAAGATCTGCTTGTTTTTTGTTACTAAACAACCAATTCTGGCACCACACATACTGTAGCGTTTTGAAACAGAATCGACCATGATCACGTTTTGCTGTACATCTTCTAAATTCATTACAGAAAAATGCTCATCATCTCCATCATACAAAAATTCACGATAGACTTCATCAGCAATTAGATACAAATCATGCTTTTTTATTAAGCCTGCCAATTGTTTAATTTCTGCTTCTGTATATAAATATCCAGTCGGATTTCCGGGATTGCAAATCAGAATGGCTTTTGTTTTAGGTGTAATTAATTTTTCAACCTCATCAATACTTGGCAAGGCAAATGCAGTTTCAATTGTAGAAACAAGTGGGACTACAGTTGCACTTGTTGAGGATGCAAAGGCATGGTAATTAGCATAAAAAGGTTCCGGTATAATGATTTCATCTCCGGGATCTGTAATTGTGGCCAGTGCAAAAAGTAAGGCTTCAGAGCCACCAGTAGTTATAATGATGTCTTCTGTATTGACGTTTACATTTTGGCGCTGGTAAAATTGAGCTAATTTTTTTCTATAGCTTTCATATCCTGCAGAAGGACTATATTCTATAAGAGTCAAATCAATATTTTTTACCGCCTCGATGGCCACTTCGGGTGTTTTTATATCCGGTTGACCAATGTTTAAGTGATACACTTTGCGCCCTTTTTTCTTTGCTAAATCTGCAAAAGGAGCCAGCTTGCGTATCGGTGATTCGGGCATGTTTCTACCCTTGTGTGAAATTGTTGGCATGAGTATAAATTATTGAAGTGCAAATTTGCATTTTTTTTTCGGATTTAACGTAAACAATAGAGGGAGTTGTAAAAATGTAACAATAATCAGTTTTTTTAGTAATTTTATAATAAAAATTGTCAATGAAAAAATATATCTTATTGTTTTTTTTGCTTTTGACATCTTTTATATCAGATGCTCAGGATGATTTTTTAATTGAAAGGAATAAAAAGAAAGTAGTAATCCCTTTTAAACTAATTAATAATTTAGTTTTTATTCCAATTAAGGTAAATGGTATTGAGTTGAACTTTTTATTAGATTCTGGGGTTGATGAAACAATTTTATTCAGCATGGAAGACAAAAAAGAGGTTAGTTTTAAAAATGTGGAAAAAATTAAACTTCGCGGATTAGGAAGTGAAGAGGAAATTGAAGGCTTAAAATCAACAAATAATATTCTGGTAACGCATGGTTTAAAATCTATTAATCATCTGGTTTATATTATTTTAGATCAGGGGTTCAATCTGTCTTCACATGTTGGAATTCCGGTTAACGGAATAATAGGATACAAATTTTTTAGAAATAATGTAGTAGAAATTAATTATCAAAAGAAAAAAATTTTGGTACATCAGAATAATGAGAATGTTAGAAATAGCTTTGATAAAAAATTTAAAACAATACCTATTACTATTGAAAGGTCTAAACCTTACGTTATGGCTTCGGCGATGGTTTCAGGTAAAAATATTCCGGCAAAGCTACTTATAGATATAGGTAATAGCGATTCCTTCTGGGTTTTTGAAAATGATAAAATTAAGTTACCAAAAAAGAATTTTCCTGATTTTCTTGGAAAAGGATTTAGTGGCGACATAGAAGGTCATAGAGCCAAAATTTCTAATTTTTCGCTTGCTGATTTTACATTTAAAAATCCAATTGTTTCTTTTCCTGATTCAAGCTCTATAAAAAATGTAAAGATGGTTGCAAACAGGGTCGGTTCAGTTGGAGGCGAAGTTCTAAAAAGATTTACCATTGTTTTGGATTATGCTGATAAAAAAATGTATCTGAAAAAAAATAATAAGTTCAATGAGCCTTTCAGTTATAACAAAAGTGGAATCACAGTTCAACATAATGGTTTGCAATGGGTGCAGGAAACCGTACATCTAGAGACAGTACGTGTAGGTAACGCAACAGATGAAAATTTTAACGGTAAAAACAATAATGATTTCAGGTATAAATTTCAATTAAAGCCAATTTTTGAAATTGTTAATGTACGCAAAAAATCAGCAGCGGAAAAAAGTGGAATCCAAAAAGGAGATGTTATTATTAGTATTAATAATACTAAGCCTTATAAATATACATTGCAACAAATTAATAACCTTTTGAAATCAGAAGAAGATATCTGGATTAATTTAGAAGTTGAACGTAATAGTATATTGCTAAAATTCCGTTTTCGATTAGAAGATGAGTTGTAGTTTTTTCTTTTTTATTTTGTTTTGTATTTGATAATAAGGTTGTTAGTGTTTTGTTTTGTAAGATTAAATAGTTTTGTTAAATAATTTAAGTATTTTTAACGAAAATTTAATTAGTCTATGATTAAAAAATACTTTTTCTTAATTGCTTTTAATCTTTGTTTCCTTGTTTTTCTATTAAATCCAACTAAAATTTTTTCTCAATGTGCGGGTGTGGATTCTTCAGCTCCTTTTGAAGTTTGTGATATTCCTAATAGCAGCAGTCAGGCAATAGATTTGTTTCCTTTATTGGGAGTTACTGCTGTTCCCGGAGGTACGTGGTCAGATGATGATAATTCAGGAGGTTTAAATGAAGCTACAGGTATTTTAAATGCTCAGATAATTCCTTTCAAGGGAATATACCATTATACTTACACAGTCGCAGGTACGAATGGCTGTGCAGATAATGCTGCAACTATCGAAGTCATTATTGGTGGATACGCAGGTTTTGCAGAAAAAGCTTCAGCGTGTAGCGATGATACTGCATTTAATCTTTTTCAGATATTCAATGGGAATAGCCAATTGAGCCCTCAATCGGGAGGAAGTTGGTACAATGATACAAATCAAACTGCTTCCCCTAGTGTTATTAATGCAAAAACTTTCGTGCCTGGAACTTATAAATTTACATATTCTATTGCTGCTATTGGAAGTTGTCCTGCTGTCTCTTCAACAGGTTTTGTAACTGTTTTCAGGTCTCCTGAACCGGGAACCCCTGCACCATTGATATTATGTGAAGACAGTGATTTCTCAATATATTCTAATCTTGATCTGAATGATAGGATTTCTGGAGAAGATCCAGGAGGAACATGGACTGATAATAACGGTGTAGGGCAGATTACTTTTATAAAAGATCATAATATAAATGTTCAGCAAATATATGATAATTATGGCATAGGGGAATATTTATTTACTCATACAGTTTTACCAACAAGTCCCGTGTGTAAAATAGAAAGAGCTGTTGTAAGGATTAAAATTGAAAAGAAATATGATTTTACAGGAGCAAAAATTGAAGTAAAAAATGATATTTGCGAATCTGATATTCAAACAGCCACCTATTCAGCAACAATAACTCAGGGAACCCAAAATATTCCTAATGGACAATTTTACGTTACCTATAATGTTTCAGGCCCTAATGGTGAAACCAAAACCATACTAGCCGGATTTAATAATGGGGTTTTAACTTTTCCCCTAAGCTCAAATTATTTTCGACAGCCAGGCAATTTTACAGTCAAAATTATAAATATTGAGGCGTTTGGCAGTGAAAAGGGGTGTGTAAACATTATCAATGATCTGTCAGATGTTTTACATGTTTATAAAATACCGGTTTTAAACGGAGCTGTTTTAACACCGGCCGTAACCTGTCAAAATAAAAGTGTTCAGGCAATAATTTCAAATGCTTCGGGGTTAGAAGATGGCGATTATAGTATTAAGTATAATGTTTCAGGATCAAATATTGCAACGGGTCAATCTGCTGCCATTACTGTTTTAGGAGGGAACGCAAGTTTTACAATTCCTTCAAACTTAAATTCTAATAGTGGGAATTCAATTATTACAATTACGAATATTACTAATGCTGCAACACCTTACTGTACCAATACGGCTAACTTGAATGGAAATTTAATTATAAATAAATTACCTGACGCATCGAACCTTAAAGTTGAAGTGTTGGATGATTGTATCAATAAACCTTTTAAGGCTTCAGTTTCCGGCTTAGGTACGCTTACAGATGTTACTATTTCATATCTTTTATCAGGCAGTAATACTGCAGCCTTACAAACTATTAGTTTAGCGGCTACAAATGGAAAAGCAGACTTTATAATTCCGGCTGTGTTATTGCCAAATACAGGACCAACTGCTATATCGATTGTCAATCTGGTAAATAATGACAATTCCTGTGATGTTAATTTGACAACAGTTTCTGATGCTTTTGCGCTAAATCCTATTCCTTTAGCCCCAACTGCAGCGGACCGGTCTTTTTGTAAAATTGAAAGAGCTACAATTGCAAATTTAGTCCCAAACGGAAGTCATTACAAATGGTATAATTCATCAGCTCTTACCACACCTTTGGCTAATACGTATGTTTTAAAAACAGAGGATTATTGGGTAACCGAAACTTCAGCAGCGGGGTGTACCTCTCCTGCTACTATGATTAAGGTTACAGTAAGCGATTCACCGGCACCAGTTTTAGATGCTGATGGACAAAATTTTTGTGGTTTAGAAAATCCTGCTATTTTAGATTTGTCGAATAACACAAACGCTGCCTCAACAGTTGTATGGTACGATGCTTTAAGTAATGGTAATTTGCTTGCTCCGTCAATGCCTCTTACAGACAATACAACTTATTATGGTTTCGACATATCAGCCTCTACAAATTGTATTTCAGAAGATTATTTAGAAGTGAAGGTTTCACTGAGTCATTGTGATGAAACCGAATATGAAACATTTTTTGTTCCGGACGGATTCTCACCAAACGGAGATAATGTAAACGATACTTTTAAAATCCTTAAAATAGATTTTTTATATCCAAATTATGCTCTCGAAATTTATAATCGGTACGGCAATGTTATGTTTAAAGGAAATAAAAACAAACCGGATTGGGATGGTAGAAATTTAGAAGGAGGAGGTTTTGGTGACGGAATAGCACCAAATGGGGTCTATTTTTATGTTATCCATTTTAATAAAGATAATAAACCGCCTCAGCAAGGTCGTCTTTATTTAAACAGATAATCCTTCATTTACTTAATATCATCTCAATGAAAAAAATAATACTTTTTATAAGTTTCCTTTTTTATGTTACATTATCATCTGCCCAGCAAGATCCAGAATACACACATTATATGTATAATATGAGTGTGGTAAATCCTGCTTATGCAACAGGCACGGCTGCTATGATGAACTTAGGAGGTTTATACAGAACACAATGGGTTGGAGCAGTAGGTGCACCAAAAACATTTACCTTTTTTGGTCATACCGCTTTAAGTGAAAAGATTGAAGTTGGTGCTTCATTAATTTCAGATGATATTGGGGATGGCGCAAAAAAAGAAAATAATTTCTATGCTGATTTTGCTTATGTTCTTCAATTAAATGGTAAAAACAAACTTTCTTTAGGATTAAAAGCAGGTTTTACTTCTTTACAAACCAATTTTAACGGATTTCGTTTTACGGATCCTGCAACAGATTTGGCTTTCTCAGAAAATATTAATTTGACAAAACCCAATATAGGAGCAGGGGCTTATTATTTTACAGATAAATATTATATAGGATTGTCTGTTCCGAATTTATTAAGTTCAAAACACATTGAAGAAAAATCAGGAATAAACGCTTTCGGGTCTGAAGAAATCCATACTTTTTTAACCGCAGGATATGTTTTTCAGATTAGTGATGCTTTCAAATTAAAACCGGCATTTATGTCAAGGTTTGTTTTCGGAGCACCTGTTTCAGTTGATATTACAGCCAATGTTTTATATAATGAAAAGTTTGAACTGGGTGCCGCCTACAGAGTAAATGACGCCGTAAGTGCTTTGATGAATATACACGTTACACCATCTCTGAGAATTGGATATGCTTATGATTATACGACATCAAATTTAGGACAGTTTAATTCGGGAACTCACGAAATCATGTTGCTTTTTGATTTAGATTTATTAGGAAAAGGATATGATAAATCACCAAGATTCTTTTAAAATGAAAAATAGGAACAAACTACTCGTTATTATATTCGTATTTTCTATGCAGTTTATTAATGCTCAGGATCAGGATTTGACTAGGGCCAGGCGTTTTTTTGACAGAACATACTATGCTGAAGCTATTGTTTTATATGAGAAATTAGCTGAAGAAAAACCTTCACAGGAAGTAATTAAAAACCTTGCTGATTCCTATTATTATACGAATGATTTAATAAAAGCGCAGCGTTATTACAGACTTTTGATTAAAAACTACGATAAAGATTTAGACAGAAATTACTATTTCAAATATGCCCAAACCCTGAAAGCGACAGAGAATCTGGAAGAAGCAACAGAAGCCTTAAAAGCATATTACTCAAAATCTGCCAATACTAAAGATGTATCGAATTTTGAAAAAGAGATTAAAACATTAGAAAATGTTGCTGCGATTGGGAACCGTTTTGAAATTAAAAATTTAGCCATCAATACCCCAAATTCAGAGTTTGGAGCTGTAAAATACAACGACAGCCTGGTTTTTGCAGGAGTAAAACTAAAACCTGGATTGTTTGATAAAAAGTACAAATGGGATAATGCGACTTACTTGAATTTGGTTGCTGTTCCAATCAAAAATATAAACTCTGACAATCAGATTACGCATTATTTTTCGAATGAATTAAAAACCGGAATGCATGAGTCAAATGCTGTTTTTACAAAAGATGGCAAAACAATTTATTTTACCCGTAATAATTCTAAAAACGGCAGCAAAAGAAAAAATGACGAAAAAATTTCAAATCTCCAGATTTTTAAAGCTGAATTGGTTAACGGAAAATGGACCAATATTGTTTCACTTCCTTTTAATAGTGACAATTATTCTGTAGAACATCCGGCATTAAGTGCGGATGAAAAAGTATTGTATTTTGCTTCAGATATGCCTGGAACATTAGGCTCTTTTGATATTTATTCAGTAAATATAAACCAGGGGGCTTTTGATACGCCAAAAAATTTAGGCCCAATTATCAATACAGACAAAAGAGAACAATTTCCTTCTGTGTCCAAGGACAATAAACTTTATTTTTCATCTGACGGACATTTAGGATATGGATCTCTCGATATTTTTGTTTCTGAAATTAAAGGAAAAGAATATGGAAACCCGGTAAATGTTGGTTCGCCTGTTAATTCCAATTTAGATGATTTTTCATTTTACTTTGATTCGGATACAAAAGAAGGTTTTTTTGCCTCAAACAGAAAAGGAGGAAAAGGAAGCGATGATATTTATCAGTTGAAAGAAATTAAGGATCTGGTGGTTGAAGACTGTAAACAGTTTATTACCGGAATCATAACAGATGCTGACACAAAATTAGCGTTAGAAAATGCAATTGTAGAACTTCAGGATGCCGATAAAAAACAGCTGAATTTAGTTAAAACAACTGTTGACGGAAAATTTAGTTTTACTGTACCGTGTGAAGCTTCTTATACGGTGTTAGCTTCTAAAGAAAATTATACCAGCAATTCAAAATCGTTGGCTTCAGGCAAGAACAGAAAAGCGAATAACGATGCTTCAATGACATTAAAATCGTTGGAGATTATAAAGCAGGAAGAAAAGCAGATTGCAGAAAATAAAAGGAAACAGGAACTTATTATAGAAGAAGAAAATAAGAAAAAAGAAGCTCTTGCAATAATCGCTTTAAAAGAGGGAGAAAAGAAAGCCAAAGCTGACAAAATTGTCGCAGATGAAGTTAAGAAAAAAGAAAAAGTCAATCAGATTTTAGCTCAGGAAAAAGATGTTGTCAGGGATAAAGACAGACTTATCATTAAAACAGACCCTATTTATTTTGATTACAATATGTGGTATATAAGAAAAGAATCAAAAGTAGTCTTAGGAAGAGTAGTAGAGCTAATGAAGAAATATCCCGGAATGGTTATCGAAATTGGATCACATACCGATTCGAGAGGAAATGCTAAATTCAATGAAGATTTATCTCAAAAGCGAGCGACTTCTACCAGAGAATTCATCATACAATCAGGTATCGATGCTAAAAGGATAACTGCCAAAGGTTATGGAGAATCTGTTCCAATTATAAAATGTAAAACAGATGATGGTTGTTCAGAAGAAGAACATGAATTGAACAGAAGGTCTGAATTTGTGATTAAAAATTTATAGATTTTTAAAGAATAAATTAACTAAAAAGCCTTTTCATTGGCTTCTTTTTTATTAATTTTATGGGATAACCATGAAATTAAAAATATCAATTTATGAAAAAGCTAGTTTTATCCTGTCTGATTTTGTCTTTATACGGACTGCAAAGTTGTAAAAATGAGGAAAAACAAAAAGAAGCGGAAGCAATGAATGCTGAAGCTGAAAAAGTGGTAAATATACAATGTTATAAAGCAGTTTATGAAGACGATACTATTGATTTAAAATTGAATACTTTAAAAAACGGCAAAATAAGCGGAAACATGTCAATGAAAGTTTCGGACGCCGCAGAAAGAATTGGCGAAATTAAAGGGGAATTTCATGGAGATACCTTGTTTGCAGATTATACTTTTACAGAAGGAACAAATAAAAAAACGTTCAAAAATCCAATGGCATTTTTAAAAAAAGACAAACAGCTTATTTTAGGAAACGGAACCATGCAGACTACAATGGGCGTAACCTATCTGGTTAAAGACAAACCGATTGACTTTGAACGTGTAAAATATAAGTTTGATAGTGTTAACTGCGTTGGTAAGTAAAATGTTCAGTAAGTAAAAAGTAAGATGATTTTCTTACATGTAAAAATAAAAGCCGTTTCAAACTAATGAAACGGCTTTGCTATTTTCTTTAAATTATTTTTATAAAACTTCACCTTTGATTTTTAAGGCAACCCTTCCATCAGGATAATTAACGGCATTAGTTTCAACTGTAATCGTTTTACGGATTGGTCCTGTAGCCATGTTATATTTTACATCAATTTTTCCTTTTTTTCCTGGCTGAATTGCACCAGATGGTTTTGTAACAACAATTGAACTCAATGTAGATTGAGCATCAATAATTAATAACGGTGCATTTCCGGTATTGGTGAATTCAAATGAACGAACTGCATTATCGCCCTTAGAAATTTTTCCGTAATCAATAGTATTGTCCGGAGCTGAAAACTCAATTTTAGGACCGTTTTGAGAATAACCCGTTACGCTAAACAGTACGATTACAATAAATTTAATAACATTTTTCATTTTGAAATTGTTTTTAAGATAGGAGTAAATATACTTTCTTTTAATTAATACACAAATTATTAATTCGTTTTTTATAGTGTACTTAATTATTTACTTTTGCTGTCAGTTATAAGTACAAAAATTAAACCAAACTTTCGTTTATTTGTTTAACTGTTAAATCGTTTAATCGATCTTGAAAGATAGATTTTCAAAAAAACGATTAAAGGAATTAACGATTAAACGAATCAACAAAAAAAGTAAACATTAAACCTATTTAAATGACAATTCCAGCACAATTTGACGCTAAGACGATTGAGAGTAAATGGTATGATTACTGGATGAAAAACAACTATTTTCATTCAGAACCAGATCATAGAACGCCGTACACCATTGTAATCCCACCGCCAAACGTCACTGGAGTCCTTCACATGGGACATATGTTGAATAATACGATTCAGGATGTTTTAATTCGTCGAGCTCGTCTTAAAGGATTCAACGCTTGTTGGGTTCCGGGAACAGATCACGCTTCTATTGCTACTGAAGCAAAAGTGGTAGCAAAATTAAAAGCAGAAGGAATCAATAAAAACGATTTGACTCGCGAAGAATTCCTAAAACACGCTTGGGAATGGACAGATAAATACGGCGGAACAATCTTAGAACAACTTAAGAAATTAGGAGCTTCTTGTGATTGGGAACGTACTAAATTTACAATGGATCCGGATATGTCTGCATCTGTAATTAAATCATTTGTTGATTTATACAACAAAGGATTAATTTACAGAGGATACCGAATGGTAAACTGGGATCCGGAAGCCAAAACGACTTTATCTGACGAAGAAGTTATTTACGAAGAACAGCAAGGGAAATTATTTTTCTTAAAATATAAAATAGAAGATTCGGAAGATTTCTTAACTATTGCTACAACACGTCCTGAAACTATCTTCGGAGATACGGCTATCTGTATCAACCCGAACGATGAGCGTTTTACACATTTAAAAGGTAAAAAAGCGATCGTTCCAATTTGTGGCAGAGTGATTCCAATTATCGAAGACGAATATGTAGATGTTGAATTCGGAACAGGATGTTTGAAAGTGACGCCTGCACATGATATGAACGATAAAACGTTAGGTGAAAAACATAACCTGGAAATCGTTGATATTTTTAATGAAGATGCGACTTTAAATAGCTTCGGATTGCATTATCAGGGAAAAGACCGTTTTGTAGTACGTACTGAAATTGCAAAAGAATTAGAAGAAACTGGCGCTTTAGCAAAAACCGAAATCCATTTAAATAAAGTAGGAACTTCTGAAAGAACAAAAGCGGTAATCGAGCCAAGATTATCAGATCAATGGTTCCTGAAAATGGAAGAATTAGTAAAACCAGCGATCAAATCGGTTTTAGAAACAGGAGATATTAAATTACATCCAAAACGTTTCGAAAATACGTATGCACACTGGTTAAACAATATTCGCGACTGGAATATTTCCCGTCAGTTATGGTGGGGACAACAAATTCCGGCGTACTATTACGGAGACGGAAAAGAAGATTTCGTAGTGGCAGAAAATATCGAAGATGCATTAGCGTTAGCAAAAGAAAGAACATCTAACAACTCACTTACAACATATGACTTAAAACAAGATGTTGACGCGTTAGATACATGGTTTTCTTCCTGGTTATGGCCAATGTCAGTTTTCGGTGGTATAATGGATCCTGAAAGTGCAGATTATAAATATTATTATCCAACAAATGATTTAGTAACTGGTCCGGATATTTTATTTTTCTGGGTTGCCAGAATGATCATTGCAGGTTATGAATATGCAGGCGAAAAACCATTTACAAATGTATATTTAACGGGATTAGTTCGTGATAAACAACGCCGTAAAATGTCTAAATCATTAGGGAATTCGCCTGATCCTTTAGATTTGATCGATAAATTTGGTGCAGATGGAGTTCGTGTAGGATTGCTTTTAAGTGCTTCTGCAGGAAACGACATTATGTTTGACGAAGAATTATGCAGTCAGGGAAAAGCATTTTCAAACAAAATCTGGAATGCCTTCAAGTTGATTAAAGGATGGGAAGTTTCAGAAACTATTCAGCAGCCGGAGTCATCAAAAGTGGCAATCGAATGGTATGAAGCTAAATTACAACAGACTTTAGTTGATATTGAAGATAATTTCGAGAAATACAGAATTTCAGATTCTCTTATGGCAATCTATAAATTAGTTTGGGATGATTTCTGTTCCTGGTTCTTAGAAATGATCAAACCAGCATATCAGCAGCCAATTGACAGCGTAACTTTCGCGAAAGCAATCGAAATGTTAGAAAACAATTTGAAGTTATTGCATCCGTTCATGCCTTTCCTCACAGAGGAAATCTGGCAATTAATTGCTGAAAGAACTCCGGAAGAAGCTTTAATTGTTTCAACCTGGCCGGAAGTGAAACCATTTGATGCAAAATTAATTGCTGATTTTGAAAATTCAATAGAAGTGATTTCCGGAATCAGAACGATTCGTAAAGACAAAAATATTCCGTTTAAGGATGCAATCGAATTAAAAGGAATCAACAGCGAAAATGTTTCTACTTATTTCGATTCAATCATAACGAAATTAGGAAACGTTTCGGCTTTCGAATATGTTTCTGAAAAAGTAGATGGCGCATTGTCTTTCCGTGTAAAATCAAATGAATATTTCATTCCGATTACAGGAAACATCGACGTTGAAGCTGAAATCGCAAAACTGACAGAAGAATTGAATTACACAAAAGGATTCCTGAAATCTGTAGAAGCAAAACTTTCTAACGAGAAATTCGTAAACGGAGCTCCGGAGAAAGTCCTTAATTTGGAAAAACAAAAACAAGCCGATGCATTAGCAAAAATTGCTACAATCGAGCAGAGTTTGGCTGGTTTGAAGTAACATCCAAACTTAGTTTTTAAATACAAAACCCGACAGATTTTTAAAATTTGTCGGGTTTTATTTTTGAATAAATGACTAGTTTTTATTCAAAAAATATATTCGGCTTTTATGATTTTGTATTTTAAAATGATATAAATTTAGTACGATTTTACACTTTCTAAATTTTATTTTTCTAATGAAAAAAATCCTCTTTTTTGTCTTTATTTTTTGTCTCTTTTTATCTTGCTCGAATAAAATTGAGAATGTTGAAAAATCTATTTATTATTGGAAAAGTGATAGTTGGGACTTGGATCCGAAAGAAAGGGAGGTTCTAAACAATTTAAAAGTCAGGAAACTTTATATTAAGTTTTTCGAAATTGATCATAATGAAGCTTATGGGGATTTTCCTGTTTCCAAATCCTCTCTGCGTTTTTATCAAAAGGAAGATTTTATTATAGTTCCAACTGTATATATAAAAAACGAAGTTTTTAAAAATACGAATAAAGCAAGGCTGGATACACTCGCAAATAACATTAATTTTTTGATTACGAAATATGCCAAAGATAAATTTGAAAGAACCAATCCTGTAAAAGAATTTCAAATGGATTGTGACTGGACTTTGACGACAAAAGATAACTATTTTTATTTTTTGAAGAAACTTAAAGCCATTTCGAAAAAAGAAATCAGCTGCACATTACGGCTTTATCCGTATAAATATCCTGAAAAAATGGGTGTTCCGCCGGTTGACAAGGCTACTTTAATGTGCTATAATTTAATCAATCCTTTAGAGAATCATTCTAAAAACTCCATTTTAGATATTGAAGAATTAAAGCTGTATCTCAATAAAAAAAGAAAATACCCATTGCATCTAGATATTGCACTGCCCACTTATTCCTGGATGCAGGTGTATCAAAATGATCACTTTTATAAAGTAATTTATGATGGGCAGAAAGAGATTTTAAAATCTTTAAAAGAGATAAAGCCTTTGTGGTATGAAGTTACAAAAGATACTGTAGTGGATGACTTTTACTTAAGAATTGGAGACAAGATTAAATATGAAAATTTAACTTCAGCAAAAATTAATGAAGCAATCGAAGTGATCAAAAAAAATGTCGATTTTGATGCGAATACTACAATTACCTTATTTCATTTAGACGAAAAACAATTAAGTAATTACAACAATGAAGAACTTTCTGCTTTTTATAGCAACTTTAGTAAGTAACAGCATTTTTGCCTGCGGTTTTTATCCGTTTGGAGAAGATATCAGATACTCTTTTTTAAACCCTGCAAATTTTAATTACTATTCTTATTCCGAATTTAATTATTCTTCTAATACATTTTATCCAAATCCAGATGGGGTTTATCAAGAAGGTTCAGTTGAAGAAAATGAAAACCTTTGGATGAAATATTGCCACAATAAAGTTTCAGTTGATGCAATAAGAAATGTTCTATATAGCTTTAATGAAGAAGATATTAATGAAAAATCTTCGAATGAATGCTTCAATATTTTTATAAAACTAAAGATATTGCGGCTGTAAATTATTTAAAATTTGCTAAAACCTGCGAGCTTTTTAATGGGATGTATGAAGATCCGTGGGAAAGAAAAGAAGGCGCTTCTATGCCGCAAAGAAAAGAACTAATTGATAAAGGTGTTTTTATTTCTAATAAAATAAAGAATAAGCAGCTTAAGTTGCGATATACCTTTTTGGCAATAAGACTGGCTTATTATAATAATGATTTCGAGAAAATTAAATCCTTGTTCGATACGGTTTTTAAATCTCAGAAAAAAGATATCCTATATTATTGGAGCCTTTATTTTAGAACATTTGCAGAAAAGGATAAAGCTTTGTCTAATTTTTATGCAGCTCAGGTTTTTGTAAATGCGCCGGATAAACGTTTTATGATTGCGCAGCAGTTTGATTCTAAAATTTCTCTGGATAAAGTTTTAAAATTTGCTAAGACAAATGAAGAAAGAGCCAATGTTTATTTTTTGGCGGGAATTAAAAAAAGTGACCAGGCATTATTTTGTTTAGAGCAGGTATATAAATACAATCCAAAATTTGAAGGCTTATCTTTTTTGCTATTAAGGGAAATCAATAAAATTGAGGACTGGGTTTTTACACCTTATTATTCTTTATTTAATCCATCGGTGTCAAAATATAGTTATTGGACAGAAGAAGATAAAGATAATTCCATACAAGATATTTTAAATCGTGTGGAAAATGACAGAGTTTATGCCGGCAAAGTATTACAGTTTGTAAATAATATAAAACTTAAAAAGAGTAAGGATCCGATTTTATGGAGAATAGGCAAGGCCTATCTGTCATTTGTAACCCAAAACAATCAAAGTTGCTTAAATGAAATTGCTGCTGTAGAAAAAAATATTTCTGAGAAAAATGCAATTTATGATCAGATACAGATTATAAAAGCATTGGCATTAACTGCAAATCAGGAAAGCGGAAAAGCCGTGATTTTGGAAGAAGTGAAACCAATTCTTCTTAAAAATCAAAAAAATAAAAAGTTTTTATTTGCTATTGGAAGGGAATTAGAATATAAAAAGAATAGGACTGATGCCGCTTTTTTGTATTCGAAGCTTAATCATGATAATACAGAATATGCTGGGACTTATGATTTAAGTACAGCAGTTTGGAAAACTTTAAAAAATAAAAAAAGCTCCTATAGAGATTTTTACACAGATTACTTTGATTATGTCGATGTGATTTATTCCCCTGAAGATGTACAGGAAATAGTTGCGCAATTTGAAGATCAAAATAACAGTTTAGATTCATTTTCTAAATGGAAACAAAGTTACATTAAAAATGAAATTCCAAGATTGTACGATCTGATTGGAACCAAGTATATTCGACAGAATAATTTAGAACTTGCTGCTGAATATTTTGGTAAACTTGATAAAGATAAATTAGCGAACTATTCTGACTGTCTGTGGGAAAAACCAAATTGTGAGGTTGTAGATATGTTTGACGCAAATCCGTTTTTTGTGCTTAAATACACTCCCGGGTTTATCAGGCAGGACAAAATTTTTAAATTAAACAAAAGAAGTATTACAGAACACCTGATTTTGTATCTTAAAAAAGCAGCTGATCCAAAGGAAGAAAATAAAGATTATTACTATTTCCTCGTAGCGAATGCTTATTACAATATGACACAAAATGGGAATTCATGGATGATGCGCCGCTACTATTGGCATCATTACACAGACGATGCTCCTTTTGAAGATGAAAGGGAATTTTATGAAAGCAACCTGGCGCAAAAATATTATCTTCTGGCATTAAAAAATGCAAAGACAGATGAGTTTAAAGCATTATGTTTAAGGATGATTGGACGTTGCGAAAAGAATAAGCTCGAATATCTGAATCCAAATAATTATGATAACACAATTGAGAATTATGATGATTTTCTTTTGAGTAAAAACAAGTACTATCAGGATTTAAAATCAAACTATGCGGATGACTATGAAATCTTAATGTCAAGCTGTAGTTCTTTTGAAGAGTATTTCAAATCCAGAAGATAGAAACAAACCCCGACAGAATTTTAAAATCCTGTCGGGGTTTCGTGTTTTAAAAAGCAATTATTTCTTATTAAGCTCAGCAGCTTTTTGTTCCCAAAATGTTTCAAGTTTACTATAATCAACTGGATTTGCAGGTTTTTGATAGCCCAATCTGCCGGATTCAAATGCCCGGACCAGAATGGTTTCTATCAGATAATCTTCGTTGACTTCAAAAGGTTTGTATTCCCGTTTTAAACTAATGTCAAACATATTCGCAGTAGCATTTGATACAAATGCCTTGAAACCGCTTTTTAAAGTTTTTACTAATTCGTATGTTGTTATTCCAGTCTGTCGATGGATAAGTTTTACTAAAATTTGTCCTTGTTTTCGGGAAAGTTTTTTTAATCTTGCTTCGAACTCATTATTGAGATAATCTTCAACTATTTTGAAATATTTTTTCTTTTCCCGGCTGGTTTTTAAACGCGCCATTCCGTTGTTTAAAGCCGTTAACCGGTCTGCCGCCAGTTTTGCATAAGGATAAACTTTGTAAACCCTGTTCTGAAGAATCAGAAACTGTTTTTTAGCTTCAGGATCCAGTTCTCCTTTTGAAATAACAATTTCCGCTAATTCAATTGTATCATTCAGAATTGAATCATTTTCAGTGAGCGTGTAGCCCATTTCACTTTCTTTTGGTGTAATTTGTGCTTTGGCAGCAAAAGAAATTAAAAGAAAACATAAAATGCAGGTGGTAAATCTCATCGAATATATATTTAAGTGTAAAATTATACATTATATACACAACTGTAATACCAAATTTTTAATTTAGAAAATAATTTAAATAATTATTTGATTTTAAGTGTGTTGTTTTGTTTTTTAAAAATCTACTCACTTTTTTTACTCACTAATAATGTGCAAGTAATGAATTTTAAAAGCCAACAAATATAGTATCAATTATACAAAATAATATCTTATAAGTTGAACTCTATTTTTCTGGATAGCTGTTTTTTGTAGTACAAAAATGTTGCCATTAAATAATAAGAGTTCAGTCTAAGGCGAAAATTTAAAGGGTTGGTGGAAATTATAATATTTCTGGACACGAGATTAATCTAAAACCAGAGATTTATAAATGCCCAAAAGGACATTTAATAGGATTAAATCTATTGTCTGAAGTATATGTTTTGGACAACGCGTCAATTATGTCAGATGATTTCCTTGCTAGTACAGAGAAAGTAGGTGTGAGAAGAGGATTGTTACAACCAGAATCAGTTTATTTTTGTTCATCAGAGTTCAAAAAAATGATAGATGATGAAAAATTAACTGGTTTTGATTTTGAAGTTGCTCATGTTGATTCACTTGGCTAATAATTAAAAATTGTTAATTGTATTCTTTTTAAAGTTGAATTAATAAGTGGGTTGAATATGTTGTAATTTAAAATTCACAACTACAGATAAAGGAATTAGAACATTAATGGAAGAATTTTTATTTTCATTTCTGCTTTGGTTAACGGTAAAACTTTTTGGACAGGCGTTGATCCTACTTCAAAAGTACAACTACTTACTATCTCTATTCAATCTGCAGGTTTAACAGAGGGAGCCAAAGCAGAAATTAGAACTGGAGATTATACTATTACAGGAACTACAGAACCGATTGAATTTACAACTTCTTCTCTTCTATGGCTCCAAGTAGAAATTATACAATATTTGATGGTGAAGGTAAATTATATAAATTTGGTGTTAGTGATGCTGACTTTGTTAGGATGAATCAATCCCTAAAAATGGCGGGGGAAAATGCTACAGCTAAATTTTCAGACATAATTCCAAAATATCAGGCACATATTAATGAAGCATATATGCGTAGTTTGCATTATAATTCCACAGGGGTTTGGAATATTAGAGGTATGGTATATCCATATCCAAGAGATTTTACAACAGGGCTTAGACATACCAAGCCATAAATAAAATAAATAGCTATATGAGTACAATAATAGAAAGAACAATGTTTTGGTTTAATAGTGATCAAGATATAGAGTTTTTAAATCATAAATTTTACTTTTTAGGTAGTTTGCTAAACAGGATCTTAAACGAAACCTATAATGGAAAGAAAATTAAATTTCTAAATATTGAGTTTTATAACAATCCGGAACAACTAATAAAGGCGTATAACCGTGATTATTATCTTCATTATTATGGGGGGCAATTGACTTATAAAAAAGTAGTTGATTTAAATTTTTTTGCAACATTAAGCTATCATGATCAAAAAATATTTGTTTGGGAAAAAGCTTATGAAATGTTGCAGTTTGCAAGCAAAGAGTTGAAAAATGAAAGTTTATTGTTGTCTTGTGAGCACGCCTATCATAAAGGAATAAAAATTGAATTAAATGCCGACTATAGAATGATAGAAGTTGATGTAATTTTGTTCAATACAACTTATAAAGCATCTTTATGGGTTAATTTCTTTGAGCATGAAATGCAGGCAAACTTTACTTTAGAAGACAAAGGAAAAATTATATTCAAGAAATTTATTGGTAACGCTCCAAATGGTATGGAATTTTTCTTTATTATGTTTAAAAAGATTGAACAAAAGGAAAATTGTATTATTATTAAAGGAGCAAAAGATGTTGAATACTTGCCAGTAAAAATATTATTTTCAGAAAAATTGGAAGAAATATAATCTCTTGCGATTGGTTTTATGTATACGGACTGTAATAAAAAAAGGTGTGAGAAATAGTGGTTGCAGTCTGAATCAGATTAAATTGGTTCACCAAAGTTCCATAAAATGATAGATGAAGAAAAATTGAATGGGTTAGGGTTTGAAGTAGCTCATATAAATAAAGCAGATGAATAATGTTTATTTTGCAATATTGTACAAAGATGAATTTGAAGAAAACTATCCTAAAAGATAAAAAATGAAAAGTAAACAAATTTTATTTTTTGCAACTGCTAATGATATAATAGAAATTGTAAAAGCATTAGAAGAAGCATTAGACGTTAAATATTATGAAATGGGATTATTTGATAAAAAAAACTCTACTTGCTATAATTCTGTATCAGAAATTCCAAATTTTGGAATTTCTAAATATGGTGATTGGAATAAGGATTTAAGGTTAATAATGTTATCTAAAAGCACTACTTTAATTGTACGTGAAATTCCACAAAGAAAAGGTGGAGTAAAATATGCTATTGATGCCTTAGAAAATCAGTCCAGCATTTGTTTCCAGTTTGGTGGGATTTATGAAAATGAAGTATTAATTGCTGGAACTTGTGGAACATCTTTTTTAAATAATTTTTCAGAAACTGTATTTAAAGAATTTTCATCCAAAGTTAAAAAGAGTTTTACCAAAATTGAAGATTTTTATGTTGGTAAAGAAGCGGAAGAAAAATTGAGATCGGGATGGCGACTAGTAACAAATGAAAAACTTTCAAAAGAATTTGATTTAAAAATAAAAACTAAATAAATATTTTCTTTTTAATTTGAACTGAAGTTATTACTGCAAATAATATTCATAATCAATTTATATTAAAAAACGCATTCGCTAAATTATTAGGAATGCGTTTCATTTTTCAATTAGTAAATTTAATAATCTTATTTTAATTTATTTTTTGAGATAAATGAAATGTCTAATTTGAATAAAAGTAACATGCGAAATAAGATATTTGGACTATTCTTTATTTTATACTATTCATTTTCTGTTGCTCAAAGAGAGGCAAACATATGGTACTTTGGAAAAAATGCTGGCTTAGATTTTAACAGTGGTGTACCGGTTCCTTTAACAGATGGACAGATGTCTACTTTTGAGGGATGTGCTACAATATCTAATGCAGCAGGTCAGCTTTTGTTTTATACAGATGGAGTGACAGTGTGGAACAAAATGCACCAGGTTATGACAAATGGCAGTGGTCTTTTGGGGCATTCATCCAGTACCCAATCTGCAACTGTAGTACAAAAACCAGGTTCTTTAAACTTGTTTTATATTTTCACAACAGATAATGAGCATGATCCGGATGGATTCCGATATTCAATTGTTGATTTGAGTTTAGATAACGGAAACGGAGCCATAACATCAGATAAAAATATTCTTATTCGTACTCCGGTAATAGAAAGTTTAGGAGTTACAAAACATGCGAATGGTAGCGATTTTTGGATTCTTACGCATGGCTGGGAAAACAATACTTTTTATGCTTATCAATTGTCATCCTCAGGATTGTCAGCAAGCCCTGTAACAACTAGCATTGGTGCTGTTATACAAGGTGTAGGTTTTCAGGCAGCGTCCTTTATTAAAATTTCTCCAAGTGGATCTAAGTTAGCTTTCACCAGTGTTGCTGACGTAGCGCAATTGTTTGATTTCAATATCGGTACAGGTGTTTTGTCAAATCCTATTACACTAAGTACAGAAGGAGGTGAATTGTATGGGGTTGAATTTTCGCCAACAGAAAATGTTTTGTATGTCACTAACGCTCTTGCTCGCAAAGTCTATCAATATAATTTAACAGCAGCAGATATACGAGGTTCTGAAATTACAATATACAATTCTGAAAAATATCCTGGGGCTTTGCAATTAGGACCAGATGGTAAAATTTATTTAGCAGTTTATTCACAGAATAAAATTGGAGTAATAAATAATCCTAATGTCATAGGAACAGGGTGTGATCTTCAGATTGCGGGAATTGATTTGGGAGGAAAAATATCTAATGGGGGTCTGCCGTCGTTTAATCAATCTTTTTTCTTTACACCATTTATTGAACTTTCTAATAGCTGTGTAAATCAACCGGTAACGCTAAAGTTAAATACTAATTTAAACATAACTACTGCCATTTGGAATTTCGGAGATGGTAATGGATCTAACGAAATAAATCCATCACATACTTACACAGCACCCGGTACTTACACTATTTCGGTTACAGCTGCAACTGCGTTGGGGACAGGAACAAATACAAGAGATATTGTCATTTCAGAAATACCAAGTGCCACAAAACCTCAGGATATTTTTATTTGTGATAACGATAACGATGGTTACTATTCATTTGATTTAACTGCCCAGAATTCAGCAATTTTAAATGGGCAAGATCCTAATTTGTATAGTGTAAACTATCTTGCAAACAACGTCATAATACCTTTACCTGAAAAATATACAAACAATCTGGCTTATCAGCAGGAAGTGATTACTGCTGAAGTTTCAAATAAAGCAAATTCAACTTGTAAAAACAGTACGACTTTTGCAATAGATGTCTTCGATACTCCAAAACCCGCTTCACCTTCAAATATTCCAGACTTAACTAGTTGCGATAATACCAGCATTGGGACAGATAGTGATGGAAAAGTTATTTTTGATTTAACCCAAAGAGCAACAGCGATTTTAAATGGCCAATCGCCTTCTCAGTTTATACTTTCATATTACAAGGATACAGCATTAACTCAGGGTATTGTCCAGCCAAACACTTATCAAAACGCCACCAGTGATGAAACTATTTTTGTAAAAATAGTCAATAAAGATAATGTAAGCTGTACTGCAGTAACATCCTTTAAATTAAAAGTTTTTTCTTTGCCTGTAATTGCCGGTGCTGTTGATTTGAAACAATGTGACGATAATATTGATGGATTTAGCATCTTTAATCTGGAAGAAGCAATAAATAAAATAACAGCTAATTCAGCAAATGAAATCATTACCTTTCACAAGACATTACCTGACGCACAAAATAATAGCAATCCAATCTTAAATTATAGCGCTTATACAAATCAGATTGTTAGTGTGGATAAAGTATATGTTCGGATAGCCAATATTAATAACTGCTTTCGAATCGCTCAGTTGAACCTGATTGTTTCAACCACACAAATCCCGTCTACGTATTCTAAAACATTTACTCAATGTGATGATGAAGTTTTAGGGACAAATAAAGACGGAATTTCTGAATTTGATTTTAGCACAGTTACAAATGATATTAAAAATATATTCCCGTCAGGACAGCTTTTAGATATCACTTATTACCAAAACATATCAGATGCATTAGCTGAGAAAAATGCAATTTCAGATATTTCGGGTTATAGAAATACAAGTTCACCTCATTCGCAACAGATCTTTATTCGAGTGGATAGTCGGCTTAATAATGATTGTTTAGGCTTAGGAGGATACATTACCTTAAAGGTTGAATCGATTCCGGTAGTAAAAGCAATTGAAAGGATTCATTGCGACGACAATCACGATGGTTTATTTGCTTTTAATACATTAGGCTTAGAACAAGAACTTTTGAATGGATTAAGTAATGTAACGGTTTCTTATATGGATCAAAATAATAATCCACTGCCAAGCCCATTACCAAATCCTTTTGTAACTGCTTCACAAACTGTAAAGGTTACTGTTAAAAACAATACTCCTACTGCTTGTTCATACAATTCAACTATTAAATTTGTGGTTGATGATTTACCAAAAGTTTTTGCAATTGATCCCGCTTTAACTACTGTTTGTGATGATGAAGAGGATCCAATTTTGCAAGATGGAAAATATGCCTTTGATACTTCTTCTTTTCAAACTACTCTGTTAGGTAATCAATCGGGAATGGTTGTTAATTATTATGACAGCAACAATAATTTGTTGTCAAGTCCTCTTCCTAATCCTTTTATTACTAATTCACAAGAGATAAAGGTAGAAATTGTAAATCCTAAAAATCTCGGTTGTAGTGCTATTTCCACGTTGGCTTTCGTTGTAAATCCTGCTCCTAATATTATGTTGATTGGAGAAGAATTGGTATGCAGTAATTTGCCAACTTTTACAAAACAGATAGACGCAGGGCTTTTAGATTTGAGTACTATCAACGATTACAATTATCAGTGGTCTAGGAATGATATTCCTATTTCTGGTGAGAAAAATTACAGTTTAACTGTAAATGAAGAGGGAGTTTACAAGGTTGATGTCAGTAACAAGCAAACACAATGTATAAGAACGCGTACAATAAAAGTTTCTGCATCTGATATAGCATCAAATATAATCACAACTGTTAGTGAGTCCAATACCATCTCGGTCTCAGTTATAGGAAATGGGGATTATGTATATGTCTTGGATGATCAAAATGGGGATTATCAGGCTGGGAATACCTTTTACAATGTTCCTTCTGGAATTCATACAGTTTATGTTAAAGACCAAAATGGTTGTGGGACTGTTCTCAAAGAAGTTGCAGTGTTTGGTATTCCGGCATTTTTTACTCCCAATAATGATAATCATAATGACTACTGGAATATAGAAGGGGTAAATGCAGCTTCAAATGGAAAATCAATTATCCAGATTTTTGATCGATATGGGAAATTATTAAAACAAATTGATCCATTGAGTCAGGGCTGGGATGGTTACTATTTAGGTTCTCAAATGCCGGCAGATGATTATTGGTATGTAATCAAACTTGAAGACAGTAGAATCTTTAAAGGTCATTTTGCTTTGAAAAGATAGTGTGCTTATTTATAGAGATATTAGATTATTTTTTATAAAATTCCTCGCTTGAAATCCCTACTTGAATATGCAAATTTTTAATTTAGCAAAAAAATATTTTTATGAGTACAAAATCTATACTGAATGATACGTCAATTGCTTTTTTAGAAAGCTACCTAAATAACGCTTCGCCGACAGGTTACGAGAGCGAAGGACAAAAAATCTGGATGAAATACCTGGAGCCTTATGTAGATACTTTTATTACTGATACGTACGGAACTGCTGTTGGAGTTATAAATCCTGACGCTCCATTTAAGGTGGTGATTGAAGGTCATGCGGATGAAATTTCGTGGTATGTAAATTATATCACAGATGATGGTTTGATATATGTTATTAGAAATGGAGGTTCTGATCACCAGATTGCACCTTCAAAAAGGGTAAATATTCATACCAAAAAAGGAATTGTAAAAGGTGTTTTCGGATGGCCTGCTATTCACACCCGCTTGCGTGATAAAGAGGAAATTCCAAAATTGAGTAATATTTTTATTGATTTAGGATGTGAGACCAAAGAGCAAGTTCTGGAAATGGGGGTTCATGTGGGTTGTGTAATTACTTATCCGGATGAATTTATGATTTTGAACGAAAATAAATTCGTCTGTCGTGCCATTGACAACAGAATGGGTGGTTTTATGATTGCTGAGGTAGCTCGTTTACTGAAAGAAAATAATAAAACACTTCCGTTTGGTTTATATATTGTAAACTCAGTTCAGGAAGAAATTGGTCTTCGCGGTGCCGAAATGATTTCGCAGCGAATCAAGCCAAACGTTGCTATTGTAACCGATGTTTGTCATGATACAACCACACCAATGATTGATAAAAAGGTTGAAGGCGATCTTAAAATGGGTAAAGGTCCTGTGATTGCATATGCTCCGGCAGTTCAAAACAA
This sequence comes from Flavobacterium hibisci, assembly GCF_020026925.1. Lineage (GTDB taxonomy): Bacteria > Bacteroidota > Bacteroidia > Flavobacteriales > Flavobacteriaceae > Flavobacterium > Flavobacterium hibisci. Next base: position 22,189 of record NZ_JAIQDW010000007.1, on the reverse strand, counting down.
CTTAAGAGACTTAATTGTCGATACTGCCGAGGAGAAAAATATACCTTTTCAGCGTCATGCTACTTCCAGAGCTACGGGAACAGATACAGATGCTTTTGCTTACAGTAATGGAGGTGTGGCTTCTGCTTTGATATCACTGCCATTGCGTTATATGCATACGACTGTAGAAATGGTTCACAAAGAAGATGTTGAAAATGTGATTAAGCTTATTTATGAGTCATTATTGAAAATTGAAAACAATGAAACTTTTTCTTATTTTAAATAAGAAATCTTAAAACGTTAATTCGGCTGTTTTAGAATAGCCGAATTAATCAATAAAACAGATATGAAAATTTTACTACTCGAAGACGATTTTACTTTATCCAAAGAAATAGCGGTGTTCTTTGCTTCAAAAGAATTCGAGTGTGTGCCGTATTATGATGGAGCATTGCTTTTAAGGAAATATTTCCCTTATGAATATGATCTGATTATTCTTGATATCAATGTTCCCGGTATAAACGGAATCGAAGTTTGTAAAAAGATTCGCGAAACAGATAAAAAAACACCCATCATCATGCTGACTGCTTTCAGCGAAATCGAAGACAAATTAGCTTCTTTTGATAGCGGTGCCGATGATTATCTGGTAAAACCTTTCCATTTTGAAGAATTGTATGCCAGGATTTCTTCTCTTTTAAGACGAAAAGAAATTCCACAACAGGCTGAAGATAAGATTGTAATCCAGGATCTGGAAATTGGAGAATCCGAAATGAAGGTATTCCGCGCAGGCGAAGAAATAAAACTTACACCTAAAGAATTCAAACTGATTCTGATTTTGGCTCAGGCCAAAGGGAAAGTGCTTTCAAAACAATTCATAGCCGAAAAATTGTGGGATTATCATATCGAAACCAATCAGAATACCATTGAAGTTTACATTAATTTTCTTCGAAAAAAAATTGACAAAGACCACGAAACCAAACTAATCCGAACCAAAATTGGTTACGGATATTATCTAAGCGATCAGGAATGACATTAAAAAACAGGATATCACTCTTAGTAAGTCTGCTCTTCACAATTCTTTTTGGGCTGGCTTCTACTGTGATTTTTGTTTTGTATTCTAATTTCAGGAAAGAAGAATTTCGGGATCGTTTAGAAATAAAAGCTCTTTCGAACATTAAACTCCTCGTAAATGTAAAAGAAGTTGACGATCAGCTTTTAAAAATGATTGATCAGAATTCGATCAATAAATTGTATGATGAAAAAACACTGGTTTTCGATTCTCATTTCAAACTGATCTATAGCAGTATTGACGATGCTAAAATTAACTGGTCTGTCGACGATTTAAAATACCTGAAAAAACACAAAACGTTTTTTAAGCAACAAGGCGATTATGAAGTATATGGTGTTTTTTATGATACCAAAGACAGGGATTTTTATGCTTTAATATCGGCCACAGATGATTACGGCAAACGGAAACTACTTTTTTTACGATATACCTTAATCATTTCTTATATCTTTTTTACTTGTATTTGCTGGGTTTTAACTTCTTTAATGGTAAAAAAAGCGATGAATCCGTTAAGTATTTTTCATCAGAAGATTAAAAATATAAACGAGAACAATCTGGATACCCGAGTTGAATCTAAAAGCAATAAAAACGAAATTGACCTGATTGCCAATGAGTTCAATTTTATGATGGATCGAATAGAGGTTTCATATCAAAAACAAAAAGAATTCACTGCTCATGCATCACACGAACTCAGAACTCCGTTATCGAGAATTACTTCGCAAATTGAAAATACAATTGCAGACCCGGAAACATCTATTAAAGGAAAAACTTTTTTGAGTACTATTTTATCAGATGTCAATCATTTATCGGAACTCATTCATTCTTTACTGGTGTTGTCTAAAATTGATACAAACACTTCTGCCAATGATGAAATTCAACGAATGGATGAAATTTTGTTTTCGGCCATTGAAAATTTAAATAAAACGTTTCCGGATTTTGTTATTCTTTTTGAAATAGAAGAAAGCGAGAATCTCGATACGGCTTTAGAAATCAAAGGAAATAAAAACCTTTTGGAAATTGCTTTGAGCAATGTTCTAAAAAATGCCTGTGTGTACTCGGATAACAAACAGGCAAAAGTCAAAATTAGTACTCAGGAAAATCATTTGATAATCTCGGTTTTAAATACTGGAAAAACACTGAGCGAAAACGAACAGAGAAACCTTTTCCAGCCTTTTATGCGTGGGGAGAATTCGAAAGGGACTTCCGGTTTCGGACTTGGATTACGTATTGTAAATCGTATTTTAACACTTCATAATGCAAAAATCAGGTATAGTGTACCTGCTGAAAACAGCAATTTATTCCAATTGATTTTTCATTAATTTAATCCTTCTTAATTTTTTTTAAGCACTTTTTAAGGTCTTTCTTAAGGTGTCTTAAAGTCTCGCAATAGCATATTTGTATCAAATAAAAATGATACGATGAAAAAGTTATTTGCATTATTCCTGCTGATTGCCATGAATCAGATGGTTCTGGCTCAAAAAACAGTCACTTTAGAAGATTGTGAAACTCAGTTTTTAAAGAACAATCTCTTTCTGCTCGCTTCGCATTACAACGTTGATGCTTCAAAAGCACTTACCATTCAGGCACGCATTTGGGACAATCCAGTGATTTCAGCAGAACTAAACGCTTACAATCCGGATCGGGATAAATATTTCGATATAGGGAAACAGGGACAGAAAGTATTTGGTATCGAGCAGCTGATTTATCTGGGTGGCAAAAAACGCAACGAAATAAAATTAGCACAAACCAATGAACAGCTGGCAGAATTGCAATTCAATGATTTGCTGAGAACCTTGAAACTGCAATTGCGTAAAAGCTTTTATACGGTTTATTACAACTCCAAAAGTCTGGAAACTACAGACAAACAATTGGCTCACATTGAAGATTTAATCAATTCCTATTCAGTTCAGGCACAAAAAGGAAATATTCCTTTAAGGGATGTTGTGCGTCTGCAATCGCTTTATCTGAATTTTAAAAATGAGCGAATGGAAGTAGTAAATAGCAACATCGAAGAACAGGCGAATTTGAAATTGCTTATGAATTCTACAGAAGAAATTGTTCCGAATGTTTCAAAAGACGAATTCAGCAAATACTTAAAAACGATTGATTTTGATTTAAAATCTTTCGAAAATGAAGCCATTGCAAACAGACCCGATTATCTGGCAAAACAAAAAGAAATCGATGCCAATGAGCTAAATGTAAAATGGCAAAAATCACTTTCGGTTCCGGATATCACCTTAGGAGCGAAATACGATCAGCGAAGTGGTGCTTTTAATAATGAAGCGAATTTGACTGTTGGAATTCCATTGCCGCTCTGGAATCAAAATAAAGGAAATATCAAGTACGCAAAGACCATTCTGGAACAGTCAAAAATTGAAAAACAAAATTTTGAATTGCAGCTTCAGACTGAAATTACATCTGCCTGGAATAAATGGGACGAATCGCGTAAAAATTATGTTTTGATAAAACCAACCGTAAACTCTGATTTTGAAGCCGTTTATAACGGAATCTTAACCAATTTCCAGAAACGAAATATCAGCTTATTAGAATTTACAGATTTTATGGAAAGCTACAATCAGGCGAATATTCAGGTAAACGAGTTAAAGAAAAAACTGGCGCTGTCTGCAGAAGAATTAAACAGTACCATCAACAAAGACTTATTTTAAAACTAAATAAAATGAAACATAAACTAATCATCGGAATTGCAATTGTGAGTTTATCCATTGCAGGCTGTAAAAAAGAAGTAGAGAATCCGCAGATCAACACCTCTTTTGCTTTGAGCGATAACATGCTGAAAACGACAACAACGGCAGTTGCGCAGACACAGCCCGTAACCAACGAATTGAACTTTTACGGAAAAATCACGGCCGACAACAATAAAATGATTGATGTTTACCCACTTGTAGGCGGAAACGTAATGAAGGTAAATGTTGAACTTGGCGATTATGTAAAAAAAGGTCAGGTTTTGGCAACCATAAAAAGTACCGATATTGCTGATTTCGAAAAGCAATCCCTTGATGCTAAAAGTGATTTGCTCGTAGCCAAAAACAACCTGAAAGTTGCCCAGGAATTATTTGACGGAAAATTAAACTCTGAAAGCGATGTACTTCAGGCAAAATCGGAAGTAAATAAAGCACAGTCACAGTTAAGTAAAGTGCAGGAAACGTATAAAATCTACAATATCAAAGCAGGTTCTATTTACGAGGTAACAGCACCAATCAGCGGTTTTGTCATTCAAAAAAGCATCAATCAGGATATGCTTTTAAGAAGTGACCGCTCAGAAAATATTTTTGACATTGCTGAAATAAGTGAAGTCTGGGCAATGGCAAACATTAACGAGACGGACATCAATAAAGTAAAATTAGGAATCGATGCAGATGTTACGACTTTGAGTTATCCGGATAAAGTTTTTAAAGGAAAAGTAGATAAAATTTTCAACGTAATTGATCCGGAAACAAAAGCAATGCAGGCAAGGGTTAAACTGCAAAACCCTGGATTTTTGCTGAAACCGGATATGAATGCCAACATCAAACTGTCTTTTAAAGAAGATAAATCGATGATTGCCATTCCGAGTGATGCTATTGTTTTCGATAAAAGTAAAAATTTCGTCATGATTTTCAAAGACCGTCACAATATCGAAACCAGACAAGTTGAGGTTTACAGAGTGGTGGGTAAAACTACCTACATCTCAAGCGGTTTAAAAGAAAATGAAAAAGTCATTACCAACAATCAGCTGTTTATTTACCGTGCTTTAAACGAATAAGACATGAACAAATTCATACGAAATATTATTGCTTTTTCGCTTAAGAACAAAGCATTCACCTTTTTTTGGGTGGGATTACTGGCGGTTGCAGGATTTATTTCCTTCAAAAATATGCCCATTGATGCTTTTCCCGATGTAACCAATACTCAAATTATCATTATTACGCAATGGAACGGAAAAAGTGCTGAAGAAGTAGAACGTTTTGTTACTTCGCCTATTGAAATTTCCATGAACTCGGTTCAGAAAAAGACGAGTGTAAGAAGTATTACTATGTTTGGATTATCGGTGATCAAAATCATTTTTGATGATGGGGTAGATGATACATTCGCACGTTTTCAGGTTAATAATTTATTGAAAAATGTTACGCTTCCGGACGATGTTGAACCCGATGTACAGCCGCCTTACGGACCAACAGGAGAAATATTCCGATATATTGTAAAAAGCGACAGCAGGGATAGTCGTGAATTATTAACCTATCAAAACTGGGTGATCGACAAACAGCTTCGTTCTGTTCCTGGTGTGGCCGATTTGAATGTTTTTGGAGGTCAGACTAAAACGTACGAAGTTGGTGTTGACCCCGTAAAATTAGCAAAATACAATATTACCCCGCTTCAGGTTTATAATGCCGTTGATGCAGGGAATTTAAATGTCGGTGGTGATATCATCGAAAAAAACGGACAGGCATTTGTAGTTCGCGGAGTTGGACTTTTAAAATCCCGAAAAGACATTGAAAACATCATTGTGGATCAGGCCGGAGGAAATCCGATTTTAGTTAAAAACGTAGCTTCTGTTTATGAAAGTTCCATGCCAAGAGTAGGGCAGACGGGTATTGGTAACAATGATGATGCAGTTGAAGGAATTGTTGTAATGCGTAAAGGCGAAAATGCACAGGAAACTTTAGCTTTAATTAAAGATAAAATCAAAGACTTAAATGAAAACATACTGCCGAAAGACATTAAAATAGAAACTTTTTACGATCGTGATAATCTGATGAATTTCACGACAGAAACGGTAATGCACAATTTATTTGAAGGAATTATTCTGGTAACCTGCGTTGTGTTTCTTTTTATGGCTGACTGGAGGACTACTTTTACGGTTTCGATTGTGATTCCGCTTTCGTTATTGTTTGCCTTTTTATGTCTGAAAATGATGGGAATGAGCGCCAATCTACTGAGTCTGGGTGCGGTCGATTTCGGAATTATTATTGACGGTGCGGTGGTGATGGTCGAAGGATTGTTTGTGGTTTTGGATCATCGCGCACACCAATTAGGAATGACTGCCTATAACAAAATTGCAAAAGGAAGCCTGATCAAAAAGACCGGAACAGAAATGGGTAAAGCCATTTTCTTTTCTAAGTTAATTATCATTACGGCTTTACTACCGATATTTTCTTTTCAGAAAGTAGAAGGAAAAATGTTTTCGCCTTTGGCCTTTACGTTAGGTTTTGCCTTAATGGGGGCTTTACTTTTCACTTTAACGCTGGTGCCGGTTTTGTCCCACATTCTTTTAAATAAAAATGTAAAAGAGAAAAACAATCCTTTCGTAAATTTTTGGGACCGAATTGTAGGGAAAGGTTTTGCCTGGACATTCAAGCATAAAGTAAAATCATTAATTATTTCAATTTCGATTATTGCTGTAACTTTCTTTTCGGCGTCATTTTTAGGAACCGAATTTTTACCTCAGTTAAACGAAGGTGCTTTGTGGGTAACAGCAGAACTGCCAATGAGTACATCGCTTCCGGAGAGTGTGCAGACAGCGGCAATGATCAGAAAAGATCTGGAAACTTTTCCGGAAGTCAAAAAAGTGCTTTCGCAAACAGGACGAAGCAACGACGGAACAGACCCGAACGGTTTTGGATTCATTCAGCTTCAGGTAGATTTGAAACCGAAATCAGAATGGACACGCAAAATCAATATGGATGAGCTGATTAACGAAATGGATCAAAAGCTAAAAGTACATCAGGGAATTACCTATAATTATTCACAACCGGTTATCGACAACGTAGCCGAATCTGTAGCGGGTTTCAAAGCTTCAAATGCTGTGAAAATTTATGGAGATGATCTCGATAAACTCGACGAATTATCAAATGAGGTTTTAGCGAAAATCAAAAATATTCCCGGTATAAAAGACGTCGGAATTCTGAGAAATGTTGGCCAGCCAGAAATCAGTGTGATTCTGGACAGAGAAAAAATGGCGGCTTACGGCGTAACTTTGGGTGATGCTCAGGCTGTTTTAGAACTGGCTTTTGGTGGAAAAACCGCTACTCAAAAGTATGAAGACGAAAAGAAATTTGATGTAAGGGTTCGTTTCTCCAAAGAATACAGAAAAGACGAAGAAGATTTGGCAGAGTTAAAAGTGCCAACCATCAGCGGTGCTAAAATTCCACTGAAAGAAATCTGTGATATTAAAACCGTTACAGGTCCGGCCTTTATTTACAGAGACAATACCAAACGATTTATTGGTGTAAAATTCTCAGTTCGTGACCGTGATTTGGGAAGTGCCATTGCGGAAGCGCAGGAAAAAGTAGCTCAGGTAAAAATGCCTGCAGGCTATACCACAGGCTGGACAGGCGAATTTGAAAATCAGGTTCGTGCCAGTGCGCGTCTGGCTCAGGTGGTACCTATCAGTTTAATAGGGATTTTTGTCCTGTTATTTATCTTATTCGGTAATATTAAAGATTCATTGCTTGTTTTGGCCAATGTCCCGTTTGCTGTTATTGGTGGAATCATCGCGTTGCACTTAACAGGTATGAATTTCGGAATCTCGGCTGGAGTTGGTTTTATCGCCTTACTCGGAATCTGTATTCAAAACGGGGTTATCCTGATATCCGAATTTCATCATAATCTCAAGGCTAAGTTTTCACTTGAAGAATCTATTTTTATGGGTGTGAAAGCCAGAACCAGGGCGGTAGTGATGACAGCATTAATGGCTTCAATAGGCTTGTTACCGGCAGCAATTTCAACCGGAATTGGTTCTGAGTCACAAAAACCATTAGCCATTGTAATTATCGGAGGGCTGATGACAGCAACAGTTTTGACCTTATTGGTCTTCCCAATTCTGTTCTGGATATTCAATCGTAAAAAACATGCTCCAATTGAGTAAATAGTAATAGTTGGTTATTTTAATTTGGGGAAGAAAAAGCATCATTATTTTTAATGGTGCTTTTTGTATTTTTATACTGAAAATATCAAATAAAGGATATTAATTTTCAGGAGCTAATCCCGCTGTTCCTTGTATCTTTTACGGCGAACCCCGCCATAAAAGGATGTCAGTACCATCGGGGCTAAGAAAACATCAAAAATAAAAACGACCTTCTGCTCAGGAAGGTCGTTTTATTACTAACTCAAAATTTTTGGATTCAAACTTTTATTTTAATCCTTTCAAAATGGCAACTACTTCTGCAGCATTAGATAACTCTGCATATTTCAAAGCTGTAAATCCTTTTTCATTTTTAATACCTGGTTTTGCTCCCTGTGCCAATAAGATTTTAACTATCTCAACTTTGTTGTAACGTGCAGCTGTCATTAAAGGAGTCATGTCTTCTGATATTTGATTTACATCAGCTCCGTATTCAATAAATTTCAAAACGATTTGAAGGTCTCCTTTTAAAATTGCCACATTTAGCGGTGAAGCATCGTAAGGAGAAGTTATAATTTTTTTCTCTCCATTAAAAGATTTAAAATCTGAAGCTAAAGAAACATTTGTAAAAGCTACTAAAGCTACTCCTAAATAAACGATTGATTTTTTCATAATGATTGTTGTTTTTTGATTGATTAATGATGATGATTTTTAATTCTGATGTAAAGGTAATTTAATTTCTGTATTATGCATTACAAGGTACTATGTTTTAACTATTTATTAACATTTACATAATAAAATAAGCCATTTAAATTGTTTGCTATCAATATAGACGGTAAATTATCATTTTCGTTACAGTAGTTTTGATAATTTTACAAAAGACGTTGTAATTGTTAAATTTTTTTAAATGCAAGATTTTATTTATCTAAATTTACATTTGAGAAAATATTAACAAGTTGTCTATAATTTCAATGTTTATATGAAAAAAATAATACTCACCTTGGCTATTTTGATGTCGGTACTTTGCCTGAGTAGTTGTAATTCTCAAAAGAATTATGATTATGCCGTAACCAAAAATTATAAACCCGACGATCCGGAACTCTATAAAAAGATTATAAGTCTGGACAGTATTTTCTTTGGACTTTATAATTCTTGCGACAAGAATCTTGAGAAATATGGTGATTTTTATTTAGAGGATATAGAATTTTATCATGACAAAGGTGGACTGATGACTTCTAAAAAAGATATTATAGAAGGTACTCAGAAAAATGTTTGTGGTAAAGTCACCCGTGAATTAGTAAAAGGAAGCGTTGAGGTGTATCCAATAAAAGATTATGGAGCTTTGGAAATTGGCTTACATAAATTTCATAACAATACTGAACCGGCAAATACAGAATCAAAAGCCGGAAGATTTATGATCTTTTGGAAAAATGTAAACAATGACTGGAAGATAGCAAGGGTAGTAAGTTTACACTAATACTAAAAAAAAACAGCCATAGATTAGTATTCTGGCTAAAATAACAAATGCCTGCTATCATATAGCAAGCATTTTTTTATTTGTAATACTAATTCTCAAGGTTTAAAATAGCAATTTGAACCCAAATTACTGTCTGGAAGCAAGATAATCTAATACATTTTTTTCAATGCGTTGATCAATATTGTTAATGTCAGCTTTAATGAATTTTTCTCCTAAAATATTTTCGTACAATTCGATATATCTTTCTGACACTGATTCGATGTAGGCATCGGTCATTTCAGGAATCTGCTGACCTTCCTGTCCCTGGAAACCATTTTCGATCAGCCAGCGACGCACAAACTCTTTTGATAATTGTTTTTGTTCTTCGCCTTTTTCCTGTCTTTCGGCATATCCGTCAGCATAAAAATAACGGGAAGAATCCGGTGTGTGAATTTCGTCAATTAAAACAATGACACCTTCTTTCGTTTTTCCAAATTCGTATTTGGTATCTACTAAAATTAAACCACGCTCAGCCGCAATTTCAGTTCCTCTTTGAAACAAGTCACGGGTAAATTTCTCCAATACAATATAGTCTTCTTCAGAAACAATTCCTTTTGCAAGAATGTCTTCACGGGAAATATCTTCATCATGAGAACCATTATCAGCCTTTGTCGTTGGAGTGATAATAGGTTCAGGGAATTTATCATTTTCTTTCAAACCTTCAGCCATTGTAACTCCACAGATTTGTCTTCTTCCTGCAGCATATTCTCTCGCTGCGTGTCCTGAAAGATAACCTCGAATCACCATTTCAACTTTGAATGGTTCACATAAATGTCCAACAGCAACATTTGGATCCGGAGTTGCTATCAGCCAGTTTGGAACAATATCTTCTGTCAATTCCATAAATTTTGTAGCAATCTGGTTCAGGATTTGTCCTTTGTACGGAATTCCTTTTGGCAAAACCACATCAAAAGCCGAAAGTCTGTCAGTAGCGACCATTACTAAAAGTTCATCGTTGATATTATAAACTTCCCTCACTTTTCCGCGGTAAACTGATTTCTGATTCGGGAAATTAAAATTTGTGGTTGTGATTGTATTGCTCATTGTCTTTTAGTTGTGTTTTTATGAATGCAAATTTAAAACTATTTAAAAGAGCAAACAAATGTTTATTTGTTGGTAGTTTATTGTTAATAGTTTATAGTTTTTGTTGTAAGAATTAATTCCCATTAACAATAAACGATTAACTAAATTATTGTTTTAAAAGTGTCGAATTAAATAAATGTAAGATCCGGCTGTACTCATCTATCCAGGAATAAGTTTCTTTAAAACCATGTGCTTCAACCGGGAAAGAAGCCAGACTCCAGTTCTTTTTTTCTAATTCAATAAAACGCTGAGACAAACGTACAATATCTTTGTATTCAACATTGTCATCTACCATTCCGTGCAGCATTACTAAATTTCCTTTTAGATTACCGGCATAATAAATAGGGGAACTTTTCTTGTAAGCTTCCGGATCTGTTTCAGGAAAATTCAAAATATTTCCTGTATATCCGTGATTGTAATGCGCCCAGTCTGTTACAGATCGTAGTGCCGCTCCCGAAGTAAATTCACCAGGAGTGGTCAGCATTGCCATTAAAGTAATAAAACCGCCATAGGATCCTCCGTAAATACCAACTCTGCTGGCATCAATGCCATATTTTTCGATTAGTACTTTTTTACCATCTAAATGATCAGACAAATCTTTTCCTCCCATAAAGCGGTAAATTCCGGTTCTGAAATCTCGTCCATAGCCGTCGCTTCCTCTGTAATCAATATCCAAAACAGTGTAACCTAAATCGGTTAACAAATTATGGAACATATATTCTCTGTAATAATTGCTCCAGAAATTATGGGCATTTTGAAGATAACCAGCACCGTGAACGAAAATGATAGCGGCTTTGTTAGCAATTTCAGCTTTAGGAGTATATAATCTTGCATTTACCGGAGTTCCGTCCTGTGCTTTAAATGTAATAACTTCCGGCTCTCTCCATTGATACTTTTTAAAATCTTCTGAGACTGATGAAGAAATCTGCTGTAATGATGTGTTCTTTTTATTTTCGGCAACATAAAAATCCCATGGGATATTTTTATATGAATAACGAACTAAAAGTGATTTTTCGTCTGGTGAAAGTACTACTTCGTGTGCACCGTCTTTGGTTAAAATGGGTTGTAAAATACCATCAGTAAGAGCTAATTTATAAAAATTTCTGTTTCCCGGATGTGTGGTGTTGGTACTCAAATAGAATATTTTCTTGTCCTTTGACAAGGTTACATCCCTAACTTCCCAGTTTCCAGTGGTAAGCTGATTCTTCTTTTTTGTTTTTACATTATAAGTGTACAAATGAGAAAAGCCAGTAGCTTCAGACTGATAATAAATAGTTTCATTGTCTGCCAAAAAGCCAAGAGTACCGGAATCAAATGAATAGGAGGGAATTCCCGGACCACCAATCCAGGCTTCGTCGTGCTGGTATTCAATTTCTTCAAAAGTTCCTTTGTCAAGATTTAAATTTACCAGCCACCTGTCTTTATTATCCTGGCTTCTGATTTCAACAATGGCTAATGAACCGTTTTCATTGTAAACTGGCGCCTGAGCAACAATCAGTTTGTCTTCTTTGGCTTTGTTTTTCAGGTTATCATATTGCTCATAATATTTAGGAGTATCCTGAATATGGCTTAAATTTGAAAAATTCACGTAATAAACGGAATCTTTTGCAACAGAATAAATTCCGAATTTCGTTTTTACAAAATTAGATGTCGAAACTTTCTCTTTGGTTTCAGGGGTCTGATTGTATCCATCAGCAGTGATAAAGACTTCCATTTTTTCTCTTTTCGCTTCTGTCCCTTCTACTAACATGAAAGTAGCAAAATCGCCATTTGGATTTACTTTTAAACTATAAAAATCATCTTTCCCATAAAAGTATTCTTTGACAAAATCAGATTTTACAGCTTTAGCTTTGGCAAGATTCCATTGCTTCTTAGCTTCTTTATCTCTAATGAATTGAAATAACTCTTTTTGCTGTGTATTCAGGAAAGTTTCTTTTTCTGGTTTTGTTTCTTTTTTATTTCCTTTATTAAAATTGGTGATTTGTAAAACCGTTCCTTCTTTCGTATTATACTTAAATAAATTATTGTTTTGCTCAAAAAACAGAATTCCGGACTGGCTGCCTAATTCTAAATTGCTCAATGGGATAGACTGCTGAATCAGTTTTTTTACTGTTTTTGACTGAATCGAATAGGAATATAAACTTCCTTTGTCTAAGTAATAAACAACATCTGAACCTGGTTTTGTTTTAAAATCAAGTTGAGAAAATGCAGCTTCTTTTGGTGTAGCCAATTCCGGTTTAACCATTCCTTTTTGCCAGAAATAAGTGCTGGCTCCTAATTCATCTTTTGGATTCCATTCAAAATAGATTTTTTTACCGTCCAGAGACCAGCGCCCGTTTGTTGGTTGATTTCCAATAAAAGATTCACCTTTCATTATTTCTTCTAACTTCAGTTTTTGGCTATTTCCAATAATTACAAAAAATGAAAAGATAAGGATAAAAATGTTTTTTGTCATTATAATACTTTTTGTAAAAACAAAAGTACATTACGAAACTATTAAAAAAATGATTTTTTGTAAAATTCTTTGTAAAATACCTAATTCAATAAAAAAATCCCTGAATAAGTATTTCAGGAATGCTGTATTTGATGAATATATATTTTAGGTTAACCTTCTACAAGCTCTTTATTCAAAATTCTGGAAGCGATGTACTTTGCTACACCATCTTCTGCATTGGTTTTTATAACTTCTAAATCCGGCAGGGTTTCTTTCAACAGAGCAGGGGCATTTCCCATGATCAATCCTTTTCCTGATGCGGATAACATCTGAACATCGTTGAAGCCATCACCAAATGAAACGGCTTCAGACAATGTAAAACCTTCTTTTTCAAGAACCATTTCGATTGCAACGGCTTTATCTATCGATTTATCCATAAATTCAAGACAGGTCGGTAAACTGAAAGCGTGATGCAGATGTTCTGAAGAATTAGCCAAAACAGCATCTTTTAGTTTTACTAATTTTTCATGATTATCGCATGAGAAGAAAATTTTGATGGCAACAAAATCTTCCAGGGTTTTATAATCAACCAATTCAGGGCGATACTTTAATTCGGCCTGAAAAGCATTTAATCTTTCATTTATTTTATTGGTCTGCCAAACATTTTCTTTAAATAAAACTACGGTGATTTCAGGATCTATTTCAACATTTAAGGCAGCTTTTACAACCTCACTGTCTAAATTAAAAGAAAACAATTCTTCTTTTTCAGGTGAATGAATTCGGGCTCCGTTTGAACTCACTAAATAAACCGGTACTTCAAGTGTTTCAATTATAGCCATTGCATCCAGATGATGACGGCCAGTGGCAACAACGATAAGATAATTTTGATTGTGAAGTTCCTGAAAAATGGATTTAGTGTAATCTGAAATTCTGTGTTGAGGGTTGAGTAAAGTTCCGTCAAGATCACTTACTACAACTTTTATGTTTTTAAGCTTAGTCATATTAATAATCAAATATTTATGAGGTGCAAAATTAAGCTTTTATGCCGGGAAGCCCAAAGTTATAAACGTTCTGAAGTCAGAAATAAGGCAAGTTTATTATTTATTTAACTATTTCCTGAAGAGACTTAAACTTTTACAACTCCTGATTTATATAAATTTAAAGCTTTTGTCAAAAGAGCTTCAATTTGTTCCAAAGGTAAATCTTTATCTGAATCAAATAGCATTATTTTCATTCTGGAACGAGCTTCCTGAAGTAAAAAGGGCTCGTCAAAATATTTCCCTTCTACTACACTTAAATAGGGCTTTTTGTGTTTTTTGTGAATCCATAAATAGCAGAACATTTTTCCTTTATAACAAAAAAAAGGCATTCCGTATTTCAGTACATGTGTAATAGCATCATCTTTTTTTAGAATAATTTGCTTTAAGGCAAGAAATGTTTCTTTTACAGGTTCTTCCAGATTGAGATAAAAGTCATCCAGTTGTTTCATGTTTTCTTCATTTAAACTTCTTCAAAAAAAATATTCGTTTTGTACCTATTTCAAAATAAGCACAAAACGAATATTAATAAACATCAAAACACATTTCACGTTTTACATTTGACATTTATAAAATCAATCGTGATTCTCTATTTGCTTATAAGCATCAATAACCTTTTTAACCAGTCTGTGACGTACAATGTCTTTGTCATCGAGATAAATAATTCCGATTCCTTCAATATCCTTCAGCACCAAAATAGCTTCTTTCAGACCGGAAATAGTTCTTCTTGGCAAATCGACCTGTCCCGGGTCTCCCGTAATCATGAATTTTGCGTTTTTCCCCATACGGGTCAGAAACATTTTCATTTGTGAGTGGGTGGTGTTTTGTGCTTCATCCAGAATTACAAAAGCATTATCTAATGTACGTCCGCGCATAAATGCCAAAGGCGCAATCTGAATAATTCCTTTTAAAATGTAATCTTCGAGTTTTTCGTTTGGAAGCATATCACGCAAAGCATCATAAAGCGGCTGCATGTACGGATCGAGTTTTTCCTTCATATCCCCGGGTAAAAAACCAAGATTTTCGCCTGCTTCGACCGCCGGACGTGTAAGGATGATTCTTTTGACTTCTTTATCTTTCAGCATTTTTACTGCCATTGCAACACCGGTATACGTTTTTCCGGTTCCTGCAGGACCAATAGCAAACACCATATCATTTTTTTTGATTGTATCAACAAGTAATTGCTGATTAGGCGTCATGGCTTTTATAATTTTACCGCCAACTCCATGAACCAGTATTTTGTCATGATCTAATGATTTTCTTTCATCCTGACCATCACTCATAATCACACGTTCAATTACATTATCATCAATGTTGTTGTATCGGGTAAAATGAAGCATCAGCCTCTGAAATCTTTTTTCGAATTCATCTAAAACTTCTTTTTCGCCAAAAGCCTTTAAAGTGGTCCCTCGTGCTACGATTTTAAGCTTTGGGTAGTACTTTTTAATTATTTCCAAATGGCTGTCCTGAGCGCCCCAAAATTCTTTAGGGGCGATGTCTATTAGCTCAATTATTCTTTCGTTCAAATGAGGTAGTTTTTAATTAAAAATAAATTTGTCTGCAAATCTACTGTCGGGTATGTTTATATCTTTAAAGGCAAATTGCATTTTCTTTCTTTCAATTTGCATTAAGTATTATTAGCTTTGCATTTCTCAAATTTAATGAAAATTAGATTTAAATACTACCAATAGTTATAAACAAAAATATGTCAATAATTACCCTTACTACCGATTATGGCTTGAAAGACCACTTTGTTGGTTCGTTGAAGGGTAAAATTCTTTCTGAAATTCCGGAAGCAAAAATCATAGACATTTCACACGATATTGATCCATTCAACACTGCTGAAGCTAGTTACATTATTGGTGCTTCCTATCTGAGTTTTCCAAAAGGAACTGTTCATTTAATTGGCGTCGATATTGAATTAAATAAAGAGAATCAGCATATCGCCATGCTGTGGAATGATCACTACTTTATTTGTGCTGATAACGGGATTTTAAGTATGCTGACGCAAAAGATTGTGCCGCAGAAAATTGTCGAAATTAATATCCATGATCGTTTTCCTGCCGATTATACTGACTTGGATGTTTTTATACAAGTAGCCTGTCATATTGCAAAAGGCGGGTTGTTAAATGTTATTGGAAAAGAAATCACAGAGATTAAAGAAATAAACGAATTGCAGGCAGTAGTTTCAAACGATGGCAATTCACTTAAAGGGTATGTTATTTATATTGACCATTTTGGAAACGTAGTAACTAATATCTCTAAAAAGCAATTTTTGGAGGTTGCCAAAGGTCGTTCTTACGAAATTGTTATGAATCCTAAAAGTATCAAAACGATTTTGCCCAATTATTCTGCCATTGCCACTTCGGATAAGTATCCTATAAAAACATACGAAGGCGAAAAACTGGCTATTTTTAATGAAGCCGGTTTCCTGGAAATAGCTATTTTTAGAAGCAATCCTTCAAAAGTTGGTTCTGCAAATAGCTTATTAGGACTGAATTACAGAGATGTGATTACAATACAGTTTTTCTAACAATTTAAGATTTAGATGAAAGGTAAAATTAGAATGTATTTAGGCGCTCATTATTAGTCAAAACATATTCATTGGAATTTTATTTTTTTTCTAAAAAAGAAGAATCAATTTTGGTATTTTTGCGCGCTTGTAATGCCTTTGGTTATAATGCTAAAGCAAATAACAAAATCAAACGATTAAACGAATAAACGTTTTTACATGAAATCAATCATTTTACGGGAAATAAAATCCTTTTTTGGTTCTCCAATAGGCTATTTGGTCATTGCGATTTTCTTAATCAGCAACGGGCTATTTTTATGGGTTTTTGAAGGAGATTATAATATTCTAAATACAGGTTATGCAGATTTGACTCCATTCTTCACTTTGGCACCCTGGATTCTAATTTTCCTTATTCCGGCAGTAACCATGAGAAGTTTTTCTGATGAAAAAAAACAAGGAACACTGGAATTGCTGCTGACTAAACCATTATCAATTTGGCAAATTGTAAACGGAAAGTTTTTAGGTGCTGCATTTTTGATTATCTTGGCAATAATCCCAACATTTGTATATGTAAAAGTGATTTCAAATCTGGGCTTCCCTGAAGGAAACATCGATATGGGAAGTACGATTGGTTCTTACTTCGGGTTATTATTTCTGATTGCAGCTTATTCAGCTATTGGAATTTTTACTTCTACACTTTCAGAAAATCAAATTGTGGCCTTTATCGTTTCTGTTTTTTTATGTTTTTTCTTTTATTACGGTTTTGAGGGACTGGCTTCTCTAATTCCTGGATTTTCTGGTTTTATTTCTGTTTTAGGAATGCAGGACCATTTTAAAAGTATGAGTAGGGGAGTAATTGACACCCGTGATGTAATTTACTTTTTAAGTATTACACTTCTGTTTTTGTCATTTACAGTTTATCAATTAAAATCTTTTAAAGCCTAATGAAACCATCTGCCCAAATAAATATCAAGACGTTATGGATCACAATTTTTGTTTTAGTTGTCCTGAATGTATTAGGCTCTTTGTTTTTTTATCGATTTGATTTAACAAAAGACAAAAGATATACATTGTCCGAAACTTCTTTACAGATTGTTAAACAGGTGAAAAATCCTTTATCTGTAAAGATTTATATGCAGGGTGATTTGCCGGCTGACTTCAGACGTTTGCAGCAAGAAACCAGGCAGTTGTTAGAAGAGTTTCAAGCTTATAATTCTAATATTGTTTTTGAATTTGTAAATCCTTTAGAAAATAAAGATGAAAGCGAAGCGTTAACAAAATCACTTTTTCAAAAAGGTTTAATTCCGGTAAATATTACGGTTGATGACAAGGGAAAACAGTCTCAGGCAATGGTTTTTCCATGGGCAGTTGCAGTCTATAACAACCGGGAAATAAATATTCCCTTATTGAAGAATAGAATGGGGGCTTCTACTACGCAAAAAGTAATAGGTTCAATTCAGCATTTAGAATACTCAATAGCGGATGCTATCAATAAAATTACTAAAGACAAGCAAAAGAAAGTCGCGATCATTAAAGGGAATGGGGAAATGAATGAAATTCATATTGCCAAAATGTTGATGCAAATTCGTGAAAGTTATTACATAGGACCTTTTACGCTTGACTCTGTAGGTAAAGATCCTAATGGAAGTTTAAATGCCTTAAAGAAATATGATTTAGCAATTATCGTAAAACCTACTGAAGCTTTTTCTGATGAGGAAAAACAGGTTTTAGATCAGTTTATAATGAATGGTGGTAAATCATTGTGGCTTATTGATCAGGTGTCTGCAGATATGGACAGCCTTTACAATCAGGCAGGGGCAACTCTGGCTTATCCAAGGGATTTGAATCTGAATGATATGTTCTTTAAATACGGATTCAGGATCAATCCTGATTTGGTAAAAGACGAACAGGGGAGTCCAATAAAATTAGCGACAGGTGAGCAGGGAAGTGCAACACAATACCAGGATTTTATCTGGAAATTTACGCCATTAGTATCACCTGAAAGTAAACATCCGATTGTGAAAAATTTAGGCGGAATCAAATTTGATTTTGCCAGTCCAATAGATACATTGAAAAACGGAGTTAAGAAAACTGTTTTATTGCAGTCATCACCTTATTCCAAAAAAATAGGAACGCCGTTTGAAGTCAATTTAGGTATTGTTTCAGAGCAGACTTCTCCGAAGGATTATCTTAATAAAGGAAATTTACCAATGTCGGTTTTACTAGAAGGAAGTTTTCATTCGGTTTTTGAAAATCGTGTTTTGGCTTTCAAAGAAAATTCATTTTTAGCAAAAGGAAAACCTACTAAAATGATTGTTATTTCTGATGGTGATTTGGCTAGAAATCAATTGGATAAAAACAGAATGCCAGTGGAATTGGGTTACGACCAGCGCTCAGGAAATTTATACGACAACAAAGATTTTGTAATGAACTGTATCAATTATTTGCTGGATGATACCGGACTTATTAACATTAGAAGTAAGGATTTAGATTTGCCTCTATTGGATAAAGAGAAAGTTTATGAAAATTATACTCAGACGCAATTCATAACTATCGGACTTCCAATCTTAGTTTTGTTGGTTTTCGGGCTTCTGTTTACCTATATCCGAAAAAGAAAATACAGCAAATAGATGTTAATAAAAAAATTGTAAAACTAAGATTGTTTACGATATATTTGTAATCCTTATTTTTAAAGTTTAAATAACCGATAAATAGGCTCAAAAATTAAAAACAAACAGATGAAATTTATAGTATCGAGTTCTTACTTATTAAAACAATTACAAGTTTTAGGTAGTGTAATTAACAGTAACAATACGTTGCCTATTTTGGACAACTTCTTATTTGAACTTAATAATGATGAGTTGACAGTTTCTGCTTCAGATCTTGAAACTACAATGTCGGCAACATTATCAATCGACTCTAAGAGTAAGGGAAGTGTAGCTGTGCCGGCAAAACTTTTACTTGAAATTTTAAAAACATTTCCTGAGCAGCCTTTAGCCTTTACAGTTGAAGATAATAACACAGTGGAAATTAGTTCTAATTCAGGAAAGTATGCATTGGCTTATGCTGCCGGAGAAGAATTTCCTAAATCAGTAAATCTTGATGACCCATCTGTTACTATCGTTCCGGCAGATGTATTGGCTACTGCGGTAAGTAAAACTATTTTCGCAGCTGGTAATGATGATTTGCGCCCGGTAATGTCTGGAGTTTTCTTTCAGTTTTCACCGGAAGGATTAACTTTCGTTGCTACAGATGCTCATAAATTGGTGAAATATGCACGTACGGATGTAAAAGCATCTCAGGTTGCAGATTTTATTATGCCTAAAAAACCTTTGAATATTTTAAAAAGTATTCTTGGAAGTTCTGATGCAGAAGTAAAAATTGAATATAACGATTCAAATGCAACTTTCTCATTTGATAATTATATTTTGATGTGTCGTCTAATCGATGGGAAGTATCCAAATTACGAAGCGGTGATACCAAAAGAAAATCCAAACAGATTAATGATTGACCGTTCTTTATTTTTGAGTTCTGTTAAGCGTGTCGCGATTTTCTCAAATAAAACTACGCATCAAATTCGTTTAAAAATCGCCGGAGCTGAATTAAATGTTTCTGCTGAAGATATTGATTATTCAAACAAAGCTGAGGAAAGATTAACTTGCGATTACCAGGGTGATGATCTGCAAATTGGTTTCAATTCACGTTTTTTAACAGAAATGTTGACTAACCTGCAATCAGATATGATTATGTTAGAAATGTCATTGCCTAATAGAGCCGGAATCTTAACTCCGGTTGATGGTTTGGAAGAGGGAGAAACTGTTACAATGTTGGTAATGCCTGTAATGTTAAATAGTTAACATCAGAATAGCTTTTTGTTACAGGGGTATTTTTTAGTTTCAAATTAAAGATTTATCATTGTAAAAAAAAAATATCGCTATTAACCAACCATTTTTTATACCTAGAAACCGCAATTCTTAATAAGAGTTGCGGTTTTTTATTTTGTTTCATGTTTCAAGTTAGGTATTAGTCTAATCGTAAAGTGATAAGATTTAAATAGAGTTATGCGAACTTTGCGTTTTTAAATATGAGCTGAGAAAAAAACTTGGATTGCTTTGTGGTCAAACTTTACACAAAGTATTCAACGTGAAACCTGAAACTTTAAACCTGAAACAAATTTTCCTAACTTTGTAGTATGAAAATAGAAATTTGGTCGGATATCATGTGTCCGTTTTGTTATATAGGAAAAAGACAATTAGAAAAGGCTTTAGCGGAATTTCCAAATGAGGAGTTTGAAATTGAATGGAAAAGTTTTCAACTCGATCCGTCAATAGCTCCTCAGAATGGCAAGGATATTTATACTTTTTTAGCTGAACGTAAAGGTATTTCAGTTGAGCAGTCAAAAGAAATGCATAAAGCCGTTGTTGAACGTGCGAAAAATGTTGGTTTAGATTATCATTTTGAGAAAGCAATTGTTTCGAATTCGCTAACAGCTCATCGGATTATACATTTAGCAAAAACAAGGAAACTGAGTGATGAAATGGAAGAGGTTTTCTTTAAAGCATATTTTACTGAAGGAAAAGATTTAAATGATGCTTCGACTTTAATAGAGTTAGGGATTCAGGCAGGTTTAGATAAAAATGAACTTCGTAAAGTAATAGAAAATGAGAGTGTGTTTTTGAATGATGTGCAAAATGATATTGCCGAAGCACAGCAAATTGGAGTACAGGGTGTGCCGTTTTTTGTTTTTGATAGAAAATATGCTGTTTCAGGAGCGCAGCCTGTTGAAGCTTTTGTACAAACAATTAATGAGATAAGGAAATAACCTTGAATATTTCAAAATAGTAATCCCTATAGTTACAAGACTATCGGGATTATTTTTTATATAAGTAGAAATCATGTTATATATATTAGGATTGAAATTATTGTCTGGCTAAGTGGAAGCCAGATGTTTTAAATTTATTGATATTGTTAGTAGCTTATTCCCGCTATCCGCTTCAATCTTTTGCTTTTTAAAGAAAAAAGCAAAAGGATTTCCTCTTCTATCGGGGCTAAAGAGGGTTTTAGGGAATTTTGTTAGGAGAAAGAATGATATTGTCTTTAAAACGGTCCTGATTTCTGATAATTCTATAAAATCGCCCAGACATAAACGATCAAATTTGATAAAAACACATCTAAACCAAGAAAAAACCTACATAAATCCAAGAAAGATAGATTTGTAAAAAAGCTGTTACCAGTTAGTTAAGAAATAGTTTGTGAAAACATGGAAAAAATATAAAAAAAAGGGTTGGAAATGTAAATAGATGTATTACTTTTGCACCCGCAACAGCGAAGGCGTTCATCGAAATACTGACAAGAAAAGGAATCGAGTTTTTAGAAATAAAGCAAAAAAAGATTCAAAAAAGCTTGTGAGATTTGAAAATGCTTTTTACATTTGCACCCCCGCAAAACACGGAAGTTCGTTGAGAGACTGGTAAGGAAAACAAAGAAATTGGGATTGAGAAAATTTCAAAAAAAACTTTAAATTTTTCTTGCAGGAATCAAAAAAGATTTCTACTTTTGCACCCGCTTTGAGAGACAAGCGAAACAAGAAAAGAAACACGTTCGTAGACATATTGAATTGACAGCCGTTTTGAAAGAGATTTCAAGACAAAATAATAAGAGTAATGGAATCGGGAGATTCGAAAAAGAACCGATAGATATTCGTCGAATAATAGTTAGCCTGGA
>NZ_JAIQDW010000079.1 GCF_020026925.1 Flavobacterium hibisci | reverse complement strand
GGAGAATTGAAGTGAATCATCGCCTGAATGCCCTTAAATTCAAAGCTAAGGAACGGCTTAATTCTGAAAAAGGGAAACAACACCGAAGCAAACGTCCAATAGAAGTTGAAGCGGTTTTCGGGCAACTCAAAAGCAACAATAAATTTACCCGGTTTACCTTAAAAGGACTTGAAAAAATCCAAATCGAATTTGGACTGATGGCGCTTGCCCATAATCTTCGAAAATTGAGCAGAAAACAATATAATAACTTCCAAA
>NZ_JAIQDW010000078.1 GCF_020026925.1 Flavobacterium hibisci | reverse complement strand
CACCACTACTCTAGAAGGGCATTTGAATGGTTTTGAAAGCCAATATCAAACTCAAAGTTCAGAAATCGTGGCAGATGCGGGGTACGGCAGCCAAGAAAATTACGAGTTAATGGAAGCAAAAGCAATTAAGGCGTATGTGAAATACAATTACTTTCATAAAGAACAAAAGCGCAGGCAACAGCAAAATCCGTTTTTGGTTCAAAACCTTTTTTACAACCACGAAAAAGATTTTTTTGTGTGCCCGATGGGACAAAA
>NZ_JAIQDW010000077.1 GCF_020026925.1 Flavobacterium hibisci | reverse complement strand
TGATATACACCTGTAGCTTCCATTACATAACGAACAGTAACTCCAATGTCACTTATTTTTTTTACCCATTCAACTAATGACAAAATACCTGAATCACTGTTCTTAAAAACCTTATAACCAAACAATTATATCGAAAAATCATCCAGTTTTCGCCCTATAGTTACAACCAACTCTTTTTGAGCAACATCAATTCCTACTACTTGCTTAACTACTTTTTTTGTCATTACTTTTTAGTTTTAAATTACTTGTAAAGTG
>NZ_JAIQDW010000076.1 GCF_020026925.1 Flavobacterium hibisci | reverse complement strand
CAACCGTTATACTTTTGTTTGGGGAAAGGCTATTAAAAAGAGTAAAGAACGTATTGAACAACAGCTGGAAGAACTTTGGGATTATGCACAGAGTGTAGCCAAAGAAGAACTCAAAAATACAGAATCTTTTGATTTTAGGGCTATTGATACACAAAAAGTAGAAGCTGCCATCAACACGATCAATGCAGTTTTGAAAGAGAAAAAAGTTCCTTCGAAAGTACGCCAGAAGCTCAATTATGCCAAAAAGAACTGGCC
>NZ_JAIQDW010000075.1 GCF_020026925.1 Flavobacterium hibisci | reverse complement strand
TAAAAAGAGTAAAGAACGTATTGAACAACAGCTGGAAGAACTTTGGGATTATGCACAGAGTGTAGCCAAAGAAGAACTCAAAAATACAGAATCTGTTGATTTTAGGGCTATTGATACACAAAAAGTAAAAGCTGCCATCAACACGATCAATGCAGTTTTGAAAGAGAAAAAAGTTCCTTCGAAAGTACGCCAGAAGCTCAATTATGCCAAAAAGAACTGGCCAAAGAACCTTGAAAAGTACAAACAGCAAGAAGA
>NZ_JAIQDW010000074.1 GCF_020026925.1 Flavobacterium hibisci | reverse complement strand
TGCCAAAAAGAACTGGCCAAAGAACCTTGAAAAGTACAAACAGCAAGAAGAAATTCTTCAAAACAGAAACTCGTTCTCCAAGACTGATACCGATGCCACTTTTATGCGCATGAAAGAGGACCATATGCTAAACGGCCAGTTAAAACCGGCTTACAATCTGCAGATCAGTACCAATAAGCAGTTTATTCTGCACTACAGCCTGCATCCAAATCCTACCGACACCAAAACACTTAGCCCGCATATTGATAGTTTTGA
>NZ_JAIQDW010000073.1 GCF_020026925.1 Flavobacterium hibisci | reverse complement strand
ATTTGAAAATGCTTTTTACATTTGCACCCCCGCAAAACACGGAAGTTCGTTGAGAGACTGGTAAGGAAAACAAAGAAATTGGGATTGAGAAAATTTCAAAAAAAACTTTAAATTTTTCTTGCAGGAAACAAAAAGAAGTTTTACTTTTGCACCCGCTTTGAGAGACAAGCGAAATAAGAAAAGAAGATACGTTCGTAGACATATTGAATTGACAGCCGTTTTGAAAGAGATTTCAAGACAAAATAATAAGAGTAATGGAATCGGGAG
>NZ_JAIQDW010000072.1 GCF_020026925.1 Flavobacterium hibisci | reverse complement strand
TTGCAGCGGAGCGACTTCTTCGCCGACCAGCGCGCCTCGCGGCCCCTCGTGTCCGGCACGGTGGCCCGCGGCCACCTGAAGGAGGACGCCCACTTCTTCTACGGCCGCCGCGAAGGGCCCCTCGACGGCAAGCAGGCGGCGGGCATCGTGGCGGCCCAGGATACGTATACGGCCATCGCGCTGCACGCGGCCGGCGAGCCGTACGTGGACACCTTCCCCTTCCCGGTGACGGAGGAGGTCCTGCAGCGGGGCCGGGAGCGCTACGACATTTACTGCTCCATG
>NZ_JAIQDW010000071.1 GCF_020026925.1 Flavobacterium hibisci | reverse complement strand
GTTAAGAAATAGTTTGTGAAAAGATGGAAAAAATATAAAAAAAAGGGTTGGAAATGTAAATAGATGTATTACTTTTGCACCCGCAACAGCGAAGGCGTTCATCGGAATACTGACAAGAAAAGGAATCATGGTTTTAGAAATAAAGCAAAAAAAAAAATTCAAAAAAGCTTGTGAGATTTGAAAATGCTTTTTACATTTGCACCCCCGCAAAACACGGAAGTTCGTTGAGAGACTGGTAAGGAAAACAAAGAAATTGGGATTGAGAAAATTTCAAAAAAAACTT
>NZ_JAIQDW010000070.1 GCF_020026925.1 Flavobacterium hibisci | reverse complement strand
AGCCGGCTTCGACGACCTCGTATTGCGCGGCCCCGCGGCCCGCGTAGCGCGCCCACGCGTCGCGGCTCATGCCGTGCAGCGCCATCACCCGGATCCGCTCCGCCCAGTCGGCGCGATCGGTCGTGATCATGCCGCCCTCGCCGGTCGTGATGTTCTTGACGGCGTGGAAGCTGAAAGCGGTGAGGTCGGCGGCCGCGCCGATCCGGCGCGATCCCGCCGCGGCGCCGAAGGCGTGCGCGGCGTCGTCGACCACGACCAGCCCGTGCCGCGACGCGATCCCGCCGA
>NZ_JAIQDW010000006.1 GCF_020026925.1 Flavobacterium hibisci | reverse complement strand
TAAAAATCAGTCAAAAAAAGGAAAATCATCTTTAAAGCCGAATTCCGAAAACCGAATTAATTTTTTATAGCTATCTTAATTTTTTATAAACGAAAAGAAGCTGTCCTTTTGAGACAGCCTCTTTTTTTTGTGTAAATATGGATTTAACATTTTTAATAAAACTCCTAAAACCTATAGACTTAAGCTGAGAAATATTTTCATTTCCACCAAGGCTTATTATGAAAACTGAAGCACTAGCCCTGATGGGAATGGCATCCTTTTGTAGCGGGGTTCGCTACAAAAGATATAGTGTACAGCAGGAAATAGCTCCTAAAATTTCAAATTCATAAACTTCATTATTATAAACAAAAAAGGTTCAACCATAATAGCTGAACCTTTCTACATAAAATAGCATTTATTATTTTTTATAATATTTTCGGTATTTAGGATACGTTACAGCCCCTATCACTGAAATCGCTAATAGTGAATAATATATCCAGTCAAGGGATTTTGCTTCTCCGCTCGCGTATGAATGCAGACCAACTAAGTGGAAATTCACACCATAATAGGTGAACAAAATGGATATAAAACCAAACATACTCATCAGATTGAATGTCCATTTTCCTCGTAATGCAGGTACAAAACGGGCGTGAATTATAAAAGCATACACCATAATTGAGATTAATGCCCAGGTTTCTTTTGGGTCCCAACCCCAGTAACGTCCCCAGCTTTCATTGGCCCATTGTCCTCCAAGGAAGTTCCCTATCGTTAACATAATCAATCCGATTGTCAATGCCATTTCGTTGATGTATGTGATTTCCTGTATGTTTAAATCCATTTTGGCTTTGTTTTTTTCTGTTGTAAAGAAAATCAATAGTAATGACACAAAACCAAGTATAAATCCTAATGCAGTTGGACCGTAACTTGCTACAATTACCGCAACGTGAATCATTAACCAATATGAATTAAGAACAGGCTGTAAATTTGCAATTTCCGGATCAATCCAGTTCAAATACGCCGACATTAAAATCATCGCTGTCACAAAAGCTGATGAAGCAACAGTTAATTTTGATTTTCTATCAAAAGCTAATCCAAAAAACATTGTGGACCAAGCTACATATATGATAGATTCGTAAGCATTACTCCAGGGAGCGTGTCCCGAAATATACCAACGTGCAATTAAGCCTAAAGTGTGCAATGCAAAAAAAAGTCCAATAACAATATGACATGCATTTACACAAAAACGAATCCATTTTTTTTCAAAAAAGATATTTACGATTGTAAAAATAAACATGATGATTGCTGCTGTAATGTACCAATATGTTAATTTTTGAAAAACATCGTATTTATTGTAAGCGATTTCGGCATCAATTTTTTCTTCACTTGGGCGTACTTTAGCGCCAAATTTCTTTTGGAAACCGTTGATGCTTTCGACTAAATCATCGGCCGTTTTAAAATCTTTTGAAATAGATCCATTATTTAAGGCATTGAAATAAAGTGGCAGGATTTGTTTGGTATAAGTTGCTTCCATTCCTTTTAAACCCGCATGTTCCAATTCCAGATATGAAATCCATTTATCGCCCGGATGATTTGGAACAGGAAATATTTTCAAAATACTTCCGCTTAATGCAGATTCCATCAGGTTGACCTTTTTGTCGGTTTCAATAAAATCTTTTTCAAACTGATTAGGGTTTGCTGCTTTATAAGCTGCATCTAAATAAGGAGATAATTTATAATTACCATTCTGATCAAAAAATTTCACAAAAGGTGCGTTTTTTGCTTCTTTATCTACTCCAATGATTTTCCTGATACTATCGTTTCCTGCTCTTAAATAAATAATAGGAACCTGAATCCAAACCTGGGCATATTGTGTCATTGATAAAAATACCTGATCAGAATTCATTCCGTTATATGTATCACTGTGGCTTACTTTTCGTAATAATTCAGAGGAGAAAGTATTAATAGGCTTCATTCTCCCACCAGCATCCTGAATAATCAGACGACCAAACTTTGCAGCGTGAGCTTCCGGTGCTTTGTAAATATTCAGCAATGAATCTATTTGTTTCTGGCTTGGCGGTCGTGTTACGTGATTGGCATGATCATTAGGATCATCGTTATGAGTGTGTGTATGATTGTGGTTATGATTGTCTCCCGGTGTATGTACATGTGGCTCTTGTGCAAAACCGTTAAAGCTCAACATCAAAACTAAAATTGTAATCAATTTTGCTTTTTTCTCTTTTACTTTCTCAAGTTTACGTTTTAGATCTGTAAAACGGGAACCTTTGGTAAACATGATAGCCATCAGACCAAAAAACAGCATAAAATATCCTAAATAAGTTATCGATGTTCCCCAAAAATCATGATTTACAGACAATACAGTACCTTTTTCATCCGGATCAAAAGAAGACTGAAAAAAACGGTATCCTTTATAATCTAAAACATGGTTCATATAAATTCTGGCATCAAAAGTTTCAGAAGAATCCTGAACAGTAACCTTACTTTCAAATGCAGAATAACTTTTTTCTGTTCCCGGGTATTTAGTAGCAATGAAATCGTTTAGTTTTACTTTAAAAGGCAGAATGTATGCTTTACTTCCGTAGAATAAACTGTATTCAATTTTTCCAATTTTGACAGTTTGAGGCTCTCCTACACTTCCTTTAGAACCTAACAGACGTACTTCTTTTTCCTGGCCGTCTGCCTTAACTTTTACAATTAATGCATCTCTATGGGATTTTGCTTTGTAGTCATTATTCGACTCATAATCAACAACTCCTCTTACTGCTGGATCCGGAAATACGATTCGGATATCACCAATACTGTATAAAGAACGCATCATTAAAGGCTGTACATTGTCTTTCGTTACTTTTCCTTTTAACTGATCTGCCATTCGCATAAAATCACCTTCGAAAGGAGTCTGAATGGTATATTCTTTTCCGGTTGTATTAATATTTATCGCACCATCTGTTGGTTTATTCAAAGCAAATAAAACATTATGTATATTTTGGACTTCTCCCTCTTTTAAGAAATGTTCTTCACGACCACCGGCTCCGGCTTCAACTAATTTAATATATAAAGTTCCTTTTGGATCCGGTTTTATGGTTTCTTTGGCTCCCATAATATAATTCACATAACTAATCTCAAAAGGAGTTTCATCAAATTGACCTGAAAGCGTAAAATCATTATTGGTAACCGGGGATAACAAAAGACTTTTCTCAAAAGTCCTGCGTTTCATTTCTCCTTTATATTCTCCATCTGCAAAAACAGTTAAAAATGTTTTATCTGAATAGATTTGGTTTTCAGCTGCTCCTTCGCGAATTGGCATCATGCCTTCATAACTGATATAGCGTGTAATAAATGCTCCCAAAAGAATAAAAATAAAAGCAACATGCAGTAATAAAGTTGCCCATTTTTCTTTTTTCAATAACTGATAGCGCTTAATGTTTCCAAAGAAATTAATCATAAAAAATACCATTATAGCTTCAAACCACCATGTATTGTAAATTAAAATTCGGGCTGTATCAGTATTGTATTTACTTTCGATAAAAGTTCCGATACCCATTGCAATTGCAAATGTTAAAAAAAGAACGGCCATTAATCTTGTAGAAAACAAAAAAGAGAATATTTTTTTATCCATTTTTGAAGGAATTACTGTGTATAAAAAGTGGCACAAAAGTACTTAAAATTGTTGATTTGAAGTATTTGTCTTTTGTTAATAAAAACCAAAAAGAGTATTCTGAAATCAAAGGATTTCCAATTAAACAGGTTTTCTATTACAATTCAATTTTAAAGACTTATTATATTGTCTGCCTTCAAATTTTATAAAGCGCAATTCAAAACTTTGACGTTTCAATTTCTTTAAAAAAATGCTAATTTTGCGTTATGATTAAAATAACAGTAATTGGTTCCGGAAATGTTGCACAACATTTGATAAAAGCTTTCACTAAAAGTGAACAGATTGAAATTGTACAAGTCTATTCCAGAAAAAAAGAATCAGTGCTTAATTTAGTAAATGCTGATCGAATTGTTACAGAATTTGCCAATTTGCATGAATCCGATTTATATATAATTTCTGTTTCTGATGATGCTATTTTAGAGGTTTCAGAACAGCTTCCCTTTAAAAACCAATTGGTTGTTCATACATCTGGCACAACTTCGATTGATGTTTTAGACTCAAAAAACAGAAAAGGCGTTTTTTATCCTTTACAAACTTTTTCTAAAGCAAAGTCTGTTGATTTCTCAATTATCCCAATTTGTCTGGAAGCAGAAAATCCGGAAGACTACACTATTTTAGATACCGTAGCAAAAAGTATTTCTGAAGCCGTTTTTTCAATTAGTTCAGAGCAAAGAAAAGCATTGCATGTTTCGGCTGTATTTGTGAACAACTTCACGAATCATTTATATCAAATAGGGCAGGAAATTTGTGTAAACAATCAGGTTCCTTTTGATATTTTAAAACCTTTAATTCTTGAAACTGCAGATAAAATAAAAGTCCTTAGCCCTGCTAATGCACAGACAGGGCCGGCGAAACGCCATGATTCTACTACCATTGAGGCACATCTTAATTATCTGACCGATGAAAACCAAAGAAATATCTATAAACTCTTAACACAATCTATACAACATAATGGCAAAGCACTTTAAAGAAATAATGAATGACATAACAACGTTTGTTTTTGATGTTGATGGCGTACTTACAGACAGTTCCGTTTTTGTAACCAATGAAGGAGAAATGCTTCGCACCATGAATATCCGCGATGGTTACGCACTGAAAGCTGCTGTAGAAAGTGGTTTTAACGTATGCATTATTTCAGGCGGAAGCAATGAAGGCGTTCGTATAAGATTGCGTAATTTAGGAATTTCAGACATACATTTAGGAACTCCGGATAAAGTAGAAACTTTTAAGCAGTATACTGAAACACATAAAATAAAACCAGAAAATGTGTTATACATGGGCGATGATATTCCTGATTTTCATGTTATGAAATTAGTAGGTTTACCAACCTGCCCGCAAGATGCAAGTCCTGAAATTAAGAATATCTGCCGTTACGTTTCGCATGTTAAAGGCGGAAGAGGCGCTGTACGTGATGTTATCGAACAAGTCATGAAAGTGCAGGGAAAATGGATGGAATATTT
The DNA here is from genome assembly GCF_020026925.1 of Flavobacterium hibisci. GTDB lineage: Bacteria > Bacteroidota > Bacteroidia > Flavobacteriales > Flavobacteriaceae > Flavobacterium > Flavobacterium hibisci. The sequence continues at coordinate 242,785 of NZ_JAIQDW010000006.1, read as the reverse complement.
TAATGGAAAACACGACTAAATAATTATCTGCTTTTAATTATTAATTGTTAATCCAAACCTTCAAATCAAAATGAAATACCTCAAACTTATTCGTTATCAAAATCTGTTAATGCTTGCTTTTATGCAGGTTTTATTTCGTTATGCTTTTTTAAAAGGTCAAAATATCCCCTTAGCCTTGTCAGACTGGCAATATGCTCTATTAGTTTTAAGTACCGTTTTGATTGCAGGAGCCGGCTATGTAATTAATAACATTTTTGATACTGAAACTGATCAGATAAACAAACCTCAGGATGTTATCATTGGAAAAACTGTATCAGAATCTTTAGGTTATAACATTTATATCGTTCTTAATATTACTGGCGTTGGAATTGGTTTCTATTTATCGAATGTGATACAGAGACCGGGATTTGCAACTATTTTTATATTAATCGCTTCAATGCTTTATTTTTATTCCACAACCTTAAAACAAATTATGGTTTTAGGGAATCTTGTTGTGGCTTTTTTATTAGCAATGAGCGTTATCATTATTGGTATTTTCGATATTTTTCCGGCAACAATAGCAGAAAACAAAGCACAAATGACCAGTTTGTTTTCTATTTTAACGGATTATGCCATATTTGCTTTTATGATTAATTTTATCAGGGAAATAATCAAAGATATAGAAGATGTTAACGGAGATTATAATCAGGGAATGAACACGCTTCCTATTGCTATTGGTATTAGCCGAACTGCTAAAATTGCTTCTGTGCTGACAATCATACCTTTCATTTTATTATTGCTTTATATTAAAAACTATCTTGTAGAAAATGGACTATTTATAGCTACTTTATATGCATTTGCGTTAGTTTTGGCACCACTGCTTTACTTTATAATCAAAACATTTACTGCAAAGTCAAAAAAAGAGTTCAAACATTTAAGCACTTTACTCAAACTCATTCTACTTTTCGGAATTCTATCAATTGTAGTCATTACCTTAAACATTCATTATAATGCTTAAAGAAAAACTAAAAAAATACAAGCTAATCCTAGCTTCTGGCTCACCCCGAAGACAGCAATTTTTCAAAGACCTGGATCTTGACTTCGAAATCAGGTTAAAAGATGTTGAAGAAATCTATCCACCTGAATTAAAGGCTGTTGAAATTACAGACTTTTTAGCATTACTAAAAGCAAATGTCTTTGAAGGAGAATTAAAAGAAAATGAAATTTTAGTAACTAGTGACACTATTGTATGGCATCAAAATAAAGCATTAGGAAAGCCAAAAAATGCCGAGGATGCTTTTGAAATGATAAAATCAATGTCAGGTACAACTCATGAAGTGATTACATCAGTCTGTTTTAAAACCAGCTCTGCTTCTACTGTTTTAAATGATATTACAAAAGTAACTTTCAACAATTTATCTGATGAAGCTATTTTGTATTACATAGAAAATTATAAACCGTATGATAAAGCCGGAGCCTATGGCATACAGGAATGGTTTGGTTTTATGGCTGTTGCAAAAGTTGAAGGTTCATATACCAATGTTATGGGGCTTCCAACTGCAAAGGTTTACGAATATTTGAGTATCTTAGAGTAAAATTTAATTTATGTTTTCATTTAAAGAATATAGCAAGGAAATTCTAACCACTATAATTCTCCTGTTAGCCTTAGCTGCTCTGCGTGTTATTATTGCGCAATTGGTACGTAGATATGCCAGTACTACTCACTTATTAGAACACCGCACTAATCTGGTTATTAAATACATTCATATTTTAATGAATATTTTGGTAACAATAGGTTTGATTGTTATTTGGGGGGTTGAGACGAAAGATATTTTTATAACTGTTTCTTCCATTGCCACTGTAATTGGTGTTGCTATGTTTGCACAGTGGTCTATTTTAAGCAATATAACATCCGGAATGATCTTATTTTTTTCATTTCCTTTTAGAATTGGCGACACCATAAAAATCCACGATAAAGATTTTCCTATTGAAGCAGAAATAGAGGACATCAATGCTTTTCATGTGAATTTAAAAACTAAAGAAGGGGAAAAAATTATCTACCCAAACAATCTTTTATTACAAAAAGGAATTTCGATTATGCCTCCAGTATATGAGGACAAAGAATTTTTTGATTAACCCTTTATGGGAATTTTATAAACTAAAATTTAAAAGCTGGAACGATTTTAAACAAATAAATTTGAAAATTTGTTTAGCATAACTTTAGTTTAAAAAATCAAAAAATGAATCAACCTTTACTATTGCCCTTTTATGCAAAACTTACATTTATATTGTTAAGTTTAATCTGTATTGGAGCCATAACTTACATCGGAAGTAATATAATAACTCCAGTGATGCTGGCATTTATGTTTACGGTTTTACTATTGCCGGTACATTCTTTTTTGCATTTTAAATTACGCTTACCTATTTATATCGCTTCTTTTATCTCAGTCCTGATTTTTGTACTTTGTATCGCTGCAATCCTGGCTTTCATTTCTTATCAGGTTACTGACATTGCAAATGATTTTGATATCATTAAAAAGAATGCAATATCATTTTTCAATAATGTCCAGTCTTATATCCATGAACAATTTCAAATCAGTATCTGGGAACAAAAAAAATACATTGAAAAAGTAACCAGCGATTCTGTACAAAATGGATCCGGAACTATAGGAATGGCGATAGGATCATTAAGTGAAGTATTGTTTAATTGTATGCTTGTAGTTGTTTTTACATTTTTATTCCTATTATATAAGACTCATTTTATTCTTTTTTTAGCAAAATTATTTGATAAAGAAGACCATGCGAAATTGCAACAAATCATTACTCAAATAAAAATTTCGATAAACAATTACATCTTGGGACTTATATTTGAAATGTTTGTAGTTTCTATTTTGACAGGTTTAGGATTATGGATTATAGGAGCAAAATATTTTATTTTACTTGGACTTATGACTGGTATCTTAAATTTAATTCCCTACATCGGAATTATGATTGCAGGTATTTTAACCATCTTATCTTCTCTTTCAGGAACACCTGAAATATCTATGATTATAGGCATTCTTGTAGTAAACATAATTGTTCAACTTATTGATAATAATATACTTGTACCTTTAATCATCAACTCAAAAGTCGAAATAAATGCTATGGTTTCGATAATAGGCATTACCATTGGAGGTGGTGTTGCAGGAATTTCAGGGATGTTTTTAGCAATACCATTACTGGCTATTTTAAAAATTATTTTTGATAGAATAGAATCTTTAGAACCTTGGGGCTATGTTATGGGAAATCATATGCCAAAAAAATTTACCTGGCGTATTAAAAAATTAAAAACTGAAAACTAAATATTTATTCTCAGTTTAATTATATGATAAAAAATCAATAATTTAAGCTAACTTTATTAGCATGTCTTACAGGTTTGTAAAAATATTCTTCTTTTTAATTTTTCTTTGGAATTTTTCCCAAAGCACCTTTTCACAAGAAAAACAGACTAAAAAAGATAGCCTTGAAAAATATCATAAAATTAAAAAGCTTTCTGAAAAAAGTAAGTTTACTAATTTCTTAAGAAAAATAATTTTCAAGCCTGCTAAAATAAAAAAAAAGAACAAAACATTAGTCGAAAAGGAACACTTGCCTAATGTAGATGGAAAAATTATTCGCAACATCAGAATTATAACCTTAGATCCGTTTGGACAATCTGATACAGATTCGACTATGGTTCCTAAAAATTGGGGAGAAAGAACAGGAAATAAATTACACCTCAAGACGAAAAGATTTGCAATTCAGAATTTATTACTTTTTAGAAAAAACTCTGCTTACGACACTTATAAAATAAAAGAAACTGAACGTATTATAAGATCCCAAAAATTCGTAAGTAAAGTAAATATATCTGAGGAATTGGTTTCTCCAACAAATGACTCAATTGATATTACGGTTCGTGTTCTTGATACCTGGAGCTTAATTCCAAAATTTTCAATATCAAGTTCGCGGATTGGTATTGGATTTAATGACCGTAACTTCGTTGGTACCGGACAGCAGCTAGAATATAAATTTTCTAACAGATTTGAGGATGGACATAATGGTCATAATGCTCTATATACAATACCTAACATTAAAAACACTTTTGTTACTACAAAATTTAAATATTTCAATGATTTAGATGACAACTATATCAAAGGTATTGCTTTCGAAAGACCATTTTATTCTCCTTTGGCCAAATGGGCTGGTGGTATTATTATGGAACAACAATATCGACGAGACACATTACAGGATGCAACATTAAAATATGAATACCAGCCATTTAAGTATAACTCGCATGATTTTTGGGCCGGAAAAGCATTTAACATAACTGGGGTAAATCCTAAAAAAAAGGAGAGAACTACTAATTTGATTGTGTCCGGACGCTTTTTAAACATTGATTACACTGAAAAACCTAATTTTGAATTTGATACTATTAATTTTTTTTCTGACGAAAAACAATTTTTAATGGGATTCGGAATAAATACAAGGGAATTCGTGAAAGATAATTATATTTTTAGAAATGGTTTTACCGAAGATGTTCCAATTGGAAGGATCTATGGCATAACACTTGGATATCAGTATAAAAATAAAATATGGCGGCCATACGTAGGTGCCCAGGCTTCTTTTGGGGACTATTACAAATGGGGTTTTTTGAGTACTAACTTTGAGATTGGCACTTTTTTTAATCAATCCAAGACATATCAGACCTCAATTTCATTAAAGGCAAATTATTTTACTAGCCTATTGACGTTAGGAGAATGGAAGTTAAGACAATTTATTAAACCTGAAATGGTTATAGGAATCAACAGAGCTAGCTCTGTGGGAGATCAGCTTACTATAAATGAAAACTATGGTCTTGCAGGTTTTAATGCAGCATATTACGGAAAAAGCAAAATGGTACTAACTTTACAAACTCAGACATATGCTCCTAAAGAAGTTTTAGGCTTTAGGCTGAATCCCTATTTTAATTATTCTATTGCTGTATTAGGAAACAGTTCTTCAGGATTGCTGCAAAATAAATATTTTTCAAAAATTGGTGTGGGAGTTTTAATAAGTAATGATTATCTTGTTTTTAGCGCATTTCAGCTTTCAATTTCATATTATCCTACCATCCCGTTTCAGGGCGAAAGTATCTTTAAAACTAATACATTTGAAACTCAGGACATCGGACTTCAGTCTTTTGAATTAGGAAAACCTAAAATTGTGGAATATAAATAAGCATTTTTTGTTTTTTTATTTCTAACTAAAACAAATTAATAATCAACAAGATACGATTTAACTATTACTTTTTAGATTGTTTTTTACATTCAAAACACATTTACCTTTTATGTTTTGGCACAATATATGAATATCCACATATAGATTAACATTAAAAAAGTATTAAAAATGAAAACAATCAAAATAGCAATCGTAGGATTATTTCTAATCATTGCAAATTCGACACAAGCTCAGGTATCTGTAAATGTAAACATAGGAACACCTCCTGCCTGGGGACCAGTTGGATATTCAGAAGTAGAATATTATTATCTTCCGGATATTGAAGCTTATTATGATGTACGTGCTTCACAATTCATTTATTTTGGAGCAGGAAGATGGGTTAGAACCTCTTATTTGCCAAGACCTTACAGAAATTACGACTTATATGGAGGCTATAAAGTAGTTTTAAATGACTACCATGGAAGAACTCCTTATAAATATTTTGACAGACATAAAGTAAAATACTATAAAGGATACCACGGTGCGCCACAAAGATGTTACGAACCACGACCTAGATATGCGTATAATGACCGTCACCGTGATCACCATAAAAACTATAAACATCATGATAGAGATGACAGACACGATAGACATGACAGACACGAAAGACGTGATGATCATGGCCACGGAAGGAGATAAAACGTTATCTTAATTTTAGCAAAAGAGAGCATCAAAATTTGATGCTCTCTTTTTTTACGATAAAGTGTTAGTAAAATCCGTCAAAATACACTTAAAGCTAAACAACTGTAAAACAAGCGCTTTTATTGAAAAAATTAACATTTTTACCTGCATTATGTTGCAAAAAAACAGCTTACATTTGCACCGAATTTTAAAAATCCAATCACAACTTATGAGAAAAAATATTTACTTATTTTCATTTTTAGCTATGTCACTATTAATAGGATGTGAAAATAATGATGATATCTCAAATAACAATCAGTCAGCAAAAAATATTACTATAACTACGGATCAAACTTCTTTAAATAAAAGACTTGATTATGCCAATTCTGGAGTAATTTCAATAGATAACAATATTGCAACCGGAAAATTTTCCAACACAGGAACAACCAGTCTCCCTTTAGTACAGATTGCAGAAATAAATCCACCAGTTGATAAAGATGGTAGAACATTACAGGCTAGTCATGTTGTTGTAAATGGAAACTATGCATACGTATCTTACATTATGAGAGGAGATGCGTACTCAGGAGCAATTGATGTTATTGATGTTTCAGACCCTTACAAACCTAAACTAGTTACTTCTGCTTTAATTGCTAATACAGATATAACTTCACTCAGCTATTCTAATGGCAATTTAATTATTGGAGCCGCAAAAGATGTAGATACAGATCCATTGTTAGCAAGTCCTTCAATAGTAATCAATATGCAATTGAATTCTGGTTTGCTTACGGATAAATACAAAATCAATTATTTAGAAAGCAGAGTTACAACTGATGTTACGGCAAATGGTTCTTCTTACTTTGCTGTCACAGGCGATAAGGGAAGCCTTTATAAATTTAATAGTTCAACTAAGGCAATTGTTGCAAATGTAACTACAGAAGATTTACGATCAGTTGCATTAAACAATGATAAGGTTATAACCTTAAGCGGGACTAAAGGAGTAAATGTTTACAATCAGTCAAATCTGGCTCTGCAAAAAAACTTTAGTATACCAACAGATGTGAGCGGTGCAAAAAGAACAATGGAAATTAACGGAACAAAAATTTTAGTTTCTGAAGGATATAACGGCTTAGGCGTTTACGATATTAATACTGGTTCAAAATTACAAACTTTAAGTATAACTGCTGCAGGAGAGGATAATGTTACAAATGCAGTTTCTGCAAACGAAGGATATGTTTTTGTTGCAAATGGTGCAGCAGGACTTAATGTTTATCAAAGTGGAGAGCAACTTAATTTATTAGGCACTTTAGGAATTTCGGGATCATCAAACTATGTTAAATCCAGTGGTAATTATATCTATGTTGCAAGTGGCAAAAGTGGATTAAAAATTATTAAGATGGAGAAACCTAATTCAGCATTTACCAGCTGTTCTCAATATGGAACTTACAATCAGGGTAAAGATTTAATTTTAAATTCAAATGAAATCAAATCGTTTTCAGGATCTACTGCGATAAATTCAGCGATAGTAAATTCAGGCGGTATATTAACCCATTGTGGTTCTATATCAATTCAGAATGGTTTGATCCTAAACAGCGGAGGTACTTTTAACATAAGAGGAAGCTTAGCTCAGGGTAAATATCAGCAGTCAAACCCAACAGAACTTATCATTAATAGTAATGCCACATTACAAATAGAAGGATCAGTAGTAATTTGGGGTGATCTAAGACTTAACAGCGGTGCAAAAATTAATTTTATTGGAAATTCTTCAATTACCATTTATGGAAAAGTAACTAAAAATAGTGGAGTAACTATTACAGGTAATTATATTGATACCGAAAACAAGTTGAAATAATAGTTAGATTTCTTATTAGAAATCGCAATCATTAAATAGAAAGCAGGCCATCAATAACGACGGTCTGCTTTTTTGTTATCGGCCAAAAGAACAGAACAACCTATTACAAAATCTTCGCAATTATCTTATGAGAATCAAATCACAAACAAAATCAATATAAGCATAATCAAGTCTAAATAATTTAACTTGACAGGACATTTTCTTAGATATTAAAATGTCAAGTATTTTCCATTATATTACTATTATATTTTAAAAATTTGAATTATGTAGGAAATAAAAAATCGCCTAAATTAAGTTGATTTAGGCGATTTTTTATTTTTATTTTCTTTAACCTTATTACATTGTTGCTTTTAAAGCTTTAGCTTCAGCAGTCATTTCAAGTGCTTTATAGACACCTAACAATGTTTTAGAAACATCTTCATTCTTTGGATCCAGTTCATTTGCTTTTTTAAGATATGGAATTACGCTTTTGAAAACATTTTCTCTTTGTTTTTTCAATACATCATAACGCTTCATGTCTTTATCAGAAGTACCCAATTTATTCATTTCATCAATAATTGGTTTTTCTGCCTCTAATTTTAATGCAGCAAGATTAAGATAAGCATTTGCATAATTAGGATCTATTTCAATCACTTTTAAATAATATTTCTCAGCATCTGCAGCATTTTTAGCATTTGCACTTAATACACCAAGGTTGAAAATTAACTCCTTATTATTTGGATCTTTTTGCAAAGCTTCTCCAACTAACTTTTTATAAGTATCGTAATCTTTAGTTTCTAAATATAAATTAGCTTCGGAAAGGATTAAAGAAGAATCTTCCGGGTTAGCTTTTCTTGCATCAGCCAAAGCTTTTTTAGCATCTTCAGTTCTTCCTTTCTGAACTAAAATCAATGCATAATTTTTGTAAACTTCACCTCTTTTAGAAGGAATAACTTCTTTTTTAGGTTTTTCATGAGTTCCTAATTTTACAGCTAAATCTCTGTCTTTTTCATTATTAAAACCATCTTCGTTACCAGAAGCTTTGTTTACAGCTGTATAGCTTGTTCCTTTTCCTGAATAATTTAATTTTTTCAACTCTTCATACATTGGTAAAGCTGCATCATAATCCTGAGCGTTTACATAAGTAGACGCTGCATAATACAAATTGATGGTGTCTTTTTTATCCAAAGAGTAAGCATCGTACAATTTTTTTGCTCCTTCTGCAGCTTTATTTGATTGTGTATCCGCAATAGCTGAATTAATTAACAATCCTTTAATTTGAGTAATTGAAGCGGCAGCCTGAGTTGAGAATTTTTGCTTTCCAGATGTTTTCTCAATTTCAATTAATTTTTTATAGCTTTCGGCAGCAAGAGACAAATTTTTCCCTTCTTCTACTTTTTTGTTTGCAAGATCTAAATAAGCATTTCCCTGAATAAAATAATATTGTGCCTGTTCTGTATCTTTTGCATTTACAATAAGATTTTCCGCGTCCTTTAATTGTGCAAGCGCACCTTGGGCATCTCCGCCTTTTAATGCTTTTTCAGCACTTTTTATCTGATCTTTCTGAGCAAAAGTAGCTACTGAAATCAATAATGCTGATGCAAGTATTACATATTTACTTTTCATAATATTCAATTTGTATTAATTTTTAATTTGTGTGGTTCATTTTATTCTTCAGATTCCTCTTCTTCAGCATCATCCTCATCTTCAACTTCTTCTTCAGAATCATCGTCTTCATCATCTTCAGCTGCACCATCATCTTCAAGAACTTCTAAATCGGGTTTCACCCTTTCAATTCCGGATTCAATAACATTACCGTCTTCATCTACAACAGCTTCTTCAGCTTCATCTTTCATCACAGTTGTAACAGCTGCAATAGAATCTTTCCCTTTCAGATTAATTAATCTTACACCCTGAGTAGCACGCCCCATAACACGTAAATCTTCAATCGCCATTCTGATTGTCAATCCTGATTTATTGATAATCATCAAATCATCAGAATCCGTTACAGCATTAATAGAAATTAACTTTCCTGTTTTTTCAGTGATATTTAGCGTTTTAACTCCTTTACCTCCACGATTTGTAATTCTGTAAACATCTTCACCATCTTCATCAACTAATTTGGTACGTTTACCATAACCATTTTCAGTTACAACAAGAATTTGTGAATCATTAATATCATTTTTATCAACAGTAACCATACCAATAACTTCATCAGTATCATCTTTTAGTGTAATACCGCGAACTCCAGAAGCTGTTCTTCCCATTGGACGGGTTTTGGTTTCTTCAAAACGAACCAGTTTTCCTGATTTTACAGCTAAGATAATTTGGCTTTCTCCGTTTGTTAACTGTGCCCCCATCAGCTCATCGCCTTCTTTAATAGTAATAGCTGCTACACCATTTACTCTAGGCTTAGAATATTTCTCTAAAGATGTTTTCTTAACCTGACCTTGTTTCGTAACCATAACCAAATTATGGCTGTTGATATAATCTTTATCTTTTAAATCTTGTGTACAAATGAAAGCTTTTACTTTATCATCGCTTTCAATATTTACAAGGTTTTGAATTGCTCTTCCTTTTGCAGTTTTACTTCCTTCAGGAATTTCATAAACACGCATCCAGAAACATTTTCCTTTTTGCGTGAAGAACATCATATATTGGTGATTGGTTGCAACAAACATATGCTCAAGGAAATCCTGATCTCTTGTTCCTGCACTTTTTTGTCCAACCCCGCCTCTATTCTGAGTTTTGTATTCTGTTAAGTTTGTACGTTTGATGTAACCTGCATGAGAAATTGTAATTACAACATTTTCATCGGCAATTAAATCTTCAATACTTACATCTCCACCTGAATATTCAATTTGAGAACGACGTTCATCTCCGTATTTCTCACGAATCTCTTCAAGTTCCTCTTTAATAAGGTTAGTTCTCAAATTCACATCAGCTAATAAAGCTTTTAAATGCTCAATTAACTTCATCAATTCTTCAAATTCAGCTCTTAATTTATCTTGTTCCAGTCCTGTCAACTGACGCAGACGCATTTCAACAATTGCACGGGCCTGAATATCCGATAAACTAAATCTTTCGATTAATTTTTCACGTGCTTCTTCTGTATTTTTAGAACCTCTAATGATGGCAATTACTTCATCAATATTATCTGATGCAATAATTAATCCTTCTAAAATATGAGCCCTTTCTTCTGCTTTACGCAATTCAAACTGCGTTCTTCTAACTACAACATCATGGCGGTGCTCAATAAAATAATGAATCATATCTTTCAGATTCAGCATTTGAGGACGGCCTTTTACTAATGCAATATTATTTACACTGAAAGAAGACTGTAATTGTGTAAACTTATATAAGGTATTTAAAACTACATTTGGAGTGGCATCGCGCTTTAAGATGTAAACGATACGCATACCGTTTCTGTCAGACTCATCACGGATATTCGCAATACCTTCAATCTTCTTCTCGTTAACCAGGTCTGCTGTACGTTTAATCATATCAGCTTTATTAACCTGATACGGAATTTCAGTAACAATAATTGATTCTCTTCCGTCAACTTCTTCAAAACCAACTTTAGCACGCATTACAATACGTCCTCTACCGGTTTTAAATGCTTCGCGAACGCCTTCATAACCATATATTATACCTCCTGTCGGAAAATCCGGAGCCTTAATATGTGTCATTAATTCGTCTACTTCAATATCGTTATTATCAAGGTACGCCAGAGTACCATTGATAACTTCTGTTAAATTGTGTGGAGGCATATTGGTTGCCATACCAACTGCAATACCTGTTGCTCCGTTAACTAACAATGTAGGAACTCTCGTAGGCATTACTTTTGGCTCATATAATGTATCGTCAAAGTTCAATTGAAAATCAACAGTTTCTTTTTCGATATCTGCCATAATTTCTTCCGAAATCCTTTTCATTCTGGCCTCAGTGTAACGCATTGCTGCAGGGCTATCCCCATCTACAGAACCAAAATTACCCTGACCATCAACTAAAAGATAACGCATACTCCATTCCTGAGCCATACGAACCATGGCATCATAAACAGATGTATCCCCATGGGGGTGATACTTACCCAGAACTTCTCCCACGATTCTCGCAGATTTTTTGTGGGCTGATCTTGATGTTACTCCTAAGTCATACATTCCGTAAAGAACTCTTCGATGTACCGGTTTCAAGCCATCTCTAACATCCGGAAGTGCCCTTGATACGATTACCGACATCGAATAATCGATGTAAGCTGATTTCATTTCTTCTTCGATGTTAATAGGAATTAACTTTTCTCCTTCAGACATAATGTTATATTAAATAATTATATTAATTTTCAAAGCGTGCCAAGATACGTTTTTTTGAAATTTTTTCAGCTATTTCCTTACAGATATTTCAATGATTTATTAACAACTTTTTTTTATGTTTTAGTTAATAAATTAAGCCTTTTTTAACTGTTTTATTACTATTTTTTTTGTCTATTAGCTGACAGGTGTTTCTGAAAGGTATGGTTTTTGTTTTTCAATCACTAATTCATTAAATTTACAATACCAATTATATATTATGGATGATAATTTTTCACCAAGAGTAAAAGATGTTATTACATACAGTAAAGAGGAAGCTCTTCGCTTAGGGCACGACTTTATTGGTACTGAACATCTAATGCTGGGCATTTTAAGAGATGGTAACGGAAAAGCTATTCATATACTTAATAACCTGGCAGTCGATTTAGACCATTTACGCAGGAAGGTAGAAATACTGAGTCCGGCCAACCACAGCGTTGAAGTAAACACCGAAAAGAAAAATCTTCATCTTACCCGACAGGCCGAAAGGGCACTGAAGACTACTTTTCTAGAGGCTAAAGTATTTCAAAGCTCGTCGATTAGTACGGCACACCTGCTTTTATGCATCTTGCGAAACGAAAATGATCCAACAACCAAGCTGTTGAATAAACTAAAAATAGATTATGATATAGCTAAAGAACAATATTTAAATATGACGCCAAACGAAGAAGAATTCTTAGAAAACTTGCCAAAAAACGAATCATACAACGATGATTCAGGACAAGATGACAGTTTAAAAGAAAGTAGTTTTAACAATCCAGCCAATAAGTCAAACAAAAAATCAAAAACTCCGGTGTTAGATAATTTTGGGAGAGATTTAACTGAAATGGCAGAAGAAGGAAAACTGGATCCTGTTGTAGGACGCGAAAAAGAAATTGAACGTGTATCTCAAATTCTAAGCCGTAGAAAAAAGAATAACCCACTTCTTATTGGAGAACCAGGTGTAGGTAAATCTGCTATTGCAGAAGGACTGGCTTTGCGTATAATCCAAAAGAAAGTATCCCGTATTCTTTTTCACAAACGCGTTGTTACTCTTGACCTGGCAAGCTTAGTTGCCGGAACAAAATACAGAGGACAATTTGAAGAAAGAATGAAAGCCGTAATGAACGAGCTTGAGAAAAATGACGATATTATTCTTTTCATTGATGAAATACATACTATTGTTGGTGCCGGCGGAGCAACTGGTTCACTTGATGCCTCAAACATGTTCAAACCTGCATTGGCAAGAGGTGAAATACAATGTATTGGTGCTACCACTCTTGATGAGTACAGACAATATATTGAAAAAGACGGTGCTCTTGAAAGACGTTTCCAAAAAGTAATTGTAGAACCAACTTCTGTTGAGGAAACAATTGCCATTTTGAACAATGTTAAAGACAAATACGAAGATCACCATAATGTGACTTACACTCCGGAAGCAATTGAAGCTTGTGTGAAATTAACAAACAGATATATGTCTGAGCGTTTTTTACCGGACAAAGCTATCGATGCTATGGATGAGGCCGGATCTCGTGTACACATCACCAATATTGACGTTCCAAAACAAATTTTGGATTTAGAGCGTCAGTTAGAAGAAGTTCGTGAGAACAAAAATATGGTTGTCAAAAAACAAAAATATGAAGAGGCAGCCAAACTTCGCGATGATGAAAAACGTATTGAAAAAGATTTAGCCCTTGCTCAGGAACAATGGGAAGAAGATTCTAAGAGCAACCGAATTGAAGTTACTGAAGATAATGTAGCCGATGTTGTTTCTATGATGACCGGAATTCCTGTTAACAGAATTGCTCAGACAGAAAGCAATAAACTGGCTAAATTACCGGAATTGATTCAGAATAAAGTAATCGGACAAAACGACGCTGTTTTAAAGATCGCACGTTCTATTCAGCGTAACAGAGCCGGACTTAAAGATCCAAATAAACCAATTGGTTCCTTTATCTTCTTAGGTCAGACCGGAGTAGGTAAAACACAATTGGCAAAAGTTTTAGCAAAAGAGTTATTCGATTCTGAAGATGCATTAGTTCGTATCGACATGAGTGAATACATGGAGAAATTTGCTATTTCACGTTTAGTTGGAGCTCCTCCGGGATATGTTGGCTACGAAGAAGGTGGTCAATTAACTGAAAAAGTTCGCAGAAAACCTTATTGTGTAGTCCTTTTAGATGAGATTGAAAAAGCACATCCAGATGTATTCAATATGATGCTTCAGGTTTTAGATGATGGATATTTGACTGATAGCTTAGGTCGTAAAATTGACTTTAAAAACACTATCATTATCATGACTTCGAATGTTGGTGCACGTCAGTTGAAAGATTTTGGTCAAGGTGTTGGATTTGGAACTGCTGCTAAAGTGGCTCAGGCTGATGAAAATTCTAAAAGCATTATCGAAAATGCATTGAAAAAAACCTTTGCTCCTGAATTCTTAAACAGAATTGATGACGTAATTGTATTTAATGCATTAGAAAAAGCCGATATCGATTTGATTATAGAAATTGAACTTAAAAAGCTTTACAGCCGTATTTCGGAATTAGGCTATAATTTAAGCCTCACTGACAAAGCAAAAGCTTTTATTGCTGAAAAAGGCTTTGACAGACAATTTGGAGCCAGACCACTAAAAAGAGCTATCCAAAAATATGTTGAAGATTTGTTAGCCGAAGAAATTATCACTTCAAAAATACATTCAGGTGATGAAATTGTAATGGATTTGAAAGATGATTCTGAGGAACTTTCAGTAGAAATACATAAAGCAGAAGAGCCGACCAATCAATAAATTAGTTTAAATTTATAACAGAAATAACACACCCGTTACGTTTTCATAACATAACGGGTGTATTTTTTTAGATTAATCACTATCTTTAATAAAGCAAATAGCTATTTTTGGTTATTAAATCTCTACAATAAAAAACAATATATGCTTCAAAACAAAGTCATTTTAGGCAGTGAAGAATGGTGCGCATTTCCTGAACTGGGAATCCCTACAATCAAGGCTCGTGTGGATTCAGGTGCAAAAACTTCGGCAATGCATGCGATTAATATAGCTCCATTTATAAAAAATGATGCCAATTGGGTAAAATTCGATATTAATCCAATTCAGAATAACATTAAAACCGTAATCCATTGCGAAGCTCCTTTGATTGACAAAAGAATTGTAAAAAGTTCAAGCGGTTTCAGGGAACATCGTTATGTAATTCAGACGAGCATTAAACTTGGCGAAATAAAATGGCCAATCGAAATGACACTGACCAATCGGGATTCTATGGGCTTTCGCATGCTTTTGGGACGTGAAGCAATGAGCGGACGCGTATTAGTCGATCCAGAAGAAAAATACATGTTGGGACAGCCTTCTACTGAAACATTAAAAGAACTTTATCAAAATTCTGAAAAGGCAAGTTCCGGATTACGAATTGGTCTTTTAGCAAGTAACCCCGAATTATACAGCAACAAAAGAATTATGGAAGCCGGTGAAATGCGTGGCCATGAAATGCATTTTTTGAACATCAAAGAATGCTATATGAAACTGGATGCTAAAACTCCAGAAATCCATTATCGGGGTGGAAAAATACTAAATCAGTTTGACGCTATTATCCCGAGAATTCGTCCAAGCATTACTTTTTATGGCTGCGCCCTGACCCGTCAATTCGAAGCTTTGAAAGTATTTGTTCTAAATTCGGCTACAGCTATAACACAGTCACGAGATAAATTGTACTCGCTGCAACTGCTTTTAAATAGTGGTATTGATATTCCAACGACTGGTTTTGCAAATTCACCTTTAGACACTGACAATTTAATTAAAATGGTTGGAGGTTCTCCTTTAATTGTAAAATTACTAGAAGGAACACAAGGAAAAGGCGTTGTTTTGGCTGAAACCAAAAAAGCTGCAGAAAGCGTAATAAATGCCTTTAAAAGTCTAAACGCAAATATTTTAGTCCAGGAATTTATTAAAGAAGCAAATGGAAAAGACATTCGCTGTTTTGTGATTGATGGTAAAGTAGTTGCCGCCATTCAGCGTGAAGCGATGCCGGGCGAATTTAGAGCTAATATCCACCTGGGCGGAACTGCATCAGTAATAAAAGTGACTTCTGAAGAAAAAAAGATCGCGATTAAAGCCGCAAAAGCAATGGATTTAAAAGTAGCAGGTGTTGATATCATTCGTTCTTCAAAAGGACCTTTATTGCTTGAAGTAAATTCTTCTCCAGGCCTTGAAGGAATTGAAGGCGCGACCAACAAAGACGTTGCAGGAGAAATGATCAAAGCAATCGAAAAGAATTTTAAATTGATTTAAGTCATTTAAGTTAAAACACACTTATATTAGCTTTGTCAAGGTTAGACTTTGACAAAGCTTTTTTTGTTAACTTTAAATAAAAAATATGCTATTTCCCTATTTAGACATCATTATAAGAAGTGCTGCCGTTTATTTCTTTATGACAATCGCTATACGAATATTCGGTAAAAAAGAGCTATCTCAATTAAACACCGCTGACATCATTCTGATTTTATTGATTAGCAATTCTGTTCAAAACGCAATGGTTGGTCCTGACACCAGTCTTTGGGGAGGTTTGGTAGCTGCTTTAGTTTTGTTTATAATCAATTTTATAATTAAAAAACTAACACACAAATACAAACTTCTTAACGATTTACTTCTGGACAAACCTGAAGTCTTAATTCATGATGGAAAACTTGATTTCAGAACTTTAAGTAAATTAGATATCTCTAATGATGAACTAAAAGAAGCGATGCGAGAACATGGCTTAGAACACTTTACAGATGTCAAGCTTTGTATGCTTGAAATTGACGGCACAATTAGTGTAATTTCTGAAGACAAAAAACACCTGAAACAAACCCATTATAAGCGAAAACACAATCATAAGAATTTTAGAAAATAACATTTTCCAAATCTATTAAAAAAGGCTATCCAGTGATAAATAGCCTTTTTTAATTTTCTATATTAAAGCAAAATTATTTTTGAAATAATTTATTGATCTGATCTTTTACAAAAGGCTCAGAAACATTACTTGAACCTGAAGAAGCATCCTTGCTTGAAACCATAAACTGAACTGTTGATTTCTCAGGAAGAGTGTTTCCTGTGTAATGTAACCAAATATAATTGTTAGGCAATTCTAATTTAATATCATATAAAGGAGTCGCGTTAAAACCATTCATAATGATACTGTAAAGACTTGCATAATCGTTGTTAACGTTTTTGAAAGAGAATTTTCTTAAGCTTGAAGAATCGTCATCATCACTCACAATACTAGTATAATAAACAGTATATTCATCTCCAATTTTTTGAATATAATTGTTGTTTACTTTTCCTAATTTTTCAACAGGTACAGTTTCAAGTACTTTAATCTGTGCAAATGAAACAAAACTAAAAAGTAAAACGGCAAGGGTAATAATCTTTTTCATAATGAATTTGGGGTTAATTTTTATACTATTAATAATCGCCGAAATTATGAAAAATTACTTCTAAAATTACGCTTTGGTTAACATTAAATTGTGAATTTTGTATAAATTTTTCACACTCAAAAACAAAACAATTACAACTTTTTAATAATCAGTTAATTACAACAAAAACTAAATTCAACATTCAGAAGTTTTTTTAAATTTCGATTCAAAAAACACATATTTTTTTATCTGGGCTCTTCTTTTTTTACTACTTTTCTCGCAACTTCAATTTTAAATCTCTTTCCTTTCATCTTCTCATCTTTTACATTTTTAAGCAAATCTTTCACTTTATTATATTTTACAGCTGCAAACGAAACAAAATCTTTGACCTCAATCAAACCTAAATCATCTTTTTCCAGTTTTCCTTTTTGCGAAAAGAACCCAACAATATCGAACTTATTCAGTTTTGTTTTTTTTCCTCCACTGATATAAACAGTTTGAAATTCAGGGGGTTTTGGCAGAGCAGCAGCATTTTTTACATTGAGGATTTCGATACTATAATCAATATAATCCATTTTTTTCTCACTCTCGTGAATAATAATGTAAGCTGTTCCTGAAGCCTGCATACGTGCGGTACGACCATTACGATGTGTAAATTCATCCTCTTTCAAAGGCAAATGATAATGAATGACGTGTTTCATTTCCGGAATATCCAGCCCACGAGCGGCTAAATCGGTAGTAATTAAATAATTCACGCTTCCGTTTCTAAACTGAATTAAAGCACGTTCCCGTTCCTCCTGATCCATGCCACCATGATAGTAAACTGAATAAATTCCTTTTTCATTTAAAGTATCACTGATACGTTCGGCAGCATCGCGATGATTACAAAATATAATAGCCGACTGCGATTTCAAGGAACAAATCAAATTAAATAAGCTTTCTAATTTATCTTTAAGAGGTGAAACTACCATTTTCAACGAAAGATTTGCTTTTTCTTCTTCTTCCGGAATAAAATCTAAAATGGTTGGATTTACTACTCTGGTGTATTTCGGAATTTCAATATCTGAAGTTGCAGAAACTAAAACTCTTTTATTCACTTTTGGTAATCTTCCAATAATAAAAGACATTTGCTCATGAAAACCTAATTGAAGCGACTTATCGAATTCATCCAGAATTAGAGTCTGAATTTTATCTGTCCGAAAAGTTTCTCTGTCAATATGATCTGCTATTCTTCCAGGAGTCCCAATTAAAACAGCAGGCGGATTGCTTAAGTTTTTAATTTCTGTATCAATCGAATGTCCGCCATAGCAAATATTCACTTTATAACTGGTACCCATTTTTTTCCAGACTTGCTCAATTTGTAATCCAAGTTCGCGGGACGGAACCAAAATTAAACATTGAACTGATAAAATTTCGGGCTGTAATAATTCTAAAACCGGAAGCAGAAAGGCTAATGTCTTTCCAGAACCTGTAGGAGAAAGCAATAAAACATTGTTTTCATTTAAAATAGCATCTTGTGCCATTTCCTGCATTTCATTCAGGTTCTCAATTCCTAAATTAGAAAGTATATTGTCTGGATGTTGTTTTTTATTCATTTTGCAAAAGTAGGTAAAATTTGTTTCAGGTTTTTCTTGTTTCAGGTTTCAGGTTGAAATACTGATGATTTAAATTAATGCACATTATTAAGTTTGTATTTCGGGACATATTATTTTCTAATCGAAAGCACAATTAGATTACAATTACAAACATTTTGTATATTTATGAAAAACCCATGTAAAACATCATATTTATCCATACTTTAAAGCACAAAATAATCAATTACATAAACAAGAAATTGTTTTACGGTTTTACATACAAAGAAATATCAGAGAGTTTTTCACATACTTCCAATAATCTGACAGCAAAAAACTTGAAACAAATTCTAAAACTTCGCGTGAGGGATAGAAGCAAGCTATCTAAATAGCGCGGATAGCAGGTCATGATAATTAATTAGAGTCTGGAATTTTAAAAATTGGTTTTCCTTCCTCTTCAAACAATAATTTAATGTTTTCATAAGAATTTTTAAGCGCTTCTTTGATTTGTTCCGGATTTAGCCACGCTACTTTTTCGATGCCCTCTTCTAGTTGGCCTTGAGGGGTTCCTTCAAAATCAGAGTACATCTCAAACCAATGCGTGATTTTTAATTTATATTTTCCGTTGCGCTTAAAAACATGATAGGTTTTTTGGAGTTTATTTGTAATCCGGAGTTGATTAACACCTGTTTCTTCCTCAACTTCGCGCATAGCAGTTTGTTCAATATCCTCTCCTTTTTCAGTTCCACCCTTTGGCAAGTCCCATTTTCCGTTTCTAAAAATAAACAAAACTTCACCTTTTTTATTATAAACAAAACCTCCTCCGGCTTTATTTACAGGTATTTTGGCTTTTAGCGTCTTCATTATTTCCTTCTCGTCGGGATGGTATAAATAGGCCTTTTGAATTTTATTTTGAAATATTTTTACAATAAGCTGCTCTATATCAATACTCTCCAACAGGAACAATTGAAAATTAGTCTCTTTTGAGATTTCATTTGTCAAAAAAAGTGGTTTGTCGTTCACAAAAACTTTATACATTTGTACTATGATTTTTAATAAAGATACCGCCGAAAAAACAGCAGAATTGCTTTTGCAAATAAATGCAATTAAATTGAATCCAGAAAATCCTTTTACATGGGCTTCCGGATGGAAATCACCTATTTATTGTGATAACAGATTAATTCTTTCATTTCCAATTATCCGAAATTATATTCGTGATGAATTTGCGAAAAATATAGAAAAACAATTTGGTAAGCCAGATGTTATTGCAGGAGTCGCCACAGGAGCCATTGGAATTGGGATTCTTGTTGCAGAAAGCCTGGGATTACCATTTGTATATGTACGTCCGGAACCCAAAAAACACGGAAGACAAAATCAGGTTGAAGGCTTTTTGCAAAAAGGTCAGAATGTTGTTGTTGTCGAAGATTTAATCAGCACTGGTAACAGCAGTCTTATGGCTGTAGAAGCTTTAAGTAATGAAGGTGCAAATATTAAAGGGATGGCAGCCATTTTTACTTATGGTTTTAGTGTTGCTGAAGAAAATTTCAAAAATGCAAATATTGATTTATTTACATTGAGTAATTATGAAAACTTATTAAGTTTAGCTGTTGAGAAGCAATACATTACTGAAGATCAGCAAACCGCTTTACAGGATTGGAGTGTGAGTCCGTCAACATGGAGACAGGAATAATTTACAGTTTCTTTAGTCTATTAATCACTTTACCAGAAAAAACAATAAAAAAACAATAAAACATATGAACTTAGAAAGTCCAAAAGTTACCGTTCAGAAATCAGCTCAGGAATTATTTGGTTTACTGTCTGATGTAAAGAATTTTGAAAAATTAATGCCGGACAACATAGCTAAATTTGAAGTAACCGGGGAAGATGCTTTTATTTTTGGACTAAAAGGGATGCCGGAAATAAAACTTAAAATGAAAGACAAAATAGCTCCAAACAAAATCGTTTTAGGTGCTGCAAGTGATAAGCTTCCTTTTACTTTAGTTTCAAATATTGATAGTATTTCTGATTCAGAAAGTGCTGTTCAGTTATTTTTTGAAGGTGAATTTAACGCCATGATGGCCATGATGGTTAAAGGTCCAATCAGTAAGTTCATTGAAACTTTAGCCAATAATATGAATAAACTTTAATAATCGAATTATTAGTTGTGAATTATAAATGAAAGTCCAGTCTAACGATTGGACTTTTTTCATTTAAGCAATAATTTTGTAATATATACTTTAAGTAAGTAACATAATCGGACTAATAAAGCATTTGAATCTCCTTTATTTCAAATTCAGCAATAGAATCATCTTCAAGTAAAACCTGAAGCTTTCCGATTGGAGAAACACCCTGAATAATTCCCATGAAATTTTTATTGTGAAGATTCTTAAATGGCATTGGCACTCCTTTTCTGAATAAGAAATTGAAATATTCTTGCTGATACAAAGCAGAAGTATTTTCCCATAATCCTATTTTTTGTTTCATTTTCTCAATAATTAAAAAAGGAAGTGATTCTTTATCAAATTCCTTATTACAAATTACTTTCAATGATGATGCATGTGGTAAATGTTCAAAATTTGCCTGATTAACATTCAATCCTATCCCAACTACTGACACGATTCTGCCATCACTTTTTAGAGTATTTTCAATAAGTATGCCACCTATTTTCTTATTATATGACATAATGTCGTTAGGCCATTTAATACTTAAATGAGGAATATCTAATTCTTTTAATGTTTCGATTACACTCAATGAAACTATTAAACTCATATCAAAAACCTTTTCCGTATCAAATAAAAAATCTTTAACCAAAACACTCATAATTAAGTTTTTACCGGCCTCAGAAACCCATTTGGCCCCCATCTGTCCTTTCCCTTTTATCTGATTTTCAGCTGTTACCACTGTGAAATTATCTATTTCATCCTGACTGGATAATGCCTTAAGAAAGTCATTTGTTGAATCTATGGCATCGAGTTTGATTAGTTTCATTAAAATAATTTTAATAACTTAATTTAATATTTTGTTAAGGTTCAAAAATAATGACAAATTTTGGTAACTTTACAAATTCATAAATATAATTCATGGCGAAAAAGACTATTAATAATGATGTTCTGTTGGCGAACATAATCAAAGGGATTGAAGAAGTAAAAGGAAATGATATCGATATTCTGGACTTAAGAGAAATAGAAACGGCAGTTTGTGACTATTTCGTAATTTGTAACGGAAGTTCAAACACACAGGTTAACGCCATAGTAAACTCCATTCAGAAAACAGTGTCGAAAGACTTAAAAGATAAACCATGGCACGTAGAAGGAACCGATAATGCAGAATGGGTTCTTATGGATTATGTGCACATCGTGGTACATGTTTTTCAAAAGCATATTCGTGAATACTACAATATCGAAAGCCTTTGGGGTGACGCCAAAATAACTACAATCGAAAACAAATACTAAAAGAAACTTTCTCTAATAATGGCTAAAGATAATAATCCAAATCCGAGTAAATTCAAAATAAGCCCCTGGCTAATATACGCCGCAATACTTTTGGTATTTTTATTTATAAGTTTTGCAACAGGAGGTTCTAATCTGAGCGAACCAGCCCAATTAAAATCGTCAGACATTGATAATATGCTGGCTAAAGGGCAAATTAAAAATGTTATTATATTCAACAATAAAGATGCTGAAATCTATCTTTCTGATGCAGCATTAAAAGATCCTGCGAATAAAAAAGTAGCCAAAGATATGTTTGACAGGCCTAACAAAGGTCCTCATTACACAACTAAATTTGGTGATTTAAAATCTTTTCAGGAAAAACTAGACAAAGCTAAAGCAGAAAAAAAGTTAGTTGATTATGACTTTAAAGAAGCGAGCAACTGGAGTGATATTTTAGTTAGCTTACTACCTATCATCATCATCATTGGTGTATGGATTTTCATAATGCGCAAAATGTCTGGCGGAGGCGCTGGCGGAGGCGGACAAATTTTCAATATCGGAAAATCTAAGGCTAAACTTTTTGATGAAAAAACAGATATTAAAACTACTTTTAA
The DNA here is from genome assembly GCF_020026925.1 of Flavobacterium hibisci. GTDB lineage: Bacteria > Bacteroidota > Bacteroidia > Flavobacteriales > Flavobacteriaceae > Flavobacterium > Flavobacterium hibisci. The sequence goes on along the minus strand of NZ_JAIQDW010000006.1, from coordinate 219,739 downwards.
AGATGTTGCTGGTCTAGAAGGGGCTAAAGAAGAAATTCAGGAAATTGTTGAATTCCTTAAAAATCCTGAAAAATACACTAACCTGGGAGGTAAAATCCCTAAAGGAGCTTTATTGGTAGGACCTCCTGGAACCGGTAAAACATTATTAGCAAAAGCTGTTGCTGGTGAAGCGCAAGTGCCTTTCTTCTCATTATCAGGTTCTGATTTCGTTGAAATGTTTGTTGGAGTTGGTGCATCACGTGTTCGTGATTTATTCAAGCAGGCAAAAGAAAAATCTCCTGCAATCATTTTCATTGATGAAATCGATGCAGTAGGTAGAGCAAGAGGAAAAAGCAATATGTCTGGCGGAAATGACGAAAGGGAAAACACCTTAAACCAATTATTAACAGAAATGGATGGTTTTGGAACTAACTCTAACGTAATTGTTTTAGCAGCAACAAACAGAGCTGACGTTCTTGACAAAGCTTTAATGCGTGCAGGACGTTTTGACAGACAAATTTTTGTTGATTTACCGGACATTCGCGAAAGAGCTGAAATTTTCCAGGTACACTTAAAGCCTATTAAAAAAGTCGAGGGTCTTGATTTAGATTTTCTTGCAAAACAAACACCAGGATTCTCCGGTGCTGATATCGCAAATGTTTGTAATGAAGCTGCTTTAATTGCTGCCCGTAACAACAAAGCAGCGGTAGACAGACAAGATTTTCTTGATGCGGTTGACAGAATCATTGGAGGTCTTGAAAAGAAAAACAAAATCATTACTCCAGAAGAAAAAAGAGCAATTGCAATTCACGAAGCTGGTCACGCAACTGTGAGCTGGATGTTAGAGCATGCTGCACCACTTATCAAAGTAACTATTGTTCCTCGAGGACAAAGTTTAGGTGCTGCCTGGTATCTTCCAGAAGAAAGACAAATCGTGAGAACAGATCAAATGTTAGACGAAATGTGTGCCACTATGGGAGGAAGAGCTGCCGAAAAAGTAACTTTTGACAGAATTTCTACCGGAGCATTAAGCGATTTAGAGAAAGTAACGCGCCAGGCTCGTGCTATGGTAACCATTTATGGCTTGAATGATAAAATTGGAAACGTTACTTATTACGATTCAACAGGACAAAGTGAATATAACTTTTCTAAACCATATTCTGATGAAACTGCAAAAATTATTGATGCTGAAATTTCAGAATTAATTGAAGGGCAATACCAAAGAGCTATTCAAATTCTTGAAGAAAATAAAGATAAATTAAATCAGCTTGCTGATATCTTAATCGAAAAAGAAGTCATCTTTAAAGATGATCTTGAGACAATTTTCGGAAAGCGTACCTGGGATAAAAATTTAGAAGAGGTCGTTTCATAAATTATTCGATACGTTAAGTAATATTTTTTAAAATCTTAATTCAAAATACCCTTTTGAATTAAGATTTTTTTATCTTTGAACGTTTTCAATTAACATGTAAAGTATTTCACATAAAATGAGTTTTTTCAAAAAAATATTTGGTTCTGCCAATACTTCATCTGATGAAGAAAATGAAAGTGAATATGGAAATAATCCTACTCCAAACAGTCATTTGTCAATAGATGAACAATTCATTTTTAATTTTAAAAAAAATGGAGGTAAATTTTTATACTGCGAAAACAAACAGGAAGTAGAAGAACAATTTGAAAATATTTTAGAAGAAAATGACTGGTTTGAAAATGAGGTTTTATGTTACGAACCTGCTCTTTTTCATTTATTAGAAGAAAATAAATTGCTCTACATTTCGCCTAAAAATCCAAAATTCCTATTGGCATCATGCGAAAATCTTATTGCTGATGAAGGTTCAATTTTATTTTCATCAAAACAAATTAGACAAGACAAGCCAAACGAGTTACCGGCTAATATTGTCATAATAGCAACAACAAGCCAAATACTACCTATGAAAAGTGATGGACTGAGCGCTATAAAAAGAAAATACGAACGAGATTACCCTACGAATATTACTACAATAAAATATTTCGAAAAAGCAAAAGAAGAAGATTTTACTCAATACGGAAGTGTTGCAAAAAATTTATACTTGTTGCTCTTAGAGGACCTTTAAGATGAATGAAACACTCAAGAGGACCATTTCTGGTGCTGTTTATATTGCTTTACTACTAACTTCTATTTTGTTTTCTACAGAAAGCTTTATTATCCTGTTTGGCATTTTTTTACTCATTACTGTTTATGAATTCAGCAACCTGGTTAACCTCAATAAAGTCTTTTCGATTCTTTTCAGTATTTTATTATACTCAAGTATTATACTATTAAGTCACTACAATAAACAAACTGCTTTATTTTTAGAAGATTCGTTTCATTTAAAATTAAATTTAAATACCAATACCCAACAACTCGATTTAATACTTCTGGCTGTTACTATTGTTATCGCTATAAAATGTATTTTATTCTTATTTTACGACAATGTACAAAAAGTAAGTACTTCTTCTAAATACCTGTATTTACTTGGATACATCACCTTGCCATTTGTTTTTATCATTAAAATTTCTTTTGGGACTAATGATTATAATCCAAAAATAATTATTGGATTATTTATTTTAATCTGGACAAATGATACATTTGCTTATTTAGTTGGAAAATCCATTGGAAAACATAAATTATTTGAACGTATTTCGCCTAAAAAAACGATAGAAGGTTTTCTTGGCGGGGTTGTTTTTGCTGCTTTTGCAGGCTTTTTGATTTCAAAATTTTACATTCAGCCCAATCCTGAATTCAGCAGCAGATCTATTTTGATTTGGACGATTATTGCTTTAATTGCCAGTATTTTTGGAACAATTGGCGACTTGATCGAATCAAAATTTAAAAGAATAGCAGCTGTAAAGGACAGTGGGGCAATCATGCCCGGACATGGAGGCATTTTAGATCGATTAGATAGTGTTATATTTGTAGCACCAGTTATATTTTTATTTTATCAAATTTTATATTATGTTTCATAAAGAAGGAGGACCGTCCATTTTATTAGGTGTAGTTTTTACTGTAATTGTGGTTTTATTAGCTGACCAATTTATTGATATTTACTGGCTACAAAAACTAGTGCAAATTTTTGCTTTAGCAGTTTTAATTATAATTCTGCAATTTTTCAGAAACCCAAAAAGAATTGCAGTTCGAAACAGTAATCATATCCTTGCTCCTGTAGATGGAAAAGTTGTAGTCATTGAAGAAGTTTATGAAGGTGAATTTTTTAAAGACAAACGTTTACAGGTTTCTATTTTTATGTCGCCTATTAATGTCCACGTAACTCGTTATGCAATGGATGGAATTATAAAATTTAGTAAATATCATCCTGGGAAATTTTTAGTTGCGTGGCATCCAAAAGCAAGTGAAGAAAATGAAAGAACAACTGTTGTAATAGAAAACGACACATTTGGACAAATACTTTACAGACAAATTGCCGGTGCATTGGCACGAAGAATTGTAAATTATGCTAAAGAAGGAACTCAGGTTATTCAGGGTACTGATGCAGGCTTTATTAAATTTGGTTCAAGAGTAGATTTATTTTTACCTTTAGATACTCCAATTGATGTAGTTTTGGGTCAAAAAGCAATTGGAGGTAAAACAATCATCGCTACGAAAGCTTAATGAGTAAAAAAGATTTAGATATTCGTTTTTCTGAAGCTGTAGAAAAAGCTATGAAGATGACACAGGCTTCACTGCCACAAGATGTGCAGTTAAGACTTTATGCATATTACAAACAAGCTACGTTTGGAACTGCCGTGTACAATCAATCTGAAAATTTTGGTTTGCGTGACGCGTTCAAAACAAATGCATGGATGCAAATTAGTCATATATCTATTGAAGAAGCAAAAGAAAATTACATTGAAATAATCAATTCGTTAACATCAAAATAATTAATTATGAAGAAAAACATGATTCGTTTTACTTTCACAGCTTCATTACTGATGTTATTTTCCTGTAATGATAAAAAGTTGATTGAAGTTGTTGAAGTTCCTTTACCCACAAAAGAAGAAAAAATTATAATTGGAACTCCTGCAGATGTAAAAGCTGATGAAGGTTCTTTCGCTTTAACCAAATTACCTTTTAACTATGATGCTTTAGCTCCCGCGATAAGATCCCTGACTTTAGAAACCCATTATTCTAAACATTATTTATCCTATACTAATAATTTAAATAAAGAAATTGCTTCAACAGAATTTGAAAATGCGCCTATTGAAGATATCCTTAAAAAAATGGATTTGAATAATGCTAAACTTCGTCAAAATGCAGGCGGATATTATAATCATACTCTTTATTTTGATATTCTGACTCCAAAAGAGCAAACTCCAAAAGATACTTTGGCTGGCTCAATCAATAAAGAATTTGGATCATTTAACAACCTTACCACTCAATTTAAAAATGAAGCAACTAAACAATTCGGTTCAGGATGGGTATGGCTGGTTGTTGATAAAGCAGGGAAATTACAAATTACAACTACTGAAAATCAGGATAATCCTTTGATGAGAAATGCATTGATTCCCGGCACACCTATTCTGGGAATTGACTTATGGGAGCATGCATATTACCTTGATTATCAAAACAGAAAAGGAAGTTACATCGACGCTTTTTACAAATTGATCAATTGGGAAAAGGTAAACGAAAATTACAAAACAGCTCTAAGCAAGGTTAAAAAGTATTAAAAAAAATCCTTTTAAAAACAAAAAAGTTTGATGAAAATATCATCAAACTTTTTTGTTTTATCCAATACCTATAATTAATTTTTAAATACCTGCGATTGATTTTATTTCATCAATTATTCGAAGCGCCAAAACATCGGCTTTTTCCTGAGAAGAAGCTTCTGTATAAATACGAATAATAGGCTCTGTATTTGATTTTCTTAAATGAACCCATTCTGCTGCGAAATCAATTTTTACTCCGTCAATAGTTGAGATATCTTCATTTTTATATTTATCAGTCATAGCAACTAAAATTGCATCAACATCTATTTGAGGCGTCAGTTCAATTTTATTTTTGCTCATATAATATTCAGGATATGAAGCACGTAAAGCAGAAACTGACATTTTTTTGTTTGCCAGATGTGTCAAAAATAACGCTACTCCAACCAAACTGTCTCTTCCATAATGTGATTCAGGATAAATAATCCCACCATTACCTTCTCCTCCAATTATGGCATTATTTTTTTTCATTAATTCTACCACATTCACCTCACCCACTGCGCTAGCTTCATAATTCCCATTATGTGCTTTTGTTACATCGCGCAAAGCACGGGAAGATGACATATTCGAAACTGTATTTCCAGGAGTCTTGCTTAAAACATAATCTGCACAGGCTACTAAAGTATATTCTTCTCCAAACATTTCTCCATCTTCACTAATAAAAGCTAATCTGTCAACATCCGGATCTACTACAATCCCTAAATGAGCATTTTCCTTTACAACTAATTCAGAAATATCAGTTAAATGCTCTTTCAAAGGTTCAGGATTATGAGGAAAATGTCCGTTTGGTTCGCAATATAATTTTACAACTTCAACGCCCATTAATTCCAGTAATTTTGGAATAATAATTCCACCTGAAGAATTTACCCCATCAACAACAACTTTAAATTTTGCCTCTTTTACTGCCTGAACATCCACTAATGGTAAGTTTAAAACTTCATCGATGTGAATATCCATATAAGCATCATTTACAGTAATTTCCCCTAAATTATCAACATCTGAAAAATCGAAGGCTTCAGCTTCAGCAATTTCAAGGATTTTTGACCCTTCAGCACCGCTTAAAAATTCGCCTTTTGCATTCAGCAATTTTAGTGCATTCCATTGTTTAGGATTATGTGAAGCTGTTAGAATAATTCCTCCATCCGCTTTTTCCAATGGTACAGCGATTTCTACAGTTGGTGTTGTCGAAAGTCCAAGGTCAATTACATTAATTCCCAGACCTACCAGCGTATTTACTACAAGATTATGAATCATTGGACCTGAAATTCTGGCATCACGCCCAATTACAACAGTCAGTTTTTCTTTTGAAATGTTATTTTTCAGAAAGGTACCGTATGCTGATGCAAATTTTACAGCATCGACTGGAGTCAGGTTATCTCCTACTTTACCACCGATTGTTCCTCTTATTCCTGAAATCGATTTTATTAAAGTCATTTTTGTGAGTTATGGTTATTTATCTACAAATATAAAAAAGTTGACGGGTTAGTTAGATGTTGAGGCATCAAGATTTTAAAATAATCGTTAATGATTATAATAAACAACCATCTTTTTTTAACAAAAATGATTTAAAAAGTTTTTTATACATTTACGTTGATGATTCCTGGTTTCTGAAATCCTCCTAAATTATAATACTGTAAAAACAATGAATTTTCTTGCGCATATATATCTTTCAGGTGAAAATGATTTAATTAAAATTGGCAATTTTATGGCTGATGGTATCCGTGGAAAACAATTTGAACACTTTCCTGATGATATACAAAAAGGAATTATTTTACATCGTTTTATAGACACTTATACCGATTCACATGATATTTTCAGGCAGAGCACCAAGCGCCTACACGACAAATACCATCATTACGCAGGAGTAATTGTTGATATCGTTTACGATCATTTTTTAGCTAAAAACTGGACAAAATATTCAGACGAAAAATTAGAAGATTTCATCAATCGCTTTTACAATTCATTACATGCCAATTATACTGTATTAACTGAAAAAACTCAGGACTTAATGCCATATATGATTGAAAGAAACTGGCTTTTGAGTTACCGTACTGTTGAAGGAATTCATCAAATTTTGACACAGATGGACAGAAGGTCAAAAAATATATCCAAAATGCAGTTTGCCAGCGAAGAATTAAAACAATATTATACAGATTTCGAAGAGGAATTCACCATTTTTTTTGAAGATATTCAATACCAGTCAAAACAAAAGTTACTTTCACTGTAAGATTTACACTCAAAATTTACACGAATTTGAATTCTAAGAGTTAAATTTGTAACCTCCTTAATTTTTCGAAACAGAATGCTTAAAAAATATTTTAGAAAATTAGAAAGTATTATTGCTTTAGCCCAGTCATTAATGACACCAAAGCAGTTTATTTTCCTATCAAGTGTATTGATTGGCATCTCATGTTCGTTAGCCGTAATTATATTAAAAACTTTTGCCCATAGCGTATTTTCTTTTGCGACCTATATTAGCGGAATTTTAAAATGGAGTTTTATCTCGGGGATTTTACCTATTATTGGTATTTTGCTTACTGTTTTTGTTGTAAACAGAATATTGAACGGAAGTATTGAAAAAGGAACTTCCCAAATTTTGTATGCAGTTGCAAAAAAAGCCGGTATAATTCCTAAAAAACAAATGTATGCCCAAATTATAACCAGCTCCTTAACTGTAGGTTTGGGAGGTTCAGCAGGTCTTGAAAGTCCAATCGTGATTACCGGGGCAGCATTCGGATCAAACTTTGCTCAAAACTATAAATTAGCCTATAAAGACAGAACGCTTCTTATTGGCTGTGGAGTTGCAGCAGGAATTTCAGCAGCTTTTAACGCACCTATTGCAGGAGTTCTTTTTGCCATAGAAGTTTTATTAGTAGATGTAAGCATTTCCGCCTTTACGCCTATTATGATTTCGGCAGCTACAGGAGCTTTAGTATCTGCTATTGTATTAGATGAATCCATCCTTTTATCCTTCAAAAAACAGGAAGCTTTTGATTATCATAACATTCCTTTTTATGTGCTTTTAGGAATATTAACCGGGTTTATGGCGGTTTATTATGCCCGAAATTTTCAAAAAGTAGAGCATTATTTTTCGAAATTAAAAATGAATGCTTACAAAAAGGCATTGTTTGGATCATCCATTCTGGCACTACTTATCTTTGTTTTTCCCACCCTTTTTGGAGAGGGTTATGAAAGTATCAGGACTTTATCTGAAACTGATCCGGGAAAACTATTAGAGAATACCTTGTTTGCAGATTTCAGAGATAATCAATGGATTTTGCTGCTATTTGTTGGATCTACGATGATGATCAAAGTCTTTGCTTCCGGACTTACCATTGGAAGCGGCGGAAATGGAGGTAATTTTGCCCCATCTTTATTTCTGGGTTCTTATCTGGGTTATTTCTTTTCAAAATTTATATCCATGATTGGCCTATCAAAATTACCAATCACCAATTTTACGATGGTAGGAATGGCAGGTATTTTGAGTGGATTGTTCCATGCACCGTTAACCTCGATATTCTTAATAGCTGAGATAACCGGAGGATACGGCTTAATGATTCCGTTAATGATTGTATCTTCTATAAGTTTTGCAATTTCGAAACGTTTTGAAAAATATTCCCTTGATGTAAAAAATCTTGCTAAAAAAGGACATGCATTTACCAGCAATAAGGATTCAAACATTTTATCTACCCTTGATATCGATTCTATCATTCAGACCGATTATCTGACCGTTCATCCAGATGAAAATTTAAACAAATTAGTAGATCTGATTTCGCATTCCAATCAGGTTGTTTTTGCTGTTGTTACTAATGAAAAAGACCTTGTTGGTATCGTACATTTTAACGATATCAGAGAAATTATTTTTAACACATACCGCGTAAAATATACTTTGATTAAAGATGTAATGAAAATGCCTCCGGCAACGATTTCCTCTTATGACAGCATGGAAATTGTAATGACAAAGTTTGAAAAGACAAAATCAGCATTCCTTCCTGTTATTCGAAATGATAAATATTACGGCTTTATTTCTAAATCTATAGCACTTGAAGCTTATAGAATGAAACTGCGCTCTATGACTATTGAATAATTTTAGTATTTTAGAATACACTTAGTGCAGACTAGCGTTTTTGTTACAATTTTTAACATAAACTTCTATAACCTAGCCTAAAAAGAACAAATCAAAGTGGTAACTTTGCGTTTTGATCAAATTTATGCTAGATAAAGACAATACTATTGAAGTTCTTGGTGCAAGAGTTCATAATCTTAAAAATATTGATATTTCAATTCCGAGGGAAAAACTTGTAGTGATTACAGGACTTTCAGGCTCAGGAAAATCTTCTTTGGCTTTTGATACCATTTATGCCGAGGGGCAACGTCGTTATGTAGAAACGTTTTCGGCGTATGCCAGACAATTTCTCGGCGGTTTAGAACGCCCGGATGTTGACAAAATCGACGGCCTTTCTCCTGTAATTGCAATTGAACAAAAAACAACCAGTAAAAGTCCGCGTTCTACAGTTGGAACCATTACTGAAATATACGATTTTCTTAGACTTTTATATGCCCGAGGTGCTGATGCATACAGTTATAACACGGGCGAAAAAATGGTTTCCTACTCTGATGAACAAATTAAAGATTTGATTATTCAGGATTATACCGGAAAACGAATTAATATACTTGCCCCGGTCATTAAAGCCAGAAAAGGACATTACGCTGAGCTATTTCAGCAAATCACCAAACAGGGATTCTTAAAGGTGCGTGTAAATGGTGAAGTACAGGATTTGGTTGCCGGAATGAAACTGGACCGTTACAAAACTCACGATATTGAAATTGTTGTCGACCGAATGGTAATTGAAGATAATCCTGATATTCAAAAAAGACTTGGTGAAAGCATCAATACTGCGATGCATCACGGTGAAGATGTCTTAATGATTTTAGATCAGGATTCAAATGAAGTACGCTATTTCAGTCGGAATTTGATGTGCCCGTCAACCGGAATATCGTATCAAAACCCTGAACCGAATTTATTTTCATTCAATTCTCCAAAAGGTGCCTGTCCACATTGTAACGGGCTGGGAACGGTACACGAAATCAATGTTAAAAAAATCATTCCGAATCCGAAATTATCGATAAAAGCTGGTGGATTTGCGCCACTTGGAGAGTACAAATCGTCATGGATTTTCAAACAGTTGGAAACCATCGGTGAAAAATTCGGATTTAAAATCACGGATCCAATTGAGAAGATTCCTGAAGAAGCCATGACCATGATTCTTTATGGAGGAAAAGATAAATTTGCTATTAATTCAAAAGATCTTGGCGTAACAAGAGAATACAAAATTGATTTTGAAGGAATTTCTAATTTCATTAAAAATCAATATGATGAAAGTGCTACAACAAGCATAAAACGCTGGGCAAAAGATTTCATGGACGAAATAAATTGTCCGGTTTGCGATGGTTCTCGTTTAAAAAAGGAAGCACAGTTTTTTAGGGTAAATGGAAAAAATATCACAGAGTTATGTGATATGGATATTTCAGATTTGACAGCCTGGTTTTTAGATTTAGAAAATCATTTGACTAACAAACAGCTTTTAATCGCTTCTGAAATTGTAAAAGAAATTAAAGACCGATTAAACTTTTTAATGAATGTAGGTTTGAATTATCTGGCTTTAAGCCGAAGTTCAAAATCACTTTCCGGTGGTGAAGCACAACGCATTCGTCTGGCAACACAAATTGGTTCACAATTGGTTGGTGTTTTATATATTTTGGATGAACCAAGTATTGGATTACATCAAAGAGATAACGAAAAACTGATTCAGTCTCTTGAACAGTTACGAGATATTGGAAATTCAGTTATTGTGGTAGAACACGATAAAGACATGATTGAAACTGCAGATTACGTTATTGATATAGGTCCTAAAGCAGGAAAATACGGAGGGCAAATCATCAGTACCGGAACACCAAAAGAAACATTGGCTTCAAACACCATTACTGCTCAATATCTGAATGGAAAAATGAAACTGGAGATTCCTAAAGAACGTAGAAAAGGCAATGGCAAATTTCTTAAACTGACCGGAGCTACAGGTAATAATTTAAAAAATGTTTCGATCGAAATTCCATTAGGACAATTAATTTGTGTTACAGGGGTTTCCGGAAGTGGTAAATCGACTTTGATTAATGAAACACTTTATCCGATTCTGAATGCGTATTATTTTAATGGTGTAAAAAAACCTCAGCCTTATAAAAAGATTGAAGGTTTAGAGCATATAGACAAAGTAATTGATATTGACCAAAGTCCGATTGGGCGTACACCCCGTTCGAATCCGGCAACTTATACAGAAGTTTTTACAGAAATCCGAAACTTATTTACTATGACTTCTGAAAGCATGATCCGCGGATATAAAGCCGGACGCTTTAGTTTTAACGTTAAGGGAGGTCGTTGTGAAACTTGTGAAGGCTCAGGTGTGAGAACAATCGAAATGAATTTTCTTCCGGATGTTTATGTAGAATGTGAAACCTGTCAGGGAAAACGTTTCAACAGAGAAACCTTAGAAATTCGATATAAAGGAAAATCAATTTCGGATGTTCTGGATATGACAGTTGATGAAGCCGTTCCATTTTTTGAAAATATTCCGAAGATCTACAGAAAAGTAAAAACAATTCAGGATGTTGGTTTAGGATACATTACACTTGGCCAGCAAAGCACAACACTTTCTGGTGGTGAAGCGCAGCGTATTAAATTAGCAGGGGAATTATCTAAAAAAGACACCGGAAATACATTTTACATTCTGGATGAACCCACAACAGGGCTCCATTTTGAAGACATCCGTGTTTTAATGGAAGTAATAAACAAACTGGTTGATAAAGGAAATACAATATTAGTGATAGAACATAATATGGACGTTATAAAACTAGCGGATTATATTATTGATATTGGTCCGGAAGGAGGAAAAGGCGGCGGCCAATTGGTTGCAAAAGGAACTCCGGAAGAAGTTGCCCAGAATAAAAAAAGCTATACGGCTAAGTTTTTGAAAAAAGAGCTGATTTAATTCCATACAAATTACTTCTACATATGCTTAGGAAAGATCATACCAAATTACAATATTCTTATTATCAAAATCGGGATGTTCTTTATCTGGCAAAAGATCTTTTAGGAAAAGTGCTTTTTACTCAAATAAATGGAGAAGTAACAGCTGGTATAATTGTAGAAACTGAAGCCTATTGTGGTGTAACTGACAAAGCATCTCACGCTTACGGAGGAAGGCGTACTAACAGAACCGAAACGATGTATTCTGAAGGTGGCTTTTCATATGTTTATCTATGTTATGGAATTCATCATCTTTTTAATATTGTAAGTTCTGTAGAAGGCGAGCCACATGCAATATTAATACGTGGTATTGAACCATTGATAGGGAAAGAAATAATAGAATCAAGACGTAAAATGTCCGTTACAAATCCTTCTATTTCATCTGGCCCCGGGTCTGCAGCTAAAGCACTCGGAATTGACAAATCTTTTAACGGAAAAGATTTGACAGCAGAAGAAATATGGATTGAAGATCATGGTATCCGATATCAAACTGATGAAATTGCCTCAACATCACGAATTGGCGTAGCATATGCACAGGAAGATGCACTTTTGCCATGGCGCTTTTTTATTAAAAATAATAAGTATGTAAGCAAACCCAATAAAATATAAAATCAATTTCTACTTAATCTAAAAGCGTATCCAAAGGGTCACAGGGAAAAAAGATAGTTATATCAGTACCTTCCCCTGGCCTTCCTTCTGCATGAATAGTTCCTCCCAGTGTTTGCATAATTTTTTTACATAGTGCAAGTCCAACTCCTGATCCTGTGTATTTTTCCTGATTGTGCAATCTTCCGAAAACCTTAAAAATTGTTTCTGAATAGCGCTGTTCAAAACCAATTCCATTATCTGAAAAACGAACCCAATTACAATAAATTTTATTCGAATAGGCTACTAATTCAGGTTCGGAGGAAGCGGTAATTTTAATATTAGGTGTTCTATCAGAAGATGCAAATTTTAAAGAATTCTGCAATATATTAGAAAACAATTGTCGCAATAAAAAATTAACACCATGTACTTCAGGAAGGTTTTCATATTCAATTACAGCATTGTTTTCAGAAATAACTTCTTTCATTTCTTCCATTGTTGCTTCTAAGATATGATTCAAATCGATTTCCTGTAAAGCCTCCCTTGTATATTTAATTCTTGAGAATTTAAGAATATCATCAAGCAAAGTCCTCATCCTGCTAGCTGACTTGGATACACGATGTAATGAGCTCGAAACTGATTCTGATTGTATAACATCAGGTTCTGCCAGCATTTTAGAAGTAAACAACTGAATTTTACGCAATGGCTCCTGTAGATCATGTGTACTTATCCAGTTGAGATTTTCTAGTTCTGAATTTGTCTCCTTCAATATTTCACTCTGAGTACGATATTTCTCTTCTTCTTCACTTAAAATAACCATCATCAACTGATTATGGAGTACGTGTGCATATTGCAATGCTCCGTTTATCTCATATTCTTTCCAGGTAGTGCTTTGGTTTTTTATAATCTGTTTCCAAATATTAAATGAGTTCCTTGGATGAAGACCATTATCATCTTTTACGATCGCTTTTTCCGGATCACCACCCCAGTTAATTTCTGATATTGTTTCTGGCCTGAACCAGATTACATAATCATCGCTTCCAAGAGAATGAAAAATAATACCCGCAAAATCAGAAAATGATCCAAACTCCGGAAAATAATCACTGAGCTTATTTGTTATAAATACTTTTTCAGAAACCTGTGCGTTAATTAGCGTTATTAACTTCTTAATCTGTTTATCTGATGGCGTTAAGCCATTTTTATATATTTTACCTCTAGTTATAATTGAAACTCCTGATGCATTACAAATATTGAGTAATTGAGGAGCGTTAATTATTTTTTCAATCGATTCCTGCAAAAGCGGAAGATCAAGACCTGTCAACTGCTCCAATGCCAAAGCTGTATTTTGTGCATTTATATTTTCATCATTTGCTTGTCTAATATCAATCTGGGAAGTAATGAACTGTCCCTGAAGCTTGGCTGCCAGTCTGATTTGAGGCGAGATGTTCTTTGGAGAATAATGATGGCAGGCAATAAGTCCCCATAAACGACCATGATGAATAAGAGAAATTGTCAGTGTTGCATAAACACCCATATTCTTCAGATATTCAACATGGATGGGTGACGTACTTCTAAGTATGGAAAGGCTTAAATCCAGATTTTTATCTTCCCGATCATCAATTGTAAAGATTGGAACTGCCTCATAATCCATATCAACTATCAGTCTAAGCTGATTTTTAATATATAATTCCCTTGCCTGGGCCGGAATATCTGTATGTGGATAGTGCAACCCTAAAAAGGATTCCAAATCCTCCCTGCAGCTTTCAGCAAATACTTCTCCGTTATATTGTTCATCAAAACGGTAAATCATTACACGGTCATATCCTGTTATTTCACGAGTTCCCTGAGCTACAAGAGCACACAGATCTTTTAAGGATCTGGTGTTATTCATCTGGGTTACAAACTGAATTGTCTGAGTGTAAACATCTGCCAGTTTTTCCTTTCCTTGAAACAAGGGTTCTGCCTCTAACACATAAACATCAAAGCTTCTGTGAATACTTACCTGAAATAATTTACCAAAGAGGTCTATTTCAAGAGGAAAAACATTCTGAATTGTATCATTTATATATTCAAAGATTTGGTTTTCAGCTTTCTGTCCAAAAACATCTACTACATATTTCCCAAGTACTTCTGTATGTCCGACACCAATAAATGAAGAAATATTGTTTGTACAATAATCAATTTTTCTTTCGGAAGTAACACCAATTAAAAAGCCATGAGGCTGGATTTTGCCTGGTATATGTATAGGTTCATGCTCACAGTTTGTTAAGGTGACAATATCACGATTAACTATATCTTTAATCTTCATTCTTATTTTATGCCTTCAAAATGCTTATGGATACTATCAAAGGCATATATAGCTCCCTCAATAATAGTATTACCGCAATTATAACTCTGCTCATATTCTTCCAGAAAAATAAGAAAAGATTTCCAATAATTTCCTGTTTTTTCTCCATATCCGTTAAAATAAGATACGCCCTTTCCTTTATCAAGCCCTGAAATTGTAGTAATATTTTTTAAAATATATCTGCCTCCAAGAGTAGAACCCTCAATAACATACAATATGCCTAAAGCAAAAGGAATATTTATTTCTTTAACATTAAAAACTCTGGTTGCAATAGTTTTATTATGATTAAGATAAAAAAGATCATCTTCGATAAGGTGTGTTTTTTTTCTTAGTTCAAGATTATCAATTACATCAGAAAGCAACGGAAAGATTATGCTCTCCACTTCCTTATGAACATCATGCATCAGACATAAATAATGAATATAATCAGACAATTTCATATCGGCAGATATAATTGATGCTGAAACCGGCAGGCATTCGAGTTTTTTATGAGAATTGGCGGTTTGTTTTTTTAAATCGGTTAGGAAATTTGATGATACAGGAGCTAAACTTATACTCATTATTTAGAAAAATGCTTTTTTTAAATGTTGTGTAATTAATAGATTGCCAAGTTAGCAAATGTAAAAAAAAACATTAGACCAAAACATATATTCTCATAATAAAAATGTTATTTTTTTAATAATTATTCAATAAATACCCAATTCAATTTGTTTAACTTTACATATATTTTTTTTAAACAATAAAATCTTGATTTTTAGTTAAATTCTTTATTCTTATTCAATATAACAAAATTTAAAGAAATACGTTCCAAGAATAATTGTTTAAAAAAAAACAGAAAAAAATAAACAAATAAAAAATTTTAACATAAAAATCTCCCCTTACATTATAATTTTGAACACTTTATGAAATTTGATGTAACAAAGTCGATTTTGATAAAAGATAAATTTGTATAAAAATTTAATAACTATGTATCCAAACATAAGAATCTTAAAGGACATTGTAGATAATACACCCTTACCTATAGCCGTTTATACTGGAGAAGAGCTTATTATAGAATTAGCAAATACTGCTATGATAGATGCATGGGGAAAAGGCAATGAAATAATTGGAAAAAAATATCTGGAAGTTCTGCCCGAAGTTAAAGATCAAGATCTGTTTCATCAGGTTACTAATGTCCTTAAAACCGGAATTGCTTTTCATGGAAAAAATAAAAAAGTTGATCTGGTAATCAACGGAATAGCAAAATCACATTATTTTAATTACAGTTATATCCCACTTTTTGATGAACAACAAAAAATCTATGGAGTTATGAATACCGGTGTTGATGTGACCGATATTTACATTGCAAAACAACAGGTACAAAGTGCAGAAGAGCGGCTTCGGATTGCTATTGATTCATCCGGAATGGGAACTTATGAAATAGATTTAGCAACAAAAGAAATCAAAACCTGTGGTAATTTTAATTATATAACAGGTGTTGACGGAATACTTTCAAGAACTGACTTGATTACAAAACTACATCCTGACGACTTGCCAATTCGGGAAAAAGCCTATAAGGAAGCTGAAAAAACCGGAATAATATCATATGAAGCAAGGATATTAAATGATGATCATACTTCAAAATGGGTTAAAGTTAACGGAAAAATAATCAAAAACGAAAATTGCGAACCTATCACTATACTCGGAACTATTCAGGACATTAGTGAACATAAGGAATTTCAGGAAGAATTGAAAAAACAGGTAGCTGAAAATACAGAGCAACTAAGACGATCAAATGATGATCTTTTACATTTTGCAAATGTAGTTAGTCATGATTTAAGAGAACCTGTTAGAAAAATTAAAATCTTCAATAGCTTCGTACGAAATGAAAAAAATTTGCATTTTAATGATAATTCAATAAAATATCTCAATAAAATTGATCAATCGGCCCAGAGAATGCAAAATATAATTGAAGGTATTCTGGATTATTCTACATTAGATAAAAATAAACAGCCAATTGAGGATATTAATCTGAATGATGTTATAGAAAACATTAAGACTGATCTAGAACTTATTATAAAAGAAAAGCAGGCTACTGTATCCAGTTCAAATCTTTCATTTATACAAGGAGCACCAATTCTAATTAATCAGCTTTTTTATAACCTGATACAAAATGCCCTTAAATTTTCTAAAAATGATACGCCAACTACCATCATTATAACTAGTAAACATATACATGTAAACGGAAATGAAATGCTACAGATTTCTATTAAAGATAATGGCATAGGACTGGAAGTAGCTTTTACAGAAAGAATATTTAATGCTTTTGAGAGACTGCATTCTAAAGATCAATATGAGGGAAACGGGCTCGGTCTTTCACTTTGCAGAAAAATAGCAAAAAGGCACAATGGATTTATTACCGCAAAAGGAGAAAAAGATAATGGGGCTGAATTTATAGTTACACTTCCTGTAAAACAAACTGAAGAATCGATATAAGAACTTAACTAAAAAAGAAATAAATTTATTTTTTAGTTGAAAACAGCAAAAAAGTTTATACTAACTAAAAAAAAGCAGCAAAAAAATATTTACTACTGCTTTTTTTGATTTTATTATGTGATATTAGAATTTTAAACTTTATAGCTTGTTGACAAAAGAATTGGGATTAGTTTTTAATATACTTTTCGTTTCCACAAAGAACCATTTTTCGTGGTACGTTTTACTAATATATCCTGATCCGAGAGTACATTTAACAGCTTTTCGCCTTCTTTTCGGTGCTTACCTGATAATTCTGAAAACTCTTTTGCTGTAAGCGAATCAAATTTTTCAAAAAGAGATTCCCAAGTTTTTCCATATTCATTTTTTGGTGCAGCAGAATATAATTTTAAAATGGCTGATTCGTAAGCAGCATATGGTTTCGTGCCATAAACGGTTTCATTATTTCCAGATTTATCAAAAAAGAATATTGTGGGAAAGCCTCTTACACCAAATTTCTTTGTCTGGTTTAAGTCTTCTTCAAATTCAATTTTTGCTTTTCCCTCAAAGTCTGCTTGTAACTTTTCTGCATCCAGTCCTGCTTTTTTCGCAGCTGCTATCAAATGCTCCATTTTTGTAATATTCTTTTTCTCTAAAAAGACCATTTCTCTTAATGTCCGCAAAAACAAAATTGCTTTTTCATTGTTCTGAATTTGTGCAGCCTTAAAAGCAATGGATGGGGGGTAAGAAGAATGCAACGGATCTTCCAGCCAAACATCACCATCAATTGGCATATCATAATAAATACTTACTTCGTCCCAATGATGTGCCACGTCAGATGGTTTGCTGATGCCTCCACTGTTGTAACTCCAATCTGGCAATAAACCGCCCATTCGATATTCAAATTCTATGCTGTCTCCGTATTCCAGTTTCAGTTTTCGTAATTGAGGCTCTATTCCCCAACAAGAAGAGCAGATCGGATCTGTAAAATATACAACCCTGATAGGTTTTTCTGTTTCTTGCACCGTAACTTTTGAATTTGTTGCGCTATCTGGTATTCCACATATTCCTTCTACAGGGTCACATAAAAGCGGATTGTTTTTTTCTTCCATTTTATTAGTAGTCTGAGCCTGGCTGTATTGGCCGCCAAGCATGATTAAGATTATTAAAATTTTATTAATTTTTATCATGTTTAGGAATCTGCCTATGTGGCAACACTATTTTTTATTTCCTGTGCTATAATTAATCTCTATTTTTGTGTAAAATTGCTTCATATAAAATTCACATGCAATAAGTCAAAAATTTATGATTACTAAAAAACCAATTACTGATACTGAAACTTGTCCTGCACAAGGGCTTTTGAAGTTGCTATCGGGTAAATGTAAACCTGAGATTTTTCGTCTGGCAGTTGAATCGCCTTTGCGTTTTAGCAGTCTTTTGCGTGAAATTGAAGGTGCAAACAAACAATCTCTCTCGACTGCATTAAGAGAGCTTGAGGAAATTGGATTACTGGAAAAAGTTGTTATAAAACAAAAACCCCTGCATATTGAATATTATCTGACTGAAAAAGGAAAGTCTTTAATTCCGGTTTTTAAACAATTGGAGTTTTTGTCATAAAGTTGTAAAGTTCACTTACAAAAAAATATCATTATTTGTTTATATTATCTCATAATATCTGTATCAACGGGAAAGTAATTTAAATAACCCGTTGGGTGAAATAGAATAAAATAGCTTCATTTAAGGATTAAATCTAATTTGATCTGCGAAAATCCTTTAAAATCTGCGTGAAATACTTTTGAGTATTAATTTTTCACGCAGATTTACACAGATTAAAGCAGATTTAGACAGATTTATATCTAAGTTGATGCGACATAATTGAAAAAAAATAAATTTCACCCAACCGATTTTAAATATTAATATTTTACTGTAAAAAAGGTTTTGCAAACAACTTAAGTTCATTCTTAGGATTCTCCACCAGATAGCAAACACGCAAAAAAAATCCTCATAAATACAAACTATCTTTCCATTAACTTAATACCAAATCATTTTAGTGTTCAATAACT
Organism: Flavobacterium hibisci; assembly: GCF_020026925.1. Classification (GTDB taxonomy): domain Bacteria; phylum Bacteroidota; class Bacteroidia; order Flavobacteriales; family Flavobacteriaceae; genus Flavobacterium; species Flavobacterium hibisci. Next base: position 200,514 of record NZ_JAIQDW010000006.1, on the reverse strand, counting down.
AAAACTTCCGAACCAGATAAAAATGAATTAAATAGCTTTCTTCTAAATTACAACTCTAAATTAGGCAGCACAAAAGACTTTGTATTCGGATGCAACCTAATCCATAACCCCGGATTTGCATTTAGTTGTCCCAACGCTTCATGTTTATCTGAACTCAGAGATGTAGTAAGAACGTTTACATACGTCTGAACTTTAGCAGGAGCAGAATCGGCATCTACTACAGACTGAACGATCTTTTTGGCTTGTAATATTGCTGCCGGCCCTAAAGTGAGAATGTATTCAGCAGACCTGCACTCTTTTTCATCACTTTCATTCACAAGGCTTCCTCCCGCTTTGAACTTACTAATGTGGTGCTCCAGAATACTGCCGGATATTGGAATTATCCCTGCCATATGATGACTCTGCGCTCCGGAGAAAGGCTTTATATAAGCAAGATGTGAGGCCTGATTTTCTTCAGGACCATGACCAATAAAAAATATATCCAAGCCTCCTAATTCTTCCAGTTTATTCAAATACTTTATAAGAGCAGACTCTAAATCTTTTGTATCTGTCTGCATCGGTGTAAAGCTTTTTATTTTTTTGAAAAAAGCATCACCTAGAATACGTTCAAAATCCCTGACAAAACTAAAACCATTATTCATACTCAAAGGTGCAAGTGCATCCTGCGTAAAGACATTCAGCCTGGCGAGGAGCTGATCCTGTTCTGTTGATTTAGCTAACTCACCAAGCAAGCGATGTAACTCCTGAGCTCCTCTCCCACCCAAAAGGGCTATATTAATATCACCTTCTTTTGATGCTGCGGTGCTGTAAAGCTCATTTAACATTGCCTGACCAACCTCAGCTTCACTATTGAGAACGGTAGGTACTATACCATAATCCGTAAAATTAAACTCCTGATTATTTTTTTTAGACAACCATAGATTCTTGTTGTCTTCTGTTTTTGTAAATTGTGTATTTTGTGTATTCATTTTCTTCATTGAAAGTTCATTGCATGATTCGACCCTTAATAACTCTTAACTTTCTCGGCAAAAGTAAAACAAAAAGCTTTAGTCCGATAAATGTACAAAAGTTAATAGAAACACAAAAGCCGAAGGTGGCACTTCAGCCCTGCTGTTACTACTGCTTTTTAGAGAAAACCAATCTTAAAAACGACTTAAAAAAAAAGAAATCCAATAGCCTCTTGAAATTCTTGTAACTCATTTATCGAAAAACCCATAGTAGCGGAATCTCAGCGGTTCCGTTCAACAGGAGTTTCATTGTTCGGCTTGCAGCCGCAACGAAACTCTAGCTGTTATAGGCTGCTTGTTTTATTTATATTTACTTGGATTTCCCATTTTCCAAACTTTTTCTTTTGAATTCCATTTTAAAAATGGACTATCTAAACCGTTTAAATAAATTATCTCAAAGGTTTCGTTATTTAATTTAATATAATCAGGTTGCAAATAATCAATTTTATTTTCAAAGCCTAACTTTTCAAGAACCTTCCAATCATCATTATTTGGCAAACCATTTTTTACTTTATAAGCTAATACATTTTGAATTATTTTTTCTCCACGCTTAATGTCAGAGTATCTTGTAATTGTATATGGTAGATTTATCCAAATAAAAACTATCAAAATTATTACAGTTAAAAAGATAAAAATATTCAGCAATTTTTTTTTCATATTTCAATTTTCTGTTGGCAAATTCCAACTTTCATGCTTCTGTTTTTCAAATTCAATTTTCCAACTTCCGTTGGCAGGTTTCAGTTTTTACCGTTCTGTATTATTTATATAAAGTTAAACTGTGAATATTCTAATTATTTTCAACTGCGTCATTTCGGCACAAGTAGCCTATAACGGTTTTGGGCTTGCCGAAGTGGGGGAATTTGAAGTACGAATGTTCAAATATAGCACAAATGTTCATTAGAATCTCAAATGTTGAATTAACAACTTCAGCCCCCATTTTGGCAAACCCATGTTGTGCGTTCGTGCTTTTACCAGTTTGGATTTGCAAATTTTCTTTTTCGCTCTTCTTCGGCATATTTTAAGGAGTATTCAATTTGTTTCTTGACATAATTTTTTATAGGTATTAGTTGCAATTGGTTCTCACCTTTTACAATTATATCATATATTCTATTCCAGTCTGCCGCCTCTAACTCTCCAAAATTCACATCTCCACTATGAACTGTTCCACCATTTCCTCTCCAATAAATCTTTTCAAAAGATTTAAGTTCAGAATTAAAAGTTAAGTAGAATAGTAAGAATTTTTCAAAATATTCATTTAGAAAATGTCTAATTACATCAAAAATAGCATTCATTTTATTCCTGTCGGCATAATTTGTTGAAATGAAATTTGAAATAAACTCTTCTGCTTTGGCTCTTTGTGAATCGTTTAAATGATTGAAAAATATTGAAAGTGTATATTCGCCAATTCCAAAATATGGATTTTTAGAAATTATTATTTCAACTAATACTTTAACTAACTCTATGTTGTCTAAGTCCCATACAAATGTTAAATTATTATGTTTGTCTCTATTAATAAAATCATCATTGCCATAAAAAAGTGTAATGTATTCAATCATGAAATTAGGTTCTAACTCGGCAATGTTTTTCAAACCTTTTCTTTCGTAATCAAAATGATTACTCGTTTTATCTTCATACAAATATGCAGCATAAATCAAATCTATGTTGTCTTTTAATTTGTTTGTATATTTTTCAAAAAAATTATGTTGTAAAGAAATGCCCAAATTATCAATTGCATTCTTTTTGTTTACAATGACAAGTATCTGTTTTATTATTTCTTGGTTTATACTCTCAAATTTTTCAAATGAATCAAAATGAAGGTAACATCTTCTATCAATTGATTGTATAGTATCAATTAGTTCATTTGCAAATGTTTTATCTATAAATTCAACTGGCAAACATTCAAAAAAAGTCAGTTGCCAAAATATTTTGTAATCATGATTCCAATTCTTTAATATGCTCCAAAGTTTTAAACAATAATTTTCGGAAGCAGTAATTAATTTAATTGGCTTATATAAGGGGTTTATTCCTAAAGGATAATTTGCTAAGAAACTCTCAATTAATTTGAATCCTAATTCTTCATTTTTGATAAAATTTTCTTCAAATATTATATTTAAAGCTTCTTGTAAGCCCCAAGCATTATTTCCTTCTAGAGATAAAATATTTGTAATAGAATTAAAGAGAGTTTGGAATTCATTTTCATCTTTGAAAACGAAATACTCTCTAACATCACTTTCTTTTAATCTTCTAAATTCTTCATGGTTTGTAAATTCATAATCTTGTTTCCCTCTATAAGAATTCCAGTCTAATTTTCTAAATGTTTTATATTCATCACTATTAAAAATTGATTTTAATTTTCTGTAACTTTTGTTTTCTATTTCTTCTCTGTCAAGCCAAAAGACTAAGTCTTGGACATAATAGCAATGTTTGAATTTATTTTTATCCAGCTTGTTTTCTGCAAATGGTAAGATATAGGTTAAATCAAATAAGAGAACCTCTTTTACAATTTCTCTAAAACTTGGTTGATAATCTTTGATAACGTTAAATACTTTTTCAGGGTATATTTCATAGCTCTGAATCAAAGTTTCCCATATTTGCTTTCTGAAAGATTTTGTGGTTTCTGTGAAAGGAAGAGGGTAGCGATAATGTGTAAATGTATGATTTCTTCCGCCTTTAAATATTTGAAAGTAGTGGCCTAAAAAAGTTTTTGATAATGCAAAATATGCTTCAACATAATGAGGTTCATTCTTGCCAAATTTTTTGGTTAAAAAATTGAACAATTCAACTTGTCTTTTAAAATTATATTCTGAATCTTCATCATCAAATATTATTTTTTCTCTAATTCTTCTTACAAGCTCAGGTAAAGAAGCAGGGTCTTTTCTAACATGCTCAAATGAAAGTTCAAGGGCAGAAATATAATTTTCAGAATAGAAGTTAAAAAAGTCAGTAAGATAAGAAAGTATCAAATCCTTTTCATAAACGAAATCATTGGTTTGATAAGTTGAATCATAATTAGGGTTAACAGGCTCTTGTTTTTCGCTAATTTTATTATAGAAATAAGTTAGAGTTTCGTCTCTTTTATAAAACCAAAATATTTTAAAAAACTCCAAAACCTTTTCTTCATCCGTGTATACAAATTTTAGGTATGAATCTAAATCTGCATTTATTTGAGAAAACACATTTTCATAGCCAAAAGAATTATTTGCTGGGATTATTGTGTCTTTGAAACGGTGTTTCCAATTTTCAAAATAGTTAAATAATAATACTTTAAAAGGCAGGAATTTGTCTTTGATAAACACTTTGTAAAAAAAGTATGTTGACATTATCTGTTCCGAAATCCTTACATGGTTATATTGTATTTCAACAAGTTCTTTTTTGTGAAGCTCCTCAATAGCTTCTTGAAATTCGTGATAGTCAATTTCAAAATCTTTCAAAATGTTCTCAACAAATTGCTTATTGTCTCTTTCAATAGTATAAAAGAACGAAACAATTCCAAGTGTTTTAATTAGAGTTTTATTTGAGAAAACATCAAAATCTTTAATAAAAGTTTGAAAGTAAGAATCATATAAATCAGAAATATCGCCTTGCAAAAACTCCCATTGTTTTTCCTGTGCTAATCGTGAACACATTACAGCAAGTCTTGCATTACCATCAGATAGTTGAATAATTCTCTTTTGGTATTTAGGATTTAGGATTTTAAATGAATCACTACTAATTAATTGTGTGATTTCTTCATCTGTAAATTTCCCCAAAACTACTTTCTCAGGGTTTAACTCAAAGCATTCTTTTAATACATCTTCATATGCATAATCACGGACAGTTAAAATTAGTTTTAATTTCGCCTTTCGCAATTCTTTAAAAACTCCCAAAATTTGTTTGAAATTTGGTAATTGACGATTTGCATCGTCAACGAGTAGAATGTAATTTTTATCTTGCTCTAAATTTATTTTTAAATCTTCCCAAATATCAATGTCTTTTTTAGAAACTGCAAATGCTCCAAAATCTTTATTATTTATCAAATATTGATTCACAACTTCTAATGCAAGTTTAGTTTTTCCAACACCTGGAAATCCTGAGATAACGACTAAATCATTTTTGTCGAGTGCATTTATTGTATTTTCTAATTCTAATTTTCTATTTAGAAATATGTTATCTATTGGGGTAGATAGTTTTCCTCCCTTATTATTGTATTCAAGTATAAAATTGTCAAGAGGAAGAATTTGTCCTGTATCTAACGGAATCCCTAAAATATCTTTGGCTAATATGATATACTTTGAATAAATTTCAAGAGCTAACAGGTCTAAACCGATTAAAGTGATTCTTATTTTTCTATTATTAGCATATTTTACGATTTCAGTTTCTTCCTCGACCTTTATTCTTGAATTGAAACAAATTATAATTTTATGAACTTCATTAGCAGGGATTCCAGTTTTTGAGGGGTCTAAACATTTGTCTATATCCTCTTTCATTTTTGTAACTATATTGTCAGCTTTTGTCGTGAATTCTACATAACTTAAACTTCCGTCATTAAGTCTGAAAAATGTGTCTGGTGTACCTTTAACTGTTTTTTGTTTTCCAAATTGACTTCCAGTTCTATTAAAACTTGTAAATTCTTGTTCTCGAAACTTCAAGTACAAGTCACACAAATTCTGGAATGCAGCACTGTCAATTCCCAAAAGTTGTTGTTCTATAAGTTTTAATCTTCCTGTCATAGTTTATTGTTTACAGTGTCGCTAATAGCATGACGCACAACTCATTTATATACGCATAAATTCAACTAATTTTATCCTAAATTGGTATGTTATGCGCATGTTTGGGTTCGTATTATTTTTCAAATATAATTTATTTATAACGAAAATTCATTATATAAAATTCTAAAATATTCTTTTACACTACCATTATTATAAAACCCAAAAGCCCTAGCCCTGACAGTAGCGGCATCCTTTTGTGACGGGGTTCGACACAAAAGATACAGCGAATGGCAGGAATCAGCTTCTAAACTAAAAACTCAGAATTCTACAAAACAAAAAAAAGCTGCTCCGGGGCAAGGTAGAGCAGCTATTTACAACTAAATAATTTACATTACTTAATTGCCTGTATTCCTGTATGGGTTGGGGTTACCTGTTTAATGGTTCCGTCTGGGTTGAATTCTAATTTATCCATACACACTTCGCGGTGAAAACCTCCGGCCTCTCCCATTTTTATTCCGGTTGGGTATGAAAATCGGTGGTACGTGATATACCATTCGTCTTTGTTTGGAATCTGTAAAACTGAGTTATGACCTGTTGCATAGATTCCCTGATCCGGGATTCCCTGAATTACGATGTTGTTTTCCGGAATTTCAATTGGTCCCAGAGGCGATTTTGAGGTTCCGTAGCGCACTTTGTAATTCGGGCTTCTGGTATCGTCTTCGCTCCACATGAAATAATAGGTTCCTTTTCTGTAAATCACGTAGGTTCCTTCGCGGTACGTTTTATCTACCTTAATCAGTTTCACATCGCCTTTGAATGAAATCATATCATCATTCAGTTCAGCTACAGCCATATATCCGTTACCCCAGTACAAATAGCTTTTTCCTGTTTTAGGATCTGTAAAAACATCCGGGTCTATTTCCTGACCGCCTTTTATTCCTTCCGGTCTGGTCGCTACCAAAGCTTTTCCGCTGTCTTTGAAAGGTCCTGCGGGATTGTCTGAAACGGCAACACCAATTTTTTGCGCTGCAGTGAAATAATAGAAATATTTATATTTCCCTTTTACCTTTTTCTCTACAATACAAGGCGCCCAGGCATTTATGTTGGCCCAGCTCACGTCTTTTGGAAGGTCCAAAATAACACCTTCGTCTTTCCAGTCTACTAAATCAGCTGAAGAGAAAGTTTTAAAATACGTTCCCGACCAGCCATCAAAACCATCGCTGGTTGGGTAGATGTAATATCTTTTGGTTTTGTTTGAATACAAAATATCCGGATCGGCATAATAGCCTTCTAAAACCGGATTATTATTGATTTTTGGCAATTTTTCAGGAGTTCCCCATTTTGCAAGCAGCCTTTTTAATTCGGTACGCGTGATGGGCAAAATAGTTCCGTGACGAGGTTTGAAATCCATTGAAATCTCATCGTCAATTGTTTTGAAATTTTCTAAATCGGTACTTTTTGTAAACTGGTATTTTCCTTTCATGTAAACGTCATACATCAGAATATACTCATCCGAATTGTTCAATTTGAAAACACTCGAACCTTCTACAGATTCTTTTGTCTGCTGCAGGTAATTGTCGTTTTCTGTCCATTTTCCTGAAGTCAAATCGGTTGTAGTAGCCACTTTGATTCCTGGATTTTCGGTCTCGGTTTTGTAAAAAAGATGATACACACCGTCCTTTTCGATAATGTCGCCGTCAATACACGCTTTTTCAGATTTTGGAACAAATAGTAATTTTGGCTCGCTTTCCAGTGCTGTAAAATCTTTATTCGCATAAGCGTAATAAATTTTATCCGCATCATTGTTATGCTGCATGCTGAAGTAAATCAGATACTTTCCGGCTTTGGCATCGTAAATCGTCTGTGGCGCCCAGACACGTTTCAGGTTTTCATTGCCCGGAAATGCTTTCTGGATATTTACGACACTGCTTTTCCAGTTTACAAGGTCAGTACTTTTTAGCAACACCATGGCACGATTGCTGTCCCAGCCTTTTGAAGAAGTCATATCGGTCAATACCATATAAAATGTTTTGCCGTCATCACCGCGCAAAATATGAGGATCGCGCACACCACCTGTTGAACTGATTACCTTACTGTCTATAACTGGTTTATCTTTGTTGAGGGTGTAATAGTGATAACCATCGGCGCTTACTGCATAACGGACCGCTTCTTCTTCTACACTGTTTCCTGTAAAATACACAAACAAATACGCGGTTAAATCTTTGCCGGGAATAACTGGAGGACTTCCTGCTGCAGGCTGCTGTGCCTGTAGTACATTAAAAAATGCTACTAGTACTATAAGATAAAAATGTGTTTTTTTCATTATCATTTAATTTTATTATGCTCTTTAAATTCTGGTATCATGCAGAATTTAAAAGCTTTCATTTAAAAGTGTTTTAGAACTGATTTTCACCCGGATTACTGCGAAAGAATACGGAGGCAGTTCTTTTGAAAATGCTTCTTTGGCAGTCAGTTTCTGTGTAACCGGCCTTGCTGCTGTTTTATCCGGTTTTCCGGTCATCAGCGTGTAAGTTGTATTTTCAGCGGTTGAAAAATTCGTCAAATCTATGGAAGGCGTTACCGAAGCCGGAAGGAGATTGACCAATTTTACAATCAAATCACCAGTAGCACTATCCTGAACAGCTGATATTCCGATACGCTTGCTGACATCGTTATTGGTGTCCGAAAGTTTTATAGTATTTTGCAGGTAAATATCGCCCGGATTCTGACCGTACAATTGCTGTACAAAATAATTTACCGTTGGTTTTACTTCATTCCCATTAAAATAAATCAAATCAGGATTCCATTGTGTGTGTTTTTCGCGTGCCAGTAATGGCGCATACGAAGCCATTGCAACCACATCACCGTTTCGCTCGATTCCGGTCAGGTATAAAGCTTCGGCTAAAGCATTGTAAAACTTATTGCCCCAAGACGCATATTCACCCAGATATACTTTTGATTTTGAGCGGTCATAGCCATCATAAAAACTTTGATTGTTGATGAACCAGCCCGGACTCTGGTAATAATGTTCGTCAACAATTGGCAGTTTCATATCGTCTGCAAGTGCCCAGCCTTCGTCATAATCTGATCCTTCATTAAAAGGTCCAACAGTACCAATTACAATGATTTCAGGATATTTTTGCTGTACGGCTTTTACGATCATTCGGTAGCGTTCTTCGAAAACATCACTGATCAGGTCTTCATTTCCGATTCCGACATATTTTAAATTGAAGGGCTTTGGATGACCTGCTTCAGCACGTTTTTTTCCCCAGACACTGGTTGCGCTTCCGTTTGCGTATTCAATCAAATCCAAAACATCCTGAACGTATTCGTCCATATCTTTCATCGGGATTCCGAATTGCTGTCCGGCACCTCCGTCAGAAGAGTTCTGGCAAGGAACACCGGCTGCTAAAACCGGAACCGGCTCTGCTCCAAGATCCTCACAAAACTGAAAGTACTCAAAATATCCTAATCCCATTGACTGATGGTAATTCCAGATATTTCGTGAAGGGATACGGCTTTCTAAAGGTCCAATCGTATTTTTCCATTTGTAAATATTATGAATTCCATCTCCATGTGCTACACAGCCGCCCGGAAAACGCACAAACTTAGGATGCATTGCTGCAATAGTTTCTGCCAAATCTGCCCGAAGACCATTTTTACGATTTTTGAAAGTCTTTTGCGGAAAAAGTGAAATCATATCGACAGCGGTTTCGCCAGTTGTACTGATTTCCAAATGTGCATCTGTAACCGTTTTGGAAGGTTTTAGAACTGCATTTACTTTTTTCCAGGAAGACCCTGATTTTAAAGAGGCTTCCGCCAAAGTTTCTCCCGAAGCCGATTTTAGTTTTACAACAAAACCTGCACCTTTTGCAAATACACTAAAATCATATTTTTCATTGGCTTTAAGCGGAATGCCGTCAAATCCGGTGTTGCTGATAGTTCCTTTTGTAACTACAGCATAATTTGGATTGTTGAGATGAATCGGGTTTTCTTTTGCAATTTTAAAATCACCACTCCATGCCATTGTTGCGTTCCATTTTTCATCGCTGCCTTTTTTATCGTGAACTGTATATTCGAAACCACGATTTTGAATCAGTTCACCATATAAACCGCCGTCTGCAGCATAATTAATATCTTCAAAAAATACGCCTGTAAGCATATTGCTTATTTTTTTAGGGTCTTTCGTAGTGATACTAATTTGAGCCGTTACAGGCTTTAAACCCGTAAATAATATACTGTCACTTTTTGGAGAAGCATCGTTCTGTTTGTCCCTGAACTTAGAAGCTTCCATATTTTTGATCAGTGAATTAACAAGGCTCCACTCTACTTCGGTCACTGTTCCTTTTACATTTTGTCCCTGCAAAATAATCTCTGTTCTTGAAGGAAGACTTTCTGTATGAATTGTTGTTGCACTATAATTTTTAAAATCTTTCGTGGTATTCGAATAGTTTTTATTATCAACTGTCCAGTGAATCACATACAGCCCGTTTTTACGGCTTACTTTTATATCTTTAATGATGGGCTTCACCTCTGTTTCTAAGCTTTTCATCACCTGAACGTAATTCTGGCTTTTCCAGTTAATCAGATTTTTGCTTGAAGCATGTGCAAAAACATCATCATTTACACTCCATAAACAATGAAAAATTCCGTTATCATCTTTTATAAAATATGGTTCCGTCATGCATTTGCCTGTTGGTCCCCAGCTGCCGTAATCTGATTTTAAAAAACTGTGTTCAGGTCCTATCGCGAACCAGTTTTTCTGATCGGCGCTCCAGGCAAAATGAAGTCCGTTTCTGCCGTTACTTTTTAATGTCGAATACGCAAAAAGATAGACCTTGTCTGGTTTCTCTTCTTTTATTTTTAAAGTAAAAGCAGATGAAACTAAAATAATGGCTAAAAACGATAGCTGAACGAGCAGGTTTTTCGGTGAAAAGTGCTTCATTATTTTTTGCTTTTTAATTTATAAAGAACAGAAGCGTGAGGTTTTAAAGTTGTGGAAACTTCTTTTGAAGAAAGATTTACTTTTTCGCCTGTCCACATATTTTTACAATCAGCAAAACCGGCAATACCAAGATCTGAAAGAGGTATTGAAACGTTTTGAGCATCTGTATCTGAAATATTAAACAATGCCAGATATACGCTGTCGTCTTTTGGATTTCTTGAAGTCACGGCAATTTTTCCGTCTTTGTGAAAAAGCTGTTTTACATCCGTACTTTCATTGTGCATTTTTACTACTTCTTTATTCGTCAGCAATGCTAAAGTAAAGGCATCATTGCTAGGCAGATCACCTCCAAAGAACAAAGGGGATTTAAAAATATTGAAAAAAGTAATCAAGGTGTATTGTTCATCCTTTGTAAGACGGGTCATTCTGTCTTCTCCTCTTTCTCCCCTAACTGAAATACGTCCAAGCGGAATCATATCACAATCAGGCCATGTTCCCGGAGCAATGTACGGATACCATTTTTGCGCTACATCCATCAAATGTGTAATGTGCGGCCAGGTATCCCAGACATCATCTACCATACGCCACATATTGGCGTGTTCTTTTACGTGAGCAGCAGCTGAAATTGGTGTTTCTCCAGGCGAAGTACTTAATACGATTTTACGTCCGCATTTGTCTATTGCCTTTCTGATCAGGTTGATTTCACCTTCGTGATACGGTCTCGACAAATCATCAATTTTAATGAAGTCAACGCCCCATTGTGCGTATAATTCAAAAATAGAATCATAATATTCCTGTGCGCCCGGTTTATCAGCCAAAATGGTATAATTGTCTTTTAGCCATTCGCACTGCAGGGCTGTTGTGTAAATCTGGTCGGCTGTAACTCCTTTTGCACCTTTAATCGGCATTTTTTCTTCAACAGCTTTTTTAGGAATCCCACGCATGATGTGAATTCCGAATTTCAATCCTTTTTTATGAATATAATCTGCTAAAGGCTTGAATCCCTGATTGTCTTTTGCAGAAGGAAAACGGTTTACAGCCGGAAGATAGCGTCCGTATTGGTCAATTACGTAACGAGGGTCTGTTTGGTTGTATCCGCCTGCTTTATCATTTTCTACAAACCATCTGATATCAACCACTACATATTCCCATCCAAATTTTTTAAGCTCTTTTGCCATATAATCGGCATTGGCTTTTACCTCATGTTCTTCTACTGTGGGACCATAACAATCCCAGCTGTTCCATCCCATGGGAGGAGTTTTTGCCCACTGCTTAAATTCACCTTCTTTAAAAATTGATTTTTGAGCATTTGAAAGAAATGACGTTAAAAAAATACCTAAACCGAATATAATTATGCTTTTTATTTTCATATCAGTAAAAAAAATAAGTGTTAATAGTACACTTCAAATATAGTAAACTTTTTATCATTACAAAAAATAACCTGCTTACTTAACAAAAAGCAAGCAGGTTTATGGGAAAATTTCAAAAATAACTTACTAATTATTTTACATTCACAGTTACTTCAACCGGTTTTAACCACTGGCTTGTAAAAGTAACTTTAATAGGCTGTGCTTCTCCTGTTGCTTCAATGTATGCAGCAATGTGTCCGTGGTAAACTCGCTGCACATTATCTGTATAATCTGTCATGTCGCTGTTGTTTCCTGCTTCAAGTCCTAATAAAACTCCAGGACCAGTAATCGTACAAGTCACTTCATTATCTGAAAGCATCACCGGAAGACCGTTTTGATCTTTAACCTGAACCATTATTTTTGCAACGCCTCTTTCTTTACTAATGGTGATATCTTTTTCAGCAATCGTTAATTCAACCGGCTGTTGGGTTGTTGTGATTGCGTAACGGCTTACTTCTTTATCGTTTTTATCTAATCCAACCGCTTCTAATTTTCCTGAAGCAAAAGGAATATCCCAGTAAATGATTCCGGTTTTTTCATCGTACAATTTGGTTTCCCCAACTATTTTTCCGTTTAACTCCAAACGTGCTTTTGCAGCATTCGTATAACAAACCACACGGATTTTCTGACCTGCCTCATAGTTCCAGATTGCCCATGCATCTTTAGAAACATCTTTCTCATCTTTCAACAGATAAGTCCCTAAATACGCCATTGGTTTGTCTGACCATAATGACTGACGGAAATATCCCCTTGGCTTGATTACCCCAGCAAAATCAACCAGCCCGGAATAAAATCCTCTTGAAGGCCATCTTCCTGACTCACCTAAATAATCAATTCCTGTCCATAAAAACTGTCCGAAAATATGCTTGTTGTTTTTTACAGCCAGCCATGGTTCCATGTCGTGCACATTTTCGCTTCCAAAAATCACCCTGTTTGGGTATTTTTCGTGATCCGACTGGTATTTACTTTCTGTATAGTTGTATCCTGTAATATCCAAAGCTCCAGGATATTCAGTTTCATTAGACATGGCTACACCTGCCAGACCTGCTGTTGTAGGACGCGATTTATCGTATTTTTTTACTGCTGCAACCAGACGTTTTGCAATTGCACCAAGACGCATCGCATCAGGAGCATCTTTTTTATACCCTCCGTAATTTGCCTGTCCAAATCCATTTTTACCCTGATCTAAAACAGGATGCGAATACGGATCGTTTGGATAATCTACTTCGTTACCAATGCTCCATCCAAAAACAGACAGATGGTTTCTGTCACGGCGTACAAAATCTTCTAAGTCTTTTTCTGCCCAGTCGGCAAAAATATCAAATGATCCTTCAAATCCTGGTGTTCCGTAATTCCAGCCTTCCAGCCATTTACGTTTCGGGAATTCCCACTCATCATACGCTTCATTTAATACCAATAATCCTAATTCGTCGCAAAGCTCATAAAATTCAGGAGCCTGCGGATTATGGCTCGTACGAATAGCATTTACACCAATTTCCTTTAATGTCTGTAATCTGGTTTTCCAAACTTCACGAGGAACTGCTGAACCCAAAACCCCGGCATCGTGATGCAAACAAACCCCTTTCATTTTCATCCATTTGTCATTTAATGCAAAACCATTATTTGGATCGAAAGTGAATTTTCTGAAACCTGTTTTGGTAACCGTTTCATCGACTTGTTTTCCGTCTTTTAAAATCGTCGTTTTTAACTGATACAAATTCGGATTGTCCAAATCCCATAATTGTGGATTTTTCACATTTAATTTAGTCGAAATTTTTCCATTTTGATTGGCTGCCACATCCACTTTTGAAGAAGATTTAGCTACTGATTTTCCGTCTTTTGAAATCAATTCATTAATTACCGTAAGAGCTGATTTTGATGCTGAACCATTTTCAACCTCAACCTCAACATTCAAAGTTCCTGTTCCTTTTTTTACTTCAGGATAGGCATAAACACCCCATTGTGCGATATGAACCGGATTTGCATATACTACCCATACATCCCTGTAAATGCCGGAACCGGTGTACCATCTTGAATCGGCACTCTGGCTGTGGTCCACACGAACTGAAATAGTATTTTCTCCTCCGTATTTTACAAATGGTGTCGCATCGTAAGCAAAAGAAATATAACCGTTTGGTCGTTTGCCTAAAGAATGTCCGTTGATGAAAACTTCGCTACGGTTGTAAACGCCTTCAAAATATAAATATACTTTTTCGCCGCTTTTACTCTGTGGAATATTAATTGATTTTCTGTACCAGCCAATTCCTCCTGGAAGAAAACCTGTACAACTTGCCAGTGTTGGACTCAATTGCCCTTTTACACTCCAGTCATGCGGTACATTTATCTTTTGCCATTTACTGTCGTCAAAAGTTGCGTTTTTTGCATCCGGAGTTTCCTGTAAATTGAATTTCCAGTTGTCATTAATTTTTTTTGAATCTCCAAACGAAATCTGACTGGTCGCTGACAGACACGAAAAGAGCAAAGCAGGGATTAAAATTTTCTTAATTAGCACAATAATTTATTTTAGTTAATTTTTGTTTCAGGTTTCAGGTTTCAGGTTTTGGCTCAAACATGAAACCTGAAACTTTATTTTTTTTAATATTGTAATTCTCCCACAAACGTTACTACAGACCTTGCGGGAATTTCCAGGTTATCTGTTTTCTGAACTGTTCCTCTTTTTAAATTAGAGGTTTCAGAAGTGGTGTAAGGAGTAAATTCGTTGTTTTTTACAGCTCCTCTTGATAAATCAAATTTGTATTGCTGCGCTTCTTTTCCGCAATTTACTGCTACTACAATCAGTTTTTTGTTCTGAACATCTTTGTAAGCTGTTAGCATGACATCATTTGCGGCATCCATTTCATTTTGATTCGGAACATCAATCCTTAGCATTCCCGGACGTACGAACAAAGAGTAATTCCCTAAAGCCCAAAGCAGTTTTGAATCGTGAAATTCACCATCATTGCGAACATAATCAGGTGCTGTTCCTCCATTAGTTTTTCCGTCATCCAGATAGATTAAACCATCTTTGTAATCTACACGCGTAATAGAGGTCCACCATTGCCATGAAGCTGCATTGGCAACCGCAATATCATTATGAATTAATCTTGCAACAAACAAAGCAGTCTGCATTCCTAAATCCCTTCCTCCGCCTGAACCACCCGGAATTTCAGCTTCTCCCGGATTTTCTAAAATACAGTATTCAGACTGCCAGTATTTTAATCCTGGTTTCTGTTTTACTTCTGCAGCAATCAGTTTTCGGCTTAAAACCTGTTTTTCGACTGGCCATGTAGTAAAATAACTGTGTCCAAGAATGACATTTTTTACATTTGAAAGCTTTGAAACGTTGGTTTTTGTCTTTCCAAAGAAATAATCAATCTGATTGTCACGATTTTCGGCATTTACATTTCCATATAAATAATCGATTTGTGCGGCTTCAGCGATTACGATTTCGGTTTTCATTTTATTGGCTTTCAGCTTTTCAGAAAGCGCTTTGGTTACCTCATAAATTTCCTGGTTCGTTGCCGGGGTGCCTTCCTGACTGTTGGTGTCACCGCTTTTTGGCATCCATTCCCACTGAGGTTCATTTAACGGACTTACATAATCGAATTTTATTCCTTCCTTTTTCTCCAGTCCCTGAATACTTTGAACTAAAAAATCGGCAAATTTTGGAATTGCACCATCTTTTAGATTCAGTTTATTTTTTCGGGAAGAGAAAGATAATCCGTTATGCGTCATATGAACCGGCGGACTGTTAGTAAAAATCAGGAATTTTTCAACTCCTCTTTTTTTGGCTGCCTGCAGAAACCATCTCTGTCCTTCCTGCTTAGAAAAATCATAGGTTCCGTCGGCATTCAGAAAACATTCGCTTCTTCTCCATTCGTCAGAAACTTTACTGTCTTCGCCTTGTTCCGTACTTCCTGCCCCGAGATTAAATCGCCAGATCGAAAGTCCGATTCCTTTTGGATTTCCCGCTGCATCAATTTCTTTACTGAATAACAAATCTGCAATCGCATTCTTTTTTTGTTCAGGCCAGTTTTTACCCACGAATTGCGCTCTCCATGCATCCGAACCTCCAAAACCATCCATGGTCTGAACTACATTATCTGTGCTGATAGTGATGGTTCGCTGTCCATATGACAGCGAACTCATTACTACTAAAAGCGAGAGATATACTTTTTTCATTTATTCTTTTGTTTTCTAATCGACGTTATCGTCTAGTTTGTCATTCCGAGGAACGACGAATCTCACTAGAAATTCCGCAAAGTATTTCGCCAATCTTTGTCGATTTAACGAGTGCGATTTCTCCTTACGTCGAAATGACAATATTGTGGTAAAGCCTTTAAAACTTTATCTCTTTGTATCACTACTTATAAGTCCCTACATACGTTACAACTGATCTTGCCGGAATTTCTAAATTCGTAGCATCAACAGCTGCACCTTTTTTAAGGCTTAATGTTTCAGAAGTAGTATAAGGTGTCAGTTTATTATCTGTTAAAGCACCACCGCTAAGGTTGAACTTGTATGTTTTTGCGGCTTTGCTGATGTTTACTGCAACAATTACCAGTTTTTTAGCGGCAACATCTTTGTAGGCCGTCACCATCACATCGTTTACAGCTTTTGCACTATCAACACTTGGAACCTGAACCCTAACCATCCCCGGTTTCACAAAAAATGAAAAGTTTCCTAAAGCCCAAAGCGTTTTCGAATCCCTGATAAATCCGTCATTTTTACAATAGTTGGCATCTCCGGCACCATTGCTTGAACCATTATCAACGTGAATTAATCCGTCTTTGTAGTCTCCGCGGCTAATAGCTGTCCACCACTGCCATGAAGTTACACCCCCAACTGCAATATCGGTACTAATAATACGGGCTGTCCAAAGTGCCAGAGAAATTCCTAAATCCCTTCCAGGACCTGCACCACCCGGAAGCTCAGCTGTTCCAGGGCTTTCTAAAACACAATATTCTGTTGACCAAAGACTTAAACCTCCAATAGATTGTGCTCTCGTAGCAGCTAATTCCCTTGAATTTACTAATTCTCTCAAAGGCCATGCCTGCCAGTAACTGTGTGCTGAAATAGTTTTCTTAACATTGCTTAAACCTGCAATATTTTTAGATGAATTAGAAGCAAAGAAGTAATCAATCTGGTTCGATCTGTTTTCTTTTCCTATAATTGTTTTATACAAAGGTTCATACGACCCTCCTTCTCCTACTACAATCTGAGAATTCAGTCCTTTTGACTGTAATTTTGGCGATAAGACATTTACAAAATTGTAAATATTCGTATTGGTAGCCGGAGAACCTTCCTGCCCTGAACCATCCCATTCGTATTGCGGCTCGTTGAAAGGACTTACATAATCGATTGTCAGTCCGTGCTCTGATTTTAATTTATCTAATGAAGTTACCCAGAAATCAGCCAATTCCGGCATTTTCCCTTCTTTCAGATTGTAAAATTCTTTGATACTCGCATGCGCTTTTCCGTTTTGAGTCAAATAAACCGGAGCACTGTTTGAAAATGCCAGTAATTTATCTACTCCACGTTCTCTTGCCGCTTTCATGAACCAAACCTGACCGGCCTGCTTAGTCATATCATAGTTTACTCCGTCTTTAGTAAAACATTCTGTACGTCTCCATTCGTCACCAATATCACTGGCATCGCCCTGTTCAGCACTTCCTGACCCAAGGTTAAAACGCCATAATGATAAACCGATACCTTTTGGATTTCCTTCAGCATCAACATCTCTGCTGAAAAGCAAATCTGCCATTTGATTTTTTTTATCAGAAGGCCAGTTTTTTCCAATAAAATTACACTGCCAGGCATCAGAAGCACCAAAACTTTCCATGGTCTGAAGATTAGCATCCAGATTTACTTTCAATTCTGTAACAGCATTATCAGAATCAGCATTTTCATTTTTATCAGAATCACAGCTTACTAAAAAAGAGCTGGCGAAAAGCAAGCCTGCACACAGCAGACTTACTTTATTATTTTTATATAATGTCATCTTAATAATTAGGGTTTTGAGTGATTACACCATTACTTAAATCTCTCTCGATTTGTGGTATTGGCCAAAGCAAGTGTTTTGCAGGATCAAAATTGATTCCTTTATCCTGTGCTTCTCTTGTATTTGTAGTCTCGTAAGGATCTGTAGAACTTAAGTTGTATTTAACGAAAGTACCGTTTGGACCCATCAAAGTTTCAATAACACGTTTTCCTGTTGTTGGATCTTTTTCACGACGGATGTCGAATAAACGCAATCCTTCAAAAGCTAATTCCAAACGACGCTCTTTGTAGATTTGTTTTAAAAGCGTTGGTCCTGAAATTCCTGTTTTAGGCTCCAAATCAACACGATCCCTGATGATATTAATATCTGCCAAAGCATCTCCGCCTGTGTGATAGTTTGCCTCTGCTCTTGTCAGGTACATTTCAGCAAGACGAATCAACGGAATATTTAAAGGTAAATGTCCGTCTTTTTTATCCAAAGTACGACGTGTAGCGACTGGAATGTAATATTTACGGCAGATACGTCCTGATTTATTATCATTTAAACTGAATTTATGAGTCGGGTTTAAAACCTCATCTCCGTAAGCAGCTTCTCCCCATTTGGTAATAGTGCTTCTGCGGCGGATTTCATCATTTTCAGAAAGATAAGCATTCTCTAAATCACTGGTTGGCATACACCATCCCCATCCGTCAATAACATCTTTGGCATCATTACTAGGAAAGTTTTTCTTATCTTCTCCCCTTGCCCCTGATAAAGTTGGCAGCATAGATCCTAAAGCTTCGTTTTGTACAGAAGATGACTGGGCTTCCAAAATAGATTCTTTACCGTTATGATTGTTTACATTCCAGATATCCAGGAAATTTTCTTCTAAAGAGTATGGTCCTTCTGTAATTACTTTGTTTGAATATAATTTTGCATCAGCCCACTTTTCCTGAAATAAAGAAACACGTGCTAACAAAGCATAAGCAGCCCATTTGTTTATTCTTCCGTTTCTGTTTACCGCAATTCCTTCTAACTTGGCAGCAGATTCTTTTAAGTCAGCTTCTATTTGCGCATATACCTCTGTGGCAGGGCTTCTCTCTAATTTTAAATCAGATGTCCCTAAAGATTTTGTATATAAAGGAACTGCTCCAAAAAGATTAACCAATTCGTAGTAGCAATATGCACGAACAAATAAGGATTCTCCCATGTATTGATTTTTCTGAGCATCGGTAATTGGTGAGTTTGCCATTTTTTCTAAACCGATATTTGCAGATTGAATCGTGTAATAATGTGCCGTGTAAATACTATTCATGTCCCCCATATTATCTGGAGTAACGATGTATTGCGAACAAGGTCTGTGAGCTGAATTATCCTGACCTGTATTACCCATCCACGCGTCATCTGTTGCCATTTCGTTTGTAATTCTTGGAGCAAGCAATGTGTACCAGTCTTTAGAAAGCAATAACCTTTGGGTTAATTCATTGGTGTATTTTTCGCATTCCTGCGCTGTCTGAAAGTAGTTGTCCAGTGTCTGTGTTCCTCTTTCTTCTTTTTCAATAAAATCCTCACAGGAAACTGCAAACATTGAAAAAGCTATTATTGATAAAATTATTTTTTTCATGTTTTCTATTATTAAAATGCTACATTAAGACCCATCAAAATGGTTGGCTGAACCGGATAGTTCCATCCTCCAAAACCTGACCCTTTAACTCTGTCATCTTTGTCAGGATCTCCTCCTGCAACTTCAGGATCAACACCTGTATATTTTGTCCATGTCCATAAATTCTGTCCTGACAATGATATTCTCAATTTGTCTAAGCCAAATTTATTCTGGAACGTATATCCTAACTGAAGGTTCTTCATACGAACAAACGAACCGTCTTCTACATAGAAAGAAGAGAACTTAGTAAAGTTTTCGTTATTGTCATCTTTAGATAAACGAGGGATATAATTAGAAGTTCCCTCCCCATGCCATGCCATCTGATCTAATCCGGCTACCTTATTTGTTAAACTTGCACCGTTATACAAATCTGAGATGTTTTGGTTTACGATATCATTTCCGATGCTTGAATAAAAATTAGCTACCAGATCAAATTGCTTGTAAGCAAAATTCAGATTCAGACCCACATTGTAATCTGCCCAAGGTGAACCAATTTTAGTTCTGTCTTTTTCATCTATTTTTCCGTCTCCATTCAAATCTTTGAAGCGAATATCACCCGCTTTTGCATAAGGCTGTAATTTAGTTCCGTGTTCATCTGTGTGAGCATTCAATTCGGTTTGATTCTGAAATAATCCGTCTGCAACATACCCGTAAAAATAACCAGGTTCATCGCCTTTAACCGTCAAAGTTCTGTTTCCTGCTCCGTAAAGTCTTTCCCCTTCAGCTGACAAAGAAACCATTTCTACATTTACTGTTGTAAAAGTCAGATCTACACCATAGGAGAAATCTCCTTTTTTATTTTTATACGAAAGCAATAAATCTATACCGCTTGACTGCATAGAACCTACGTTTGTCCAGATTGTTGCATATCCCGGAAAACCACTGTATGTTGGAAATTGTTTTTTGAACAACATATCGTTTGTTTGCTTCTGATAGTATTCTAATGAACCTGAAAATTTATTTTGCCACAAACTAAAGTCAATTCCAAAATTGATATCTTCAACGGTTTCCCATTTGATATCTTTGTTTGCCATAGAAGATGGGTAAGAAGTATCTACCATTTCACCTCCAATTACATAATAACCTCTTCCAATATTAGACTGATAAACTGAAGCCGGAAGCCCCTGATTACCTACTTTACCCCAACCTGCTCTCAATCTAAGATCGCTTATAACTTCTTTAGTATTTTCCATAAAACCTTCATTCGAAATTCTCCATGATGCAGAAGCAGAAGGGAAATTCGCCCATTTATTATTAGCCATAAACTTAGAAGATCCATCACGTCTGAAAGTACCTGTAAAATAATATTTACTGTCATAGTTATAAGAAAAACGGGATATATATGACATTATAGAACTAGACCAGCTGTTGCCTTTACTATTACGGTTTTTAGTCGCGGCATTTACTTCTCTCATCGATTCTGAATTGTTAGGAATACCTTCTCCATATCCCCAGACATCATTACCATTATACTCTTCCATCGTACTACCAATCATGAGTGAAGCATTGTGTTTCTCAGCAAATGTTCTTGAATATGTTGCCGTACTCTGCCATGTCCAGTCATGATTTGTAGTCGCTCTTCTCTCAACGCTATTAATTTCTGCTTTTTCGTGAGCAGCATCAATGATGAAATCTGGTCTAAATATACTTTGTACTTTATTACCTACTTCGATAGAAGCCTGAGTACGGATCACAAGACCTTTTATTGGCGTATATTGCAAATATCCGTTTGTATTTAAGTTATATTGGTCTGTATAATCATCATATCTTTTTACAGCAGCAACCGGATTCCATACATACGAAGGAGAACGTGCATAAATACTATATTCATTTTCTAATCCGGTTAACTGGTCTGCCGGTTTGTAAATTGGCGTAATAGGATCAATTTTAACAAAATCTGCCCAGTTTCCAGGACCTCCCCATGTTTCATAACGTGGATTTAAAGTAACTCCTGCGGAGAATTTATCGGAGAATTTAAAATCATTATTGATTCTCATCGTGATTCTTTCCCATCCTCCTATTTCATACATCGATTCTGAATTGTAATAATTTAAACTAACAGCATACGTGTGCTTGTCTGAACCTCCCGAAGCTCCTAGAGAAGCATTCGTTACAGGAGAACTTTTTCTGATTCCTGCACCCCACCAGTCTGTTGTTTTTCCTCTGTACTGAGAAGCATTTGGTAAATAATCTGAATAGCCAGAATTATTATAAGCCGTATTCATAATATTAGCATAGCCTTCTGCATCAGCCATATCATATGGATTTTCCATCATCTGCATACCCGAACTAAGGTCAAAAGTAAACCTTGTTTTTCCTGATTTACCTTTTTTCGTAGTAATAAGAATAACCCCGTTAGACGCTCTCGAACCGTAAATAGCACTTGCAGAAGCATCTTTTAAAACCTCCATGGACTCAATTTCATTATTACTTAAAAAGTTGATACTGGTTCCCATTGGAATACCATCGACTACATAAAGCGGATCTGTACCCAGATTAAGAGTAGAAATACCACGAATCAATACCCTTGGCTGTGCTCCCGGACCTCCTTGTCCCGTAATCTGAACACCGGCTACTTTACCCTGTAAAGATTCAGTTACGTTACCAACTGTCATTGTCTGCAGTTCTTTTCCTTTTACTGAAGAAATAGAACTGGTTACATCGCTCTTTTTTACAGAAGCATATCCTACTACTACAATCTCATCCAACACCTGACTAGATTCTTCTAACGTAACATCCAGAGTAGTTTTATCTCCAACAGGAATGAGTTTAGTTGCAAAACCGATGAAAGAAAATTCAATCTGAGTATTTGCATTAGGAACAGAAATGGAGTATTTCCCATCAAAATCTGTTGCTGTTGAGTTAGAAGTCCCTTTGACCATTACATTCACACCCGGAATTGGCACATTGGCTTTATCCTTTACAGTTCCTTTGATTGTTATTTGCGCAAACGATGCTGTACTGCATAGCAGGGCAATAAAAAACCATATATATTTAAATTTCATATTTAGCTATTTTATTTATTAATGAGATAACAAATTATTTTTTTGTTATAAAGGCTCTTTCTAATTCAGTATCCAGAACTACTTTATAAACACCCGGAGCTGCAGGATATTTTGCATTACCGTTTTCACCCGGTGACATTGTTGCAATACCATTTTTGATAAGTCTCCATGAAGGGTTCCACCATTGACCTGTAAAAGTAGCTTCCATAGTTCCTGTCAATGTATATTCTCCTACTAACTGGTATGGATTGTTTGGATTATTTGCTAAGTGTAGCCCTTTCTGAACCCAGGCATCCCACGTATCCCAGGTTGCACCCTGAATTCCGCCTCCGCAAACACTAACGAAAGGTCTTCTTTGCGCCTCAACATCATGCCATAATCCGTTGGCAATATCAGCCCATACCTTACTTGTTGGTGTATATTTAGTTGCAGTATATTTTAATGTGTTTGGATTTACTTTTATTACATAATATCCTTTTGTAGGTAAAATAATTGGTGCTGAAGCAACATCATCAATAATGTTTCCTGAGCCATCCAATCCAAAACAGTGTGGACCAAAGTCAGATTCCTGTCCTAAGAAATAAATTTCTTTATTGTCTTTGTCGGCATAATATTTAAATTCAAAATCCTGTCCGCTTTTCTCGTGGAAATACATCGGAACACCAACAGCATCACTTACAAGATTAGTCCCTTTTGGCTGATCGCAAAGATAAAGAGCAGGATATTCATTAGTAGCCACAATATTGATGTTTAAGCTTCCACTATTAGGAATTTTAAACTTATCTAAAGCGGTAATTGTCAATACATAATTTGCTGCAGTAACAGGTAAAACATATTCTTTGCTGAATGTATAAGTTTGCGGTGAACCTTCTAACTTAATTATTTCGTCGATATGAAGAGCGTCACATTTAATCTGAACGTAATCGATACCTGAATCATCATTCACAACAAAATTTACCGGCATGATATTACTTGTCGATAATAAAATAACGGCACCTTCTTTTGGAGATATCATACTTATTGCCGGAGCAGCAAATTCTCCGTCCAGGCGCAGGTCAATTTCCTTATTAACAGTATTACCGGAAACATCTGTAATCGTTAATTTGATTTTAAAAGTCTCAGAAGTACCTCTGTCAGCAGGAACCTCAAAAAAATAACTTAAGTCGTAGGTTTTAAGCAAAGGCTCTGTTGCAAACGTAATAACTTTATCAAGTGACAATTCAGGTATTTGAATTTGTACACTTTTTAGTCCCAGGTCATCTGCCAAAGCGGCCTTTATTTCAAATTTTCTGGTTGGGGCACCATAAATTTCTGTTGTTGCAACCACTATCGTAGGGTCGTCAGAACTTGGAAAATCAGCTTCATTATTTTGACATCCTGTAAACAGAAGGGCAAAAAAAGCAAGAAAAAATAAAAATACATTTTTTTTCATTTCTTTCATTTTAAGGTTAGGTTAGTTGTTTTTTTTATTCTTAAAGGTATTATTGTTGATGTAGGTTATTCTTATCTCTGTTTTTTTTGGGGCAAACAGGAGTGTAACTTACTGATGGATTATTTCATATTTATTTTTGGTTTGGTTAATAGTCAGTTATTATTATTTATAAGACCAATACAGGTATCTAACTTTTGTATTAAAACCCGCAGCATATTACTGCGGGCAGATAAGTAAATACGAGAAAACCACTCTCTTCATATTATTTTAAAGAACGCTCAATTCTTTAAACAGATCAAAAACTTATCTCAAAAACTAACACTTACAACATAAACGGTAACACAACTTAAAATGCTACTATTACCTGCAAAGAAATATGTAATTCCCACTTTTCATAAGGGGCAAAATGGAAAAAAAAGGAGGTCAAATTCGCAACAAGCGATTATTTAGACCTAAAAACTAAGAAGTACGAAAAAATAGAATCTTTTTTTTACATATAACACAATTACCAAGTGCTTTTATGAATATTCTAACAAACTGGATTTGCTGCTTATAAATCAAAGCTATTTACTCGTTTTAGTTGGTTCATGATAAGAATTTTGAAGGTTACATTCCAATCCTGCTTTCAGTAGTAGATATGGAGAACTGTTTTAAAATTAAGTAAGCCTTATGAGAAAGGCAATTATTTAATGATATTCAAATCAGAATTAAAAGAACTTTTATACTTCTTAATATATTCAGATGGCGTCATTCCGAATAACTTCACAAATTGCTGCCTGAAGTATTTAGGATCTTCAAAACCAACTTCGGCACTTGCCTGTGCAATATTAATATCTTCGGTAAGCATGAGCATGGCAGCTCTTCGGATTCTTAACGAACGGATAAAAGCATTTAAAGTCTGTCCGGAAATGATTTTGATTTTAGTATAAAGCGTTCTGTGGCTCATACCCATTTCAAGTGCAAAGGTTTTAATCGTAAAATCTTTTTTATGAATGTTGGCTTCGACAATATCAATACATTTTTTCAAAATTTCCTGGTATTCAACCGGTACTTTTTGAGTATTCTCTTTTAAAGTGATACTGTTTAAAAAATATGTCCGCAGATTGCTTCGGTTTTTCAATAAGGATTCAACACGGGCAACAAGTATTTCATCATCAAATGGTTTTGTAATGTAGTCATCAGCTCCATCGTTTATTCCCTGCAAATGTGTTTCAGGGTTTTTAGAAGCCGTGAGCAGAATCACCGGAATATGCGACAAATCATTGCTTTCCTTTATTTTTCTGCACAGCTCAAGGCCGTCCATTTCTTCCATTGTTATATCACTAATAACCAGATCCGGCATGTGCTTTTTGGTCAGTTTTAAACCTTCTTCACCATTTTCAGCACTATACACTATATAATTCTCAGCAAATAATTTGATTAAGTAGTTTCTGATTTCAGTATTGTCATCTACAATTAAAACAGTTCGTTTTTCTGTAAGCATCACTTTTTGCAAATCGGCTTCAGAAAGTGTATTTTCAGATGTATTATCTCCGGAATCATCAATAATCAATTCATCAAACAGCTGGCTTCTTTTCTGAACATCATTGGTAATCTCTGCATTTTCGAAATGCCTGTCACCTTTTAGAAAGGTCAGTTTAAATGTACTTCCTTTACCTGGTTCACTGGTACAGCTTACGGTTCCTTTATGTTTGTCTGTAAAATATTTCACAATATAAAGCCCGATTCCAAAACCGGTTCCAATTGAAACTTTCGAATTGATTTGTTTGAACTTTTCGAAAATCACCTCAATATCTTTTTTATCGATTCCGTCCCCGTTATCGGTAATTTCAAGGTGAACTTCATCATCTGTTTCTGATAATTTAAGATCAATTTTTCCACCAATTGAAGTGTATTTAAAAGCATTCGACATCAGGTTAAACAATGAAATCTCAATTTTTTCATAATCCCCAATAATCACAACTTCATGATCCGGAATAGTAAAATTGTACTCAATATTTTTATCTTTTGCCTGATTTACAAAACACTGATATACTTCATTACAAAGATTATTGACATTTATAGGAGATAAACGAAGGGAATCTGCATCATTTTCAGCTTTTCTAAAAAGCAAAAGCTGATCGACCAGACTCAAAAGCCGGCGGGCGTTTCGGTGTGCAATCGCCAAATCACTTCCGGAAGAACCGTTTTGAACACTTTCTTTCTGAACTGCTTTTTTCAATGGATTTATAATCAGCGAAAGCGGCGTTCTGAATTCATGCGATATATAGGTAAACATCGACGACTGTTTCTCGGCAATTTCTTTTTCTTTTTTGCTTTCAAGCTCTGCAATTTTAACCTTGTATTTTAATTTTTCTTTATTCTTCTGATAATCCAGATACACAAAAAGACCTCCGACAATAGCCAGTAAATACAAAGAATAAGCCCACCAGGTTCTGTACCATGGCGGTAAAACCTGGATAGAAACCAAACTGACCTCTTTATTCCAGCCCCCTTTGAAATTCGTCGTTTTTACTTTAAAAATATATCTTCCTTCAGGCAATCTGGAATAATTTGCTCTTCTGTTCTGTCCTACATAATTCCATTGCTGATCCCAGCCATCTAACAAATAAGCATAATTAATCTTATCTGCATTGTTAAAATCTAAAGCGACAAATTCCAGTGACAAAGTGGTTTGGTCATAATCTAAACTCACTTCTTTTATTTTATCTGAGTGTCTGTCAATCTCCGCTTTACTTTCCTCAATAGGCTGATTATTTACGTAAAAGTCTGTTAGCAACAGATGGTTTTCCTGACTGAAACTTTTAATATCTCCGGGAAAAAAACTGTTGAAACCATTTATACCTCCAAACAGAAATTCGCCGGTAGACAATTTAATCCCGGCATTAAAACTAAACTGATTACTCTGAAGACCGTCATTTACAGAGAAATTCCTAAAGGTCTTTCTTTTCTTATCAAACCTGCAAATACCATTATAAGTACTCATCCAGAGATTCCCTTCCTTATCTTCAAGCAGTCTCAAAATAGTATTAGAAGGAAGTCCGTCATCTGTAGTAAGCCTTTTAAACGTATTCGTTTTTCGGTCAAACAGCAGCAAACCTCCCTCCTGCGTGCCAAGCCAGAGGTTTTTATCTTTGTCTTCATGAATACAGCGAACAGGATTGCCAATGGTCACTTTATTGATTTTCCTGGTTTCTTTTTCGATAGAATACAGCACAGAATAATTTCCGGCCCAGAGCTTGCCGTCTGACGTTTCTGTCATGCACTGCAGGTTATTTATTGATTTATCAAAAAGCACAAAACTGCTTTTAGCACGGTCAAAAAGATACAACGAACCTTCGTTTGTTGCACTTGCCCAAATATTAGATTTTGAATCTTTATAAACAAACCAAATATTTTTTTCTACTTGTTTCGTAACAGGATTGTAACATGGAAACTGTGTTACTGTGTTATTTTTCGGATTAATCCTGTTTACACCGCCCGCCCATGTAGAAAGCCAGATTTCGTTGTTATTATCCCTTACAATACCTGTTATAAATTTACTCGAAAGCTTATTTCCATAATTAATATAGGTATTTGTCCTGCGGTCCCAGTATTTCAGTCCTGCACCGTCTGTTCCAACCCATAAATTGTTTTTTTCGTCTTCGCAGAATGATAATATAAAATTCTCTGCAGGATCATTGGCATTGTACCGGATTGTTTTAAAATACACTGCCGAATTGCTGAGCATACTGATTCCGCCACGCAAAGTGCCAATCCATTTATTTCCTGCTTTATCTTCGTAAATGCTCCAGACAGAATTACTTTTTAAGAGTTTGTTTTCTTTTACAGAACTGTACAAAACTGCTTTTTTTTCTTTTCCTGTAACTTTATAAATACCATTCCCATCTGTAGTCACCCACATTTCTTTTTTCTTATCGATAAGAATGTCAGAAACTGTACATCTGCCGGAGAAATAATTCTCAGAAAAAGACCCTGATTTTGTGTTAAATAGAAAAAGACCCTCATCTGTTCCAAACCAAAGGTTTCCATCTAAAGCCAGTTCCAGTGTTTTTACTTCTACAGCAAACGGAAAAATAACTTTTAGCCGTTTTGAATCATTGTTATATACACAAAGCCCAACATTCCTGACATATACCCAGCACCGATTGTTTTTTGTATCATTTTGAATAGCTACCGCATCATAATTATGAAGTACATTTCTGTTTCCTGACATCAGAAGCGGAACACTATTTCCGACAAAAGAACCGTTTTCAAATACAAGTAAGCCTAAGTTTTGCGAGGCAACTAAAACATTGTTTTTAGAAATAGTTTTTACCTGATGAATTATATCTTTAACAATTTCAGGCTTTTTATTTAGTGAAATATGTTTAACAGGATGAAACGCAGCACTGGTTTTATTGTAAACACAGACACCATTTGCACCGCCAATCCAAATATTATTTTTAGAATCTCCTTCAATGTTATAAATCGTATTAAAAAACAGCGACTTTTTGTCATTGATCCGGTTACGGAATACCTTAAAATTATAGCCGTCATATCGGTTTAGTCCGTCATAGGTTCCAAACCACATATAGCCATCTGTATCCTGAAATATGGTCACAACCGAGTTATTGGATAGACCATCTGAAATATCAAGAAATTTTACCTGAGTTTCCTGTGAAGAAACTGGTACGTAAAATCCCATTAATAAAACCAATGTTATAAAAAAATTCTTCAAGATTAGTTTATATTAAATTAAAAAGCATAATGAGCACTAAAATTATCAATAATTTAAAAAATTACAATAAAAAAGAGAAAAAACTACAATTTCAGATATATCATTTTATTAAAAAATTTCTCAAAAAAAATTTGCATTTGTATTACATCGAATTAAAAACAGGTATTTTTAATCAAAATAATTATTTTTGAGTGGATTTCATTTTTTAATAACCTCAAAACTAACACATATGCACTGGACCATTCTTGAAAATTTATGGAAACGCTCAGTAAATCCTAATCATTTTTCTATTGAAAAAAAGGATAACTACACCTGGAACAATGAAATTAAAACTTTATTTCAGCTGGGTATAAGCATGGAGGATACTTTACAATTT
Source organism: Flavobacterium hibisci (assembly GCF_020026925.1). Classification (GTDB taxonomy): domain Bacteria; phylum Bacteroidota; class Bacteroidia; order Flavobacteriales; family Flavobacteriaceae; genus Flavobacterium; species Flavobacterium hibisci. The sequence goes on along the minus strand of NZ_JAIQDW010000006.1, from coordinate 171,289 downwards.
TTATACAACCAAAAGCCTGATTTTGAAGATTTCAAATCCTGGGTTAATGGAAGAAAAAAGGACATTACGACTGAAATAGGAGATTTAACAGAAAATGTACTTACTGAAGAAGATCTTCAGTTCTGGGATAAAAATGGTTATGTAGTGGTAAAAAATGCTATTTCAAAAGAAGACTGCGAAGCTACACAAACAGCTATCTGGGAATATCTACAAATGGATCCTGATAAAAAAGAAACCTGGTATGTGAGACATAAGGATCAGAAAGGACTGATGCTTAATTTTTCTGACCACGAAACCCTAAATAAAAACCGATTTTCTCCTATAATAAAAAAAGCCTATGAGCAGCTTTACAAAACAAACAACATTTATAAAACAATTGACAAAGTAAGCTTTAATCCGCCTGAAAACGATCAGTTTACTTTTTTAGGAAGCCCGCTTCATTGGGATACCAGTTTAAAAAAACCACTCACATTCGGGCTTCAGGGACTGCTTTATCTAACTGATTGCGGACCTGATGATGGTGCATTTCATTGTGTTCCGGGTTTCCACAATCAAATAAATCAATGGCTGGATGATCTTGGTCCTGATGAAAATCCGCGGGAAAAAGCTGTCGAAACATTACGACCAAAACCTGTTGCAGGCAATGCAGGCGATTTTATAATATGGAACAACGCTTTACCACATTGCGCAACAGCAAACAAAGGGAAAACACCTAGAATGGTTCAGTATCTTACTTATTTGCCAAATGATTATAATGCTTCGGGAGAATGGCTATAATGAAGTCAAAATGTTATTTTTAATATATTTGCCTATTTCTTTTATAACCTAAACAAGTAATGATAATACAAGATTTAATTGGCAGTTATTCCGTTTCCGGAAGCAATCAGGACGGTTCTGATGAAATGACTTACAAAGGCATACTGACACTTTGTCTTGATGAAAACAACCGGATTAAAGCCAAATGGATGATCGGTAATCATGAACAAAAAGGTTCCGGTTTTTTTAAAGATAATATCCTGGTAATTAATTTCAGTTATAAAGGTGAAGATAAAAAAACATACAAAGGAGTTGCCGTTTACCGCTGTATCACCAAAGATGTACTGGAAGGATTCTGGTCAGAAAAACATGGAAATCCGCTTTATCTGGGAACCGAACATTGCATTAGAACAACAACTTCTGAACTGTTGAACTAAATAGTCATGAAATAAAAAACCACTTATTTTACCTGAATAAATAAGTGGCATGGAAAAGAAAAAAAATATCAATCAGGATTTGCAAGTATTTTAAACAATTCGGCATTTGAAATGTAAAACTGATTTTCAATGCTAATTTGTGATAGTTTGGCACTCACCAGATTATTTTCTCTGGAATTAATCAGAAATATAGAACTTTCACCGAAGGAAAACAGTTTTTCTTCCGAATTCAGCATTGTCATGTAATCTTTTACCAGATTATCAATTACACCTTTCTGCCTTTTCAAAGAAGCAATTTCAGTCTGCTGTGCTTTAATTTTATTTTTAAGTTCCAGTCGCTGCTGATCTATATCATATTTTAAATCCTGAATTTTCAGTTTTGCCAGTTTCAGGCTTCCACGTTCCTTTCTCAAAAAAATCGGAATACTAAAATCAACATTGAACTTATAATCATCGGCGTTGAAAGAATTGAAGTAGGAAGGTTCAGAAATATAGTTATAGCCCACATTTAATTTTGGAAGCAATGAATTCGCTTTTAACTGTCTTCCAACTTCAAGAATTGACATTTTGGTTTCCAGAGCCTGTATTTTTGGATGAGAATCCAGCGTTTCAACATCAACCATCATGGCATCTGTTCTCAGCGTTTCTTCAAGCGTTTTAATTAAATTTTCTTCCGGTTTAACACTATCATCCAGTTCAACAGGTACATTTTCGATCCATAAATAATTCGACAGGTACAATTTTGCTTTCGCTAATTTTAAATTTCCGTTTTCTAAGTTTAATTCACGGTTTCTAACAGTAATTCCGGCTTCTACACTATCAATTGATGGCGCATCGCCAAGTTCAATCAGTTTTTTCACACCCTGAAAACGCGTGCTTGCAAAGCCAAGATATCGTTTATATAACTCAGCTTCATTATAACTTTTCCTCCATTCAAAATAGGCTTCGCTGGCTTTGTATAAAACCTCGATTGCCCTTAGTTTTCGCTGCGCATCACTCAGTTTTACCTGCAGTTTTCCTTCGCGTACATCTGCCATTCTTTGGTTGATGAACATCCCCTGTCCTAAGGCAACATTGATTCCTAAAGAAGTCAGACCGGCTTCAGGAGTACGGTTCTGCGGATTATAGTATTGTCCGTCTGTCTGGTCAAAACCGGCTTTGATTTCGATTCCGTACCAGGTTGGAATTTTAAAACTGCTGTTTAATAGCGAATAATACTCTGTCCCTTTAAATTCTTTTTTATTGTAATCGACTTCGATTTTAGGATCGAATCCCCCACGAGCCAGCATCAATGCAGCCTGAGCTGTGCTAATCTCAAGATTGGCCTGCTTTACCAGCGGATGATATTTTTTTACATATCCTAAAAACTCGCTGTAACTCAGTTCTTCTTTATTAAAATCCTGGCTGTATAAATTAGGAAAGCCGAATAAAAACAAGAAAGAAAACAGTGCTGCAGCATGTCTCAATTTATTTTTTGTCTTTGTCATCCTTCGCCTCTTTTTCGTCTGCTTTATAATAATTTGGAGGAAAACCATTCAGATTACGCCATATTTCGTACCCTACTGAAACGGTTTCCAGTAATGCAATACTCTGTGCACCTGCCCCTATACTCAATTCTTTTGGCCATTTATTATCAGGGCCGTCAGGTGAAACCAGAACCCTGTATTTTCCATTAGAACTGATAAAATTTTCGATTGCGACAATTTTTCCGCCATAAGTTCCATAAGATAACCCAGGCCAGCCCGAAAATACGATTCTCGGCCATCCGTCAAACCACACACGTACTTTTGCGCCGCGGTGCACCAACGGAAGATCGATAGGATCAACATAGGTTTCTACCGCAATATCATAACTTGCCGGCATAATGCTGACAATTGGTGTCCCTTCTTTGATTGTTTCTCCTAAACCGGCCAGTAAAGCACGGTTTACATATCCGCTTTGTGGTGCTGTAATGTAGTACAAACCATTTCTAAGCTTGTAATTCACATATTGGTTTTCCAGTTTGTTTACTTGGGCTTCAGTATCGTATTGCGTACTTAAAGCCGTAAACTTATCACTTTTTGATTTTGAAATTTTCTCAGTGTACTCAGCTGTGATTCTGTTTATTTCGACTTTGGCATTAATTAATTCATTTTTACTGCTCAAAAGCTTATTTTGCTGTGTAACGATATATGCCTCAGATTCCTGAAGTTTCAGTCTTTTCTGCTCCACATCTGTAAGTGGCTTTAAACCTTCTTTATGAAGCGCTGTCGAACGGTCAAATTGGGTTTTAGCGATTCTTAACTGCGTTTTTATCGCTTCAAGATCCATACTATCGCTCTTGATTTTCAGCTGGGCTTGTTTTATTTTATTCTGTGCCTGCTGTAATTTTAACTCCCTTTCAGTACTAAGCGACTGTGCCTGGACATCAAGTGAATTTACCTTATCTCCATAGGATTCAACCGCCATTTTCTTAGCATCTACCTGCTGTTTTGTGTTCCCAACAAGATTTGGATCCAGATAGTCTTCTTTTACTTCAGAAATAAAAACAATTGTATCGCCTTTTTTCACATAATCACCTTCCTGCACATACCATTTTTCGATTCTTCCGGCAATGGCGTTGTGAACCGTTTGCGGTCTTTGATCTGGTTTTAAGGTCGTAACAGAACCACTTCCGGAGATATTTTGTGTCCATGGCAGAAAAAGACATGCAATCAGAAAAATCAAAAATCCTACGATAACCCTGTTTAGGATTTTATAATGTGGTCTGCGGGCAACGCTTGTAATAGACTGGTATTTGCCCGGAGTTATCAGTACGTTATTATCTTTAGATATATTGAGCATGATTAAAGCTTTATGTCGTTAATTATTTTTCCGTCATCGATCGTTATCATACGGTTACATTTGTTCTTCCAGATATCATTTTTGGAAGTTACAATTACCGTCCACTCATTTTGTTCAGAAAGTAAAAAATCGATAATTTTACCTGAGGTCAATTCGTCCATTTTATCAACCGGATCTTCAAGGAATAATATATTAGGTTTATGAACAATGCTTCGTGCCAAAAGAATTTTCTGGATATCTGAAGCCGAAAGTTCATTACCTCCCGGATGTACCTGATGTTCGAGCCCGTTAGGGAATGTTTTAATATCCGGCGTAAGCCCTACGTTATCTAAAGCCCATTTAAGATCGTCATTATTAAGTGTATCATTCCCGAAAAGAATATTTTCTCTGATGGTTCCGGCAAAAAGTGTATCTCCCTGCAAATAAGTTCCCGCCTGTGCCCTGTAAGTATCCTCGTTAAGACGGTTCATATAATTATCCGTTACATACATCGCACCGCTTTCCGGCTCAAGCAAACCTGACAATAAACGCAATAAAGTACTTTTTCCGGCGCCGTTTGTTCCTCTTAAAATGATCTTTTCGCCCTGATTTATTTTCAGGTTGATATTTTTAAGCGATTTTTTATTGTGCTCCGGATAATTGTAACCTATACTTTCAGTTTCGATGTTTATTCCTGTTTCAGTTACTGCAGATGTTTCCGGAATACAAGACGTTTCCATATCGGTTACTTGTCCAATTTTTTCTAATGATGTCAGTACATCATAGAAAGATTCCAGTCCGAAAATAATTTTCTCAACCGAATTAATCAATAAAACAATAACAATTTCAGCTGCCACAAACTGCCCGATGTTCATTTGATGGTGAATTACCAGGAAACCACCAATAGACAAAAGGGCAGCCGTAACAATAACTTTAAAAATAATCAGCTGAATGTATTGTTTTTTCATAACCTGAAAATGCTTTTCACGATAATTCAGGTACTTGCTTACATAACCATCGTTTCTTTCCAGCGCATACTCAAAACCTCCTTTTTTACGAAAACTATCACGATTACGTGCAATTTCCTGAAGCCAGGCCGCTACTTTATACTTAAATTTTGATTCGTTAAGACTCGTTTCAAGTCCGTCTTTATATGAAAATTTAAAAATGACATATAAAATTACGATAAACAAAAGACCGATTACGGTAAAGAAAGAATGGTACAAAACCAATAATATGATTCCGAGACCAACCTGTAAAAAAGCAGTACAAAAATCCAGTAAAAGCTTTGCAGTTCCTTTTTGCACCGTTAAAGTATCAAAAAAGCGATTGGCTTTTTCCGGGGCATATTCTGAATACATTTCCTTAAATTTAATCAAAGGCATCTTGTACGCAAACTCAAATGAAGAACGTACAAAAATTCGTTGCTGCAGGTTTTCTACTATTCGAAGCTGTAAGATGGTCAGGATTCCTCCGAAACCAACTCCAATTGTAACCAAAATTACAAGTACAATCCAGGAAACACTTAGCTGTCCGCTCTGGATAAAATTAATAATTGCCTGAATCCCTAAAGGCAGTGAAAGGTTGACTAATCCGGCAAAAGCAGCATAAAAAATGATTTGATATACATCGCGCTTGTCAAGATGAAGTAGATTGTAAAAACGTTTTAATGGTGTCATGAATTTATATAATAAATACAATATTAATAAATGTAACATACGGTAAAAACCATAGTAAAGATGCCAGATTACCCTAACACATACAAAATTAAGTATTTATACTATAAACCGGGGAGGTGGTAAATGAATTTTACCATGAAAACCAAATGAGAATATATGGTTATCAATATAATTTTTTCTGTTTGAACTAATTTGAAAATACAATACAAATAATGAGGTATTCAATGGAATTAAATAATCTAATGAAGGAACACCTTTTGCAATTTTAGTAGCCTTCGTTTCTTTTGTTTCGTAGTCATCCAGTTCTTCTGGAATTCCGTCACATTTGAATATTTTCTTAAGAAAATTACAAGTCATACCTTTCACGGTACCAGTTTCTGCATTATCAGCTATAATTCTTCCAAAACTATTTGATACATTGATGCTGCTGATTAAAAAATAGCCGATTAACAACGCCTGAAGGCATTTACAAAAGACACTATTTTTAATTCTGTTCAACATTTTCCTTTTCTTAATGGGGCGCAAGTTAGGACGAAATTTTATGGCCAACATTAAAATAACATTAGAATTGAATTTCATTCTGTTATTTTTTTCTTAATAAGGTTCTAAAAAAAGCCGGAAGATTGTGTCTTCCGGCTATTGCTATTTTCAGTTAAAGCATTACTGAAATTGCTTATTTTTTATCGATTTTATACAGTCTTCCGCCATCAGTTACTGCATATAAAGCTCCGTCATTTCCCTGGGTAATATCTCTAAATCGCTGACCTTCGCTAACCAGAAGTCTTTCTTCTCCAATAACCCGATTGTCTTTAATGGCAAGACGTATAATGTGCTGACCGCTTAATGCACCTATAAATAAGTTGTTCTCCCATTCTGGCACCCGATTACCTTTATAAAATGTCATTCCGCTAGGCGACACAACAGGATCCCAGTAATAAACAGGCTGTTCCATACCTTCTTTTTTCTGAATTCCTTCACCTATCTTTTGTCCGCCATACTCAATTCCGTAAGTAATAACAGGCCATCCGTAGTTTGAACCCGCCTTTAAACGATTGATTTCATCACCTCCTCGGGGTCCATGCTCGCTCAGCCATATTTCACCGGTATCTGGATGAAGTGCCAGTCCCTGCGGATTTCTGTGTCCTATACTATACAATTCTGGTAAAGCTCCTGCCTGATTAAAGTTTGGATTACCTGATGCTGGCTGTCCGTCTTTAGTTATGCGGATTACTTTTCCTAAAGCAGCCGTAACTGACTGAGCCAATGGTCTGGTTTCTAAAACAGAACGCTCTCCTGTACTAACGATAAGGTTTCCGGTTTTATCAAAAAGAATACGTCCGCCATAATGAAGATCACTTGGATTTGCCGGATTTGCACGATAAATTACTGTAGCCCCTTCGATTGTTTTTTCATCATTTGATAATTTTCCCTTGGCAACTGCAGTTCTATTTCCTCCTGTCCCTGCTTGAGCAAATACCCAGTAAATCATTCGGTTGGATGCAAAATCAGGATCAAGACATAAGCCTAATAAACCTCCCTGATTTGACGGATTTACAGCCGGTAAACCTGTAATTGCCGCACTTACTTCCCCGGTCACTTTCACTATTCGTAAAGTCCCTTTTGTTTTTTCAGTAACTAAAAGCCTGCCATCAGGAAGACTTTTGACACCCCATGGACTTGTTAACCCCGAAGTGATAATTTTTGCTTCATACTCTGTATTAGTCTGAAGCCCGTCAATTCTGGTTTGACCTTCAAATGCAGGTGTATAGGATGTGTTGGGCGAATTATTTTCAACAGGATTTGTTGGTGTCCCCGGGTCACTCAAAGCTTTATCATCATTCGAGCAGCTGATTAATGTCAATACTGCCATCGAAAGACTCATGATGTAGTTTGTATTTTTCATTTTTAATTGGTATTTAAATTTTAATTAAACTCAAAAATCTAAAATTTACACTACAAAAAATTATAAAATTTATGTTATTGCTTATATAATTTTTGCTTAGTGAAAAAATAAAATCAATAAGTATAAATCTGGAGTGATTAGAATTAACTTAAAAAACTTTTCATGACCCAAAATAAACATTGCTATTATAGTATTTATTTTTATATTTGCCTTATTTTTATTTATTCTAAATAATTTAATTTCAACTCGATTTAAACCTTTTGGTGATAAATGAATCAAATACTTCAAATCTATTAATAAAGAATTCTACAGAATTTATGAAAACTAACCTTTTTGTTTCTTTAGCCTTAGTAGCTTCGGCATTCGTAAATGCCCAGCAAAAAAACATATTATTAGAACAATCTTTTTGGAAAACAGCTCCCAATGTTGAAGCTGTAAGGGCAGAAATAGCAAAGGGAAACAACCCCTCTGCCTCAACATCAAATGCTTTTGATGCGGTTGTAATGGCAATTAATAATGATGCTTCAACAGAAACTATAAAATTCTTATTGGAACAGCCAGGGAATGAAATAAATAAGCCAACACATGATAACCGAATTTACCTTCACTGGGCTTCAGGAAAAGGAAATGCTGAAATTGTAAAATATCTGATTGCTAAAGGATCTGATGTGAACTTAGAAGACAGCCACGGTGCATTCCCTGTAACGGCAGCAGCCAGCAGCGGCCAAAGCAATCCTGAAATTTATGAGGCTTTTTTTAAAGCTGGAATAGACCCTAAGAAAAAATATCAAAATGGTGCTAACCTATTATTATTGGCTATTTCATCTGATAAAGAATTAAAAGCTGCTGAATATTTTGCTACAAAAGGAATGTCCTTAAAAGATGTCGATAATGATGGTAATACAGCTTTCACATATGCTGCCAGATCCGGAAATATTGCGCTTTTGAAAAAACTTCTAGAAAAAGGGGTTAAGCCAAATGATGATGCACTTTTTACAGCTGCACAGGGAAGCCGAAGAGAGACCAATACAATCGAAACTTACAAATATCTGGTTGAAGAAGTAAAAATTAAGCCGACTGCACTTCTTAATAAATCAGGACAAAATGTTTTACATCTTTTGGCAGGTAAACCAAACCAGACAGAAATTATCAACTATTTCATAAGTAAAGGTGTTGATCCGAACAAAGCAGATAAAGAAGGTAATACGCCATTAATGGCTGCTGCTTCTGCAAGAGAAACTTCGGCTTTGGAACTTTTGCTTCCTATAGCAAAAAATGTAAACCTTCAAAATTTAAAAGGCGAATCTGCTTTGACAAATGCATTAAAATATGGAACTCCAGAAGCTGTAAGTTTGCTGTTAGCCAAAGGTGCAGATGTAAATGTAAAAGATAAAGACGGTAATAATTTAGGCGTCTATCTGGTTCAGTCGTATCGCCCGCAAATGACGGGACGTGGTCAGGAAGGTGCTAATGCAAAACAAGATCCTTTTGCAGCCAAGGCAAAATTACTACAGGATAAGGGATTAAATTTAGCCACTCCTCAAAAAGACGGAAATACATTATACCATTTAGCTGTTATCAAAAATGATTTAGCCCTGCTGAAAAAAATAGCTGATTTAAACATCGACATCAATGCCAAAAACAAAGACGGTTTAACAGCTTTGCATAAAGCTGCAATGGTTGCCAAAGATGATACAATACTGAAATATCTTTTGTCTATTGGTGCTAAAAAAGAAATTATCACTGAATTTGACGAAAGTGCCTATGCCCTGGCAAAGGAAAATGAGTCACTTGCAAAAAGTAATATTTCGGTTGAATTTTTAAAGTAACCTAATACAATTTCAATTTTTTCAAATTTCCAATAAAAAACAAATCAATTTCAAATGAAATCTATTATTAAAACTGCTCTTACTGGCGCCCTTGTATGTTTTGTTTCTTTTACTATAAATGCACAGGCCTCAAAATATAAATGTATGCTTCAAATGTCAAACTACATGGGTGAAGGGGCTTACATCGTAGTTTCGCTTATCAATGCCAAAGGAGAGTATGAAAAAACGCTTTATGTAATGGGTGACGATAAAAAATGGTATAAATCATTGAAAGAATGGAACAAATTTCATACTAAAAAAACTGAAGATATAAGCGCCAAAACCGGTGCTTCTGTTACGGGTGGAGACCGTAGCATTACTTCTATAGAAATTGAAGATTCCAAAATCAACAAAGGTTATAAATTACGTTTTGAATCGGCCGTTGAAGATCAGAAATATTACGTAAACGATCTTGAAATCCCGCTTACCACTGAAGGACTTGCAGCAAAAACAGAGGGCAAAGGTTACATCAGATACGTAAGGCTGAACAAAATATAATCCGAATTACTTTTCTAAACACGCAATGACTCTATCTTTCTGGCGTTACGCACACCTTTCCCTGGCGCTATTTTCTTCTGTTTTTTTAATTTTGGCTTCGGTAACCGGAATTATTCTGGCGATTGATGCAGCCCAGGAAAAAACACTGCCTTACAAAGCAGCCAATTTTAACCAGATAACTTTAGGGCAAACACTGCCAGTGCTAAAAAAAGCGTACCCGGAAATTACAGAAATTAATATCGATTATAATCAGTTTGTAACCCTGCAGGCAATTGATGCGAACGGAGATGACATCAATGCTTATATTAATCCGAAAACCAGTAAAATATTAGGAAAACCTGAGAAAAAAAGTGAATTCATTCAATGGATTACAAGCCTTCACCGCTCTTTGTTTTTCCATGAAACAGGGCGTTTTTTTGTGGGTGTAATCTCTTTTTGCCTATTACTTATATCAATTTCGGGTTTCGTACTTGTCTTAAAAAGACAGCGCGGAATCCGAAATTTCTTTTCTAAAGTCATTAAAGAATATTTTGCACAGTACTACCATGTCGTTTTAGGACGACTGGCTTTGATTCCGATTTTGATTATTGCACTTACGGGAACCTATTTGTCACTTGAAAGATTCAACTTTTTTATGGGTGATGAAAAGGCAAAGCCAGTAAAAACGAAACTATCAGAAGAAGCGAAAAAAACTTCCATATTCAAAAATACCTTTCTTTCTGATATAAAAAAAATAGAATTCCCTTTTACGGATGATCCGGAGGAGTATTACATCATTGAATTAAAAGACCGTGAAATCGAAGTAAATCAGATTACGGGAGCTGTTGTTTCAGAAAAACGCTTCCCTAATACCGTTCAGTTATCTGCGTTGAGTCTTGATCTTCATACAGGAAGAATAAATGCAGTATGGGCTATCATTTTGGCTTTAGCCTGTGTCAATATCCTTTTCTTTATTTATTCGGGATTTGCAATTACTTTAAAACGACGATCAAGCCGAATAAAAAATAAATTTAAAGCCAATGAAAGCAGTATCGTCCTTTTAGTAGGTTCTGAAAACGGAAGTACTTTCAGGTTTGCCAATGCAATTCTGAAGCAATTAACCGATCAGGGACACAAAGCTTTTATATCGGAATTGAACAAATTTTCTGTTTATCCAAAAGCAGAGCATATTATTATATTTTCTTCAACACACGGTTTAGGTGATGCCCCATCAAACGGAACGCAGTTTAAATTGCTTTTGCACAAGCAGCATCAACACCAAAAAATCAATTTTTCAGTAGTAGGCTTTGGTTCAGAATCCTATCCTGATTTTTGCCAGTTTGCAGTCGAAATCGATCAGCTTTTAGAAAACCAAAACTGGGCAGAACGTTTTCTGGAACTGCAGACCGTTAATGATAAATCGGCTGTTGAGTTTGTAAACTGGGTAAAATTGTGGAGCAAAAAAACCGGAATTCCGTTAGCTGTTACTCCATCTTTATACAATCATGTTCCCAAAGGACTGCAAAAACTAATGGTTTTAGACAAAACTGAAATTTCTGAGACCGAACATACTTTTATCTTAACCTTACGTGCCAATATGCGCACAAAATTCAGCTCAGGAGATCTACTGGCTATTTATCCTGCCAATAATTCGCGCGAACGCCTCTACTCTATCGGAAATCACTCGGGAAACATTCAGTTGGTTGTCAAACTGCATCCTCACGGATTAGGTTCTGGATTTTTAAATAATCTTGAAATAGGAAATACCCTCAAAGCCCGAATCATAAACAATAAAGCTTTTCATTTTCCAGACAAAGCTCCAAAAGTAGCCCTGATCTCTAACGGAACCGGAATTGCTCCTTTTCTTGGAATGATCGAGCAAAACAAGAAAAAAACGGAAACTCTTTTATACTCTGGCTTCAGAATTGAAACTGAAACCGTTTCAGGTTATAAAAAGTTTGCAGATGAAATGATTCGCAAACAAAAACTTACGAATTTTCATCTGGCTCTTTCGCGTGAAGCCGAACATATTTACGTAATGGATTTAATAAAACGTGATGCAGCCTTTTTTGTTGATTTATTAAAGCAAGGCGGCTTCATCATGATTTGCGGTTCTCTAGCCATGCAAAAAGACGTTGAAGAAATTCTGAATGAAATATGTTTAGTGAACAGCATTAAAAATCTTTACGATTATAAGAAAAACGGACAATTATTAACTGATTGTTATTAATAATTTTTATATCAAATGAAATCATGTCATTATAAAATATTGCTTCTTTTTATCCTTACATTAAGTATTTCGGGGAATTCGCAGGTGTTGCGTAAAAGAACGACTTTGCTAATGGGTGGCCGTTTTGATATTAGCATTGTCGCTCATGATTCTCTGACAGCAGAACAAAATATTAATGAAGTTATAGCAGAAATCAGCCGCATTGAAAACCTTATTTCAGACTGGAAACCGGACTCACAAGTTTCAGAAGTGAATCAAAATGCCGGAATCAAACCCGTAAAAGTAGATCAGGAGGTTTTTGAATTGACGCAGAGAGCAATCGAGTTATCTAAAAAAACCAATGGAGCATTTGATGTGAGTTTTGCTGCCCTAGACCGTGTTTGGAAATTTGACGGATCCATGACCGAAATGCCTTCGGCGGAAGCGATCAAAAAATCAGTAGAGAAAGTGGGTTATAAAAATATTGTTTTAGACAGTGTAAACTCAACCATTTTCCTTAAACTAAAAGGAATGAAAATTGGCTTTGGTGCTTTGGGAGAGGGATACGCAACAGATAAATGCCGGAGCATGATGATCGATAAAGGCATAAAAGCCGGAATCATTAACGGATCCGGTGACATGAGCACCTGGGGAAAGCAACCCAACGGAGAAGACTGGAAAATCGGAATTACGAACCCATTTAAACCTGAAAAAATTTTGGCTGTTTTTCCTTTGAATAACGGTGCTGTAACCACATCAGGCAATTATGAAAAATATGTAGTTTTTAATGGTAAACGATATTCACACATCATCAATCCGGCAACAGGATATCCGGCAACTGGTTTGTGCAGTGTTACTGTTTTTGGTCCCAATGCCGAAACTGCAAATGGATTAAGCACTTCTATAATGGTTTTGGGTAAAGACGAAGGTATGCTGTTACTTCAAAAATTTCCAGATTACAGCTCGGTGATGATTACTGATAATGGAAGGATAATTAAATCTAAGAATTTTAAGATTTCTAAAATTGATTCTAAATTGAAATAATTGTTATTTTTAATAAGATAAAAAAATTGTAAGTTTCAGTTATACAAGAAAAATTATCTTTTAGTTTTAATCTAGTAATACAACATAATAAAAAATTCTTACCAGCAAGTTCTTGTCCAATTTTTGTAATTGTTTATGCAAAACATTTTATACATTTACAACTCTTAAATTCCTTTATTATGATACTTAAACCAGTTGACGTTGCATTAAGTGCAATAATGATTGACCAATTTAATCCACGTTTCGTTAAAGCAAAAAACATTACCCAAAGTCAACTTGTAAAAGAAATGCTTGAATCTAAATCTTCTAAAGAATTATTACGAAGTTTACAAGAAGATATCAAATGGGTAAATAGAATAGTTATTCAAAAAATTGAAACACATGAATATTCAGACATCCTAAAAAACGAAGGTTCTTTTGAATATGTTGCTATTGAAGGGAATACGAGATTAGCATGTTTAAAGTCAGGTGCTGTTAAAGACTATACCAAAGACACAGTAATTCCTGTTCTCATAGCTGAACAAGAAGAAAATGAATCCATAGAAGATTTTAGGAAACAAGTGAGAATCACTCAAGGTATTGCTAATGTCACAGTTGTAAAAGAATGGAGTCCTATTTCTAAAGCTAAACACTTGTTAGCTCTTTATAATGATATCAAGGATATTAGTAGACCAACAGAGATTTATAAACAGATTTCAAATGAATTAGGTATTGGAGTAAAAGAAGTAAGGGAATCAATAGTCAGGTATCTAATATTCAATAAGATTTCAGAGGTTTCAGAACCTATCCCAGAGGAGAATTGGGGATATCTTGAGGCTTTTGATAAAAATTCAAAGATTCGTTCAATTATAGGCTTAGATCCTGAAACCAATGAATTTATTGAAAATGATGAAGAATATTATATTGAAATTTTAGAAGATATACCTGCATTAATTAAGCAAGCTCTTCGAAATAGCTTAAATACAAAACAATTTCGTGATATAATTTTTGAAATAGTAAAAGAAACATCTTCCTCCGAAGAATTTAATGAGATTAAGAATGAGATCTTGAATGACGAAATCACCTTGATGTCTAAAATGAAAAAAACTGATATTTCAGATAAAGAACAGTGGAATAAAATATTAGATGATATTTTAAAACAAATTTCATCATTTCCAAATATGGCTGATTGGGCAACTGACTTAGTTACGAAATTAAATTCTATTGAGGAAAAAACTTCAAAGCAGATTAAAAGTATCAATTCATAATGACTATTCTTGAAGTTAAGTCAATAATCAATATAATTATATCTACATCATGGGATGGTAAAAAGCGTGTTGATGATTTAATTGTTGAAAAAATATACCACAGTACTCAATTAATAATAGACCGAGATTTACTTTTAGATGAATTAGGAGATCCAAATACTAACTCTTATGAGAAGCTTATAAGAACTCTACAATCAACATTATTAATTAATAACAATTTTAATAAAATTGAACTTTTTGATGAAGTTGATGGATTTTACATTCAAAAAAAACACAATAATTCTGCGGTTGATATTAAATATAGTGAAGTAATTTCTTTCATTAATTCAATTGAATTACAATATAATAAAGGTGTAGCTTATGAATTATTTTGTAAGGCTTTCCTTGAAGATTTAGGTATTCAATGTATATCAACCAAATCATCAGGCGATAAAGGAATTGATATTTTAGGAAGTTACTTCTCCGATTTGAAAGATAATGTTGCGAATTTAGTATTTAATGAAAAAATTTACTTATTGGTTCAAACCAAATATTTTACAACTTCAATCGACACACCTGTTATAAGAAAACTTGTAGGAGATTCGTTATTTATAAGATTTGATGAGCTGGATTATTTAACCATACGACATAATGCGGTGCATTTAATAGTTTTTAGCCACAATGGCTTTACAACCCCTGCTACAGAATTTGCGTTAAGAAATAAAGTAAAAATTTTTGATTCAACACATATTGCACATATAATTTCTGAAGAACCTGAAAAGCATTGGAATTGTTTGAAAATAATATTTCCTCAAAAATAAATTCCCGATAACTACCTCCTAGCCGAAGACTCCCTTGCCAAAACCTCAGTATTTAAAAAAGTAATTTCCTTAACCTCATCGCCCTTTGCTTTTTTTAGATTTTTAATAATAATATCAGCCGCTGCCTTGCCCATTTTTTCAGCAGGATGCGTTATCGTTGATAAAGGCGGATCAATAATTTGAGAAATAGGGTCATTGTTAAAGCCAATAACAGCAATATCTTCCGGAACTTTAATCCCCCTCTTTTTGGCCGTCTGGACAGCACTTACTGCAATAATATCCCCAGCCGCAAATATACCATCGGGAATTGGATTTAAATCAAACAATTTATTACTTGCCATTACTCCTTCTTCATAAGTAACTGATTTTAAATTCACAATCAGTTCTTCATCCACAGGCAAATTATGATCTTTTAAAGCTTCAATGTAACCTCTTCTTCTTTCATTATATAAATTACCAAATTCAGATCCTGCTGTTAAATGCGCAATACGGAGGCAGCCTTGTTCTATGAGATGCTTGGTCGCTTTATAACCCGCAGAATAATTATCGATAATAACCCTGAAAGTATTAAAATCTTTTGGAACCCTGTCCACAAACACTAAGGGAATATTATTGTTCGAAAATTGCAAAAAATGTGAAGTATCCCTGGTTTCCATAGCCAATGAACAAATAACACCGCTTACACGATTGCTGTACAAAGACTTAGCCATATTGACTTCTTCTTCAGAAGAATCATGCGACTGCATAATGATTACGGTATAACCCGCTTTTTGAGCCGCAATTTCGATACCGCTGATTAATGAAGATAAAAAAGGCTGGGTAACTGTCGGAATTAAAACGCCTATGGTTTTGGTTTTATTGCCGCGTAAGCCAGCTGCTAAAGTATTGGGTACAAACCCCATTTCTTCTGCAGTCTTTTTTACTTTTTTTATTGTTTTATCACTAATCGTATGATGGTCCTGTAAAGCCCTGGAAATTGTTGAAGTTGCCAAATTTAATTTTTTAGCAATATCATATATCGTTACATGTTTATTTTCTTCCATGAAATAAATAATAAATGAGTGTAAAGATAGCTATTTTCTATTTGAAGTAATCTTCCAAAAACCGAAGAAATTAAACCCTGTTTTTTTATATTTTTCTTAAGTTTTTTCATATATTTCAGATCAGAACTATTGAAAACTATTAAATAACTATACTGACATGACCATAATTTTTTATAAACTATTAAACAGAAACTTCGAAAACATAAAAGTTTCTATGATTTTTTTTCTGTTTTCAGTCGTCATTTTTGCCCAGGAACAAAACAGAAACTGGAATGGTAAAAAATGTGCTGTTGTACTAACGTATGATGATGCGTTAAATATTCATCTTGACAAAGTTATCCCGATGCTTAATTCGTATCAGTTTAAAGGAACTTTCTATCTGATAGGTTCCTCGCCTGTTGTTTCCCAGAGAATCGAAGAATGGAGAGCCGCTGCCAAACAAGGACATGAACTTGGGAATCATACTTTAAACCATCCATGCAACGGAAATATGCCGGGAAGGGAATTTGTAACATCTGAAACTGATTTGTCGAAATACACTGTTGCAAGGGCAGTTAACGAAACCCGGGTTACAAACACTTTGCTAAAAGCTATTGACGGTAAAAACGAGCGTACGTTTGCTTATCCGTGTGGCGATTTCACGATTAAAGATACTTTGTATTACAATTTTTTAAAGAATGATTTTGTTGCTGCAAGAGGCGTTTCACCCGGTTATTTAAACAAAAAAGAAGTTGATTTTTCTAATGTGAATTCCTTTTTCGAAAACGGAAGTACGGCTGAACAAATGATTGCTCAGGTTGAAGAAGCGGAGAAAAAAGGTTCTTTTATCGTTTTTCTGTTTCACGGTGTAGGCGGTGAACATCCTTTGAATATCGATTTGGAAGAACACCGAAAATTACTGGAATATTTAAAGAAAAGAAAAAAAGATATTTGGGTTGCACCTATGGTGGATGTAGCAAAATATATTAAGGAAAATTAAATTTGTGCAGATCAATTTATTCAAACTAATCTGCACAATTTCTACAAGTAATTATTTCGTCAACAATTCATTTACCAGTTCATTTAGCTTATTACCATGGATATTTTTAGCCAGAATAATTCCGTTTTTATCTACTAAAACATTGAATGGCAACGCTTGTACCATATAATCTGTTGCTGCTGCAGAACTCCAGTATTTTAAATCACTTACCTGTGTCCATGGAAGTTTTAGTTTGGTTATCACTCCTGTCCAAACTGGCTTTTTTGTATCTAAGGAAACGCCGTAAATATCTAATTTCCCGGAATATGTATTGTATAATTTTAATAATTCAGGCTGCTCTTTGATACAAGGACCGCACCATGAAGCCCAAAAGTCAACTAATACTAGTCCTCCTCTTAAAGATGAAAGGGCTACCTTTTCTCCTTTTGCATCCGGAAGATCAATTTCTGGAGCTATATCTCCCACTTCAAGACCTACAACCTGTGCTTTAACTCCAATCACAGAAAAAAATAACAATACTGCAACAAATAATTTCTTCATATTTTAATTCTCAATTTACTTACTAATCCCAATTTATATTTCGGACAAATATAAATAACAACGTTTAACTTTTTATTAAAAAAAATGAGTATTATTCTATAGTGAAAATAACTATAATTTTATTTGGCAGCTATTTTTTTTATTATTTACTTTGTATTTCAAAGTACTTTTAATTAGAGGCGAGAAAATAAAGAAAATTATAACTGATAATAGGAAAAGCTAAAATGAATACACTACTTTATATACCAACATTTTTTGGAATGAGCATTGAAGTTTATTTCATTTTGCTCCTACTGGGCATTCCGACATTTTTCTTTTGGAGATGGCTACTAAAAAAATTTATAAAGGTGGATAAGACACGAAAACTTGTTACGTGGACAGCAACAATTGTCTCGACACCAGTAATTTATGCTAGTCTTATCATACTTTGGGTTTTGAGTATGAGTTACCATCCAGATCATGACTTTGACAAAGAAAAATGGTTTAACGATAAAGAAAAGCGTTACGAGCTTTCAGAAGACATTATCGATAGCGAAATGCTCATTGGTAAGACGAAAACTGAAGTACAACAATTACTCGGTAATGAAGATAATACTAGAGAATCGAACAATTGGAGTTACTATTTAGGGTTTAGACCCGGTTTTTTCACCATGGACCCAGACGTGCTTGAAATTGAATTTATACATGGTAAAGTAGTGAATGTTGAGCAACATGGAACATAATTGAAAGCAGAAACCACTGCCTATAATACGGGCTTCATTTAAGTGGTCTTACTCTTACTTAAACTTAAGGTGTTTTATGTAGTACCAAATTCAAACTTTACCCTACGAAAAGCTGCCCAGAGACTAAACCTAAAATCACTACTTTTTAATCAAGCATAAAATTAACTTTATACATAAACTTTGAAATTCAAAGAACTTTTAAAAATAAAAATCATGAAAGATAAACTAATCGAAAAACTTTATGAATGTACAAAAGTGCCTTATCAAAAATTCCTTAAAAGAAACAAACCCTGGGAAGTTGACAAAGTAACGTTACTGAACTATCCGGAAGGCACTTTAGGATTTGGATTAGGAAAGTTTCTGAATGAAAATCATTTTGATATGCAGCCGAAATTAGAAGATCATGATGTCATTCATGTTCTGACCAATACCGGAATTTCAGTTGTTGATGAAATCGGGATGCAGTATTACCTTTTGGGAAACGGAAAGAGAAGTTTGTATTTGTTTTTAGTCATCTTTTCAGGAACTCCCTTCTACCCCAAACAAATCAAGTATTTTCTTGAACAATACAGAAGAGGCAAAAAAGCACATCCGTTTTATTACCTCAATTTTTCAAATATGCTTTTAGTACCTGTTAAAACTATTCAACATATTTTTAATATTTAAAATTATGCAAACGATCCATAAAAAACTTTCAGAAGAAACCCAGACTATTGAATTGGTAATTGGGACATTTATAATTAGTACTGTTTTATTTGCGTTTTATATGTTTACCAACAAAAACTCAAATGTTCTGGTATTTGCTTTTCCGTTTGTTATCTCGGCTTTGCTCCTAAACGGAATCATGGTGTTTCATCTGGTTGACCGTTTTGTAAAATTATATGAGGAACGGAAAGATGTAGCGGTTAAGATTTTGTTGTTGTTGAGTAATATTCCTATTGGGTATTTGTATTATGTTGTTGCGATGAAATAGTGATTATTACAAATATAAATAAGAAGGTATTTGAATTTATGGTGAATGCAGAAACAGTAAAAATTGCATTATTATTATTAAGATTAATTGAAAACCGCTATTGAATAAAATTCAATTTCTTAATTTATTTTTCTCTTACGATTTATAGTGACTCATTTTTTCTAAAATTAATTTATGTAATTTGTTAAAATCCGTTTGCAAAGCGTTTGCAGAAATACTAATGGGTGAACCGTAAGACTTGTAGTTTATCTTCATTACGTTTCTTTTTATTGAGTTAGACATTTTATCTATATATTCCTGTGGATTTTTAACTATAATCACCAAAAATTTTTGATTCCTGACTTGTAAAACAGTGATTTCCTGAATATCTGTCCAAAGAATCATTCCTACTGAAAGACCACTTGAGTTGTCAACAATTCCTTTTGGATTAATCATTAGTCCAGCTTTTTGGTCTAAAAACTTGCGTAAAATTGTAATCACCACAAGTCCAAAGAATAGAATAGAAGCAATTCCAAAAATCGTTCTCTGATTGTATAAAATTGGAGTGCCAATTTTTGATTGATTTACTAAAAACCAAATTCCAAGTCCGACAAAAATAAGTGAACCTGTAAAAGCAAAAATCATTTTGGTTTTGCTTAACGGAATTTCAATTTGTTCTTTGTTATTCATTTGTTTATATTAAATATTTAGCAGATTTTTTACTTTTCATTACCGTCCTCTCCATATGTAAGCAATTACAACTGATTCTCGTTTGCATGCAAACGAGCATTAGATAAGATGTAATAACTAGTTCATTACTAAAATCAATTAGCCCCAGGAAGAACAATCCCACTCTGATCAATCAAATAAAGCAACGTAGTCATAGTCGCTGCACCCAGTTCCAGTTCTCTTTTGTTGATGGCATCAAATTTATCGTTTGCAGCATGGTGGTAATCAAAATAACGTTGTGAATCCGGTTTTAAACCTGCTTTAACAATTGCTTTTGATTTTAAATGACTAATGTCTGAACCTGCGTGACCAATGGTGAAACTATGCACTAAGTAAGGCTCAAAATAATCTTTAAAGCCTTGTATCTTTTTCAAATTGGCATCATCAGCTTCAATTGAAAAACCTCTTGGTGTGAATCCGCCAGAATCGCTTTCTAAAGCAAAAATATGGTTTTCGTTCTTTTGCTTTGAAACTTCTTCGTATTTGGCGCCGCCTTTTCCGCCGTTTTCTTCGTTCATAAATAATACGACACGAATCGTATTTTTAGGTTTATAATTGAAACTTTTAAGAATACGAACCACTTCCATACTTTGTACCACTCCTGCCCCATCATCGTGAGATCCGTCTGCTAAATCCCAGGAATCCAAATGCCCGCCCACAACCATGATATTTTCAGGAGTTACCGTTCCTGTCAATTCTCCAATTACGTTGTACGACAACACATCCGGCAAGGTTTCACAGGATTGTTTGAAATAAAATTTTAAAGCAGGATTACTTTTTAAAGTAGCACTTAATAATTCAGCCCCATTGGTACTGATTGCCGCTGTCGGAATATATTGTTCCTTTGGCAAATCGCCATAACTCTGAACTCCTGTATGCGGAAAATCATCTAAACGCAAATTCATCGAACGAACAATAGTTCCTACTGCCCCAAGTTTAGCTGCTTCTTTTGCACCGGCAAATCTTTGATCGACACAAGCCCCGTAAGATATAAAGGTTTCTATGTTTTCAGGATTCATTGGTCTGTTAAAAAACACAATTTTGCCTTTTACTTTATCGCCTAACGTTTTTAATTCTTCGATTCCCTGTACTTCGATCACTTCAGCAGTTAATCCTGTTTTTGGAGTTGCAACAGAATCTCCCAAAGCACAAATTGGCACTGTTTTTTTTACTTTTCCGTCTAATATAAAAGCGGTTTCTTTTTCGCCACGCACCCAATGCGGCACCATCACTTCCTGCAAATATACTTTGTCAAGGCCTAAACTTTCTAATTGTGTTTTGGTATAATTAACCGCCAATTGGGCATTTTGAGAACCTGACAGACGAGCTCCGATATCGTTGGACAAATACTCTAACCAGGTATAACATTTAGAATCGGTTAAGGCTTTTTTGTAAAATAGTTTAATGTTCTTTTCTTCGTTTGATTGGGCAAAAGCCATCAAACCGCTTAAAATCAAAACAGGCAGAAGAGTTTTTTTCATGTTTATACTATGTATTTTGGGATGATTTTATTTGTTACTTCTTTCACAAAGAAACAAAATTTATCTAAACCTGTCAGATTTTCTTCTCAGCCTTTTCACAAAAAAAATTCTGATTTACAAATTCTTAAATTTGCAGTCAGAGCTTTTATAAATTCATTAAATAAAGATTATTTCACTTCGATAATCTTATTTTTTGAACCAATTCCGTTTTCATTAAAGGCTTCAATGGTAAAATAATATTTTGTGTCTTTATCCAAACCTCTGAAGTCATATGAACTATCTCCATAAACCATAATGCTGTTGTATAACTTATCTGGAGCAATTCCGTAATAAATGTTATATCCAATTGCATCATTTTGTTTTTTCCATGAAATCATCGCATTTCTTGAATCTGATTTGTTTCTGTTTACTTTAAAAGAAGCAACCGCTTTGGGTTTTGCTGCTAATCCATCACCAAAAACCCTGAAATCTGAAATAGCAAACAATCCGGAAGCGTTGTGAATGTTTTCCATTTTAATGTAACGTGCCTTAATTGATTTTGTGAGTTCAACATAATCATGAGGCGCATCTTTATCATTTTTGGATTTATCTACAACCAAAGTCCAGTTTACAGCATCATCCGACATGAAGATTTTATATTGATAATAAATATCCATTGCTTTATTGAACTGCGTTGCTTTATGATCTGCGTAATTAATCTGCAAAGCCGTTATTTCCATTGGTCTTCCTAAATCCATTTGAAGCCATTCTCCAGAATTACTGGTTTTAGCCGACCAATAGGTCTGGATGTTTTCATCCGTTAAATTTTCAGGTCCGTAACAGAACTTCTCATAGACTTTTTTTCCGCCATTGTCCATTCGGTGCGTTTCGACTTCCATACATTCTTCCGAAGAGGAAACCGTTACAGGCTTTTTGTACGAAAGCAGCATCCATCCTGATGAAGCGCCTTTTGTCTGATCACGCTGACTAGTTGGAAGCACTATCGGGAAATCTCCATACGCTGTGATTGAATACATCACATCATCTTTATCAAATCCGGCAGGAAACATGTCGATACGGCGCTCAAAACGGTCTTTTATGGAGATTTTACAGGTTCCGGTATTCCAGTAATTTCCGTAATTGTCTGCAAAGGTATTTCCGTGTCCGGCACCAATTACAAATCCGCCCGGTTTATACGACATTGGATTGTGTTTTTGATATGTAAAAGGCCCTAACGGATGATCCCCTACGTGAACGCCATTGGCATAGCCTTTAAATTCAGTGGCCGGTGCGCCATATTGCATATAATATTTTCCGTTGTGTTTGGTCATCCACGCCCCTTCAATAAAATTTCCCCAGGGTGCAGGTTCCATGTCGTTGTTAGGGCCAAAACGTTCCCAGCCATGAGCTGATGGATCAAGAATTGCCACTTCTTTAATCTGACCATACGGTTTTTGAATATCTTCAACCTCTGTCGCTTTGTATAATGTTGCATAATCAGCCTGATTACCTTTGGGAAGCCATGTTTTATAATCAACCTCAACGCCTACGAGAGGTAGTTTTCCGCTTGAACCGTAATACATGTATACCTTTTTATCATCATCCTGAAAAATCGCAGGATCCCAGGTTGGCAACATTGCTTTATCTACGTGACGTGTCCATCTTCCCGATTTTGGATCGGCTGTTTTCCAAACAGGATGATCTCTTTTCCAGGTAGAACCTACGTAAAACAAAGTGTCATTTACCACCCATGCTGCCGGAGCGCACTGATCATCATCGCCCGGCTGTCTCTGGAAACTTCCGTAAACAAAATTCCAGTCGGACATGTCTTTACTCCAAAAGAAACCCGCCTGATTCGTTGCAAATAAATAATAATCGCCTTTGTATGTAATAATTACCGGATCAGCACTGGAACGACGGGATTCCGGAATTCCGTTGTGATTGTGTGTTGTATAATTATAACCAATATTTATTGGGTTACAATAGGTTGTTGCAGACCTGGCAGGATCAAACCATTCTGTTTTACCAGGTTTATTTTGTGCAGATGTCTTAAAATTAAAACCAATCAGCAACAGTAAAGATAGAATTGAATAAATTATTTTCATCATTTTGTATTTTATAAACAGACGAATGCAATTGAAAAATGGCAATCTTGTCTTTTCATGTAAATTTCAGTTTTTAGGGAACAATGTTTCTAGATTCCTACAGAATGACAGACTTAAACTATTTGTGTTTCATTTAAATTTAAAAAAAAGCCCTTCGTATAACCAGTACGAAGGGCAATTACTAATAACAAACCAACTATTTAGTTAACTCAAAACTAACTTTCTTGTCTGCAGCCGAATTTCCTCCTACGAAAACATCAAACTGTCCGGGCTCTGCTACGAATTGTAGATCAGAGTTATAAAATTTTAAATCCTCAACAGTAATGTCAAAACTTACTGTTTGTTTTTCTCCTTTTTTAAGTGTTATTTTTTGGAAACCTTTTAGTTCTTTAACCGGTCTTGTTACCGAACCAACCAAATCCCTAATGTATAACTGAACCGTTTCTTTTCCGTCAAAATCGCCGGTATTTGTTACATCAACCGTTACTTTTAGTTTTTCGCTAAAATTCATTTTATCAGCAGAAATTTTCAGATTTGAATATTCGAAAGTAGTGTAGCTTAACCCAAATCCGAATGCGAATAAAGGTTCATTTCTTTCGTCAATATAATTTGATCTGAACTTCTCAAACTTTCCTTCTGTATTAGAAAGTGGTCTTCCTGTGTTTTTGTGTGCGTAATAAATTGGTACCTGACCCACGCTTCTTGGGAAAGTTGTAGTCAATTTTCCGGAAGGATTTACATCTCCAAATAAAACATCTGCAATAGCATGACCTGCTTCACTTCCGGCAAACCAAACATTTAAAATTGCCGGAACCGTTGCGTTTTCATCATTTAAGACCAAAGGACGTCCGTCAAACAAAACCAATACGACAGGTTTTCCGGTTTTTAGCAAAGCATTCAGCAAATCTTTCTGCGCCTGCGGAATTTCTAAATTGGTACGACTGCTGGATTCTCCGCTCATTTCGGCAGATTCTCCTAAAGCAGCCACAATTACATCGGATTGCTCCGCCACTTTTAAAGCTTCTGCAATTAATTCTTCTTTAGGACGAGGATCACGATTTAAGGTTTTGCCAAACATAGTGGCATTGGTTTCGAAGGTCTCATCATAATCTAAATTGCTTCCTTTAGCGTAAAGTACTTTTACCGATTTTCCGCCTACATCCTGAATTCCCTGCAGCAATGAGATACATTTCTCACCAACTGTTGCCACACTCCAGGTCCCTGACATATTGTTTCTGGCATCTGCCAATGGTCCGATAAGGGCAATAGTTCCTGATTTTTTAAGAGGCAAAACCTGATTTTGATTTTTTAATAAAACCAATGACTGTGCTGCAATCTCACGGGCTTCTTTTCGGCTAGCTGTCGTAAAGATTTCTGTTTTGGCTCTTTTCGGGTCGCAATATTTATACGGATCGTGGAATAATCCTAAATCGTATTTGGCTTCTAAAATTAATCTTACAGCATTGTCTATTGTTTCAATTTTTACTTTTCCTTCATCTAAAGATTTTTTCAAAGTTCCTAAAAAACCTTCTCCAACCATATCCATTTCAACTCCGGCATTTAATGCTAAGGCAGAAACATCCTGAAGATTTCCCATACCGTGTTCGATCATTTCAGGAATACCGGTATAATCTGTTACTACAAATCCTTTGAACCCCCATTGTTTTCTCAAAACATCTGTCATTAACCATTTGTTTCCAGTTGCCGGAATTCCATCAACTTCGTTGAAAGATGCCATAACCGAGCCTACTCCGGCATCAATCGCCGCTTTGTAAGGCGGAAAATAATCATTAAACATTCGGATATGACTCATATCAACCGTATTGTAATCACGACCTGCTTCCGGAGCGCCGTATAAAGCAAAATGTTTAACGCAGGCTAAAATGGAATTGTTTTTAGAAAGATCGTGCTGCTGGTATCCGTTCACCATTGCTTTTGCAATCTGGCTCCCTAAATACGGATCTTCTCCTGAACCTTCGGAAATCCTTCCCCAACGAGGATCCCGCGAAATGTCAACCATAGGAGAAAATGTCCAGTTGATACCATCAGCACTTGCTTCCTGCGCAGCAATCTGCGCGCTTCTCTCGATTAGCTTCATATCCCAGGTACAGGATAAACCAAGCGGAATCGGGAATGTTGTTTCGTAACCGTGAATCACATCCATACCAAAAAGCAGCGGAATTTTCAATCGGCTTTTTTCGACCGCAATTTTCTGAACTTCTTTAATTTTCTGAACCGATTTTATATTGAACAAACCACCTACTTTACCTTCGGCGATATTTTTTGCAACATTCGAACTGTTTCCCTGTCCTGTTGTAATGTCGCCTGAAGTTGGTAAGTTTAACTGACCTATCTTTTCTTCTAAAGTCATTTTTGACATTAACTCTGCCACAAACTCCGACTTTGGTTTAATTTTTAATGCATTTTTAGTATTCTTTTTTTGGGCATAACCCAAAACAGTACAGCCTAAAAAGAGTATGATTAATTTCTTTTTCATATGAAGATATTTATTGATTTTTATCTGTCATATGTAATTCGCATATTTCCATTGGTGTTTGAAACCAATTTACTGTAATGCTCATTTCATATTAGATAATGTTCTTCTTTTATGTAATCGCCATTGTTTATTCTTATTTTGGTTCAGAACAATGGCGATTTTATAAATGTGGTATTTATATTTTTTTACGCTGATTTACTAAAAACCGTATTTCGTTGAATGAAAACCTAATTTCTGTAAACCTTTTCTAGTTTCTGGTGCATTCATGAATAACTTCCATAAAAGCCCGGTTCTGTAATTTTCGATCATTACAACTTCTGGTCCCTGGTCAATTGCCAAATAACGTTTTGCAACCCATTTGTTTCCTAAACTCAGTGCATCATAAAAGCCAGCATTACCCCAGGTCTGATCTTTATGATTTTCATACAGATTTCTTATAAAAGCAATTGATTCTTTTGGAGTATAAACAATAGAGCTTATTGCTGCTGTAGGCGAAATAACCCCCTGATCGTTACTTGGCATATGAGCATTGTAACCAACAGAACCGTCTGGATTTCTGGAATAGGATGCTGTAAGTCCCCAATAATCAGTTCCATACCCAGCAACCTTATTGGGATTTTCGATACAATACTCATAATTTATTTTGGTCTGATTTACATTTAAATCCCAATAATTAGCATATTGATCACTTAATTGATTTGGATCTAAACCAACATAAGAATAATGAGCCCAGAATAATGGCCCTCCAAACTCTTCAGCACCGTTATGCTTTAAGATTAAAGGAAGATTATATTTTTTTTTCGATGAAACGATTCCACCGCTTCTAGCCCAGCCTTCATGATATGCTTTTGCATCAATGGAATGGGTTTGTGAAGAGGCTGCCAGCACATAAGTGATAAGGCATTCATTGTAACCCTCCAGAGGAAAATTCATCTCCCAATTATAGTTTGGCGACCAGTGCCAGTACAACACATTTTTATTATTAGTGTACCATTTCCAGTCAATCCCTTTCCAAAGAGCATCGTATTTTTGAGCAACTGCTTTTTCTTTTTCAGAACCATCTTTAAGATATTCACGAACAGTGATCATCCCTGCAGCTAAAAATGAAGTTTCAACCAGGTCGCCTCCATTATCTTTGGTTCCAAAAGGTTTTACTTTTCCTGTATTTCCATCAATCCAGTGAGACCAGGCTCCGTGAAAACGATCTGCTTTACCTAGAAAATCTGCAATTTTGTTCAGTCTTTCGACACCTTGCTCTTTGGTAATATAACCTTGAGATATCCCTGAAACAATAGCCATTAGTCCAAATCCGGAACCGCCTGTGGTCACAATATTTGAATCGTTTTCAGGATAATTTCCGTCTGGATGGTAACGCTCCCGTGCTAATCCTGAATTCGGCTCAGCATAATCCCAGAAATATTTGAATGTTTGTTTTTGAACGGCATCCAAAAGCTGCTCATCAGTTAACCTAACAGTGTCAGAAGTATTTTCTTGTACATTTTCTTTTGATTTATCAGGATTCGATCCACAACTGAAAAAAGTAAACGCTAAAAATAAAACTGAAATTCTAATCATTATAAAAATTTTGAAATTGTTATATAATCACTCCTAACCCTTTAAGGTTAAGACAGGAGTGATTCTGAAAATTTAATTAATAACCTCCAGGGTTTTGCTGAGAAAGTGTTCCTGCTTCTCTAAGAAAAGACGTTGGAATAGGCCATAATTCATGTTTTCCAACTATAAAAGTTTTTCCATCTGCAGCCATCGCATCTTTAGCCTGACCGGTTCTGATAAGATCAAACCATCTGTCATGTTCGAAAGCCAGTTCGACTCTTCTTTCTTTCCAGATTGCTTTTCTTACATCAGTTTGTGTTAATGCAGGCGTTTCTCCTAAATTTGCTCTGAGTCTCACCTTATTTAATAGAGGAATAGCAAGGGAAGTCTGTCCCAGTTCATTTAAAGCTTCCGCTTTCATTAGTAATACTTCTGCGTATCTTAAATATCTAAGATTCGTATCTGTAAATTCCTGATTAGAAAAATCTGATGAGTACGCTTTATAGTTGTACATCGGATTTGCAACTGACTCCGGTACTTCTGTTCCGTCATACAAAACCGATCCCCTGAAAATAATAGTAGCTGCTTTTCTTACATCTCCCGGTTCATATGCATCTGCTAAACCCTGAGTTGGCGTATTAAAACCCCAGCCCCAGCCTCCGGATCCACGTGGCGCCTGAGAAACTGAATAGTTTCCGATTCCGAAACCAGGACTTGAAGTTGAACCAATTCCGTTGATTTCAAAAATAGATTCAATACCAAATTCCCCTTCTTTTTTGAATTGATAAGCATAATCGTCAACTAAATCATATCCGGTTACTTTATCACAATTGTCAATTACTTTTTGCCAGTTTTTCTGGTATAGGTTTACTTTTGCCAGCAAAGCATAAGCAGACCCCTTGGAAACTCTTGTTTTATCATCTGCCCCATAAGCTGATTTATCTGGCAAATTCATTATAGCATCATTTAAATCCTTTTCAATAAAAGCATAAACTTCTGCAGGAGACTTGCGGGTGAGCTGCATGATCCTGTCTTCTTCTGATGCTGGAAGTGGCAAATGATCAATAATTGGAACAGCCCCATATCCTTTTACCAAAGTAAAATACATAAAAGCTCTCATAAATTTTGTTTCTCCCTCTAGCCTTGTTTTTAGAGCCGATGTTGCTTTATCAAGTTTAGGAAGGAGATCCAAAGCCTGATTACATCTGTTTATTCCTGCATAATTAGCATCCCATATAGATTGAAATGAGGGAGTTGAAGCATTATAGGTTAAATTGTCAATTATATCCTTATCAGTACCCGCATCTCCCGGATCAGAGCCTTTGTCTGCATCATCTGAAATGATACTGGTAACAGCATTCCAGGCAAAAGATGACATTTCCCAACCTAAAAATTGATTATAAATTGCTGTTACAAGTCCTTTAGCCCCTTCATCATTATTTATCAGTTCAACATCAGCCGGTACAGATTCAGTAGGGTTTACTTCTAAAAATTCATCTGCACATCCAGAAAAAAATAATCCGGATAGCACAAACATTGATATATATATTTTTTTCATGATATTAAAATTTAAAATTAGCACCTATTATAAATGACCTCAATGATGGATAAGCGTCTAATTCAACTCCCTGAGTACCTTCTACTAATTTTCCATCGCTTGTTATATCGGGCGAAAAACCTGAGAATTTTTGAGAAATAAACGGATTGATAGCATTGATATAAATTCGGCAAAAGCTAAAAAACTGATCATCTTTTAATGGTAGCTTATATCCTAGAGTAATGTTATTGATTCTAAAAAAATCTGCTGATTCTAAGAAAAAAGTAGAAACATAAGGTGTTACATTTGAAGGTTTTGGATTGGAAGCTGTCGTATTGGTTGGTGTCCAAAAATCATTTGCTACTGAAGCTTCAATATTTTCACCTCCAAAACGCTGTGCCTTTTTACCATTATATACTTTTGCTCCTCCTGTTCCATAACCATCAACAGAAAAATCAACATTTTTATAATTTAAACCTAAAGTAATTCCATAGGTAGAAGTAGGTAAAAGCGAACCAACATACTTTTTATCAGTTCTCTCATTCAATGCTGTCTGAATTACTTTATCACCACTTGCCGTATAATAGAGCATGTTACCGTTTGCGGGATCAATTCCGGCAAATTCATACATATAAAAACTTCCTAAAGGCTGTCCTACTGAAGTATTATCAAGTATTTTTGTATTCTGTCCATTTCCTAAACTTCCACCAATAATTGGTGATATCTGAACATTTTTAAGACTCGACAGTTCATTTTTGTTATGAGAAAAGTTTCCTCCAACCCAATAACTTAAATTATCGTTTATTTTATCATCCCAACGTAATGCAATTTCATAACCTTTATTTGATACCTCTCCAACATGTGCCGGTGTTGCAAGTGTAATTCCTGATGTCCCGTAAGGTTTTACATTTAAAATTGTGTTGGTTGTTTTCTTATCATATAAATCAAATGAACCTTTCAATTTATTGCTGAATAACTCAAAATCAAAACCAGCTGAAAGTTCTTCTACAATTTCCCATGATAAATTAGGATCAACCTGCGAATTGATCGTGGTACCTGAACCAAGCCCTGGTACATCTACGCCGGAAGTAAAAGTCTGCGTATTCAACGGTACATTTTGATTTCCTAGTCTACCCCACGAACCTCTTATTTTCAATAAGTTAATCGGCTCTATATTACTTAAAAAGCTTTCTTTTGATACAATCCAGCCTAAACCAACCGATGGAAATGTTCCCCAACGTTTATCATCCGCAAATTGAGATGATCCGTCTCGTCTAACAGTTCCGGTAAGCAAATATTTGTCCATCAA
The DNA here is from genome assembly GCF_020026925.1 of Flavobacterium hibisci. Taxonomy (GTDB): domain Bacteria; phylum Bacteroidota; class Bacteroidia; order Flavobacteriales; family Flavobacteriaceae; genus Flavobacterium; species Flavobacterium hibisci. Next base: position 140,640 of record NZ_JAIQDW010000006.1, on the reverse strand, counting down.
TTTGTACTGAAAACGGGCAAAATATGAGGCAAGCCTTCTTTGATTTAAAGCTTCATCTTTATATCCCGTCACTGTACTTGCAACATTAATATCTTTTAGAGACCAATAATCAGCATTTGAATTTACATTTTTTCTGTCAATTGTCAATTTCTCTCTTGTACCCTGTACATTCGATTCAATACCTGCAGTAACTTCAACATCATGAATTTCTGCAAAAACTTTATTATAAGTTAAGTAGTTGGACAAATTCCAATTAAAATATTGATCTCTGCCTCTTGTTAAAGTATTTGTATTTAAACTTTTTGTATCGTAGCCTGATGCTACTCTTCCAGGATCTGCCGCGAGCCATAAAGCTAAATTATCAACATAGTTATACTGTTTGTAGGTATAAAATTCTCCATTAAATTGCGATGTAAATTTTAATGATTTTAAAATTTCATAATCTAATTTCAACCCTCCCTGTAAAATAACGCTATTTTGCTGCTCATTTGTATAATCTAACTGCGATACGGCATTACCAACATTGTTAAAAGATTCTCCGGTTGGGGCTACAACTCCATTTAAAACAAACGGTACACCATATTTTCCGTTTTCATAACGTACAGGAACCAATGGAGACTGTCTGTAAGCATTAGTAAAAGCACTCAAAGGAACTGGTCTGTTTTTTATGCTACTCACACTAAAGTTTTGAGTAATGTTAAGTTTATCTGAAATCCTGAACTCATTATTACTTCTGAAAGTGGTGCGGCCATAATCAGATCCTTTTAAAATTCCTTTTTCTTCGTAATTACCAGCACTAAAAAAATATTTTATATTTTCTGAAGAACCTGAAATAGAAATATTGTTTTGGGTATAAAATCCTGTTCTGGTAATTTCATCAAACCAATTGGTATCATAAGGCTGATTGGCAGAAAACCTTCCTTGTGGATAAGCGTTACTATAAGCAACATTACTATAACGAACAAACTCCTCGCTATTTGCCATTTTTACTTTTTTCAATGGACTCCTAAAACCTGCAAAACTTTCAACATCTACAGTAAGTTTACCCTTTCCTGATTTTGTTGTAATCATAATTACACCATTAGCACCTCGGGTTCCATAAATAGCTAATGAGGAAGCATCTTTAAGAACTTCATAAGATGTAATATCATTAGCATTAATATTATTGATATTCTCAGTTGGCATACCATCCACAACATATAAAGGATTTCTTCCTCCTAATGCTGTACCGGCTCCCCTGATTAAAACTGAAGGTGTACTTCCAGGTGCATCAGAAGTTGAAACTTGTACACCGGCAGCTTTACCTTGTATGGCCTGTGATGCATTAATTACTTTCATCTTGGTAATTTCCTCAGATTTAATTGAGGTTACAGCAGAAGTATTATCAATTTTCTTTCTGGTTCCATATCCTATTACTACTACTTCTTTTAAGGCAGTATCTTCGGATTCTTTCAGTTTTATTTCCATTGGAACTGTAGTTGCAGGTACAGACACAGCTTCAAAACCAAGCATTGAGATTTTAATGACTTCGCCTTCTTTGGCATTTATGGTAAAATTACCATCAAAATCAGTCTCAGCAGATGCTTTTGATTCCGAAGCCGAAATTATAGCTCCAGGAACTCCCATTCCACTACTATCTACTACTTTTCCTGTAATTGTTTGCCCTGACATATATGCAGGCAAAAGCAATAAGACAAAAAAGCTAAAAATAAAATTTTTCATAGAGTTTCTAATCGTTTAAGTTAGTAGAGCCAAGTTAAACAATTACAACGTTGTAGTACATCAATCTCTACCACTACACAGCTACATCAATATGCTAAAAAAAACACTTAAACACCTAATAATAAACATTTTATTATTTACGTAAGTTTTTTATATATAACACTATGATGTAGTAATGATGTATTGGAATAAGACAAAAAGCATAATAAAAAAATAAAATATATTCAAAATTCAATAGCACAAATTAGATATTTAGTAAAAATTTCGAAAGATTTTCTTCCTGAGTAAGATTTAATTTCTTTCTTAAGCGATATCTATGTAGTTCAACACCTCTAAACGAAATATTCATTAACGGTGCTATTTCTTTTGAAGAAAGGTTCATTTTAAGATATACACATAGTTTAATATCTTTTGGAGTAAGTTTAGGGAACTTCTTTGAAAGAGTAGTTATAAATTCGTTGTGAATCTGATTCAGATTGGTTTCAAAGGTTTCCCATTCGTGTTTATTGACTTCATTGATCTTGATCGCTTTTTTAATCTCACTCCTAAGCTTATTAAAATCTTTCTCTGAATCTAAGATACTCTGAATGTTTTCAATCATTTCACTTTGTTTGGCTATTGACAACGATTTTCCAGCTACTTCAGACGATTTGGTTTGAAGTTCAAGTTCAAGGATATGTTTCTCGTATTCCTGAATATTCAATTCGTTTTCAGCTTTTAATTCCATTTCCAGAATTTCACGCTGGTGTTTTAATTCTTCAGCCTGTAATTTCAATTTTTGAATATAGCGAAGCTTATTCCATTTGTAATACAAAAACAACATTGCACTCACTAATAATAAATACAGAAGAATCATCCACACAGAAAAATACCATGGCTGAGCTACTTTAAAATCAAAATTGCAAATCTTGTCATAGTGAACACCGTCATGTTTATAAACACTAACAGAATGAAATCCGCTGCTTAAGTTGTTAATTAAAATATGTCCTTCATAAATAGGAAAAAAATCCTTGCTGTTATTTATTGTGTAAAACAAATTAGGCTTGCTTGCACCATAAATTCCTGATATAACATTAATTTTAACTTCTGTATTATATTTAATTTTAGAATCCTCTGGAAGCAGGACTCCTTCATTAAAAGCTTCAATTTTGAGATTCGTATTTTGATTGTTACTATATTTTAACTGAAGGGAAATAAATCCGTCATCAAGATTAAGCAAATAATGGTTTTGAGTCTTGAAAATTCTCAAATTGTCATTAATCAGCTTTCCTTTATAATATTTTTCTTGAATGATATTCCACACAAATTTATTTCCGGAAGCATAAATATGATATAAAATTCCATCCTGAAGGACCATAAAATGATTTTCATCGATTGCTACAACATCTGAAATATTTTTAAAATTGTCATTAAACAATTCGTTTTCCTCAAGTTTATTGGTAATCGAATTGTAGGTGTACCATAAATTATTGATTAGAAAAAGAATTTCGTTTCTAAATTCAAAAATTTTTACCCCAAAATCATTTTCTATGTTACTCTTTTGTGTAATATTTTCAACCTTCCGGGTCTGGTACTTATCGCTATACAAAACACGATATAAACCCCGGTAATTATCAGCAGCAAAAATTTCATTTTTTTTGTTTTGGGACACATATTTTATTGGTTTTGAAATACCATCAATTTTTTTGTATTCAGCCAGTTTTGAAATATCATCGTATGCCATAATCCCACTATATGTCGATTGAAAGCATGTATTATTAATGCTGCTTTTCGATAAATTCCAGCCACCGCTTACATTATTTGTTTTAACTAAAGAACCGTTTTCATAACAAAAAGTACCGTCATTATGGCCTATGATATATTTATTGCCATTTTTAGTAATATTCCATGCTTGTCCCTGAGTGTTTGGGATCATTTTAAATTTACCGGAATCAAATTCAAAAACACCATGATTAGAAGCTATTAAATAGCCTTTATTGGTAGTTGCAACGGAATATACCGAACCTAAAATTCCTGAATTGTCATAAAAAATTGATACTGGAGAATTTACTTCAACGTGTGCTATACCGTTATCCAGACCTAGCCATAAATCATTTTCCTTATCAAATCCAATACTTAAGACAGAATTATTCATCAATACATTGTTCCGATCAATATTTTTATAGCTGTCAGTTTTAAAATCATAAATAAAAACACCTTTGTTGCCTGTACCCAAAACTAATTTATCATTTTTTATAAACTTGGCTACGTTAATTGTAGCCGTTTTTAAAACTTCATTAAATGAATTATTCCAGGGCTTTAAAACTCCGTTTTCAACTATAAAAATTCCTTTTTTCTGAGTAAAAATATAGGTCTTCTTATGATATTTTTCCATTGCATGAACAACACAGTTCTTAAGAGCATCCCAACCTTTTGGATTAGCAATTTTGCTGTCGTCCATTTTAAAAACACCTTTTTCTACCGAAGCCACATACAGATTCTTATCAACTACAAAACAGTAAGAAATCAAAAATGGAAATCTGATTCTTCTGATCTGTTTTCCATTATAAATAAAAACATCGTTGAAAGATTGAAAATATATCGAACCATTAAATTTGAAAATTTTCCAGATTTCTTCATTATCCTTTTCGTCGAATAAACGCAGATTTTTAGTAATGGAAACATAATGCATCTTGCCTTCCTTTCTGTACCAGTAACCAAATTCCTTATAAGAACCTGAATAAATTTTATCACCCTCAATCATTATAGAACGAATGATTGTTTTGTTTGGCAGCGTATATTTTTCCCAGATAACACCATCATATCGCAATAAATAATGATTATTGGCAAAATACATAGCGTTATCTTTACCCTGAACGACATTCCAGATCTGATTGTCACCCTGATAATTGGATTTAGTATAATTTTCTACGAATGGAAGTAATTCTTGCGATTGAATTTGAGCGGTAATGAAAAAGAAGAACAGTAATTTTAAGAGTATCGATTTCAAAATATTCAGATTTAACCTCAAATATACTCACAAATATTTAAATTTTGAGCATAAAAAAGCTCCCGGTATAGAGGAGCTTTATATATTTAATTTACAATACTGTCATAAAATTTGTCATTTTAAAATCGTAGCTAATTCTGTATTAAATGATATACCTGACTGGCAATTTCAAATTCCTCATCTGTAGGAACTACCAAAATCTTTGCTCTTGAATTAGCTTTATTGATTTCTCTTATTTCCCTGGAACGGATTTGATTTTTTTCGTCGTCAATTTCAATTCCGAAATAATCCATATCAGCACAAACCAGTTTTCGGATATGTGAAGAGTTTTCGCCAATTCCGGCTGTAAAAACAATGGCATCTAAACCATTTAATACTGCTGTGTAAGCCCCGATTGTTTTTTTAATTCGATATGCATTCATTAATAAAGCCAATTGGCAGTCTTTATTTCCTTTTTCAGCTTCTGATTCAATATCACGCAAATCACTGTAACCCGTCAGCCCAAGCATTCCGCTTTGTTTTAGTAAAATGGCATTCACTTCATCAGCTGTGTAGCCCAGGTTTTTTATCAGATAAAAAATAACCGACTGATCAATATCACCGGCACGGGTTCCCATTATCAAACCATTGGCTGGTGAAAAACCCATTGTAGTATCGATACTTTTGCCATCTTTTATCGCAGCCATACTACAGCCATTGCCTAAATGAATGGTAATTATTTTGGAATTGCTCTCTAAATAGTCGACGGCTTTTTCAGAAACATACTTGTGGCTTGTGCCGTGAAAACCATAAACACGCACTTTATTCTCTGTTAAAAGATAATTCGGAATTGCATATTTATAAGCCTCAACCGGAATCGTCTGATGAAAAGCTGTATCAAAAACAGCTACCTGACTGGCTTCTGAAAAGATTTCTTCAGCAACATTTATTCCAACCAAATGAGCTGGATTGTGCAGGGGCGCCAATTCAGAAAGCTCTTTTATTTTTTCTTTCACCTCATCAGTTATAATAGTTGTATCCGAAAAATAACTTCCCCCATGTACAACGCGATGTCCAACGGCAGAAATTTCTGAAGTCGATTTAATCACTCCTTTTTCAGTATCCAACAGCATTTCGGCAACCTTTTGCAACCCGACTTTATGTGTTGGTACTGATACTATTTCTTGTATTGCATTTTCAGCAGTTTTAAAACTGATATTAGAAGTTTCAAGTCCAATCCTGTCAATCATCCCTGAACAAATTACTTCGTTTTCCGGCATAACCATTAACTGATACTTAATTGATGAACTTCCTGAGTTTATTATTAATATTTTCATTTTTTTTTTGATTCTATATCTATTTATTGCAAAACGTAAAAAACGTATAACAGTTTACTTCTAACTTTTAACTTAAAATTACAATCCCTGCGCCTGAATTGCCGTAATAACCACTGTATTTATAATATCATCAACAGTACAGCCACGGCTCAAATCGTTTACAGGTTTGTTTAATCCCTGAAGCATTGGTCCAATTGCCAAAGCCCCGGTTTCTCTTTGAACCGCTTTATACGTATTATTTCCAGTATTTAAATCCGGAAAAATAAGTACACTCGCCTGTCCTGCTACTTCTGAATCCGGCATTTTACTTTTTCCTACTGCACGATCCACAGCAGCGTCATACTGAATTGGCCCTTCAATTTTTAAATCAGGACGTTTTTGTTTTACAATTTCGGTCGCAGTACGAACTTTCTCTACTTCATCGCCTTTTCCTGACGAACCTGAAGAGTACGAAAGCATCGCAATTTTGGGTTCAATTCCGAAAGCTGAACTTGAATCTGCTGATGAAATTGCAATTTCTGCCAATTGTTCAGCGGTTGGATTAGGATTGATGGCACAATCTCCAAAAACTGAAACCCTGTCTTCCAAACACATAAAAAATACTGATGAAACTACAGATGAATTTGGTTTCGTTTTAATGAATTGCAATGCCGGTAAAATGGTGTGCTGAGTCGTATGCGCCGCTCCTGAGACCATTCCGTCAGCATGTCCTTTATAAACCATCATCGTTCCAAAATACGAAACATCTTCCATTAGGTCCCTTGCCATTGTGATACTCACATTTTTGGCTTTTCTAAGCTCATAGTACGTATTGGCATACTCTTCATAAAACTCAGATTCTATTGGATTTATGATCTTTACTTTCGAAAAATCAAACGTTAAACCTAGTTCTGTTACTTTGTTTTCAATTTGTTTTTTATCTCCGATGACTGAAATATCAACAACATCCATATCCAATAATCTTGAAGCGGCAATAATAATCCTGTCATCATTCCCTTCCGGAAGTACAATGTGTTTACGATGCTGTTTCGCTCTTTTAACCATATTGTACTGAAACATTTTTGGTGTCATTCCTTCAGGCACAAAAGTGATTAATCTTTCGGATAAAGCATCATTGTCAACATATTTTTCGAATGTTGTAATGGAGGTTTCAATTTTATGGGTGTTGTTTGCGTAAATTTCAGATCGAATCGCACCAATTTTATTTGTAATATGATACGTTCCGCCATCAACCGCAATAATAGGAACGATTGCAGAAAGTCCTTCAATTAATTTTAAAATACTTTCTTCCGGAAGGATGTTTCCGGTCAGGATAATTCCCGAAATAGTAGGGTAATTTGCTGATTCATTGGCCTGCAGCGCACCCAAAATAATATCAGAACGATCTCCTGGCGTAATAACAAGGGCATTATCATGCAGATGAACAAGATAATTATGCAACTGCATAGCACCAACGCTAAAATGACCAATTTCATTATTAAGATAGTTTTCCCCAAATAAAACCTTAGCATCCAGCTCATTGACAATTTCCTGCATTGTTGGATTGTTCAAACTTGAAATCAACGGAATCGTATTGATCAGAACGTTCGATGGGAGTGTTTTCTGGAGACTCTTGGTAACCAGTTCAATATTTTCAGGCTGCACTTTATTAGCAAATACTGATAAAACCTCAACTTCTTTTACTTTAAAAGAATCATAAACCAGATATAAGCTATCTAGTAATTCTTCTAATGTTTTACCAACTCCCGAGCCAATTATAATCGTAGGAATTCCAAGGTTCTTGGCAATTAAAACATTCAGATCTAATTCTATAGAAGTTCCTTCACCCGTAAAACTGGTTCCTTCAACCAAAACAAAGTCAAAACGTTCTTCGAGTTTTTTATATTTTTCAATGATCAGATCCAGGACTTCTCCAATTTTTCCTTTATTTTTTTTCTTGATCAGTTTGCTCTTTGTAATAGCATAAGCGTCTTCAAATTTGATATCAAGATTAAAATACGAAAGAACGGTTTCAATGTGATTGTCCTGTTCTCCATCAACAAAATCTTCAATAATGGGTCTGAAATAGCCCACTTTAGCCGTTTTCCCAATTAAAATACTCATCAGGCCGAGTGTTATGATTGATTTTCCGCTGTTCTGGTCGCTTGTGGCAATGTATATGGCTTTACTCATAATTTATATTTTGAATCTAATGTATTCGAATTATTTTAATACTGAATCTTTAAAACCAACGTCTTTTCTTAAAATAGATAATCAGGGCGATAACTAGTAAAAACATGATTCCCATAACAATAAAGTAACCGTTTTGGGCATGTAATTCGGGCATATTATCAAAGTTCATCCCATATACCCCAACAATAAAAGTAAGCGGAATAAAAACTGCCGAAATGATGGTGAGGGTTTTCATGATTTCATTCATTTTACGGCTTTGTTCCGAAAAATAAAAATTTGAGGCGCTTTCCAAAGAGCTCATATCCGATTCTATCTGTTCCAAAAGTTCAAGGCTTTTTTGATGCAGTCTTACAAAGAAATTAAAAGTCTCTTTTTGAATAAGACCATTCGTTTCATCATCATCTTTAATTGTTTTCAGATAATACAAAGAATCCCGAAGCGGTAAAATAGAGCGTTTCAAAAAATTAAAATTATCACGATGGTTTTCGATTTTCTCTAAAATAACCGGATCTGCCCCTTTTTTGGTTAAATCTATTAGTTCTTCGATATTATTCTCTTCATCTTCTATCGTAATATAAAAATTTTCCATTACGGCATCCAATAACAAATAAAGCAGATAATCTACCTTTTTGGTTCTTACAATTCCAGCATGTGTGCGAATACGTTCCCGGATATGTGTAAAGAAGTCGCTTCGTTTTTCCTGAAACGAAATGAGCATTCCGTCTTTTAGAATAAAACTAAGCTGTTCTACTTTAAGTCCATCTGAATATTCTGAAGGCAAAAGCGATTTAATGTTAAAAAATAAAACATCACGCTGTTCTTCAAGTTTTGTTCGTTTTGTAGTATTTAAAATATCGGCAAGTAAAAAATCGTCCAGCTTAAAATGATCGCCGATTGTTTTAATAAGATCAATATCGTTTAATCCATGAATATTGAGCCAGTTATTTTTAGTATAATCAAAGCAGGAATTTAGGGCTAAAACGGTAAACTTTTCATATTCAATAATATCTGAATCGTCATATACAAAAAGTTGCATCTCTGTTTCATGATCTTTGTGAGTCCCAGTATACTCTAAAGTAATATGTTGCAGCTTTCGTCCCTGTTTGTATTTTATCTTTCTCATTCATGAAATTTTACAATAGTAATATTACGAAAAAGAATCGGTATAAGAAATGACAATTGTCAGTTTGATATGAAGATATTGTTGGCAATTCAAAAAAAACACTTTATAAAAAATAAATACTTTTTTAGTAAAACAATAATTCACGTTGTTTCATAAAATTAAATCATAAAAAACCGGATCTGTTTTGTCAAATCCGGTTTTGTGCCCTACAAAAAAGTCTTTAAAATAAGTAAGCTATAAAATCACTAATCTAAAATTTTAAACAAAAAATCTTCAATAAAATGGCTGGTAAAACCCAAATTATTTTTTGATGACACATCAGTAAGTTTAGGTAAATTAATACTAAAATATTGCTGATGATGCGAAGTTTCAATCAGCGTTGTACTTAAAGAGCGCGGGTATTTATATTTTGGGTTATATTCAGAAATTACCTCAGCTATTTTCCCACAGAGATCTTTATATGGTTTAAACACCTCATTCTTATTGATTTCTGCAACTTCTTTTACCAAATATACTTTACTGCTTTCTGCAATTACGATTTGATTAAGCAGCTTTTTGTTGTAGTCAAATTGATTGATACTCTCTGTTGGTTCCTGAGTCAAAAGATTCACAATTATTTTTAATCTTTCCTTTTTATCTGTGACGTTTTCTAATTTGAACATCACTAAAAATTCCATATATGACCAATACCAATTAAGGATGTAAAGCAGAAGCCTGTGCTTGTTTTCAAAGTACCTGTAAATAGTTGCCTCTGTGCTATTTATTTCTATAGATAGCTTTTTGAAAGTAAACTGTTCAAAACCCAGCTCAAAAATAAGGTCAATGGCCTTTTTTACCATTAGCCTCCCTACCTCACTGCTTTCGGGATTTCTCAAGAAGATCTTTTCGTTTATGTCAAATTTTACCTGAAATTCCATATTAATAACTGTTTTAGCAAATGTAATAAAGATTTATTACTTGATAGTATCTATATCCCATGAAATTATTTAACAATTATTTGAGATAGTATTACTATCATTTGAAATAGTTTTGTTATTTTTAAACCAAACCACTATAAACAATTTTATGCTGATAAATACTAAAATACCAGTCTCTTACCTTTTCTCCAAAGTTAAATATGAAATTTTATTTGTAATGATTATTGCAGTATTGGTTCATTTCCTTACTGCCAAATTCGAAAATCTCATACCTGTAATGCCCATAACCATTCCTGCTTTTATAGGGACAGCTATTTCTGTTCTTTTATCATTTAAGCTAAACCAGTCTTATGACCGCTGGTGGGAAGCCCGAAAAATCTGGGGAAGCATAGTCAATGACAGCCGAAGTTTAGTATTACAGCTGCAATCTTTCGTTTCAATAGAAAGCCAGGAAGAAATCAAAGAAATTGCATTTAGGCATATAGCATGGTGTTACAGCCTTGGACAAAACCTGCGTGGATTGGACCCTATAGAAAATCTGGAGGGTTTTATCACTAAAGAAGATATAACCGAAATAAAAAAACAGAGCAATAAACCACTAGCACTGCTGCAGCTAAATACGTTGCAGATAGCAGCATTGAGAGAGAAAAAATCACTTGAAATCTTCTCTCACGTACAATTAAACAACACTTTGGTTAATTTTTCAAATTATATGGGAATGGCTGAGCGTATCAAGAGCACTATTTTTCCTATAACCTACAGAATCTTTCTTCATTTCTTCATCTATATTTTTATTGTCACACTTTCAATTGCGTTACGAGATATAGAAAGTTATTTTGAGATTCCATTGCTGTTAGTAATATCCACTACATTTTTTCTTTTGGAAAAATCAGCCACACACCTTCAGGATCCATTTAGAAACCGCCCAACAGATACTGCGGTAACTGCTATTGCAAGAACTATTGAAATAAATATCAAGGACCTGTTGAAAGAAACAGATATTCCTCAGCCCCTACAGCCGGAAAAATTTTATTTATCATAACTTAAATCAACCAAAAATGAAAACATTAACTAAAGAAATGCAGGCCGCGATTACTCCTTCAAAAGCCTTAGAATTACTAAAAGAAGGAAACCAAAGGTTTGTAAGCAACCTGAAAATAAACCGTAATCTTCTGCAGCAGGCCAATGAAACTTCAGACGGCCAGCATCCTTTTGCCGTAATCCTGAGCTGTATTGACAGCAGAACTTCGGCAGAACTAATTTTTGACCAGGGCCTTGGAGATATTTTCAGTGTGCGTATTGCCGGAAATATCATCAATGAAGATATTTTAGGCAGCATGGAATTTGGCTGCAGGGTTGCAGGGTCAAAAATCATTGTTGTATTGGGCCACACAAAATGCGGGGCAGTAAAAGGTGCCTGCGACCATGTTGAAATGGGGAATTTAACCGCACTGCTAACAAAAATAAGACCAGCGGTTGATGATGAAACCCAGACAAAAGAAAATCGCAATTCAGGAAATCCTGATTTTGTAGAAAACGTATCGGTAATCAATGTGAAACGTACCGTTAAATCTATTATGGAAAGAAGTCCCATCTTAAAGGAAATGATTGAAAAGGGAGAGATAGGAATTGTCGGCGGAACTCATGATATTACAACAGGGGAAGTCGCCTTTTTAGCTGACACAATGATTTTTAAATAATATTTGTTTTTCTAAAATGCATATAAAATAATTTTTTGTAATGCATTTTATACAGCTAAGAAATATTTTTCAACCTAAAATATGAAAAAGGAGCTGTCTCACAAGTCAGGACAGCTCCTTTTGAGTAATAATGAATTTATTACTTAGATTCCTCAATAAAAGAAACAAAAAAAGAATAAAAAACAAAAACCGCTATAAACATTAGTTTACAGCGGCTTAGCACTTATTATTGACTGATATTAATCAGTAATTATTTTACCTCTTCGAATTCAACGTCTTCAACGTTATCTCCAGAAGACTGCTCTTGTTGTGGAGCTGCTTGTTGACCTGCCTGATCACCACCCTGAGCGTACATTGCTTCTGTAGCTGTTTTCCATGCTGCATTTACATTGTCTAATCCTTTTTGGATTGCGTCAAGATCCTGAGACTGGTGAGCCATTCTCAATTCAGTTAAAGCATATTCGATAGCTGTTTTGTGGTCAGCTGCGATTTTATCTCCTAACTCTTTCAATTGAGATTCAGTCTGGAAAATAGTACTGTCAGCTTCGTTCAATTTCTCAGCTCTTTCTTTTGCAATTCTGTCAGCATCAGCGTTAGCTTCAGCATCTTTTTTCATTTTTTCGATTTCTTCAGCTGTTAAACCAGAAGAAGCTTCGATACGGATATCGTGAGATTTTCCAGTTCCTTTGTCAGTTGCAGAAACTTTGATGATACCGTTAGCATCAATATCGAAAGAAACTTCGATTTGAGGAACTCCTCTTGGTGCTGGTGGAATACCATCTAAGTGGAAACGACCGATAGTTTTGTTATCAGCAGCCATTGCTCTTGCCCCTTGTAAAACATGGATTTCAACAGATGGCTGAGAATCAGCAGCTGTAGAGAATACCTGAGATTTTTTAGTTGGGATAGTAGTGTTAGCATCGATAAGAGTTGTCATTACACCACCCATAGTTTCGATACCTAAAGCTAATGGAGTTACGTCAAGTAACAACACATCTTTTACATCTCCAGATAAAACTCCACCCTGAATAGCAGCTCCAATAGCCACAACCTCATCAGGGTTAACACCCTTAGATGCTTTTTTACCGAAGAATTTCTCAACTTCATCAGCGATTCTTGGCATACGAGTAGAACCTCCAACAAGGATTACTTCGTCGATATCAGATGTAGATAAACCTGCATCTTTCAATGCTTTAGCAACTGGCTCCATAGAACGTTTTACTAAAGAATCAGATAATTGTTCAAATTTAGCTCTTGATAATTTTTTCACTAAGTGTTTTGGTCCTGAAGCAGTAGCTGTAACGTATGGTAAGTTTACCTCAGTTTCAGCAGAAGAAGACAATTCAATTTTTGCTTTCTCAGCAGCTTCTTTCAAACGCTGTAATGACATTGGGTCTAAACGTAAATCAATACCTTCTTCAGATTTGAATTCGTCAGCTAACCAGTCAATAATAACCTGGTCAAAATCATCACCACCTAAGTGAGTATCACCATTTGTAGATAATACTTCGAATACACCGTCTCCTAATTCAAGAACAGAGATATCAAAAGTACCTCCGCCTAAATCGTAAACAGCAATTTTTTGATCTTTACCTTTTTTATCTAATCCGTAAGCAAGTGCAGCAGCAGTTGGCTCGTTGATGATACGCATAACTTTAAGACCAGCAATTTCTCCGGCTTCTTTAGTAGCCTGACGTTGTGCATCGTTAAAGTAAGCAGGAACTGTAATAACAGCTTCAGTTACTGTTTGACCTAAATAGTCTTCAGCAGTTTTTTTCATTTTTTGAAGTGTCATTGCAGACAACTCCTGAGCAGTATATAAACGCCCGTCAATATCCACACGTGGTGTATTGTTGTCACCTTTTACAACACTGTAAGGAACTCTTTTTGCTTCTTCAGCCGTTTCAGCAAAAGTGTGTCCCATAAAACGTTTAATAGAAGCAATCGTTTTTGTAGGATTCGTTACTGCTTGTCTTTTTGCAGGATCCCCTACTTTAATTTCTCCACCTTCAACAAAAGCGATGATAGAAGGAGTAGTTCTTTTTCCTTCTGCGTTAGGGATAACAACTGCTTCGTTACCTTCCATTACAGAAACACAAGAGTTCGTCGTACCTAAGTCAATTCCGATTATTTTACCCATTTTTTATATATTTAATTTTTGATTTAATTTTTAAACTCATGTGGCATAAGTCAATCTTTGTGCCAAGATAAAAAACCAATATAATTTGTCAGTTTGCTATTGGCATGCCAAAAAAAATCTGCCAACATGACATTTTCCAAACCTGACAGTTGTGAAATATGAGTACTTTAACTGTCAATATCGGGAGCTGATTCCTGCTATATGCTATATCTTTTATAGCAAACACTGCCATAAAAGGATGTCGCTTCTATCAGGCTAGGATATATTTAAGCTTACAAGTAAATTGGTTAAGTCCATGATCAGAGTTTACTTTGCTCTGAATTATGAAAAACTGAATAGTAAAATGAGAAGATTCATATTTCTGTAGATGTTAATAATATTAGCAATATAAATAACTAAAAAAAATTACCTTCGTCAAAATATTCTATTTAAAAGTTATCTTACAGCTTATAAAAAGGTATGATTTATTATCAATTCAGATTCAATAATAATAAAATGAAACTAAAAAAAACTTTTTTCTAATAAGTATAATTGCACTTTTTAATTTTAGCTATTCACAAAATTTTGAACAGAAGAAAATAGGGGTGATTTTTAATATAGATGGTCCATATAAGATAACTAGACAAGCGATGGGGAATCCAATTGTTGATTCAACAGTTTTAAAAAAAAGGACCTATTTTATGGTGCATATAAATTTTTAGAAACAGGAACAGGAAACCCAACTGAAAGAATAATTAATGCATATTTGAAAAATTTAGACTCTTTAAACCTTAAAGTTACTCAAATAAATGAAACAATTAATAGCGAAAATTATCCCAATTATTACTCCGAAAAACATGAATATTTAAGCGAACATTTAAAAAATATAAAAATGAAATACAATTTGGACTATTTACTTATTGTGAATGGTTATTTGGATTACAATTTGAACAAACAGTAATTATTACTGGAGATAAAATGACAAATATTTTTTTAAATAATACTTTTATAAATTTAAATACCAATGAAGTAATTTCAAATTTTAATGCTGGGAATTTTGCCAATATTAAAAAGAAAAATATACTCAGTCCTCCAAATTTTCCAAATATTGAAAAAAGCATGAATACCCTTTTAAATGATAAACTATTACCCGAAATCGAAAGAAAAATTAAACGAAAAATAATCATCCCACAGGAAGCTATCAAAAAGTTTCACAGAGTTAATCCCGACAGAAGTTTATCAGCGATTATAGAAATCTCAACAAATAACAATTCTTAAGTACAAAGTAATAAACTTTCAACAAAACCGTTTCATTATATTAGTAATTTCGTATCCTAAATTTATATACAAAATACAAAAAATGGCATCATTTATAAAAGAAATATCTTTTCGCTGGTCAGATCTCGATCCTAATTTTCATGTACGTCACAGTGCTTATTACGATTTTGGTGCACAGCATCGTATTGAAATCCTAAACGAATTAGGTTTAACATTAAGAGTAATGCAGGAACAAAGTTTTGGACCTGTTTTATTTAGGGAAGAATGTGTTTTCAGAAAAGAATTAAAACTTTCGGATAAAATATTCATTCATACCAAAACATCCAAAATGAAGGCCGATGCTTCACGCTGGTCTATCATTCACGAATTCCGCAGAGAAGATGATACTCTTTGTGCCACTATTACAGTTGATGGTGCCTGGATGGATACAAAACTTAGAAAACTGGCTTCTCCAACGCCAGAGATTGCTGTCGAAGCATTGAGCATTTTTCCAAAAAGTGATGATTTTGTAGGACTTTAAAAAAAATCCAATTCATTATAAATTACAAAAACCGTTACAAAATGAATGTAACGGTTTTTTTTATGACAAATATTCTGCTCTTATTCTGCCATAATTTTGTAATTACTGTTTAAATTTTCTCCTGAAACATTTAAAATATAAAGTCCTGATACTTTTTTATTTGCAATGTTTAACTTAAAAACGCCATTCCCATCAGATGAAATTTTTTCCTTAAGAATAATTTTTCCTGTTACATCGTTTAAAGTTGCTGTAACATATGATTGTTTATAATTTGGAATACTGATAAAAATCTGTTCTGTTGCAGGATTTGGATATACAATACCACTAACTTTATTTTGTGTAAACTTATCATTGCTCAATAACGTTTGATTATACAACTGCGTTATCTGTGTTGCAGTTAGTGCATAATTAAATATTTTAAGTTCATCAAATAAACCTTTGTAAGGTGCCGGAGTAGTATTAGCAAACAGCTCAAGTGCCCCGATATTCCCAATTACTAAATCTGTTTCTTCTCCAATCCCTACAGCTGTTCCTGTTGCATCAGTTTTCTCATTAGTAAAAACACCATTCGTATATATTCTTAATTTAGATGCGGCAACATCTCTCATAATAATCACATTGACCCAGCTTCCATTAAAATAGTTAGGTGCTGAATTCGTTCCTGTATTAATTTCTGTTTTATTCTTATCATCATCTATAGCAAATCGTAACTGGTTGCTTTTAACTTCTAAATTAAATCTTTTTCCTGTAGCACCTGTGACGGCATTTTTTGTCATCGAGCCTTTACACAAAATATAAGAACTTAGCGTTGTGCCTGCCGGTATTAAACTAGCATCTGCCTTCATCCAGAATGATATAGTAAAAGAATTTTTATCAAAAAATATATGATCCTGATTTGGAATGCTTACCATAAGCTTATTTGGCAATAATGTTGCAAAATCTATCGCTTTATTCTCTTTTCCTGCTACACGAACAGTAGTATTATCGAAATCCGCATCTAACTGGCCATCGTTTGCATAACTTGTTATATCTGCTATTTGCTGACCATCTCCGGCTGTTTCTTTAAACGGCCAATGACCAACAAGTTCTGGTGTCAGCGCACGGAAATTCCATACATCGCCGGTTATTGTTCCTTTAGCATTAGAAGCATCAATTCTCCAATAATAAGTTACTGCCGGACTTAATCCTGTAAGTTGATAAGATGGAGTTGCAATATAAGCTACATCACCAAGTTTAGCTAAATTTAAAGGATCTGTACCAAAATAAACAGTATAAGTTGTTGTATTTGTGCTTCCACTCCATTTTAATAATAAATTCCCGCTTGTCAGCTGAATGTTAGTAAGTCCTGTAGCCGGATTAGGTGCAGATGCTTTAACTGGAGCTGACGGAATTGGCGGTGTAGTTACCGAAGCTGTTTCATATACTGATGATTCTGCGCTGTTTTTTGCTTTAACACGATAATAATATTGCGTATTTGGAAGTAAACCCGACTCATTATAACTTGTAACATTTGCTCCAAGAGTTGCGATTACATTAAAATCGGTACCGTTATCTGAACGCTCTACGATATAATTGTCTTCGTTTGTTGCACCGTCAATCCAGTTGATTTTTAAAGAACTCGATGGCGGAACTTCAGTAGAAACCACATTCGTAAAATTCACATTGGATGGCGGAATAATAAAATCTGAAGGCGTTGTGCTGGTCAATCCGTTAATATACACCTCGATATTCAGATAAGGAGCGTTTGTAGTGCTCACTGCCAAAGCATCAGCCGTATTTTTATCTAACCCGTTAGCATCTTCCCAGGCATCCGGCATACCGTCATTATCTGTATCCAAAGCAGCCGGAGCACCATAAACATGACCTGCACCTCCGTTAATAAAACCAAATTTACTGGTCAGATCAGTTTGCACATACACATACGTAGCAGTTGTTCCTTTAGACATCAAATCTGAAATCATTAAATTATCGACCTGATCACGTCTTGGATACGAAGCTCCAACACCAGACACAATTTTATTGTAAGCATCCTCAGCAGACAACGTGGTATTTTTCATGGGATAATCATAAGGCGTTGATAAAAGAGTGGATATATCTCCCGTAGGATAGCCTGTTAAGTCGTATGGAACTAATGTTCCGTTTAGTACACCATCTTTATTATTATCAAAATAATTTCCAGAACCGTATAAATTAAAATTCGCATTTCCTCTATTAAAGGGCGTCGTTACTGAAGTACCCGTATTCGGTCCCCCAATAAAATAGTTATTAATGATATTTACATCTGATCTACCTCCCGAATCTCCTCCCATAATGTAAGCCTCTCCGGATTCGGAATGTCCATAAGTATTTCCATAATTACCCCAGTTGTAAACTACGTTATTTACGAATTCATTAATTCTTTTTATTTTATTGTTACGGGTTTTGTTACAGATATACAAATTTCCAATGAGACTGATTTTACCCCCTTCAGATGGCTGCATTAGCCCTCCGGCTGAGTGGTTGTGACGGTGCATTCCCTGACCAATAATTGAATTCTGGATTGTAATATTATCAGGACTTGTACCTTTATCGTCCCAATTCACCGAAAAGACTTCGTCTGTACCCCAAGTAAAACTCATGTGGTCTAAAATTATATTGGCACCATTTGATATCCCGGATGCATCCTGATTTTGAGTGGTTGCCCCAAAACGAATACGAACATAACGGGCAATCGTATTGCTAGCTCCTGTAAATGAAACCTTTGCTCCTAACAGCACAATTCCCTCTCCTGTTGCTGTTTGGCCTGCAATAGTGGTGTTTTTTGCAATAGCAATTGGAGAAGCTACATTTATAATCCCCCCTACTTTAAAAATAACAAACCTTCCTTCCTGACTAACTGCATCACGAAAAGACCCAGGTCCGCTGTCATTTAAATTGGTTACTAAATAAATTTGAGGATTTGCAGCTCCCCTTGCCCCTGTGGTAAATCTTCCAAAACCTGTAGCTTCCGGAAATGCCAGTGTCTGGGCATTTAAATTAATAGCTGTAGTAATTAATCCGCAAGTCATAAAAACTTTAAGCGTATGCTTAAACGTTAAGGTAATTTTTTTCATAATTGGTTAAATTGGTTAAATAGTTATACCTAATATAGTTAGAAGCCGTTGAGAGTCTGTCCTGTTGCATCCTGTATGCTGCTTAACTGCTCACTACTTATCACATTTGCTTTTAAAAAGAAAAATCTTTCTTACAGAATTAATTTTCTGATAACTTTAAGATTTTACGTTTTGCTTTTAAAATACTAAGCTTTAATTTTATAAATACCGCCGTTAAAACATGCTGAAATGAAAAAACTAAAAATTATATTGCTCATACTTCCTTTTTTTTGCTTTTCGCAGCAGGAAAAAATAAAAGGATTGGATATTAATTTAACGAATTATGAATATCCATTTCCGGTCCGTTTTTTAGAAGTAAGCAATCAGCGACAGCTTTTAAAGATGGCTTACATGGATATCAAACCCAATAATTACAATAATAGAAACATTGTCTTATTTCACGGAAAAAATTTCAATGGAGCTTATTGGGAAACTACCATCAAAGCATTAGTAAAAGAAGGCTTCAGGGTTATTGTGCCGGATCAGATTGGTTTTGGAAAATCATCAAAACCGGATAATTTCCAATATACATTTCAGCAGTTTGCCGAGAACACCAAAAAAATTTTAGACCATTTGGGAATCAAAAAAACAGCTGTTTTAGGGCATTCTATGGGCGGAATGTTAGCTACAAGATTTACACTGATGTATCCGGAAACTGTTGAGAAATTAGTTTTGGAAAATCCGATTGGCTTAGAAGACTGGAAATTAGTCGTACCGTACAAACCTGTGGATTGGTGGTACGAAAGTGAATTAAAACAAAACTATGAAGCCATCAAAAAATACCAAATGATGAATTATTATGATGGGAAATGGAATGCTGATTTCCAAAAGTGGGCCGAATTAGGCGCTGGCTGGACTTCTGATCCTAATTACAAAATTGTTGCCTGGAATTCTGCTCTTATGTACGATATGATTTTTACACAGCCGGTTTTATACGAATTTAAAAACATCAAAAGCGCAACTTTATTAATTATCGGAACAAGGGATAAAACTGCTTTAGGTAAACCGCTTGTTTCGGAAGAAGTGAGAAAAAAAATGGGCAACTATGTCGAATTGGGTAAAAAAACACAAAAAGCAATTCCGAATTCGGAACTTGTAGAAATCGCCAATACCGGACATTTACCACATATTGAATCTTTTGATCAGTTTATAAAACCATTAATCGTATTTTTGAAACAATAACAACCTTAAATCAAATTTTATGTTTACAATCGAACAAATAAAAGAGGCACATGCCAAAGTAAAAAGCGGTGCCGATTTTCCAAATTATATACAGGATTTAATTATTTTAGGCGTAAAAGGGTATGATACGTTTGTTAATGATGGCCATGTTGAATATTATGGTGTAAATAATTATTCTGTCATCTCAGAAGAAAAATATGCTGAAATAAAAGTTGAAAATACAGCGAATAAAGAACGTTTTATAGAATTTCTGGTAGCGCATCAGGATGGACAGACAGATTATATTACTTTTTGCAATCACTCAGGACAATGCGGAATCGCAAAATGGCGTGTTGATATTATGGAAATGACCTGTACCTATTTTGATAAATCCGGTGATGAAATCCTGATCGAAAAAATACCTGATTAATTATCTATAACAAATTCAGATGTCACAAAATTGGTCTCCTATAATCGAACCCGAAGCATTACTTCAGCTAGAAAATTCATCCGAAATTATATTGGTTGATGCAAGAGCCGGACTTAATATGGAGGAAAATTATAAAAAAGAACATTTAAAAGGTGCACGTTATGCAGATCTAAACCGTGATTTGGCTTCTGTGGACTGCAATCCTGCAAATGGCGGAAGACATCCATTGCCTTCGTTGGAAAAATTTTCAGAAGTCCTGTCTAAACTTGGTATTATACCGCAAAGTCACGTTATTGTTTATGACGATAAAAACGGTTCTAACGCAGCGTCAAGATTTTGGTGGATGCTAAAAGCTGTTGGTCACCAAAAAATACAGGTTTTAAACGGAGGTTATCAGGTGGCAATCCATAAAGGTTTTCCATTAAGCACCGGAATAGAAAGTTTTGATGCAGCTGAAAAATATCCGGTTTCAGACTGGCAACTTGCTTTAAGCAATATTAACGAAGTAGATAAAGCCCGTAACAACCCTGAAAATATTGTCATTGACGTAAGGGACAAAAATCGTTTTGAGGGGCTTACAGAACCGCTAGATTTGATTGCTGGTCACATTCCTGGTGCTATCAATGTTCCTTTCAGCGAAAACTTAGACGAAAACGGCTTTTATCTTTCTGCTGAAAAACTGGCAAAAAAATATACTGAAATTTTAGGTTTAGTGAAACCGGAGAATGTAATCGTTCATTGCGGTTCCGGTGTTACGGCCTGTCACACTCTATTAGCGATGGATTATGCCGGAATTCCAATTCCGCACCTTTACGTAGGATCATGGAGTGAATGGTCTAGAAGTAATAAACCTATGGTAACAAAGTAAAATTAAATTACTTAATCAGCAAAAAAATGAAAGGCGTACCTATTTTTAAGTACGCCTTTCATTTTGTATTGAACAAATATTTAGTGTGCTCTAAAATTCCATTTAGAATTATCACTATTCATATCAAATTTTGCAAGTGTTGGTGTACTGTCTCCAGAAGAAACTAATGCTAATTTTTCATTAGAATTCGGAACCACTTTTGGCATTATCCTGTAGGTTCCGTCAATTAATTGATCAATACGCCATAATTGTTCTGACGCGCCTGTAAATTTAGGAACGCTTATTAATTCACCCTCTTGTGTGGCTGCTAATGCACGTTCTGTTCCTGCTATTACTATTTTATAATACGGTGCTCCAAGATATCCTCCTGCATTTGGAGCTGCTGTAATAGTCCATTTTTGATGAGGACGAAACATATAATCTCCTATACGAATATTGGTATTTCCTTTCGGCCAGGTATCCATTACATCTGATAATTGCTGGGAAGGAACAGCTTTTACCGGCTCATTAGGGTCATGCTCCCAAGGACGCATCCTGCCTGGCATGCGAACGAAATCTACAGCTAATTCTAAAGCATATCCTCTTCTTTCCGATTCAATTTCATAAGTCCCTTCTTTGAAATTATCTCCTGCTACTGGCCATCCATTTTTCCATAATAAAGGACGGATCCCCAATACGCTGCGTCCATTTTGATCCAGATCTGCTTCATAATGGCAAGACATTTTTTGAACTCCGTCACCAAGATCAACAAGTCCAAAGTGTCCTGGCCCGTTAACTCTTCCACCTGCTGCAATTACCATTTTACCACCTCCTTTTAACATATCCCTGCCCATGTTATCAAGGTATGGACCTGTAACTTTTTTAGAACGTCCCACTACAATATTATAAGTCGAGTTGGCACCATCACAGCAAGTTCCGTGTGTTCCAAGAAGATAATACCATCCATCACGGTATATCAAATCAGTTGCTTCACAATCAATTGCAATATCTATCGCTTTGTTGCCTTTTACACGTGCTCCGGTTTTAGGATCAAGCTCGACAAGACGGATAAAACCAAAATAGGTTCCGTAAGAGCACCATAATCTGCCATCCGTAGGATCTAAAAGAAGTCCCGGATCAATTGCATCATTATCTTCCATATTGCTGGAAGAAGCAACCACTATAGGTTCTGAATATTTAAAGTTTGGAGAATTTGGATCAAGAGTCTTGTTCCACATCGTATTTATTTGTCCGTCATGACCGCCTCCAAGCCCACCTCCGGTTGAGCCGTAGGCAATAAGATAGCGGTCACCAATTTTAACGACATCAGGGGCAGCTCCTCCTCCTGGCCTTACACCTCCTTCGTTCCATGTCCAGCCATCTTCAGATATTAATCCGCCTCCACGAGTGCCAAATGTGTAATACTTTCCTTCACATTCCATAATGGTAGAAGGATCATGTATAAATGGTTTTCCTATCTGTGCATTCAGTGTTCCAGTCAGCCATATCGATAAAAGGGCAGTTGTACCCATTACTTTATTTCTTATTTTCATAATAATTTCAAAATTTATACAAATGAGATTAATTTATTCGAGAGTAATCGTTAAATCCTTAACTGGCTGCCCTTTTTCATCCAGGAAACGAACACAAAAATCGCTCATACCAGGCCCGTTGATTACTGCTCCCCGAATTATATTTTTCCCTTTGTTGAGTGTTAAACGTGGCGAAACACAATCATCCATTACCATACGTCTGTCTCCTGAAAGCAGTACAGCTTCTTTTTCATTTACCCACCACATTGAAGCTGAATTAGATCCTACTGCCATTCTTACATTTTTCATTTCCTTTGGGCTATTCACTATTGTTACGGACCAAAATAAAACGCCGTATATTTCTTTTTTTAATCCATAAGCGAAACGAAATAATTTTACATTGAATTTTTTACTGTCCAGTGCATGCCATCTTAGCTCCTGATCCGCAACTTTTACCTTATCTCCACTCTTAGGAAGAACTGTAAACTGATTTGGAAAATACTCAGTAGAAAATGCGGTCCTGAGGTAACTATCGGTAAAGACAGTATTACTGCGATTGGGTTTATTAATTGGTTCTAATAGTAACCACCGTTGAATAAATCCTTCAGAATCTGGTGTTTTTTTTGATTTTGTTGCAGGACTAAAGTAAGACTCGATGCTTCTTACTGTATCGTTTTTAGCATTAGGATCAATTTTGCCTCCTGATGAGACAGTAAATCCTTGTAAACCTAATGTTGCCAAAAATACAAAGCACATTACTTTCAAGCATGTTTTGTGTTTAATGTTCATAATAGTTAATAGTTTTTTACAGTTTTTTCGGTTTTTTATTATTAGTTGATTCAAAAAAATAGTACAATTTTTTACTAAAATACAAATAAAAAACAACCGGTTGTAATTTTATATATCATTTTACATTTAAAGCAATTAAAAGTAAAATTTGGCATACATATGAAAAGATTCTACATTGAAAATGATTTTTTTATGAAATTAGTTTCCGTTTTCAGATGATCAATAAAGTATATTTGTAAACTCAAAACTTCTTTATTTAGTTTTAAGTTCAATATTTACAGGCAATTTATATACTTGTCGTAATATTCAATTAATAAATGAAGTAATCCGATAATCTGAATAATTAAAGAAAAGGAATACTTTTTAAGAAATAAATAATGCATCAAAAACAACATTGGGACATTCTTTTAACCAATCAGGTTAATAAAAAGAAATTCATAGACACCCTGCTTTCCGGCGAAGCAAAAGAAGAATTAGCGGTTTTTAATAACCAAAAAGGAATTTTATTCTCAGATATTTCGATCGAAAAATTCATCGAAAGGGAATACCAATACGAATCTGTTGAAGCTTCTCCGGAATCGCACAGGCAATTGCGTACTTTTTCATCTGGCGAACGCAAAAAAGAGTTTTTGAAATACTGTATCAGCCAGAATCCGGATTTTATCATTTTCGATAATCCTTTTGACCATTTAGATCAGGCTTCGCGTCTGGCTTTGGCAATTTCTCTCGAAAAACTTACCGATACTGTTTCTATCATCCAATTAGTAAATCGTACCGTTGATTTGATGGACTTTGTACAGAATAAAGTTTGGATCAAAGACAATTCGTTTACTTTATACCCTATTTCAAAAGAGGTAAGGCATTTTAAAACTTTAAATAAGGCTTCCATTCCAAAAGCTCTGGAAGTGAACACATTCCACGAAAGTGAATTGATAAGGATGCAAAACGTTTCGGTAAGTTATGAAGACCGAAAAATTCTCAACAATATTTCTTGGACTATTAAACAAGGTGAATTCTGGCAGTTAATTGGCCCTAACGGCTCAGGAAAAAGTACTATCCTATCCTTGATTACGGGTGATAATCCGAAAGGATATGGTCAGGATTTATTTTTATTTGGAAGAAAAAAAGGAAGCGGCGAAAGCGTTTGGGAAATTAAAAAACAAATCGGATTATATGCGACTTCTATGATGGATTTGTTCCAAAAAAGCCATACGCTGGAACAAATGATTCTATCAGGTTTCTTTGATTCTATTGGATTGTATACAGAACCTACTACTTTGCAAAAACAAATTGTGACACAATGGCTCGAAGCAATTGAAATGACTCACCTGAAAAAGAAACGTTTTATAGATCTTTCAATCGGCCAGCAAAGAGTAGCACTGATTGTTCGTGCGGTTTTAAAACATCCGCCTTTATTGATTCTGGACGAACCTGTTGAAGGCCTGGATGATGAAAATGTCGATTTGGTGATTCAGTTAATCAATACGATCAGGCAGGAAACCAATGTAGCTATTTTATATGTTTCACACAGAATCGAATCAGGGCTTGCCCCTACATCGATTCTTGAACTTATTCCTTCTGAAACGGGATCGGTTGGAAGAATTAAATAATAATCCAAATTAAATGATAAGTATCCACAAACTTGTCATTCCGTAGGGAATCTTTTTGGCGCTAGAAGATCTTTGTTAATTATGAAACGAGTATTTTCGGCTAAACATAAACGTAATGAAAAACGTTAATTTTACTAAATTCGCAAATATCTTGTAACGACATTTATGAGTAATTGAAATTATTACGGCTCCTTAATATTATTTTACGTTGAAAGTAAATTTTATTTCCGTTTTAACGTGATATCCATCCTGTTCGCCAGGTAACCATTTTGGCGACTTCATTACAGTTCGCATAAGTTCTTTTCCTGTTTTATATCCAATATTTTTTCTTAGGTCAAGATGAGTTATAAAGTCATTAATATCGACAATGAAATTTACAGAAACTGGACCAATGACATCTTTTGC
The DNA here is from genome assembly GCF_020026925.1 of Flavobacterium hibisci. Lineage (GTDB taxonomy): Bacteria > Bacteroidota > Bacteroidia > Flavobacteriales > Flavobacteriaceae > Flavobacterium > Flavobacterium hibisci. The sequence continues at coordinate 114,879 of NZ_JAIQDW010000006.1, read as the reverse complement.
TTCATCTGGCTAGAGATTTCTACGGAATGACAAGATTGTCTTTAATATTAACTGTTTAGTTTTTTTAATTCTTATCTTCTAACAAAGGCACAAATCTAAACTCTCCAAACTCATGTTTTTCAAATTGTGTTTCATTTTTTCGTATCAGTAAAGTCATAATCTGAACGTCTTCGCCAAGCGGAATCACCAGTCTTCCTCCTATTTTTAACTGTGCCATCAACGGCTTCGGAATAAAAGGAGCACCGGCAGTAACAATAATACTGTCAAACGGGGCATAATTTGGAAGTCCTTTATACCCATCGCCAAACGAAAGATGTTTAGGTCTGATATTCAATTTTGGAAATAAATTAGAAGTCGTTTTAAACAGCTCTTTCTGTCTTTCAACGCTATACACTTTGGCCCCCAGCATAAACAAAACTGCAGTCTGATAGCCAGATCCTGTACCAATTTCGAGAATTTTATGGTCTTTTTTAACTTCCAGCAGCTGCGACTGAAAGGCAACAGTATAAGGCTGGGAAATAGTCTGCCCTGCTCCTATAGGAAAAGCCTTATCCTGATAAGCGTAATCTTCAAAACTCGAATTTAAAAAAAGGTGTCTTGGGATTTTTTTTATCGCATCCAAAACCGCTTTATCAGTAATCCCTTTTTGCTCTAAAGTGCTTACTAATTGATTGCGAAGTCCTTGATGTTTGGCAGTATCTTTCAAAATAGGTAGGTTTTATTTTCGCAAAAATAAGAAACAAAACAGGAAATCAAATATTGATTTTAAATTAATAAAGCTATAAGTTAAGAGTTACGGATTATAGGGTGTAGTTAAATATTTCAAAGTGGAAAGCCTTAACTTATGATTTATAGTTTCAGCATATAACTTTTAACTCATAACAAATAACCCATAACTAACAATTAGCTAAATTCTTTTTCACTTTCGACAAATAAATTCTATTTTTGTTTAAAATACATTCAAATGTTAAAAGTAGGAGTTTTAGGTGCCGGTCACTTAGGTAAAATACATTTACGCTTATTACAACAGTCTGACAAATACGAATTAGTTGGATTTTACGATGAAAATCAGGAAAATGCTGAAAGAATCTCAAAAGAGTTCGGCTATAAAAACTTCAACACAATAGCAAAATTAATCCACGCCGTGGATGTAATTGATATTGTAACCCCAACCCTTTCGCACTATAAATGCGCTAAAGTAGCCATCAAATCAGGAAAACATATCTTCATAGAAAAACCAATTGCCAACACTGTTGAAGAAGCCGAAGAAATAATTGCTTTGGCAAACGAGTACAATGTAAAAGGTCAGGTCGGTCATGTAGAACGTTTTAATCCTGCGTTTATCGCTACCAAAAACATGATAGAAAATCCGATGTTCATAGAGACACATCGTTTAGCCGAATTTAATCCTCGCGGTACAGATGTACCAGTAGTCCTGGATTTAATGATTCATGATATTGATGCGATTTTGAGTGTTGTAAATTCAAAAGTAAAACACATTAATGCGAGTGGTGTTTCTGTAATTAGTGAAACTCCGGATATAGCCAATGCCCGAATTGAATTCGAAAATGGTTGTGTTGCCAATTTAACTGCAAGCCGGATTTCGATGAAAAACATGCGCAAAACACGTTTCTTTCAAAAAGACGCCTATATTTCAGTTGATTTTTTAGAGAAAAAATGTGAAGTAGTCCGTATGAAAGACGCCCCGGAAGTTCCGGGAGATTTTGACATGATCCTTCAAAATGCTGAAGGCGTGAAAAAACAAATCTATTTTACCAATCCTGATGTAGAACAGAACAACGCCATTTTAGACGAATTAAATGCATTTGCTGATGCCATCAATAATAATACAACTCCGGTTGTAACATTGGAACAGGCAACAGATGCTTTACGTGTGGCATACCAAATAATTGACTGTTTTAAAAAATAAGACAAAATATAAATTGTAAATTTAAGGTTTAAAGCTTGCTGCAAAGTAACTTTAAACCTTAAATTTTAAAATATAAATACAAAATTAAATGAGAACTATAGCTGTAATTGGTGCCGGAACAATGGGAAACGGAATTGCACATACTTTTGCGCAAAGCGGTTTTACTGTAAAACTAATTGATGTTTCTGAAAAAGCACTAGACAAAGGAATGGCAACTATTGCTGCTAATCTCGACAGAATGCTCGCTAAAGGAACAATAACGCAGGAAGAAGTAGCCAGAACAATCACCAATATCATTACCTATACTGATATTAAGGATGGAGTTGTCGGGGTTGATCTGGTAGTAGAAGCAGCAACTGAAAACGTTGAACTAAAACTGAATATCTTCAAACAATTAAACGAATCCTGCTCACACAATACGATTTTAGCAACGAACACTTCTTCGATTTCAATTACACAAATTGGAGCAGTCGTCGCACATCCCGAGCGTGTTATCGGAATGCATTTTATGAATCCGGTTCCTATTATGAAGCTGGTAGAAATCATTCGCGGCTATAATACCAGCGATGAAGTCACCAAAATTATCATGAATTTATCTGAGAAATTAGGTAAAACACCTGTTGAAGTAAACGATTATCCGGGTTTTGTTGCCAATAGAATTTTGATGCCTATGCTAAACGAGGCAATTGAAACGTTATATAACAAAGTGGCGGGAGTTTATGAAATTGATACAGTAATGAAATTGGGCATGGGGCATCCAATGGGACCGCTTCAATTGGCTGATTTTATTGGTCTTGACGTTTGTCTTGCTATTTTGAATGTAATGTACGACGGATTCAAAAACCCTAAATATGCTCCTTGCCCGTTATTGGTAAATATGGTTAGAGCAGGTAAATTAGGCGTAAAATCCGGTGAAGGTTTTTATGATTACAGCGAAAGTAAAAAGGCTGAGAAGATCTCGAAGCAGTTTATTTAATCTGGTAGTCTTATGAAAAAAATTCTATTATTCTTTATAATGATGCAGTCTATTTCAATGATTGCCAAAACAGAAATAGATACCATCACAAATTGGCAGCTGTATAAGAATAATAAAATACTTTTTAAAAGTAATGAATTTGAAAGAGGGTCTAAAATTGGAATAATTAATTTGAAAGACAATTTCAAAGTTTTAAATTTCAATATTTTTTATGATTCTTTTAGAGATGAAACATTTAAAAAAATTGAGTTCATTATTGATAAAAAAGTAATTCAATACGCAGAAGACAAAAACTATGCTTGTTCAGCTTTTAAAATAAAAAGAGAACAGATAATTCGATTATTTGAAAAATATAAAAATGCAACAATCCTTTTAAAATATTATGACAAGATAAATCCTAAAGGAATTATTATTGGACGAATATTAATAAAATAATAGCAAATGTCAATAGCATCAAACCTAAATAAAATCAAAGAAAGTTTACCTGAACACGTAACTCTTGTTGCGGTTTCAAAAACAAAACCTGTTTCAGATCTGATGCAGGCCTATGAAGCCGGTCAGCGTATTTTTGGCGAAAATAAAATTCAGGAAATGGCCGATAAATATGAGCAAATGCCAAAAGATATTCAATGGCATATGATTGGTCATGTTCAGTCGAATAAAGTCAAATTTATGGCGCCATTTGTAAGTCTGATTCATGGGGTTGACAGTTTGAAATTATTACAGGAAATCAACAAACAGGCGCTAAAAAACAATCGCGTTATAGATTGTCTGCTTCAGATATATATTGCCGAGGAAGAAACTAAATTTGGTCTTGACGAAAAAGAACTTTCAGAATTATTGTCTTCATCGGAATTTAAAGAGATGAAAAATATTCGTATCTTAGGTTTAATGGGAATGGCAACTTTTACAGAAAACCAAAACCAGATCAAAAAAGAATTCCTCTATTTAAAATCCATTTTTGATTCATTGCAAAACAAAGACGCACAATGCCGGGATGCACAGCAATGTATTTCTACAGCAGCACATTTTTCAACCATTTCAATGGGAATGTCCGGTGATTATCAGCTTGCCATCGAATGTGGAAGTACGATGGTTAGGATAGGAAGCAGTATTTTTGGAGGACGATAAAAGTCAATATCAAAAATCAATGGCAATGACAATATTAATTTTAAAATATAAAATATTAATGGAAAAAATATTCAATTTTGATGATCGTCTGATTCGTTTTGCTGGAGAATGTATATTTTTTACACGACAATTAGAAAGAATTTTTGAAAATGAATATTATAAAAACCAATTAATAAGATCGTCTGGAAGCGCTTCTTTAAATTTCGGTGAAGCACAGGGTACAGTAACTGATAAAGATTTTATATTTAAAGTTTCATTAGTTGTAAAAGAATTAAAGGAATCCAGAAATTCTTTAAAAATATTAGATTATATAAAAGAAGGTGATAACGATAAAAGAAACAAGCTTCTTACTGAAGTAGAACAACTTATTGCAATTTCATCAAAAATGATAATAAATAAAAAGTAATTTTTTCAATAACAATATCAATACAATGACAATTTCAATAAAGAATTTCAATTTTAAAACATTGATTTTTGACATTGGAATTGATATTGATTTTTGATATTGCCATTGATTTTTGACATTTGAAAATGTACGCAATATTAGACATAGAAACTACCGGAGGACAATTCAATGAAGAAGGAATTACCGAAATCGCCATCTATAAATTTGATGGTCATGAAGTAGTTGATCAGTTCATTAGCCTTGTCAATCCCGAAATTCCAATTCAGCCTTTTGTGGCTAAATTAACCGGAATCAACAATGCTATGCTGAGCTCTGCGCCTAAGTTTTATGAAGTTGCCAAACGAATTATCGAAATCACTTCTGATTGTATTATTGTAGCACACAACGCTTCATTTGACTATAGAATCCTGCGTACTGAATTCAGACGCTTAGGTTATAATTTCGAATCTAAAACACTTTGTACCGTAGAATTAGCGCAAAAATTAATTCCCGAGCAGCCTTCTTACAGTTTAGGGAAATTAGTCCGTTCACTCGGAATTCCGATAGCCGACAGGCATCGCGCCAGCGGAGATGCTATCGCTACAACTAAGCTATTCAAAATATTACTCGAAAAAGACCTGGAAAAAACCATTGTCAAAGATTTTGTGAAATTTGAAATTGAAAAAGGGATTTCACCAAAACTTCAGGATCTTGTAAATCAGATGCCTGCTAAAACCGGTGTGTATTACATTCATAACGAAGGAGGAAATTTAATTTACATCGGCAAGAGCCAAAATATCCGAAAAAGAGTCAATCAGCATTTTACCGGAATTACAACCAAAAGCAAAAGAATTCAGGCAGAAGTTTTTACCATAACCTACGAAGAAACAGGCAGCGAATTAATTGCTTTATTAAAAGAAAGCCAGGAAGTAAAAATAAACCGCCCGAGATACAATCGATCACAAAAAAAGAGTGTTTTCCCGTACGCCATTTATGTAGAAAAAGATGCAAACAGTTATCTGAATGTAAACCTCGGAAAAGCAGATGGACGCAAAAAAGAAATTACGTCATTCGCTTCGTTGCAGGAAGGCAAAAATGCGCTTTTCAAATTTGCTGCAAAGTATCATTTATGCCAGAAACTAACCGGTTTATATCAAACTAAAAAAGAGTGTTTTCAATACAAAATAAAGGAATGCGATGGTGCCTGCATTGGCGAAATCACTCCTGAAATCTACAATTTAAGGGTACAGCAGTTTATTTCTGAAAACAGTTTTGAAAACAGAAACATGATTTTGCTCGACAGAGGACGAAACATAAACGAAAGAAGCGCTATCTTAATCGAAAACGGAATTTATAAAGGGTATGCTTATTATGATTTAAATTATCAGATTACCAATATCGAAATTCTGAAAAAAATTCTAATTCCAATGCAGCACAATCGTGATGTAAAGAATATCATTCAGCAGTATATCCGAAAAAGTAAATCATTGAAAATACATCATTTTTAGTAAAAACAAAACTTTCATTATCTTTAAGGATATGAAAAACAAAAAATCACAATACGAAATCTTTAGGGAAAAAGTCAAAATCGTTCTGTATGGCACCAACACCATTTTAGGACGAATGTTCGATTTAGTGCTGCTAGGTTTGATTTTATTGAGCGTTTTACTAATAATGCTCGACACTGTTCAAGGCATTAGTTCAAAATACCATTACCAGTTATGGATTTGCGAATGGGTAATCACCATCTTTTTCACCATTGAATATATCTTACGGATTATTTCTATCCAAAAACCAGTCAAATACATTTTCAGCTTCTACGGAATCATCGATTTACTCGCCGTTTTACCCATGTATTTATCCATATTTTTTCCGGGAGCCAGCATATTGTCTATCGTAAGGGCATTGCGTTTCTTCAGGCTATTCAAAATTCTCCATATTCCGCAAATTTCGCATCAGTCCTTTCAGCTTAAGGAAGCTATCGAAGCCAGCAAAGAAAAAATTCTCGTTTTTATCTATTTTGTACTCATCAGCACCGTAATTATTGGTTCGGTAATGTATCTGGTCGAAGGTAAAGAATCAGGTTTTACCAGTATTCCAATGGGAATTTACTGGACAATTGTAACCCTAACAACGGTGGGTTATGGAGACATTTCACCCCAAACCCCTTTAGGCCAGTTTATAGCCGCACTGGTCATGATTTTAGGTTACGGAATCATAGCAGTTCCTACCGGAATAGTTACAGCCGAATTTGCCAAGAAAAGCCTTCGGGACAATACTGTCAGTACAAAAAACTCCTGTCAGATCTGCGGTTCACAACTTCATTTTGATAACGCTAAATTTTGTCACGAGTGCGGAAGTGAATTACATGCATAATTTTTAGAAGCTATTCCGGCTGTACATTGCAACTCCTCCTTATCTTTGTTGTTTTTTAAGTCCTAAAAGCAGCTTCTAAAGTCGCTTCTTTTACGCCACAAAAACGAACAAATATAAGTCCGGGGTTTCCATTTCCATCCAGGCTAAAAAACATATGAAATACCTAATTACCATTGTCGGACCAACAGCTATAGGCAAAACAGCCCTCAGTATTGCTTTGGCACAACATTTTAAATGCGAGATCATATCGTGTGACAGCCGTCAGTTTTTTAAAGAAATGACCATTGGCACAGCAGTTCCCAATAAAAATGAATTAACAGCTGCTAAACATCATTTCATCCAGAACAAATCGATATTTGAAAATTATACCGTTGGCGATTACGAAAAAGAAGCGCTTTTAAAACTCGAAGAATTATTCCAAAAAAATGATTTCGCTATTCTGATTGGTGGTTCCGGATTGTATGTCGATGCTGTTCTGAAAGGTTTCGACGAATTTCCGGAAATCAATCCCGAAGTACGTTCAGAAATCAATTCAAATTACGAAAAACTCGGAATTGAATATTTACAGGAGCAATTAAAAACTTTGGATCCGGATTACTTTCAGAAAATCACTTTAGAAAATCCGCAGACACTTCAAAACCCTCAAAGAATGATGCGTTTTGTTGAGGTTTGCATCGGGACTAAAAAACCATATTCATCCTTTTTAAATCAAAAGAAGAACAACCGGAACTTCACTCCTGTTCTTATTGGTTTAGAAGCCGACAGAGAAATCATTTACAACCGGATCAACCAGCGTGTTGACATTATGATAAACGAAGGTTTACTGGAAGAAGCCAAAGCTTTATATCCTAATAAAGCGTTAAATGCGCTTCAAACTGTGGGTTATAGGGAATTATTCAGTTATTTTGACGGAGAATTCACTTTGCCTTTCGCTATAGACGAAATCAAAAAAAACACAAGACGATTTTCTAAAAGACAATTAACGTGGTTCAAACGAAACGAAAACACCAAATGGTTTGATTATGCTGAAGATAGAAAAGTAATTATAAATTATATTGAGGAAATTGTAAAATAAAATCTTTCTCTACTCTTTATTCTATTTTCGAAAAAATCTAAAATCTAAGAAGTCCAACAATCTAAGAAGTCTAAATTAAAATGCCAATATCACCAAACTTCACATCCATTCTAAGCAAAGACTGGGAAATCAATTTTACACAATGTACTCCGAGCGGTTACTTAAAATATACAGATTTATGCAATATTTTACAATTAACAGCCGCAGCACATTCTGAAATTGGAGGCATCAGTTTTTATGACATGCAGGAATTTCATCAGGCGTGGGTTTTAAGCCGAATGCGGGTAGAAGTAAGTGCTTTGCCAAAATCAGGAGATATCGTTACTGTAACAACCTGGATCAACAGTCTGGAAAATTCACGTTCTGTCCGTGCTTTGGAAATGCATGTAAATGGAAAAAAGATTGTAGGCTGCGAAACGTATTGGGCGGTTTTTAACACGCAATTACGTCGTCCGGAAGCTTTGGCATTGCCTTATGAACATTTTGAGCTATTTCCGGATAAAAGAGCCACAACAGAAGGCTTTTCAAAAATAAACATCAACCACGAAAAAGAATTTGTGTTTGAAAAAACCGTGTATTTATCTGATCTGGATATTGTCAATCACGTTAATAATGTAAAATACCTGGAATGGTGCCTGGATCATGTAGAACCAAAAAAAATCCTGAAACAACAACTACAAAGTTTCGAAATGAATTTCATGAAAGAACTGTCCCTGAAAGATACCGTTCAAATTCACGAAAACGATGATAAAGAAAACTCCAGATTCAGCATCACAAAAGGAGAAAAAACCTGTTTTGCATTACAGTTAAACTGGAAAAAATAAGCCTTTTTATAATATCCACAAAAAAACAAAAAGCTGGTTTCAATTAAGAAACCAGCTTTTTTATATATTTTAAAAATGCGATTTACATCTCACATTTCACAAAAATCATTTTACCCATTTAGATAAAAACACTCAGAACAAAATAAACTAATCCTGCTAATAAAGCTGAAATAGGAATTGTCAATACCCATGCCCAGATCAAACTTACAGTCACCCCCCATCTTACAGCAGATACACGTTTCGTTAATCCAACCCCGATGATAGAACCAGTAATAGTGTGAGTTGTACTTACCGGAATTTTCAAATGCTCCGTAAAGTAAAGTGTCAAAGCACCCGCAGTTTCAGCAGCAACACCCTCAAACGAACTTACTTTTGTGATTTTAGAACCCATTGTTTTTACAATTTTCCATCCTCCACTCAAAGTTCCCGCAGCAATAGCAGAGTAACACGCTAATGGAATCCATCCCGGCATTACACCTTTTATTCCCTTGTCATCATTTGGCAAAACAACATCTAACCATGAATCCATGTGTACTCCCGGATTCGTATTGATATAAACTGCAACCGCAGCTGCGATAATACCCATTACTTTTTGAGAATCATTTCCTCCATGCCCTAAACTGAAAGCAGCAGATGATAATAACTGCATTTTTTTCAAAGCCGCGTCAGCCTGATGAAGATTCAGACTGCTGAATATCAAACAAAAAGCACTAACTGTAAGGATGATAAAAGCAACTAAAAACCATTTTATATTATGCGATTCAAAAGCTACACTCCAAAAATGGGATTCAAATCTAGGCTTTTCAATTTCTGAAAAAGGTACCATTTGGGTGTAAACAAACCAAATAGTAGCAATCATTACTGCTACAGTAAAAATTTTAGGACCAATATTTTTACGCGAAGCATTCAATAACCAGATCGAAATTAAATAAGAAGCCAATGCTCCTACTAACGGTGCCAGTACAATAAAAGCAATAATAATGATAACCCCTGAAGGCATTCCGCCATCTTTTCCTGCTTTATACCAGCTTACGATTTCGTACCAGTAATGTGTGGTTCCGTCTTCACCTGCATAACCTGAAAAACCGTGAACTGCAATAGCATGTGCAATAGCTGCACCGGCAAAACCTCCAATTAAGGTGTGTGATGAACTTGAAGGAATACCCAACCACCAGGTCAGTAAATTCCAACAGATTGCTGCAATAACACCAGCTAAAATAACTACAAGGTTAATTTCCATAGTGTGCGCTGTTTTAGCAACAGTATCTGCAACACCAAATCCAAAAACCCAATAAGCCAGAAAGTTAAAAAACGCTGCCCAGACAACCGCCTGAAAAGGTGATAAAACCTTTGTAGCAACAACAGTAGCTATAGCATTTGCCGCATCATGAAAACCATTGATGTAATCAAAAATTAAAGCTAATACTATAATAATTATAAGTATAGTCATAAAATTATAACTTCAGAATTGAAATAAATTGAATTAAGAATGTTTTACAGAAATAGACTCAAGTATATTTGCAACGCTCTTACACTTGTCTGTTGCTGATTCTAAAACAGATAACACCTCTTTATATTTAATAATATTTTTAGCGTCTGTTTCGTTTTCAAAAATTTCAAAAACTGCTTTGTTATAAACGTTATCAGATTTGTTTTCCAGTTTGTTGATTCTGGAACAGGCATCCTTAATAACTTTGAAATTCTTTAAATTTCTTAATTCCTTTACCGCACTGTCAATGTTCTGACAAGCCTCAAGGTTGATCTCTGTCATTTTTCTGATTGACTTTGTAATCTTGTCAACCTGATACAATTTCATTCTGCTTGATGCTCCGTGCAGGTAATCCGCAACGTTATCAATAGAAGTAATTAAGGTATGAATATCTTCTCTGTCAAAAGGAGTGATAAAGTTTCTGCTCAGCTCCAGATTGGTTTGACGTGTAATGTCTTCTCCTTTTTGCTCTAATTCATCGATTTTCTGAAAAAGGACTTCTCTTTCTTTTAATGGAAGGTTTACAGCTTCGTGTAAGTTAGAAGCTAATTCAATTAAATTGCTTGAAGCCTCTTCAAAAAGTGGAAAGAATTTCTTGTCTTTCGGCACTAAAAATTGGAAAATACTGTTTATTGACATTTTTATATTTTTGATAGTGCAAAATTACTTCATTAATATTTTACAATGTTAAGCCATTGTTAACAAATCGTTTTCAATTTGGAAACTACTCAGAAACAAAATAGTCTTCTCAATATCATAATGTAAGATTCTGTCTTCCTTAACCAAAGGCACAATTTCCCTGTAACTGCTTAAAAACATTTCGATGAAATCGCTTGATTTTAAAGGCTCTCTGTATGCAATAGCCTGCGAAGCATTCAACAATTCAATTGCCAGGATACGCTCTAAGTTGTCCATAACCTTCAAGGCCTTTGTTGCTCCGTTTGCTCCCATGCTAACATGATCTTCCTGTCCGTTGCTCGAAACAATACTATCTACACTTGACGGTGTTGCCAGTTGTTTGTTCTGACTTGCAATACTTGCCGCAGTGTATTGCGGAATCATAAATCCTGAATTGAGCCCCGGATTATCCACCAAAAACGCCGGAAGATTTCGCAATCCTGAAATTAACTGATAGGTTCTCCTTTCTGAAATACTTCCCAGTTCCGCCAACGCTATTGCCATAAAATCCAAAGCTAAAGCCAACGGCTGCCCATGGAAATTCCCTCCTGAAATAATCTGATCGGATTCTATAAATATATTAGGATTATCTGTAACCGAATTAATTTCGGTCTTGAATACTTTTCGGACATAATCAATCGCATCTTTTGAAGCGCCATGAACCTGAGGCATACAACGGAAAGAATACGGATCCTGAACATGTTTTTTCTGCTGTTTAATGATTTCACTTCCTTCCAGAAACTCATTAATTCTTTGTGCCGTTATAATCTGACCTTTATGAGGACGTATGAAATGGATCAATTCGTTGAATGGCTCAATTCTTCCATCAAAAGCTTCCAGTGAAATCGTTCCAATCAAATCAGCCAGATACGAATATTTATAGGCCTTAATCAAAATATGAACCCCGTAAGCCCCCATAAACTGTGTTCCGTTTAATAAGGCCAGTCCTTCTTTTGACTGCAAAACAATTGGCTCCCAGTTAAAATGTTGCAAAACTTCTGCAGCAGCTATTTTTTTACCCTCAAAATAAACTTCGCCTTCTCCTAATAATGGTAAAGATAAATGTGCTAAAGGCGCTAAATCTCCCGAAGCGCCAAGTGATCCCTGAGTAAAAATTACCGGTAAGATATCATGATTGTAAAAATCAATCAGACGATTTAACGTCTGCAGTTGAATTCCAGAATGTCCGTAGCTCAAAGACTGAATTTTCAGCAACAGCATTAATTTTACAATTTCAGAAGGAACTTCTTCGCCGGTTCCGCAGGCATGTGACTTCACCAGGTTTTCCTGAAGTTTAGATAAGTTTTCATCCGAGATTTTCACACTGTAAAGTGATCCAAAACCAGTATTGATCCCATAAATAGGTTCTGGATGTGAGGCCATTTTTTTATCCAGATAATCCCGGCATTTCTGAACATTTACTTTTGCTTCTTCAGATAATTCTAGTGCCTTATCATAACTTAAAATTTCCTGTAAAGTCTCTAAAGTTATGGTTTCAGTACTAATATAATGGATTTCCCTCATGGTGATTTCAAATTAAAACATCAAAATTCAACAAATCAACATTAAAAAGCAACATTTTATCACAATAATTAAAATTTATAAAGAAGCTATTTTTCAAAATTATTTATTTCACAATACTAACTCAACAAGTGTAATATCGCTTTTAACGCATATCAAGCAAAAAAACAAATCACATATCAAATAATCTTCAGTCCAAAATATATCAAAAAACCAAGTTAAAGCATCTAATTTTAACAAATACTCAATATTGATTTTTTATCATTTGTTTTATTAAAATATTCGCAAAAAGGCAATTTAGCTTTTTAACTTTTATAAAAAATTGTACTTTTGAAAAATCAAAAATGAAACGTAACAGCATAAAATATCAATCTTCAATGACAGCTCAAACAAGAGTTGCAACTGCTGCTACAACATTTACTACAACAACTACTACCCCTTAGGGGTATACATTTTTACATATAATCCTGGTTATCTATATTTTTCTTTCTGAAAGAAGAAAGTCGTTGGATACATAAAAATATTTGCATAAAAGAAAAAACATCAAAAATGAAAGTATTAAAATTTGGCGGAACTTCGGTTGCCAATGCACAAAATATAAAGCTCGTTCTCGAAATTGTTAAACAAAAAGCTGAAAAAGACAAGCTCGTTGTAGTGGTTTCCGCATTAAGCAAAGTAACTGATCTGTTACAACTGGCTGCAGCAAAAGCAGCTGAAAATGATGAAAGCTTTCGTGAAGTCGTTGCTGAAATCGAGAAAAAACACCTTGACACTTTAAAAGAATTAATTCCGGTTAGCGAACAAAGCAGTTTGTTAAGCCATATCAAAAGAATCATCAACCATCTGGAAACCTTATTGGACGGATGCTTTTTATTGGGGGAATTATCTCCAAGAACGGCTGATACTGTTTTGAGTTTCGGCGAATTGCTTTCTTCTTTCATTATTGCACAGGCATACCAGCAAATCGATAAAAATGCCGTTTATAAAGACAGCCGTGAGTTAATTAAAACAAATGCTGATTTTGGTAAAGCGGTTGTGAATTTTGAAATTTCAAATGTTTTGATTCAGGAATATTTCGCAGGAAATGATTCAAAAATTACTATTTTGCCTGGATTCATTGCCCAGACCCTTGACGGAATCACTTCTACTCTAGGTCGCGGCGGTTCTGATTATACGGCTGCTATTATCGCAGGAGCAATTGACGCAGAACAGCTTGAAATCTGGACTGACGTAAACGGAATGTTTACTGCAAACCCAAAAATTGTAAAACAGGCACAGCCAATTGCTGCAATTTCGTATCAGGAAGCAATGGAATTGTCTCATTTTGGTGCGAAAGTGTTGTATCCACCAACAATTCAGCCGGTTTTAAGAAAAAACATTCCAATTCTTATCAAAAATACATTCGAACCGGAAGCAGAAGGGACTCTGATTTCGAATCAGGTTTCTGAACAGACTACTCCTGTAAAAGGAATCAGCCATATCGATCACATTTCGTTGTTAACACTGGAAGGCCCGGGAATGATTGGGGTTTCAGGTTCTTCAAAACGTTTGTTTGAAGTGTTGTCACACGAAAAAATCAATGTTATTTTCATCACTCAGGCCTCTTCTGAGCATTCTATTTGTATCGGAATCTTAAATTCTGATGCTGAAAATGCTGAGGAAGCCATCAATAAAGCTTTTGAAGTTGAGATTTTACAAAATAAAATTGATCCTTGTATTGTTGAAAAAGACCTTTGCATTATTGCTTTGGTAGGTGAAAACATGAAAAACCACCAGGGTCTGAGCGGAAGAATGTTCAGTACTTTAGGAAAAAACAACGTAAACATCCGTGCGATTGCACAAGGTGCTTCAGAAAGAAATATCTCAGCCGTAATCAACGAAAGAGATGTTAAAAAAGCACTGAATACCTTACACGAAAACTTCTTCGAAGAAAACACCAAACAGCTGAATTTATTTGTAATGGGTGTTGGAAATGTGGGTGAAAAATTCATCGAGCAGATTCACAACCAGAAAAAATTCCTGAAAGATGTTTTAAAAATCAATGTTCGTGTGATTGCATTGTCGAACTCCAGAAAAATGGTATTTGACGAAGACGGAATTTCCCTAAAAGACTGGCAGGCAACTTTAGACAAAGGAGAAGCGGCTATCCCGACAGAATTCATTGCACGTGCCAAAGAACTGAATTTAAGAAACAGCATTTTTGTAGATATCACAGCAAATGCAAGTGTTTCTGAGATGTATGAGAAATTTTTAAAAGAAAGTATTGCCGTTGTAACCTGCAACAAAATTGCCTGTTCATCTGCCTACGACAACTATAAAAAACTAAAAAGCTTATCTCGTCAATACAACGCTCCGTTTTTATTTGAAACGAATGTTGGAGCCGGATTACCAATTATCGATACCGTAAAAAATCTTATTGCATCAGGAGATAAAGTGCATAAAATACAAGCCGTTTTATCCGGAAGTCTGAACTTTATTTTCAACAATTTTGATAAAAATAATTCTTTCCACGATGTAGTAAAAGAAGCCGGAGTTCAGGGATTCACAGAACCGGATCCGAAAATCGACTTAAGCGGGATCGACGTTGCCCGTAAAATCCTGATTCTTATTCGCGAAAGCGGTTATCAAATGGAAATCGAAGACATCGAGAATCTGTCTTTCTTACCAGAAGAGTGCATGAAAACGACAAATAACGAAGATTTTTTCAAATCATTGATCACACATGCTTCGCATTTTGAAAATCTTTTGAAAGAAGCCAACGAAAAAGAATCCCGCCTAAAATTTGTAGCACAGTTCGAAAACGGAAAAGCAAGCGTAGGTCTTCAGTTTATTCCAAAAGATCATCCTTTCTATAACTTAGAAGGAAAAGACAATATCGTGCTTTTCTACACCGATCGTTATGTAGATCAGCCTTTATTGATCAAAGGAGCTGGTGCCGGTGCAGCTGTTACGGCTTCAGGGATTTTTGCGGATGTAATTAGAATTGGAAACATATAATTTTTTTTGTTTCAGGTTTCATGTTTCAAGTTGCCAAACTTTGCGAACCTTGCGGTTAAACTTGAAACCTGAGACCTGAAACCTGAAACAACCAGAAATGAAAGAAATAAAACTATTTTGCCCGGCAACTATCGCAAACCTGTCATGCGGATTTGACGTATTGGGACTTTGTTTAGACAATGCGGGTGATGAAATGATTGTTCGAAAATCAGATCAAAAAGGTGTTCGAATCACTAAAATTGTGGGTGCCGATTTGCCTCTTGAAACCGAGAAAAACGTTTCGGGTGTGGCGGCTTTGGCGATGTTAGCAACTTTGGACGAACTGGATTTTGGATTTGAAATTGAAATTTATAAAAACATCAAAGCCGGAAGCGGAATCGGAAGCAGCGCTGCCAGTTCTGCGGGAGCAGTTTTCGGAATTAATGAATTATTAGGAAGACCTTATTCCCGTAAAGATCTGGTTCAGTTTGCGATGCAGGGCGAGAAATTAGCCAGCGGAAACGCACATGCTGACAACGTCGCTCCTGCCCTTTTAGGCGCATTTACTTTGGTAAGAAGTTATTCGCCTTTAGATATTATCAGAATTGACAGTCCGGAAGAATTATACGCAACCGTGGTTCATCCACAGATTGAATTAAAAACGTCTGATGCCCGCTCGGTTTTAAAACAAAACGTTTCCCTGAAAAGCGCTATCACGCAATGGGGTAACGTAGGCGGACTGGTTGCTGGTCTTTACACCAAAGATTACGATTTGATTGGAAGATCACTTCACGACGAAATCGTTGAACCGGTACGAAGCGTTTTAATTCCGGGATTTGATTTAATCAAACAAAAAGCTTACGAAAACGGCGCTTTAGGCTCCGGAATTTCAGGTTCCGGTCCGTCAATTTTCGCTCTAAGCAAAGGAAAAGACACCGCTGAAAAAATCGCAAAAGCCATGAGCGACGTTTACGAAAAAATGAATTTACCGTATGAAATTCACGTTTCGAAAATTAATCCGGATGGAGTTCGGGTTTTGTAAAATGTGAGATGTGAATTGTAAAAAGTATTAAGTACGAAGAATTAAGTATTAAGATTTATACGGAACGTTTGTCGTGCTGATCGGTGTCGAAGCCCACGTCTAGCATGTCATTTCGACGAAAGGAGAAATCACTGAGGGAGAGCAACGCCCTGTTGTCGAGTTTCTAGTGTGATTTCTCCTTCGTCGAAATGACAAAAGAACTTAAAAAAATTATAAATAAAATATTGGAAATTGGAATTTAAAAAATTGGGATTTGATTTCACAAAAGTCTATATTCTATTTTCTATTCTCTTTTTTCTAAAGCAAAAACAACACAATGAAATACTACAGTTTAAACCATAATGCCCCAAAAGTTTCTTTTCAGGAAGCTGTGATACAAGGATTAGCGAGTGATAAAGGATTATATTTCCCGGAAAGCATTACGCCTCTTGATTCTTCCTTTTTTGACAAAATCGAAAGTTTAAGCCACGAAGAAATTGCTTTTGAAGCAATCAAACAATTCGTTGGTGATGAAATACCTGCAGCAAAACTAAAAGAAATTATCGCTGAGACTTTAGTCTTTGATTTTCCGGTGGTAAAAGTGGAAAACGGAATCTATTCGTTAGAATTATTCCACGGGCCGACAATGGCATTTAAAGACGTTGGAGCGCGTTTTATGTCGCGTTGTTTGGGTTATTTCAACAAAGACAAAAAAGATTCTAAAAATACGGTTTTGGTAGCCACTTCCGGAGATACGGGAGGTGCTGTTGCGAGCGGATTTTTAGGAGTTGACGGCGTTGATGTTGTCATTTTATATCCGTCTGGAAAAGTGAGCGATATTCAGGAAAAACAATTGACTACTTTAGGACAGAATATAAAAGCATTAGAAGTTGGCGGTGTTTTTGACGATTGCCAGGATATGGTGAAAAAAGCGTTTTTAGACGAAACTTTAGCGCACAAAAACCTGACTTCGGCGAATTCTATTAATATTGCGCGCTGGCTGCCACAGATGTTTTATTTCTTCTTTGCTTACAAAGCATTGAAGAGCCAAAACAAACCATTGGTTTTCTCTTGCCCAAGCGGAAACTTCGGGAATATCTGCGCCGGAATTATGGCAAAGAAATTAGGTTTGCCAATTGAGCATTTTGTAGCCTCTACAAACGTAAACGACACGGTGCCAAGATTTTTAGAAAACGGAAAATACGACCCGAAACCTTCTAAAGCCACAATCTCTAACGCCATGGACGTTGGAAACCCAAGCAACTTTATCAGGATTCAGGAATTGTACAATAATGACTTAAAAACTTTCGAAAAAGACTTTTCTTCTTATAGCTATACCGATGAAGAAACTTTAGTTGCTCTAAAAAATATTTATAACACAGACGGTTATATCGCAGAACCACACGGGGCTGTTGGGTATTTAGGTTTGAAAAAAGAGCTTGAAAAACATCCTAACGCAATTGGTATTTTCTTAGAAACCGCTCACCCAATTAAATTCTTAGATGTGGTAGAACCTGCTTTAGGCATTACGCTTCCGATTCCTGCTCAGATTGAGAGCGTTATTAATGAGGAGAAAGTTAGTGTAAAGATTGGGACTTATGAGGAGTTGAAGAGTTTCTTGGGATAGAAAAACATATAATAAATTATTAAAAGCGAGTAAACAATTTTTACTCGCTTTTTTTGTTACTACGGAAATCCGTAAAAATTAGCAATGAAAAATACATATATTTGAAAAAACAAAAACTAATTATCAATACCTTATCAAATTTAAACTTAAATAGAATGAAATCATTTTCAGGTATTTCTTGGTTGGATTTTCCAGCACAACATTTTGGCAGAATAAAAGAAGAAATATTATCTAAAGGAAAAGATTATATCCTTAAAATAGATGAAGAAGAGTTTATTGAATATTTAGTTGAAAAATATAAAGTTGAACCATTACAGATCTATCTGGAAACTGAATCCGTTTCAGAACCCCAAAAAAAAATAGAAAAAAGAAGCGATCCTTGGGGATATTATTTTGATGCTGAAGTGTATTATTTTACTGTGAGCTATGAATTTTCAGGAAGTGAAGAATTATTTTTTGTTCAACCAAATCCTAGAACTATGGTCAGCTATGATATAAATGTAAAAAATAATCGAGTGTCCTTTTTATTTTCAATTTACCAACAAGATGTAAGAGAGTTTAATAGAGCAAAATCAGAAGCTTATTCTTACGCTTTTAATAACTTAGAGAGAATTAATAATAATGTACAATCTATAAGCGATAGTTTTGAAAGTGCTGTGAAACGGACATTTCATAATGAAAAAAATAAATTCAAACAGGAAAATGATTTTTTTGCAGCTATAAACGTTAATGTCAATAAAAACACTGAATCCATTTTTACAATTCCAACTATTACTAAAAAAGATATTCCGCAACCCAAAGAACCAAATAACAAAGAATTTTCTAGCGAACCAGCTATGTCAATGAAAATGTATAACGATATTTTGAAAGTAATATATGATTTAGGCAAAAGCATGGAAAAAAAACCTTCTACATATCAAGGTAAAGATGAAGAAGCTTTAAGAGATCAAATTTTGTTGTTTTTAGAAACAAGATATGACGGAACAACTGCCACGGGAGAAACATTTAATCGTGGAGGAAAAACAGATATTATACTAAAATATGCTAATGATAATAGTAATTTGTTTGTTGCAGAGTGCAAATTTTGGCATGGCACTTCAGAATTTTTAAAAGCAATTTCTCAATTATTTGATAGATACTTAACTTGGCGTGATTCAAAAACTGCTTTAATTCTATTTGTAACCAATAAAAACTTTAGTAACGTGCTAAGTACAATTAAAAATGAAGTTATAAATCATGAATACTACGTTAGCTCAAATGGAGAAAAAGGAGAATCATCATTTAGTTATGTATTTAGACTTCCTCAGGATGAAAATAAAAAAGTTTTACTTGAAATAATAGCATTAAATTATGATAAATAGCAAGTCGGACTTTAAAAGCATAAATAAATTCTAGTACAACATGAATACTTCTGAAACCTTTCAAGAATTTCTAGGAAATATTAAAATTATAGATGATAAAGCGAATACAATTTCTAGCAGATATGCACGAATAACCAAAGCTTTAAACCAATATTTTCGTGACACAGAATCAACAACTGCAAATAGTTTGCAAGTTGGTTCTTATGGTAGATATAGTGGGATCAAGGGAATTTCAGATTTAGATATGCTCTACATTATACCTAATTCTAAGTGGCATGAATACAATAAGAATAGTGGACAAATAAAACTATTACAAGACACAAAAAAAGCAATTGAAAAAACATATTCCGCTTCAGATATAAAAGTGGATAGATGTGTTGTAACTGTTAGTTTTTCAGATGGAACACATATAGATGTTCAACCCGTTTTTGAAATAGAAGATCAAGACTATAAGTATCCTGACACATATGGAGATGGATTGTGGAAGATTACTAAACCACGAAAAGAAATGGATGCAATGTTAGAAGCAGAACCTAATAAGAACAGAAATCTTAGGAGACTCTGTAAAATGGCTAGGTCTTGGAAGAATAAGCACGGTGTTTGCATGGGAGGATTATTAATCGATACTTTAGCATATAATTTTTTAAATTCCACTACTTATTTTGATAATAAAAGCTTTGCTTATTTTGATGAAATGAGCCGGGATTTTTTTAAATATTTATACGATCAACCTAAAGATCAGAAAGAATATGGAGCTTTAGGAAGTAAACAGCGTGTAAAAGTGAGGAAATCATTTAGGAGAAAATCTAAAAAAGCGTATGAATTAGCATGCAAGGCTATTGATGCCGCTTCGGATAAAACAAAACATAATAAATGGAGAGATATTTATGGTAATGATTTCCCTAAATACCAAAACGAAGAAAGTGAAGCAAGAGCACTTAATTTGTTCTATAAAAGTAATGAGGAATACATAGAAAATTTATATCCTGTCGAAATTAGATATAATCTTGAGATTGATTGTGAAATTAAACAAAAGGGCTTTAGGGAAGGTCTATTAAGAGAATATTTAAGGAAAAAGTATCCTTTGTTAAGTGGTAAATCACTTAGGTTTTACATTTCAGAAATAAATATACCACATCCATATATTGTAAAATGGAAAGTTACAAATAGAGGAGATGAAGCCATTAAAAGAAATTGCATTAGAGGACAAATTACTAGTGATTCTGGAAATGAACAAATAGTTGAAACTACTAATTTTAATGGTGAGCACTATGTTGAATGCTATATTATTAAAAATAATATAGTAGTAGCAAGAGATTTAATTGATGTGCCTATTTCTGCATAATTTTTATAAAAAACTAAATCATGAGCGAACAAAAAGTTTTATTAGAATCTCAAATTAGAGAAATATATGGAAGGGTAGTTTATACTCATAAAACACATGAAAAATGTGCTGATGTTTTAAAAGAAAGAAATGATTGTTTAAAAATAATAGAGGTAATACTTTCAGCATTAACTACAACAAGTATTTTAGTAGTTATATTTGGGGATGGTATTTTTTTTCAATTTTTAGCAGCGTTATTTTCTACAACTCTATTATGTTTAACATTATACTCCAAAGACTATAATTTATTGGCATTAGCGGAAAAGCATAAGCAAGCCGCATTGGATATTTTAGAAATTAGAGAAAAATTATTATCATTATTAGTTGATATTAGAATTGGCAATAAAGATTTAAGTGATTACCAAAATGAAAGAAATAAGTTAAATGAACAATTGGTAAATACATATAGAGGTGCTCCGAAAACGATAAATAAGGCATATAGAATTGCCTCAAAATCCTTAAAGGAAAATGAAGAATTTACATTTTCAGACGAAGAAATTGATAAATTTTTACCTGAAAGTTTAAGAAAACAAAGTTAAATTTAACGATAATTAGAGAAACAAACATTAAAGCCCTGTACTAGCGAGAGCGCAATGAAATATATTATTACATCCTTGTGGGTACGAGCGGGACGCTCGCACCAGCGCTAACGACTACAATTAGCAAAAAAATATGAAAATTAAATTTCTCGTCTAGCCCCGATTGCAGTGAAAATCCTTGTGTGCCGGGGTTCGGCACAGAAGATTGTAGCGGAAAGCGGGACTGAATTTCTTATGAAAACGAATTTTCTGCTCCTAAAAATTAACCCGATAACGTGAATTTACTTCGTCAGTTCGCTATCTGGAACAATTGCAAAAAAGAAAGGCTCTCGTTATCTAGAGAGCCTTTCTTTTTAAACAAAAAACATTTACTATTTCTATTTTTAGATTTAAGATTTTACTGTTTGATAAGCTAAATTTACAGCTGCAGGTAATTTCTCTTCTTCTTTATCTTTAACTAAAAGTTTTATAGCCAAAACTACAAATCCTGTTACCAGAATAATGATTCCCAATACATAAAAAGCACTTGTGTAATCAATTAAATCCTTAGTTTGAGATACTCCGCTTTCGTCAATCACATCTTTAGTAAATTTAACCGCTTTAGCTTTGAACAGGAAAGCAATCAACATCGCCCCTATATTTCCGCCTGCTCCTACAATTCCGGCAACACTACCTACCGCTTTTGGATTTACGAAAGGTACAAGACTATAAGTTGCTCCATTTGCCATTTTTAAACTCATTCCAAACAAGAACATTAAAAATATAGCAACCCCTAACTGATTTGTCAGACCAAAGAAAATAACACCAACACCTTCTAAAAGAAGCAGTAATGCAAGCAATAAATTTTTCCCTGAAAAACCATATCTCTTACCCACTTTGTCAGCAACGATTCCGCCTAATGGTCTTGCAAAAAGATTGATTAATCCAAAAATACCTGCGCAGATTCCTGCCGTTTTCAAACTAGCACCAAAAGTATCTGTAAAATAAATCGGGGCAAAATTATCAATCGTGATCTCAACTCCAAAACAAGCTGCATAAGCAATGGTCAAAACCCAGGTACGGTAGTCTTTTACAGCCAGCATAAAGGTATTTTCTTTATTGGATGTTTCTATTCCAAGCTCTTTATAATTACCATTTGGCAAATCTTTGGTAAATCGGAAATATAAAAAAGCAAAAACCAATAATAGTACTCCGGGAACAATCATGGCATATCTCCAGCTGTCTTCCTTAGTGCACACTCCTAATCCCACGAATCCTGCTGCAATAAGAGGCATGGTAATATTAGCCAAACCGGCACCTGCATTACCGAATCCTCCTGCTGTAGCATTGGCAGTTCCTTTAATGGACGGTGCAAACATTACTGAAGTATGAAACTGTGTGATCACAAAAGAAGCACCAATAACTCCGATAGCCAATCTAAAAAACAGGAAACTTTCATACGATTGTGAAATACCAATCAATAATACTGGTACGGAGCAAATCAGTAATAACCAGGTATAAATTATTCTTGGCCCAAATTTATCGACTAATCGGCCTATTAATAATCTGGCGATAATGGTTGCCGATACCGACGCAATCTGAATATTACCTAATTGGTCTTTTGTCAGGTTCAATTGCTCTTTGGCGATGGGCATAAGCGATGCCATACCAAACCATGCAAAAAAGCAAAAGAAAAATGTTAACCATGTAATGTGGAAGGTACGCATCTGAACTCCTTTGCCACTAAAAATGTTTAAACTTGAAAGCGGTTGATTTGTTGAAATTGAACTCATATCAAAAAAATTAATCGTTTAGTACTGTTTATTTTCTAAGCATTTAAACTTACGTCTAAGTATTTTACTTATTTATACAGCAAAAATAAAAGCTAAACTTGTAATAAAAACTGCCAAAACGCAGTTTTTTGAAAAAAATAAGTATTTTTACTTAAGTACTTTGTTCTATTTTCAACAACTCACCACATAAGTTCGTAATCAGGAAGAAGTTAATTTAAAATATTCCCAGCGCAGGCGTCACGCTTGGGTACACAAAAACTGAATTGAATTCAGCAGATTTTACATTTACTTACATAAATTAAAATTTCAATTGCCTCCTGCTTTAGCGGGAGTTTTTTTTGGAATTGGAATTCGGCTTTAGCCAAAAAAATGTAAAGATTAGGCTAAAGCCATTTTCTGATGTAATTTTGCTCCTCCAGCTAAAGCTGGAGGCAATCCATTTTTCACTTAATAATATGATTACAAAAGCATCATTAGAAGACATTCCTGCATTAGTAACCCTAATCAACTCTGCTTACAGAGGCGAATCCTCCAAAAAAGGCTGGACAACAGAAGCGCATTTACTCGAAGGAAAAAGAACGGATCAACAAGAAATGACTGAAATCTTTCAGGATTCAAAAAACACGATTCTGAAATATACTGATAAAAATGCCATTATCGGTTCGGTTTTATTGGTTCAAAAAGAGTATCAATTGTACTTAGGAATGCTGACGGTTTCGCCTGAACTTCAAAACAGCGGCATTGGGAAAAAGCTTTTAGCTGAAGCTGAAAATCAGGCAAAGACATTAGGATTATCTTCTATTATTATGACGGTTATTTCGGTTCGCGAAGAGCTTATTGCCTGGTACAAACGTCACGGTTATACTGATACTGGTGAAAGAGAAGCTTTTCCTGAAAGCGAAATTCATGTTACGGTTTCTGATGAGCCTTTGGAGTTTATTTATTTGGAGAAGAAACTTTAGAATTTTACCGCAAAGATTCGCTAAGCGTTACGCAGAGATTCACTAAGTTTTTTTTATATTGTGAAGCAGCAAAGACTTCCACGCAGATTTAAAAAAGATTTAAGCAGATATACGCAGATATACGCAGATTATCTGTTTAAAATCTGCTCAAATCTGTAGAATCTGCGTGAAATATTTTTTTAATCCTTAAGCAGCTATTTTCAATTCGCTACGGGTTATACTGAGATTCGTAACATTTTCTTTCAATCCCGCAAAGACGCGAAGTCTGAAAGCTTGTTTTTAAGAGTTTGCACAAATAAAAAAAATTATCGCTTTTAATATTAGAAAATTCCCATATTCTCCGGCTTTATCGTAAATCCAATACGCAACATGCTTCTATGCTCCTGATAGTAGATTAAATTTTCTGTGTAACCTACAAACCATTGCAGGGTGAGATAATAATTTTCGTCTCTGTATGGCCGCCAGTTTAGCTGTGTCTGTAAAGACCCATAATTGATAAGACCGCTTCCTTTTCTGAAAAGAATGTCGGCACTCCATCGTCCGGGTTGTATCTGATAAGTTGCACTCGCTTCGCCATATCCGACATATTTCGTAAGTCCGGGATTGTCTTCCTTATCCACAAGAGGAATCCATCCTCTCAAACCCACTACCCAGCGTGGTGAAATCTGTGATTTTAAAGAGAAAGCAAGCATGTTCCAGGTTCGTGAATAAATGGAATCCCTGCCATTAGATTCGTGTTCCATTGAGATTGCCCCATACGTGAGCCTTCCACCTTTCAAATAAAAAGGACGGACAAGAGCTACACCCGGATTAAAATTAATTTCTGAAAATGGCTTTGAATTAGCATAAATATCCCAAAAAGCTTTTTGTGTGTACATCAAATAAGGAAAAAAACCACCCCACAAAGGTTTTGAATTCAATCTAAGTTTAAAACTTACCTGGTATTTAACATCGGCATTATCATTGGTAACATCTGTATTGACTGGTATTCCTGTCAAAAAATAATTGTCTCTGTGAACCGAGAAACTAGGTTCTTTCAACAGCGAATCTGCTGCACGAAAATTTTTATTAGGTTCTAAAATAGGGTCTAAAATTTGGGAATTTACTTTGATTGAAAATAAAATAATAAAAATGAATAGGTGTTTTGAGCGCATTCTGTAATCTAAATTTGGATTATTTGTTTTGAGACAAGTTATAGTATTACGATATCAAATATTAACTCAAATAAAGCAACAGTTAACCCAAATGAATAAATTAATTAAAAATAAGGTGGGATTCGAAGAGTTTTCTTATCGTCAACACAAAGTACAACGTAGTTTGTCATTCCGAGGAACGAGGAATCTCTACAAGTAGCTCTACAAAGTGATATACTTTACGGAATATCATCGCGAAGATTCCTCGTTCCTCGGAATGACAAAATGAGAATAACGTCCCTTTGGCTCTAATTAAAGAACCAACTCCTCAAACAGCCTCTGAATCGTCTTTTCCAAATCTTCACACAAACCCGGATGAGGCCTTGAAGTCTGAATAGCTGAACTTCGAATCGCTGTTAGCCATCGAAAACGAGACGGAATATCCATTTCACCAATTGGGCCGCCATCTTTGTCACCACTGGCAATTTTCTTAAGGGCTGCTATATTGCAGTGCAGCTGCTCCAGATCAAAATCGTTCGAAAGAGCCTGTATTTTAGCGTCGTCGATATGCGATAATACTTTTATAAATTTCGCTTTTTTGCAAAATAAAATAATTCCGATATTCAGGAATTCTTCGCGTTCTACCCTTGGTACAACCCGAATTACGGCGTACTCATATAAGTGATTATCTTGCATTTTGAGCCTGATTTACAAAAATTTCTGAATTTTCTAATCTTGTCTTTAAAAACTGCAAATACACATTTCGCAAACCTTCAGGAGTTTCATCTGTGTCTTCCCACTGTAGCCATTCCAACGGAATTGTATTGACAATTTCTTCTAAAATTTCGGGTGTCAAAATCGCTCTGAATTCGGCATCGACTTCTTTTAAAAGTGAAGCCTGAGGAAGTAAAACATGATCTTTTATCAGCGCAAACGGACTTTTGGCATGTTGCTCCCAATTGTTCCAGGAATGATGAAAATACAAACAAGCACCGTGATCAATGAGCCATAATTCCTTATGCCAGATCAGCATATTGGTGTTTTTAAAAGTCCGGTCAACATTGGTAATATAAGCATCCAGCCAGACGATCTGCGAGGCTTGTTTAGCATCTACAGTCGTCACCACCGGATCAAACGTTATGGCACCGGATAAAAAGTGCAATGCCAGATTGAGTCCCTGGCTTCCCTGCAGTAAATCCTGAATTTCTTCATCAGCTTCAGTGCGCCCAAAAGCTTCATCCAGATTGGCAAAAACCAATTCCGGCAGCTGTAATTTTAAGGCTTTGGCAATCTGTCCTCCTACCAATTCGGCAATCAGGGCTTTTACACCATGCCCGGCACCTTTGAATTTGAGGACATATTTAAAGTCATCATCGGCTTCCGCCAACGCTGGCAAAGAACCGCCTTCGCGCAACGGCGTAATATATCGGGTTACATTGACCGTTCTGAGATCGAAATTGTTTTTCATATAAGTAAAATATATTTCATATACAGTATTTACTATACTACAAACTTACTCTTTTAGACAATTGAATTCTTATACTTCATCGATTTTTCGATTTCAAAATTCCCATAAAGTGAATTAAAAAGTATTAAAAAGAAAAAGCTCCATCAGGAGCTTTAAGTATGTTCAAAAGAATTATCTAATTGACAAATTATCTCATTATCAAATTATTACTCCTCATCTTCAGTATTATGCGATTTCACATAATTACGCCATTTTTCAATACAATCCTGAAAATCCTGAGGCAATTCGGTGTCAAAACGCATCATTTCATCTGTATTCGGATGAACAAATCCAAGTGTTTTAGCATGCAGTGCCTGACGTGGCAAAGCTTTAAAACAATTTTCTATAAACTGCTTGTATTTCGTAAATGTAGTTCCTTTTAAAATCAAATGACCTCCGTAACGCTCATCATTAAACAACGGATGCCCGATGTGCTTCATGTGCGCGCGAATCTGGTGTGTCCGCCCTGTTTCCAGTTTACATGAAATTAAAGTAACATAACCAAAACGCTCCAAAACTTTATAATGCGTAATGGCTGGTTTCCCGATTTCAGGATCCGCAAAAACGGCCATTTGCATGCGGTCTTTTAAGTGTCTTGCAAGATTTCCTTCGATGGTACCGCTGTCTGCAGTGACATTTCCCCAAACCAGCGCAACATACTCACGTTCTGTGGTTTTAGCCTCAAATTGTTTTGCTAAATGCGTCATTGCAGCTTCCGTTTTGGCTATGATCAAAAGTCCGGATGTATCTTTATCAATTCGGTGAACCAAACCTGGACGTTCGCTGCTGTTCATCGGTAAATTTTCAAAATGAAAAGCCAAAGCATTCACCAAAGTTCCGGTATAATTACCATGTCCCGGATGTACTACCAGTCCGGGTGGCTTATTGATAAGCAAAAGCGCGTTGTCTTCATAAACGATATCCAGCGGAATATCCTCCGCATCTACCCTATTTTCAAACGGCGGATGCGACAACATTACCGTTATCACGTCAAAAGGTTTTACTTTGTAATTTGATTTTACCGGAATATCATTCACAAAAATGTTTCCGTTCGTGGCCGCATTCTGAATTTTATTTCGCGTGGCATTCGGAATCAAATACATCAAATATTTGTCAATACGCAAAAACGCCTGACCTTTTGGGACTTCAAATCTGTAATGTTCGAATAACTCGTCTTCCAGATCTAAATTTTCTTCATTATTATTGTTCATCAGCCGGGGTTTCTTCAATTGGCGCAGCAGTACTGTCTACAGCCTCACTTTCATCTACATAACTTGCTTTTCCGTCACCTAAAACCAAATCGATTTTAGATGCTTTCAATACGCGGTCACCTGGTTTCAGGTTTCTGCCTTTATATCGGAGTTCCAAAACCATATCTTTTCCAAGATTCGGAATATATGTAATCGTTCCTTCCTGAAGCCCTAACGCTTTCAACGTTGGAACCGCTTCACGATATGTTTTATCAATTAAATCCGGGATTTTAACAGACGAAAATCCTGATGCATTAATCTTAATATATATTTTTCGTCCTACTTTTACCATCGTTCCCGGCAGCGGGTCCTGTTCTACGACACTAAACTTAGGATATTCACTTCTGTAATCAACACTATCCAAAAGCACATAATCCAGATCCAGCTCATCCAGTTTTTCCTCTACCTGTTCTTCTGTCAGTTTAGCTAAATTCGGAACCGCAATTTCATGTCCGTGGTCCGTTGTAAACGTCAGCCAGTGCATAAACAAATAACCTAAAACGGCAATAATAGCAGCTGCACCCAATACTTGTAAAAAAAACACACGGCTCGTTAAATACTTACGTAAACTCATAAATTTATTTTTAGATGAACGCAAAGATAAAGCTATTTCGTTTCAAAAAAAATGATAATTTTGTTTTAAGAAAGAAAGCTAATAATACACGTTATTATAAGGAGCTGTTTCCTGCTGTCCGCTGTATCTTTTGCGCCGAACCCCGGCACAAAAGGATGCCGCTACCATCAGGGCTAGGGCTTTAGGTTTCATTAGAAGTTTTTTTCTATAGATATTGCTTTGTCATCCCGAGGAACGAGGACACGAGCGATAGTGAACTGGCGAAGCAATCTCCATTAGCAGCTCCGCAAAGATTGGCGATTTTGATTGTAGAGTTTCTTGCGAAGATCCCTCGTTCCTCGGGATGACAAAAATGAGAACACTCAGTAGCGAAAACCTGAAACTTTAAACAAATAAAATTAACGAATAAACACATAAACCAAAAGTCAATGAAAAACATAGCCATCATCATGGGCGGATATTCAAGCGAATATAAAATCTCTCTAATCAGCGGAAACGTTGTAAAACAATACCTTGACAAAACTAAATACAACGGTTTCCGAATTCATATTTTCAAAGAAAAATGGGTTTACGTTGACGAAAATGATGCTGAATTCCCGATTGACAGAAACGATTTCTCTGTAACCGTAAAGGGTGAGAAAATCAAATTTGACTGTGTTTTCAATGCTATTCACGGCTCTCCGGGCGAAGACGGACTAATGCAGGCCTATTTTGAATTGCTGGGAATCCCGCAGACTTCATGCGATTATTATCAGGCTGCTGTGACGTTCAACAAACGTGATTTGTTATCGGTTTTAAAACCATACGGAATCAAAACGGCAATTTCCTATTTCCTTAATAAAGGTGATGTAATCAATACAGCCGAAATTGTCAAAAAAGTAGGTTTGCCTTGTTTCGTAAAACCAAACAAAGCAGGTTCAAGTTTTGGAATCTCAAAAGTAAAAACCGAAGCCGAATTGCCAATCGCTATTGAAGTAGCCTACAAAGAAGACAACGAAATCATCATCGAAAGTTTCCTTGACGGAACCGAAGTCTCTGTTGGCGTAATCAATTACAAAGGCGAAATCATCGTTTTACCCATCACTGAAATTGTATCAGACAATGATTTCTTTGATTACGAAGCAAAATACGAAGGAAAATCACAGGAAATTACACCTGCGAGAATTTCAGATGAACTGACACAAAAAATAGGCGAAACCGCCAAACGTGCTTACGAAGTATTGAAAATGAAAGGATTCTCAAGAAGCGAATTCATTATCGTAAACAACGAACCACACATGCTGGAAATGAATACTATTCCGGGTTTAACAACCGAAAGCCTTATTCCACAGCAAGCCAAAGCAGCGGGAATTTCGCTTGAAGATTTATTTACTAATGCAATTGAGCTGGCGCTGGCTTAAAGATGCTAAGATACTGAGGTGCTAAGATTTTTAGCACCTTTTTATTAAATTCATAAAACTTGTCAGACTGAGCGGAGTTGAAGTACTTCAAGTCTAATCTTCATACCTCACAAAATCAAACAATATGCTCTTTCTAGTTGGAACTCGTGATTCAAATATTAAAAACGGAGAAATTTTAAACGAAGAATGCCCGAAATGTAAAGCAGAAAGCACATTGCTTTTTAGCATTTACAGAAAATACACATACCTGACTTTGATCCCTTTGTTTCCTGTGGGCAAACTTGTTTTTATAAAATGCAGCCATTGCAAAGAATCATTTGATTACGAAGATTTATCAGAAAGTATTCAGTTAAAACTACGAACTGAAAAAGTAGAGAATCCAATTTGGATGTTTGCAGGCTCTTTTATTTTAGCATTATTTCTTATTTTTACAATTACGAATTATTTTGACAAAAAAAACGAAACCAGCATTCTGATAAAAAATCCAATTGAAGGAGATGTCTATAATTTGAAATTTTCTAACGGTTTTTATTCAAATATGAGAATTGATAAAGTAATCAAAGACAGCATTTATACAACTCATAATGATTTTGATGCCTATATGCCTTATGAAATTGATAATTTAAATAAAACTGAAAACTATTCAGACAAAAAAGTTAATTATTCCCGAAAAGGGTTATTAAAACTTTATCAGGAAGATGGTATTTTAAAAATAATACGCAAAAAATCTGATTTAGATTTCAGCAATTAAACTAAAAAACTCAGAATCTTAGTAACTTAGAACCTTAGCTCCTCAAAAAAATGAAAGAAATATTTGAATGGGACAGATTGTTATTTAACGAATTACCCGTAGTATTCCTTCTCGAAGTAATATTTCGTTCCAGCGTGATGTTCATCATTTTACTATTAACGATGAAACTTGCCGGAAAACGTGGCGTAAAACAATTGTCTATTTTCGAAACCGTAATTATCATTGCTTTAGGTTCTGCAGCCGGAGACCCTATGTTTTATGAAGATGTCGGGATTGTACCGGCTATTATCGTTTTTGCTGTTATTATGATTTTATACCGGGCTGTAACCTGGCTGACCGGAAAAAGCAAAAAGTTTGAAGAATTTATTGAAGGCAAAACGGAATGCCTTATTAATGACGGAAAATTCTCTGTAACCAGTTTCAAAAAAGAGACTTTGGCCCAGGATGAATTTTTCTCTGAGCTCCGTGTAAATTCTGTTGAACATTTAGGACAGGTAAAACATGCATTTATAGAACCAAGCGGTGAAGTAAGCATCTTTTATTACGAAGATGAAAAAGTTGGATATGGATTACCGATTTTACCAGCTTTGTTTAATAAAAAAAACAAAATTATTCCAACTGACGGTACTTATTCCTGCACTTTTTGTGGGCATACCGAAGAACAAAAAGCAGGAACCGCAAAATGCCAGGTCTGCCAAAAAGAAGAATGGGTTGAAGCTATAAATACAAAAAGAGTTAGCTGACAAAAATCAATATCAGATTCAAAAATCAAATTCAATGTCAATGTTAATATCAATCTCCTAGATCCGCATTTGAATTAAACCTTAACTTAAAAAATGAAAAAAGCTATATTTCCGGGATCTTTTGATCCTATTACTCTTGGACATGAAGACATTATCAAAAGAGGCATTCCTTTGTTTGATGAGATTATAATCGCTATTGGAGTTAATGCCGAAAAAAAATACATGTTTTCACTGGAAGAAAGAAAACGCTTTATTGAAGAAACTTTCAAAGATGAACCTAAAGTTTCGGTGATTACTTACGAAGGCCTGACTATAGATCTCGCAAAAAAACTAAAAGCCAATTTCATTTTAAGAGGCTTGCGTAACCCGGCTGATTTCGAATTCGAAAAAGCCATTGCCCACACGAACAGAAAACTTTCTAAAATTGAAACGGTTTTTTTATTAACTGCTGCAGGTACTTCGTTCATCAGTTCGAGTATTGTTCGTGATGTATTACGCCACGGAGGTGAATATGAAATGCTGGTTCCGGATGCGGTGAGGATTAAGAAATAAATATTTGATTCCAAATTAAGTACATTTGTAGTAATGAAAAAAAATCTTTACATAATTGCAGGTTGCAATGGAGCTGGTAAAACTACCGCTTCTTTTACAATTTTGCCAGAAATATTAAATTGTAAAGAATTTGTAAATGCCGATGAAATTGCAAAGGGTCTGTCTCCTTTTCAACCAGAAAAAGTTTCGTTTGAAGCAGGAAGAATAATGCTAAACAGAATAAATGATCTTTTACTTTTGAATGAAAATTTTGCTTTCGAAACTACTTTGGCTACCAAAAGCTATAAATCAAAAGTGATTGATGCAAAAAAAAATAATTATACGGTTACACTTCTTTTTTTTTGGTTAGAAAATGTCGATTTGGCTATAGAAAGGGTTAAAACAAGAGTATTAGAAGGCGGTCACAATATTCAAACTGATGTTATTTATCGCAGGTATAAAAATGGAGTCAAAAATTTATTCGAAATATATTTGTCTCTTGTTGACGAAGCAATGATATTCGACAACTCATATGGAAAGCCTGAATTAATTGCAGAAAAAACTTTAGAATCAGAAATTACCGTTTTAAACGAAACAAAATTCAATAATTTAAAAAATTACTACAATGAAAACTCATAAAAGAACTGAAAACCAAACTAAAATTCTTGAAGGAATGGATCAGGTTTATGAAAAACTAATAGAGTTCAAAAAGAAAATGAATAGCGAACTAGTTGTTCTGAAAGACGGCAAAATAGTTCGAATTAAACCTCAATAAAATTAATTTTAATAATTCTTGTGCACATCCAGAATGTCTCATCGCTCTAAAAAATAAACAAAAATATAAATTTGTAACCCTTACAAATTAAAACTAATTTCGCTCCCTCAAATAAAAATCAAACCATGAGCATCGAAAGAGAATTAAATAAACGCAGCGGATCTAAATGTGAACTTTGCGGCGCAGAAGAAAACCTAAAAGCATATCAGGTTTTACCGACTCAAAAAGGAGGTATTGATGAAGCTGTATTAGCTTG
The DNA here is from genome assembly GCF_020026925.1 of Flavobacterium hibisci. Lineage (GTDB taxonomy): Bacteria > Bacteroidota > Bacteroidia > Flavobacteriales > Flavobacteriaceae > Flavobacterium > Flavobacterium hibisci. The sequence continues at coordinate 81,932 of NZ_JAIQDW010000006.1, read as the reverse complement.
CAGCACTTGTATTGACCAAATTGAAAATCCGGACAATGTCGATTTAAATCATTGGAGATGCCTGAATGACAGTATGTGGAATGAAAACATTCCGGTTCAGGTTGTGGCCTGGAGAATGTTAAGCCGTATGCGTTCTGCCGGCTGGCCTCAGGAACTACTTGACATGATGTATTTAGACGAAGATACTCTGGCATGGGCACAAGCTACGGGCGAAGGTGAAGATGACGAAAATAAACTGGTTCATCGCGACAGCAACGGCGTAGTTTTACAGCACGGAGATTCTGTTGTTTTAATAAAAGATTTGAAAGTAAAAGGATCCAGTATGGTTGCCAAACAAGGAACTGCTGTTCGTAACATACGTCTGGACCATGAAAATGCTGAATATATTGAAGGAAAAGTCGATGGTCAGCAAATTGTCATTATTACGCAATACGTTAAGAAGATATAATTTAAAAGTCCCGGTTTCATTAATACAATAAAACCGGGACTTAAAACACTTATAAAAAAATCAATTAACCTTATATTTTTATTTTACATTTTTGGTAACAATACAGTATCCACTACATGTATTACACCGTTTGACTGATTGACATCAGCAATTGTAACTTTAGATTTGTTTCCACTTTCGTCTGAGATGTATAAGTCTTTACCTTTCATCCAGGCTGTTAAAGTTCCACCACTGACAGTTTTAAGCGTTGCTTTTCCTTTACCCATTTTTATTGCTTTTGCAATGTCAGAAGCGTTCATTTTTCCGGCAACCACATGGTAAGTAAGAATGGTTTGAAGTTTCTTTTTGTTCTCCGGTTTTAATAATGTTTCTACAGTTCCTTTTGGTAATTTATCAAACGCTGCGTTTGTTGGAGCAAAAACAGTGAATGGTCCTTTACTTTGTAATGTTTCTACTAATCCCGCCGCTTTTACTGCTGCAACCAATGTGGTATGATCTTTTGAGTTTACAGCATTTTCAATAATATTTTTACTCGGATACATGGCAGCTCCGCCAACCATTACTGTTTTTTGTGCGTTTGATGTAAATGCAAATCCTAAAGCTAAAACTGCTGCTGCTAAAAATTTTCTAGTTTTCATAATGAATGTTTTAAGTTATAAGATGATTTACGCTGTACTATAGGATTTGGTTTTCTTTTTACCTAAAAAAAATAATATCATGGAATTTTTATGATGCAAAATACTGTAATCCAGCATCAAATTAAAAAAGCCACATTTTTTTAAATGTGACTTTTACTTTGAATTTAAATCTAATCTATAAGTCCTGTAACACTATCAAATTGAAGGAAAAAGACTTGTTCTGGTAATTTTATCTGATGAAAAATCAACAGAAAGCCCATCGCCGTAACTTTCCTGAAAGTATTCTAAACGAATAGGCAGAAGACCTTTCTTCAGTGTTACTTCGGATTTCTTTTCGTCAAAACCGTGTAAACCATCATTATCGATAATCAATTGATTATTGATATATAATTTACTTCCATCATCAGAAGCCATATAGAAAGTATATTTTCCGTCTTCCGGGATGTTGATGAATCCATTGTACACTAAACCATAATTGTATGTATCATGTTTAATTTTCTTCAGATCAAAATCAGGGGCAAATCCCTTATCAACCGGGGTAAGTTTACTGAAGTCAGGCATTTTACTCCATCTTCCTTTATATAAACTATAATTTAAACCTGTCTTTTTATTATAGAATATTTTTGAAACAACAGAACTTTGAGAACCCTCACCTGCCGGAACAGCAATCACATTTACACGAGCCGGAACTGCCACTTCAAATGCTTTTGTATACAGTTGAGAACTGCGTGTTGGAATAGAACCGTCTGTTGTATAGTAAATTTTATCAGTACCATTTTGTACAAACGCTACTTTTGCTTTTGTATCGGAGTCTAATTCGGTAGCATTACTGGCAAATTCTGGTCTTTCGGCAATTTTACCGTAGATTTTAAGCAAATTATAATATGGTTTGTATACATTATCTGCTTCGCTGACAGACTGAATAGTTAGAAGCGCGTTATTCCAACGATCTGAAAATCCATCAATTTCTTTTTTCATATCTGCAATATTATACTCCAGATTTTGACCAAATTGTGAAAGAGACATAATTTCAAAAGGACTGTGCAATCCGTCATTCCAATTATTTAACAAACGGAATGCTTCGAAATTTTTCATGTATTTGATTTGTCCTTTTTTACCTGAAAGAAGTTGTTGATCGTAGTCAGGGAATTGAACCTCAACAGCAACTTTTGTATTCGTTGGAGATTCCGGTAAATAAACACGTGTTTCAAAATCGTTTCCGGCATAAGACCATCTGCCCACTTTGGGTTCTTCACTGTACGGAATATTTTGTCCGTTTACTGATACCGCTGTTGGAGGAAATGAACATGGGAAACGAAGTTCGTAACCTCTTGACGCCAGCATTCCAGGAAAAGATCCTTCGACAGGAGCTATCACAATATTCATTTTGTTTCCGGTTTGCTCTGAAGTCACAGGTGTGAAACTAAAAGCGTTTTTCTTGAAATTGTTATTATTTCCTTCATCTTCATACAATTTCAAAGCACCTTTTTTACCCGGGTAAAAAGAAAGAATCAGCGGATTTAATGGTTTTTCATCCGTTCTTTCAACTTTTGACTGCATCGGAATAATGGCTCCTTCTTTTACAAAAACAGGAATATCACCTATAGTGAAAGGCATTGTAACTTTTCTGCCTCCTTTTATGATGCTCCCGGTACTGCATTCATACCATTTTCCTTCCGGTAACCACGTTTCATGTGATAAAAATACATTTCCTTTTTCGATAGGCTTTGTAATAGGATGCACAACCATATCACGACCAAACATATATTGGTTTGGGATAGTATATGAATTCTCTTCTTTTGGATAATCATAATACATTGGGTGAACGGTAGAAACTCCTGTTTCATAAGTATTACGTGCTTCATTGTATAAATAAGGAACCAGTGAATATCGCAGCTGATACGCCTCTCTCATAATAAGGAAATTGTCGATTGGGTAAGCCCAGATACGTCTTTCGTGCTGAGGTGCAGCCGTTGCATGTGTTCTGAATATTGGACTAAAGATTCCCCACTGAATCCATCTGGTGTAAAGCTCAGCAGTTCCGGCGTCGCCCTGATGTCCTCCAATATCATGACTCCAGTAACCAAATCCTACATTCGCAGCAGTAGCCGTAAAATAAGGCTGGTAATTCAATGACTCCCAGGTTACATGCGTATCTCCTGAAAATCCGATTTGGTATCTGTGATTTCCTAAACCTCCCCAACGGTGAAAAATTAATGGACGCACTTTGTTCTGACGTTCCATATCACTATAATGTACATAATTTAAGTAAATCGTAGGATTAACACCTGGAATATTGGTACTTCCCCATTGCTGCCAGTCTAACCACCAAAAATCTACTCCCGCTTTTTCGATAGGGCGTAATACAAGATCCATATAATTAGTTGCAAACTTTTTATCGGTAATATCAAAAGGCACATATTTTTTTGAAGCCGGATCGATTCCCATTGCTTTCGCCATTTCAGGATATGCTTCTTCGTAAGGCTGTATTCCTGAAGCCGGGTGAAGGTTCAGACACGTTTTTAGATGCTGCTCATTGGTCCATTTCAAAAATTTTTCAGGAGAAGGAAACAGATTTTTGTTCCATGTAAATCCGGTCCATCCTGAATCTTCTCCAGCCTGGTCTCTTTGTCTCTGTCCGTTTTTGAAAAATTCAGGTAATGATTTAATATGCCAGTCCATATCAATTACAAAAACATCAAGCGGCACATCGTGCATTTTGAATTCACCCACAAGGTCACGGAATTCAGTATCCGAATATTCCCTGTATCTTGACCACCAGGCACCAAAGGCAAATCGTGGAGGCATGGCTATTTTACCTGCGATATCAGTATAGTCTTTTAAAGCCGCTTTATAATTCGAATCATAAGCAAAAAGGTATAAATCCTGTGGTTTATCTCCGGGACGTGCCATTACCCATGGCCACTCCGAATTATCAAAAAGCGGACGCTCGCTGTCGTCTATCATATACCATCCATCGCGTGAGATAATTCCTTTTTCAAGTTCTTTGGCAGGACCGTCAACTCCATCCAGAGTACGGGTTGTTCCTAATAAGTTTTTATTGTTCGCCAAACCAGGTTTCCATGAAACAGGTTTACCATTTACAATAAAATCTACACTTAAATTTTTGTCGTTAAACTTACCTGATCCTGTTTTATATTTAAGTTTTAGCACATCGGTAGCAATTTGCAATTCACCCTTGCTCTCTTTTTTACTAAAAGTTGGCACGGGAAGGTTTCGATTTACAAACGTTAATGAAGCATTGTCTGTAAACTTACCGTCTGCGTTCCATTCCATACGGATTACGCGGGGTGAAAGTACTGTAAATCTCGCATTTCCTGAAACAACTACTGCTTGTGGATTGGCTTCAGGTTTGTATTCCTGAGCCGATAGAGCAGCCGACGCAAGATAAAAAATGGTAACTAAAAATTGTTTTGTTTTCATATTCACTTTTAAAATTAATCTCAATCCATACTTCAAATTATTTCATTAAACCTAACAGCCACATTATAATCTAATCCTTAATTTGAAGTATATGCTTTTTATTCGGAGTTTATTTTTTAATAAATTTCTTTACATATCTGGCTCCGTTTAGCTGAATCTGCAGTATGTAAAGGCCTGATGTCAGATTTCCGACATATAAATCGTTGTAGAACTTTAAAGGATTACTCACTAGTCTGCCCTGGATATCATATATTTTCATATCTGCTGCTGCTAAATCAATATCTGACGTAATATGCAATAGCTGATCTACAGGATTTGTCAGCATAATTTGATGGCTTAACTGCTGCTCATTAATCCCTAAAGTCGTTTCATAAAACTGCGACTTTGTTATCACTTCCCTGCCCTGAAGGAAACTTGACCATTCGAGTTTACAGGTAGCGGCGCTGGTGTTTTCAAAATATTCTAATTTGATATTGTATTTCTGGCCAGCGTCCAGGTAAATTTTTCCTCTGTTTTCTCCTGTGTCATCCAGCCATTTATCAATAATTAACTGATTGTTGATCCAAAGTCTTCTTCCGTTATTACTGGTTACATAAAAAGTATATTCGCCACTATATTTTGGCTGCACCTGACCTGTCCAGCGCACTGTGAAACGATCAGCATTTACTACACCCGAAGCAGGAGAACCAAAAGCCCAGTCAAAATTTATGGTCGCATCTACCCTGTTCAATACAGATGTTTCAAAGTTCATTCCGTTGAAATAATTCGCTGACAAACCGGTTCCGGTACCAATTACCGGATTTACATCCGGTATTAAATCCAGTTTCCAGCGCTGGGCATTGTTATTAAAATCTGACCACTGCTGAATATTAGTTCCCGGCTCAGCAAAGTCATCGGCAACATCAAGACATTTATTAGTGCCTTTGTGCGTTAATTTAAAATAACCGTCAGGCATTAAATCAATTTTCCAGCGTTGGGCATCATTATCTGTATCATCCCATTGGTGTACATTGGCACCGTCATTACTGCTATTGTTAACAACATCCAAAACCTGGTTGGTTCCCTTATGTTTCAACTGATAAAATCCATCACTTTCTAATGTAATATACCAACGCTGAGCATCCACATTCCCACTGTCTGTCCATTGGTGAACATTGGCTCCCGGTGTCGTAAGATCCCTGTCTACACTAATAACCTGATTCGTTCCTTTATGTGTTAATTTGTATAATCCTCCAGAAACAATTGGAACATCGATTAATTCCAGTTTCCACCGCTGTCCATCGCTTCCATTGTCTGTATTTTGTCTCACATTAGCAAGAGGAGCGCTACTATTTTGATCTACTTCCAGACATTGATTGGTTCCTTTATGGGTCAGCTTAAAATAACCGTCTGTCATCTTTTCAAAACTCCAATACTGAGAATCATTTCCTGTACCAGTGGTTCCCTGCTGCACATTTGCCTCAGGCAGATTACTGTTACTATCTACCTCCAAACATTGATTGGTTCCTTTGTGAGTCAATTTATAAAACCCATTCGACTCAAGCGTAATAACCCAACGCTGCGAATCATTACCATTGTCGGTATTCTGCTGTACATTAGCGCCCGGCTGATTACTATTGTTGGCCACTTCTAAAACCTGCGTCGTTCCTTTGTGCGTCAATTTGTAAATACCTCCCGAAACAATTGGTGCTACAGGCAATGCAGAACATGAATTATCCGGTACTCTTGGCTTCACACCATAATTAGTCATATTTACCGGTTCAATTAAATCATTTGCATTAAAATACATATGGTCAATCGCCACTTTTCTGTCCCCGCTGGATGCATTTTCATAACGATGGTACACAATATAATATTCGTCGCAATCACCCATTTTTATAACAGAATGGTGTCCCGGTCCTTTATCCTGTACATTGGAACTAAGTACAGTTCCGCGATATCTCCATGGCCCCATAGGAGAATTGGATGTTGAATATTGTACATTATAGGAATCGTTACCCCAATATCCATTAGAATACATCATATAGTAAATTCCTTTGCGCTTTACCATATAAGGAGCTTCGGTATAATTTTGAGGTGTTATGTTGGTTGATGCCGAAGACAAACTAATCATATCCGGATTTAATTTACGTACTGCCAGTTTGCTTTTGCCAGAACCTCCGTAGTAAATGTATGCCTGACCGTCATCATCTGTAAATACCATGGCATCAATAATATCATCTGTAAATGGATCTGTTCCGATAAGCGGCGCACCTAAATCTGTAAAAGGACCAGTTGGGGAATCCCCCACTGCTACCCCAATCTTAACTTCTGCCGTATAATAGAAATAGTATTTATTATTTCGGAATGCAACTCCGGGAGCCCAGCCATTATTTTCGGCCCAGCTGCATTGGGGACCAATATCAAAAATTACCCCTTCATCTGTCCAGTTTGTCAAATCTACCGATGAGTAAGCATGAAATTGTTTCCCTGCCGACGCCGTAGGATAGATGTAATATTTGTTGTTAAAATAATGAATTTCAGGATCTGCACCGGAAAACAACGGATTACCACTTAATTGTGCCTGTACCGGAGCAGCGAAAATCATCAACATAAAAAAGACGGCAAGGCGTAATTTTAGCTGATCAGGCAGATTGTAACTTTTTTGTAAAATTCGTATCATAATTTTTATTTTTAAAACATCCCTAAAAAGTTACCTTTTTATTTGAATTTTAAAGGGCATTTTTAGAGATGTTTACATTAACTTAATTGTTATTTTAAAAACATGTTGTCACATTATTTCTTTATAAATTGTCTCGTAATTTTTTCACTCTCTTTTTCAAAAACAGCAAAATAAATTCCCTTTGCTAAATCCGAAACATCTAAACTGTTATCCTTTGTGTTTTGCTCCATAACCAAACTTCCTGTTTGAGAAAAAACACGAACCTGAATTCCTTTCATATCTATATTAAAGAAAAGTGTGTTTTTTACCGGATTTGGATAAATAAAACTTTCTTCCTTAGTAAAATCAGGCTGACCAAGATTTCCAGAAATGTTTTTAATACTTACTTTATTAGTTCCCAAATTAACCGTCACTTTATACGTTCCTGTTCCTCCTGCAGGTACTTTCCACATATTTTCAGGAGCTGTACAGCCTGCTGCTTTTGTAAATGCGGTTCCGGATAGTGTTTGGTCTGCTACTGATGCGTACAACCATGTATCATCACAGCTGCCAGTGCCTGAATGAAATTTGAATTTTCCATCAGTACTGCCATTTGAAGCCGCTAGTATTCCTGTCCAGATAAAAATATTTAAATCCGTTGCAGATTGTTCCATCAATAAGCCTTTCGTATCATTGCCGGCAGAAGTGGCGTCACCAACAATGGAAAGCGACTGAACTTGTGTTTTTTGAAAACTTACTTTTTGAGTTCCAAGATTCACAGTTACTTTGTAAATCCCGGTTTCTCCAGGCTTTACCTGCCATTTATTATCTGAAGCACATCCGTTTACTGTTATAAATGAGTTTGCAGACAGCGATTGATCGGCAACAGTACCATTCAGCCAAATATCATCACAAAAATTATTCGAGCCGGAATGAAACTTGAATTTTCCTTCTGTAGTACTGCCATTCCCTGCCAACAATACTCCTGTCCATGTGTAAACATTTATATTCTCAGTAGACTGCTGCATCGGAATTCCTTTTGGATTCCATCCTATTGATGTAGCATCACCAACTATTGACAGAGAATTTACAACCTGTTCTATTTTTATTGTTTTCGCTATTACGTCAATAGTAATATTATAGGTACCTGTCTGACCTTCACGAACTTTCCATTTTTTATCATTATTACAGCCGTTTTCTACTTTATATGTAGTTCCGGATAAAGCCTGATCTACGTCTGTGGCCATCAGCCAAATATCATCGCAAAAATTATTAGGCCCGGAATGAAACTTGAATGTTCCTTCTGTTGTACCATTACTTGCTGTTAATTTCCCTGTCCATTTGAAAATATTTGGCTGATCCGGAGAATGATCCATTAGCAGTCCCTTAGGATCCCACCCTATTGATGTAGCATCTCCAACTATAGCCAAAGTTGCAAATCCATGTATCTTTTCTATCTTGACTACTTTTGTAGCAGTATTAACAGTTATCTTATATGTACCATTTTCCCCCGCTTTTACTTTCCATTTGTTATCCGGGTACGAACAGCCATTTGCTATAACCATTGATGTTGAAGCTAAAGCCTGATCTGCTGAGAGTGAATAAATCCAAACATCATCGCATTGTCCGCCTGTACCACTGTGAAATTTAAATTTCCCTTCCGTTTTACCATTACTGGTAAATAAATGACCTGTCCATGTAAAAACATTCAAATCTTCAAGGGACTAATTCATTGGCAATCCCAGCATATCAAAATTCATAAGATCTGTAGCATCCCCTACAATCGATAGCGAATTGATTGCCGGTGTTTTCTGAATTACATAATTTAATGTGGATTCATCAAATGTTATACTGTAATTACCATCGGTATTTACAGAAAATGAAATTGTATTACTGCTATCATTTGTTTGTGTGGCTTTTCCGGTTAAGCCCGTTGCGCCTCCCCATTCTAATCCGTTTGCATTTTTACTCTGAATAAACTTGAAAGTATATGTCTGCCCCGCTTTTAAATTAAGGGAATCAAACTTCCATTTCTTTTCGCCAACATTTACCATTGGAGCTAAAATTGCATTAAAGCTTCCTTTAAGAAACATGGTGTTTATCATTCCTAAATCAGGGTTCTGATTTTCATCTTTTATTATCGGTATATAACGTACAGTATTAGTTGACCATTCAGAATATTCTATTCCGTTATCTGTAACATATCCTATTCTGCTGACACGATTAATGTTTTTACTTCCTCCTATTTGATTGATTACAATCTTTAATGAATCAGCGTTGTGTTTTGTCACATTAATTCGGTGAAGTGCATAATCATTTGATTTGTATCCAAATCCGTCCCCATCATCATGGTAAAGTTCTCCTGAGGCAGTTCCGTCTTGTAATGGATTGATCAGATAAGTAATATTGTCACTTTTGTAATCTGACGTGCTTTGAACAACATCAGTAATTGGAACTACTGAGCCTGGCCTTACATATAAAGTGGCCTGATATTTATCGTCTTCTGTATTTTCAAGCTTTACTTTATTCCAGTTTCCTTTTGGTAAATTCGGATTTACAGCCCATCTCGGAACAACCAGTAAATCTTTCCCCACCAAAAAGGCCTGCTGTTCATTTCGCAGACTCAAATCAGTATTATCTGCAAAAAAAGCAGGTCTCATCAAAGGCATTCCTGTTTGGGAAGCTTCTCTTAACAAGGTGTACATATAAGGAAGAAGACGATATCTTCTATTCACAGCTGTGCGGGAAACATTTTCAATTTTGGATCCAAAAACCCATGGTTCCTGATTAACAGCGTTGTTAGCAGCATGATTTCTTGAGAAAGGATAATACGCTCCAAGAGCCATCCAATGCCCCAGCAAATCAGGCGTACAATCGTTGTTGAAACCACCAATATCAGGACCCGAAATAGGCTGACCGGAAAGTCCTAATGTTATAGACATTGGGATCGACAGCTTTAAATGTGCCCAAGTAGAAGAATTATCCCCCGTCCAGGTTGCTGCATATCTTTGACCTCCCAAAAAATTGGAGCGTGATAAAACAAACGGACGTTTATCCGGATTAGATGCAACGATGCCTTCACGGCTGGCTTTGACCATCAGGTAACCAAATACGTTGTGATACCTTGCATGTGTGCCTGCCGGCAAACCACCTCCTCCACGGTGCAAATTGGTTTCAGGCATTGTTTTGTTCGGAGTGTCAAATACAGAAGGTTCATTCATGTCATTCCAGATTCCGTCTATTCCGGTTGCCATGAAATTTTTATATAATCCAGCCCACCAGGTACGGGTTTCCGGCCTGGTATAATCCGGAAAGGCTACAACAGGAGGCCATACCTGACCGTTAAATTCTGTACCATCAGCATTTTGTACCCAATGGTTGCCTGCTTTTCCCTGGTCATAAACAAAATAACCCGTTTCTTTTTTTACGCCGGGATCAATCATATACACCGCTTTGAAATTTTTACTGTGCAAATAATCATTCAGCCCTTTAGGGTTACCAAATGTACCCTGATTAAAGGTAAATACTTTATATTGATCCATATAGTCAATATCCATCCAGATTACATCACATGGGATTTTTCTATTCCTGAATTCATCAGCAATACTCTTTACCTTTGAGTCCGGAGTATAAGTGAATCTGCTTTGTTGAAAACCAAGTGTCCATAAAGCAGGAAGCTCTATTTTACCGGTTAACTCCGCGAGGGTTTTTAATAACTCCTGCGGACTGCTTCTTTCAATAACAATCACTCTGAATTCAGGGCCATCCGAAGTTATGGTAACCGGATTTGTTATTACAAAAGATTGTTTCCAGGTATGATCTGCAATAATTCCGAAAGCAGTACCGTCAGGACGAACCCCCATAATCCACGGATGGGACTGATAGAGGCGGGTACCATTATCAATCCAGTAATTTGGTGCTTCGCTATTCCATAATGTTACCTGAGTATCATTACGTCTCAGCGGTCCTGTTACTTCTCCGTTTCCATAAAAATCTATACTTCCTGTATAGGGAATTTTCACTACACTTTTACCATTTACAATGCTAAAAACAGGCTTTATGGTCCATGTTGCAGGAACACTGCCCTGATTGGTAAGATCATTTATAAAAATCAGAGACGGCAATGTGCCTGAAGGATTAAAATTGTTTGGATAAAATACCGCAATATTGTCCCCGGTCATATGTGAAGTCTGACTCCGGGTTATAAGTCCATTGAATACCAATAAAGGAATCAATAGGAGTAATTGTAATCCTTTTTTCATAATTGTTTCGTTATTTTAAGGGATTTTTTGTGATTGCTTTTTAATATTTAGCAATAAATATTTAAGCAAACAGTAGACAAACGTTTACTTAGAGAACTTAAAATTCACCTGTATGGTTTACTTAGAAAATTATAATTATTACAAATACTAAAAAGAATCAAAAACCTTCCAATACATCAGATTGGAAAGTTTTGTCTTCATTTTGTTGGGACAATTTTATTAACTGAAAATATTTATTACTATATCTACAGTTTTTTTAGCGCAATAGTCATTTTCGCAGGATTAACAATAAGTTCGTAATTCCCTGTCGTTTCAATAAGCCATTTATTATCAGGATTAGCGTTTGGCATCAAAGACATTGGTATTGGGGATGCATCAGGTATGAGTTTCGTAAGATTTACTGCAGGCATTAAAGCTCTGCCTCCCCAGTTGCCTTGCTGTGTATAAAGTTTAAATTCGCCCGCATCAAATTGTCCTTTGTATGAAAAAACTTCAGGGTTCTTAGGATCCCATGCCATTTGTTTGGCTTTTCCAATATCCCAGCCTATACCAGTTATTGCATTTCCAACCATATAAATATTTTCGTAAGGCACATATCCAAAAACATAGGTTTTCTGATCAATATCTATATATAACGAATGACGGCCTGACTCAGCTACTTTGAAAACATTATCGGCAGTTCTAGCATCAGTTTCATTATACACAAGCGTATTTCCCGCTGCAGGATCATAAGAAGGCAATTCACTTCCCGGTTTTTCAATAACCTTGAATGAGCCTACTGAAAAATTTCCAATATAATTATAAATTGTTCTTTCAGTAATTTCTGGTAAGCTTGTACCTGTACTGTAATCCCAGCTGCCGCTTATAGCATCTCCAACCATAAACAATGGTAACGGCCCAGGGCTATAACTCGTGGCAGAAAAAGTGGATGTAGATACTTCAGGCAGCTGAAACTGTTTGCTATTATCTACTCTTGCTATTATTTGTACCTGAAGGTTTGTTACAACACCTCCAGGGCGTTTAAAGTTTTTCAACAATAAATCGTTTAACTGCTTTACTGTGTAGGACTTAGTAAAAACGCCTTCCGGAATTTCTTCTGTAATGGTTGTATAATTGCTATTATCCTCTTCCATACCTTCACCAAAATTTTTGCCTTCAATATCCATACGGAAAAAGTAAGTCAAATTTGTTCCGGCTCCCCTGTCATTTCCTTTTGTCCAGGTAAAAGTTATGGCATTTTGTCCCTCATTTTCTTTTACCAATACAACTTCGTTAACGGAAAGACTTAAAGTCATCGGATTATCAAAATTGGGTTCTTTAAGCCAATCAGCATTCTCAAGTCCTTTATCGTCACAAGAGACAAGAACGATACTCATTATGATAAATGAGATAATATTTTTTATATTTTTCATTTTAGTTTCGTTTAAATTATTTGTCCCAGAAAGGTGCCTGTACTAAATTTGGATTCTTTTCAATTTCTGCTAAATATACTGGAAACCAGTAAAAAGCTTTTTTGTATACTCTGTTTTGATAAACGGTTCTTTTGTAAAAATCATTTGCATTAGAACCATTGTAATTCATTCCGTAGAAAGGACCATTTAGAACTGTTTCTGCTAATTTCCATCTTCTTAAATCACTATAACGTATTCCTTCAGTGCAAAGTTCAACTCTGCGCTCCATTCTGATTATTTTTCTAATACTTTCCTGATCACTGTTAACATGTATATTTGAAGCATCAGATGGTCCTGTTGTATATGTCCTTACACCAGCTCTTTCCCTGATTTTATTGAGGTAAATCAGGATATCAGCATTACCCGGATCTGATTCATTAAGTGCTTCAGCATAGTTCAGATACACCTCACCTAACCTAAATAGAATTCCGTGGCGTGCCGCAAAATAACCTGAACGCGGATTTCTTGTCGGATCAGTTCTTTTTCTTACTAAATAACCATTTTGCGGGGCATCATGCGTATGATTATTATCTTTTCCACCGTTAAAAAATTCCAGTTTTCTGCCATTATCTTTTCCGGCATTATCGCCTTCAGTATACCAGGCTTTATCAAAATTAACTGCTAAATAAAATCTTGGTTCACGATTGCAATACATATTATATGTCCCTGCTACTGTAACCAGACCTGGGCTTTTAACTTCATTAAATTTTGTTGATCCGCCAGTCCAGTATCCATCTTCTGAAGAGAAACCTGTTTCAACATATCCGGAAGACGGATCTGTGATTGGCAGACCGTTATCCATAAAAAAAGCATCTACCAGTGACTGCGTAACTCCTAATCCGCCTGCTCCTCCATTTCCACTTGGTGCCGAATGTCTGTCATACTCTCTGTAATCACCACTTGGACGTGCAAACAATACTTCTTTATTACCATTGTTAGCCTCTACAAGATGCAGGTTTTGACAAGACATAAAAGGATCAATTTTTCCTGCTGCATTCAATTCTGTATATAATTTATGACCGGCAGCTTCTGCATCCATAATTAATTTTTTACTGGCATCTGCAGCAATTCTCCATTTATTGGCATCATAGGTTGGGTTAAATAATGGCTTTCCGTCTTTAGTATTATGGCCAACATACTCAGGATTACCATTTACAAGCGGACTTGCGGCAAAAAGTAACATTCTCGCCCTAACAGCTTCGCACATAATGGATGTTGCGCGTCCAAATTTTCTACCATCTGAATAAGAGGTTGGCAAAATCAGGGCAGCCTCTCTCAATTCTTTATCAGCCCAGGTTACGATTTCATCATAAGGAGTCTGGCCTACCTGTAAATCTGAAAGATTATAATCAACAGGTGTAATGGCATCCGGATTAAAAGGAATCGGTCCGTAAGTATCTAATAAAAGTGTATAATAATAGGCTTTTAAAAAACGACACTCCGCAATCATTAGCTTAACCTCATCCTGTGTCAAACCATCTTCAGGTAATGGCTTGATATTCTGAATAAATATATTACATTCTCTAATTCTTTGAGGAAGTCCATTCCAGTATCCTGGTGCCCATTGCGAACCTACCGACCAGTCGCCCAATATAAATGGTATTACATCCCAGCCATATTGGCGCCATCTCTCAGACGGAGTAATATCATCAGCTAAGATTTCCCATCCGGTCTGACGAACAGTTCCTCCCCAGATAGGATCAGGAATCCTTGAATAGCAGGAAGCCAGCCAGTTCTCTACTTTTGTTTTGCTCTGAAAAACAGCATCAAGAGTAAGTTCAGTATCGCTCTCTTTATCTAAGTAATCTGAACAAGATGACGATAATAATAATCCTAAGAAAAGGAATATTGATCTGATATATATATGTTTCATTTTCATTTTTTTTAAATTATAAGGTTACATCTAATCCAAAAAGGATAGATTTTGTTGTTGGATATTTTAAACCATTTGATGTACCTAACTCCGGATCCCAAAGTTTAAAATCTGAGATGTAGAATAGATTATTGCCACTGCAATACACTCTTACTCCTTGTAATTTGATTTTTTCAGCTACCGCTTTTTTCAATGTATATCCTAACTCCAAAGTCTTCAGTCTGCCAAAACTCATATCTTTTTTCCACCAGGTAGAAGCAACAGAATTGTTTGCGTTAGTACCATAACTTAATCTAGGCCAAAACACGTCCTGACTTGGATTTTCTTCTGTCCAACGGTCATTGTAGTTACTATAAATATTTCCTAAAGTACCCTGACCGCTTCCTGGTATAAAATTAGCTCCACCAATAATTCTTTCTGATTTTGCTACACCCTGAAAAAAGAAACTAAAATCGAATTGTTTGTATTTTGTAGTATTTCCAAAACCGTAAACAATTTGAGGGTCAGTTGTTCCTCCTATATAACCTTCGTCTAAACCACTGATAATTCCGTCAGCATTTCTATCCTTATATTTAATATCTCCCGGACGTACTACACCAAACTGCGGTATAGGCATACCTGGAGCTAAAACATTTTGCTGAGGGTTATCACTGATAGTAGCAAAATCTTCATTTGTATATAAACCTGTTGCAGTAAGCCCCCACAAAGTATTATTTTGAATACCTGTCGCTGAGCGGTAAGTCCCCTTTAAAGAAGCGGCTTCATCTCTTTCAGTTACTTTATTTTCAACATAAGTAAAGTTACCTCGCCAGCTCATAAAAAAATCAGGTGTTATTTGTTTATTGATATTTAATGAGATTTCAAGCCCTTTGTTTTCCATTTTTCCAAAATTGGCCCACGGTGCATTAATAAAACCTGCCTGACTTGGAACAGTATTTCTAGAAATAAAGATGTCCTTTCTTTTTTCCTGAAATACATCTACTGTCAAGTCAATCATATTCAGTATTCCTAATTCTAAACCTAAATCTGCTTTGGCTACATTTTCCCAGGTCAAACCTCCTACTCCAATTTCACCTTCCTCAATTCCTTCGAATTTCACTCCGGTTCCTGTACCAAAAGTATAGTCTGAATTATTATTATCACTAATGGTAGTTAAATAAGCAAATCTTCTATTGGCCCCAATCTGATCATTTCCTACAAGTCCGTAAGCACCACGGAATTTAATTTTATTAAAAACGTCTTTGTATGGCTCCATAAATTTTTCTTCACTTGCAATCCATCCTAGAGCTACAGATGGGAAAAATCCATAACGATCTTTCTTTTCGAAATTTTCTGATCCATTGTATCCAAAATTGAATTCGGCAATATATTTACGATCAAAAGTATAAGAAGCTCTTCCTGCCAGTCCCTGATGCCTGAAAGCCTGAGGACCTCTATCATCCTGATATTCATCCTGATTATATAACAATAAACCGTTTACATCATGTTTACCATTAAAAGTACGGCTATACGTTGTGCTTGCTTCCAGATAAACACGTTTGTTTCCAAAATCCTGAGAGGTAGTATATCCTAAATATTCCTGACCACTGTTATCGAGCCTGCTTTTAATTAAACTCCCGTCCAGATCTCTTTCAGTAGCAACATTATAGTAAAAAGGAGTTTTACCACGTGTTACTCTGTTTTGAGAAAAAGAGTCAAATGAATAAGTAAATTTCGCTTTCAAACCAGGAGTAACAGCTTTAAAATCCTGTTCTAATGAAACTAAACTTTCGATTTTACTGGCTCCCTGTTTGTAATATCCCTGCTGCGTACTTACAGCCCACGGATTTGGTCGTTGCGGAATTTTAGGAAGGGTTCCGTCTGAATAAACAGCCGGATGCGCAAAAGGAGTTGTTTCAAAAGCAAAACCAAATAATTCATCCGTACTGCTGTTTCCTTTATTAAGATTTTGTAAAAAACCTCCAATATTTACTCTCAATAAAGTTGTTTTTGATAAGTTAACATCAACATTTGAACGAACATTTGTTCTGTTTAGTTTGGTTTCTGAATCATACGTTTGTTTAGGGTCTCCTGCAAGAATCCCTTTTTCGTTATAATGAGAAACAGTTAATGCGTATCGCAAAATTTCTGATCCTCCGGCAACATTAAAATTAGTCCTTGACGTAAAAGCATAATCTTTTGTTATATCATCAATCCAGTTTACATCAGGATATAAATCAGGGTCATATTTATTCGCCGTTTTTTCAATACGATCCTGAGAATATAGTTGCGTACCAGATAATTCATTTAATAAACTCATGTAAGGAGCAGCACCAATGAAACCTGGCAATTTAGTAGGCTCCTGAACTGAATATTCAGTTCTCAATTGCATTCTTGGAGTACCTACAAAACCTCTTTTTGTATTAATCAAAATAACCCCGTTTGCACCTCTTACACCATAAACAGCACTGGCAGCAGCATCTTTCAAAACAGAGAAAGACTCAATTTCTGATGGATCAAGGTCATTTAGGTTTCTTTCAATTCCATCTACCAATACAAGCGGATTTGTTGATCCTGCAAAAGTAGAGATTCCACGAATTCTAATATCCGATTGGTCATAACCTGGCTCACCAGATCTTTGAACAGCCATTACTCCGGTAATTTGTCCTGCCAGGTTGTTACCTAATGTACGGGCAGTTCCTACCTGCAACAGAGAAGGTTTTATGGTACTTATGGCTCCTACAACCGAAGCTTTTTTCTGCGTTCCGTAACCCACAACTACAACTGTTTGCAGGTCGCTGGTTTCTTCTGCAAGCGATACCTCTATTTTTTTAGCATTATTTAAAGGCTTTTCAACCTCTTTCATTCCAATGTACTTAAATACAAGTATTGCCTGAGGAGAAGATACCGTGATAGTAAAAGTTCCATCAAAGTCTGTTGACACAGCATTTTTTGTCCCTTTTTCAATAACGGTAGCACTGGGTAGTGACAACCCTTTAGAATCCGTTACTTTTCCCGTTATTTTTATGGGATCCTGTGAATTTTTGGTTTGTGCATAAGCACTTCTTGCGCAGAGCATTAGAAAAAATAAGCAAATCAATCCACTTGTACTGAACTTTTTACTCAAGGCAAATAAGCTCGGTGGCGTGGATGGCATTTTCCAAGTCGTTTTGATTTTCATCTGAGTTAATTTTTTGGTTTAATTAGTTAGTTTTTTTTAAATTAAGATGTGCTCTTATGAATTTGATTTTAGTACTTTCTTGATTTTGTAAAAGAAATCTCAAATATTGATAAATCATCAAATTATATTCTTTTTTAAAGCATGTTAAATTTTAATATCATTTTTTTATCAATAAAATAATTTATAGTCCAAAAAACATCATTTTAATTTTTGACCAAATTAGGGTATTGGTCATGTAATTTTAATCCCATTTTGTTTCAAAATTATGTTCAAATGGTTCACAGAGCCCCGAAAACACTGAAAAAATACATTATGATTAAAATAAATAGGTAATATGCTACAACCGGAAAATCTATTTTGACAATTACAATAAAAGTGAAGTATTTTCAAGGATAGAATCGTGGTTTTCTATTTTATTTTTAGGCTTAATTTTTATTCAAAATAGAATTTAATGTTTATTATGATCGAAAATCGTCTGGATAAAAATGCTGCCATGACCCCTCTTGCAAATACAAGGGTTTTATCATAAAACATTGAAAATAGTTTTTTAAATAGCCTTGTAGAAAAGTAAATACTTTCGAGCTTTGACAATTATATTTTAAGAATATTTGTAACAAACGATGTAAAGCAGAAAAGACATTTTTGAAATTTGACAGATAACTGAATTTAAGAAAGTTAGAAGTTAATACTTTGAAACGAGACAAAAAATCGTGATTTTAATCCACCATTGAATGGATTGTGAATTTCAAAAGTAAATACCCTGCAAGAAATCGTAGTAATAAAGTGTTTTATTCGTCTAACAGAAATACCTAACTGAAAAGTAAAATAGAAAACCTGATTTTTTTACACCATAACGTAACATTACGTTCTACGGCTATATTATTTATTACTTAATCAAATGGGCTTTTACACCTTCATTTGTGATTACAACAGGTTTTATAAAACCATTTTCATCAAAATGCATTTCTTCAACACAAGTTTCCCTTGAATTTCCATTCGTTTCTGTTAAAGGTCTTCTGTGGTAAACAATATAATAAACATCTGAATCAGGATGTTTTATAACTGAATGATGTCCTGCTCCGTTGGCAATTTTAGAATCCTGTTCTACTATTTTTCCAATTCTTTTAAAAGGTCCCAGTGGAGAATCTGCGATAGCGTATGCAACACAATAATCAGGGCCGGTCCAGCCTCCCTCAGACCACATGAAGTAATATTTATTGTTTCTGATAAACATAAACGGACCTTCAACATAGTTTTCTGGTGTAATCTCTTTAAAAACTGTTTTATCTTGAAAAGGTACAAATCCGGTAAAGTCAGGTTTCAATTTTGCAATATTACAATGTCTCCATCCGCCATAAATTAAATAATACTGACCATCTTTATCCTTAAACACAAACTGATCAATGGGCTGTGCTCCATTATAAAATTTATCAACTAATGGTTTTCCTAAATAATCTTTATAGGGCCCCTGAGGTTTTGTAGCTACTGCAACACCAATTCCGCCCCGTTCATTATCGCTCTGAATATCATTTGCTCCAAAAAACAGGAAGTATTTATTTTTATTTTTAATGACCGAAGGCGCCCAAATTGCTTTTTTAGCCCATTTGACTGCTGCGGTATCTATTATCCTGGGATGTTTTGTCCAATGCACCAAATCTTTTGAAGAAAAAGCATCCATAAAAACCTGATCTTCATAACGGGCAGAAAAAGTAGGATAAACCCAGTAGGTTTTATCAAAAATAATTCCTTCAGGATCTGCATACCAGCCTTTGAATATGGGATTGTTATTAGGGGATACAGAAGGATTTGCTTGTGCAGCTATTTTTGAATAGGAAATAATCAAAAGAAAAAATAAAACTTGTTTCATAATATCTGTATTTAGTTTAAATAACTATGAAAAAAAAATTACAAAACCAATTAAGGCATATTTCCTGGTTTTGCGCCTACTCTCATTTTTAAAACACCTCCCAGCTTAATGACATCAAGATCAATTGAAAGCTTATTTAGATTCTTTTTATTCAGTTTCACTTCCTGCAAATAAATATTCGTTTTTGAATTATTTTCTACATCAATAACAAAAGTTTTATTACGTTCTTTTCCCATTTTTTTAATAGTGATTTTATCAAATAACGGGCTTCCGATTTCAAATGACGGATTGATATCAGTAAGGCCTTTAACATCAAATAATCCGATAGAAGACATTACATACCAGGCACCTAATTGTCCCTGATCTTCATCCTGACCGTAGCCATAGCCATGAATTCCTTCGGTTCCATAAAATTCATCACAGATAGCGTGTACCCATTTTTGAGTTAAATAAGGTTTTCCAGAAAAATTAAAAAGCCAAGATATATGAAGATTTGGCTGATTTCCATGATTATAAAAACCTGATAGTCCCGCAAATGCATCTATTTTAGTTCCTCCTCCAAATACATTTTTTTGAGATTTTATAAAGATATCATCCAGACGATTATTGAAAGTATCTTTTCCTAAAGTCGCCACTAATTCAGGAACATTATGAGGGACATAAAACGTATATTGCCAGGCATTTCCTTCCTGAAAACCCCTCCACGGCTGCGATGGATCAAAATCTTTTATAAATTCCCCATTTGCATATTTAGGTCTTATAAAAGTCGTTTCTTTATCATAAAGCAATTTCCATCCGTCAGCTAATTTTATAAGTTTTTCGTAATCTTTTGTTTTTCCTAATGCTTTAGCAAATTGGGCAACAGCATAAGCGCTATACGAATATTCTAGCGTATGTGAAGCTGAAAATCCTGAGCCTTCAGTATTCGTATTATAATCCATATTATCTAAATATGGCGAATAGCCCAGTTCTACAAACTGTTTTACATCCATCTTTCCTGCACCTTCTATCCTATCTCTCCATTCTAATTCGTTTTTTAATGCAGCTTCGTAACCTTTTTCTACATCAAAATTTCGAATACCTGAATTATATGCTGATGCTATCGCAAGCCCCGTAAAGTTTGTTCCTACTCCCGATACATATTTACTGTTTGCAATACCATCTCCGAGCCAGCCTGCATCTTTATAAACCAATATTTGTCCCTGAACCCAGTCAGCATAATACTCCGGATAAGCAAGTGCCCACAATTGGGTTAAATTCCAAAACCCTCCCCAAATAGCATCTGTATTGTAATAATTGTGCTGAGGTTTTCTTTTCGCGTCAAGTGGAATCTGCCCTACTTGTCCGTTATTCATTGGATACGCTCCGTTTACATCACTTCCTAAGCCGCGACCTAACAAAGCGTGATAAAGTCCAGTATAAAATTTAATTTTATCATTTTGGTTTTTACCTTCTACGGTTATTCTGCCTAAATAATCATTCCATACTTCAAGGCTCTGTTTTTTTGCTGTATCAAAATTTAACTTTTTTGCTTCTGCATCCAGATTAAGTCTGGCATTAGCTACAGAGGTGTATGATAAACCAATTTTAACGGTGATTGTTTCATTTTCTTTTGTATTAAAAGTCAGGTAAACTCCGGCTCCTTTACCTGAAATTTCTTTGTTACCTCCTAGAATCTCTTCTTTAGTAAATACACCAAAACTCTTTGGCTTTTTATCTAAAATAGCCGAAAAATACATGGCTACATCAGCACCTTTCTGGTATTTTTTTACATATTCAGGCATGGTAATCACATAACCTTCTATCCTTCCCTCTTTAGTGATGACCACTTTTGATTCCTTAACAGCTCCGCTTTCACCTTGCCTGTTTCCAATATCAAAAATGATATTGGACTGAGATGATTTTGGAAAAGTATATCGCTGAAAACCTACTCTTTTTGTAGCCGTAAGTTCTGCCTTAATTTTATAATCCTTAAGCAATACTGAATAATATCCTGCTGTTGCATATTCATCCTTTCTGTCGAATCTGGACCTGTAACCTTCATCAGGGTTTTCAAGAGTTCCCGGTATTGTCTGTAATTTTCCAACTGAAGGTGCCAGGACAATACCACCAATCTGAAATTCATGCAAACATGCAAAACCTTCAATAGAAGTATCCCTGTCATCATAACCTGTAGCTTCCCATCCGTCCTTGTTTCCCAAATGCGCATTAGTTGACGGACCAAGTTTCGCCAGTCCAAAAGGCATTGCAGCAGGAGTATAAAAAAACCAACGGCTGTGTGCCGTTCCAATATTAGGCTTTACATAATCGGATAACTTTTTATCTGATTTTTGGCTTGTAACTGTATTACTGACTAAACAGATAGCACTTATAATCCAGAATCTCACCACATTTTTTTTCATGTTTAAACTATTATTCAATTTGCTCCGTATTCATTAATGATTTTATTTCAAACTAATTGTAATACCTGCTTTAAGCGTACCAGAACCACTATATGTTTTAGTGTCAAGTACCAAACTTACATTAACGGCTTTTATATCCTCATTGGTATTTCTCTTGCCTTCAACATGAGCAGCTTTAACAATAACAGTATCATTGTGTTTCTCAGCTGTAAAAGTTAGCAAGGCATAATCTCCTTTCTGAAACCCAAATCCGTCTCCTGAATCTACATATAATTCCCCCTTTGCTTTACCTTCTTTATCAAGACAAACAAAAAGACTTAACGGATCGAATGAATTTTCTCCGGCATTCTGGATCACTTTCCCGGCAGGAATAATACTTCCGCCTCTGATACTCAATTTTGCCTGGTATTTGTCTGTCTTTTCTCCTTCAATAAGATTTAATTCTTCCCAAATTCCTGATGGAAGTACCGGATTTTTTGCAAATGCCGGAACCACCAAAAGATTTTCTCCTAATAAAAACGCCTGATCCTCTGCTCTTAAGCGTGAATCTTTAACATCAGCAAAAAATACTGGCGCCATAACCGGCATTCCGGTTTTAGAAGATTCATAAAAAAGAGTATATAGATACGGTAACAAACGATAGCGTCTTTCTAAAGCAATACGGGATGTTTTTTCTATTTCAGCACCGTACGCCCAGGGCTCTTTATCATTTGTCCCTGCACAGGCGTGACCTCTTGCAAAAGGCATGAAGGCTCCAAATCCAAGCCAGTTTGCCCATAGATCGCCATCAGTATTTCCAAGGAAACCTCCTATATCCGGGCCACTGAATGGCTGTCCTGATAATCCGAGTGTAAGCGACATCGGGACAGATAATTTCATATGCTCCTCACCAGCATAATTATCACCTGTCCATGTAGCCGCATAACGCTGTCCTCCTAATAAGTTTGATCTCGTTAAAAGAAATGGCCGCTTTTCAGGATTTGTTTTTAGAATCCCATCATAAGAAGCTTCCACCATCAATCGCCCATACGCATTGTGATACAGCAAATGAGAACCCTGAGGTAAATTTCCGCCACCTTTGTGCGGAGTATCATAAGGCATTGTCCCCAGACGTTTATCTTCAGGGAAATCATTATCATTTACGGCAGGTTCATTCATGTCGTTCCAGACTCCGTCAATACCAGTGTTTAAAAAGTCTTTATAAAGTCCTCCCCACCACTTTCTGGTTTTAGGACTTGTAAAATCCGGAAATGCACAATCTCCAGGCCACACTTTACCGTGATATTCCTCTCCGTTAGTTTGCTGCACCCACACGTCATTTTTTGAACCGGATTGATAAACTGCATACTCTTTATCTACTTTTACTCCGGGATCTATCATATAAATTGCCTTAAAGCCTTTTGCATGCAGATTAGCATTTAATCGTTTCGGATTTTGGAACCTGATACTGTCAAATGTAAAAACCCTGTATCCCTGCATATAGTCAATATCCATCCAGATTACGTCACATGGAATTTTCTTTTCCCTGAAGTTATCAGCTATTTCCATAACACGCTTTTCACTGTCATAAGAGAATCGGCATTGATGGTATCCTAATGCCCAGCGCGGAGGTAATTTGATTGTTCCTGTTAATTCAGAAAGCCCTTTCATAACCTCCTGAGGCGATTTTCTGTCGATAATATATATTCTGAACAAAGCACCCTCAGAATTATAAATAATCTGATTAGAATTTGTAATTAGCTCTGCTTTCCAGGTACTGTCAAAAATAATCCCGAAAGCAGATCCGTCAGGACGTACACCCATTACCCATGGATGTGTCTGGTATAATCTTTTACCACCTTCGACACTGTAAGCACCTGTATCTGTATTCCATAATTTTATAGACTGACCGTTACGCAATAATGGTCCTGTAACTTCTCCACCACCATATAAACTAATGTCACCTTTCAAATTCAAAACCGCAATTGCCTTATTATTTGTCAATGAAAATTCAGGGATTAAAGACCAGTCGGTTGGTACTTTCCCCTTAGAATTTGGCTCAGATGCAAGAATCAATGATGGAGTTTTGTTTTTATCAAATCCTTTGGGTACAAATTCTACTATGCAATTTCCTACTGCTGATTTTTTTTGCAAAGGAACTTGTTGTGCATCAATTTTGACAACTGCCGAAATAATGAAAATGGAAAATATTATGGTTTTAAAATTCATATTAGAAATTTAAATGTTATTATATGATGATAAAATTAAAAAACAATAATACTAAAACGTTTTAGCAAATAAATAGAAACAATTTCATTCTACAAAATATTTTTATAACAAATAACTGCAACATTTTTTTTAGTATCAGATTATCAACTATTTAAAAAAAATTAAATAAGAGACAAATTAAGGTTTTTCTGAAAATTTATAAACAGACACAGTATGGTAAACTGCGTTAGGCTCTAATATTATGGATGGAAAATTCGGATGATTGGGTGCATCAGGAAAATGCTGTGTTTCTAAAGCAAAAGCAGTTCTGTAATCATCTTTTGCGCCTGATTTGAATGTATTTTTGCCTTGCATGAAATTACCGCTATAAAACTGAAAACCTGGTTCTTCCGTATAAATATCCATTACAATACCTGATACATCTCCAGTTATGGAACCTACATGCGCCATTCCATTTTGCTTTTTATTATTTAATACAAAATTATGATCGTATCCGCCTCCGTTTTCCAATTGAACATTCTTCGCATTTATACGTTCTCCAATTGTATGAGGAGTAACAAAGTCGAATGGTGTACCTGCAACAGTTTCAATTTTACCTGTTGGAATCAAGCCTTTATCAACCGGAGTATATTCTTTTGCATTAAATTGTACCATATGATTTAAAATGGTTCCGCTTCCTTCTCCATTTAGATTAAAAAAAGCATGATTGGTTAAATTCACAATCGTCGTTTTGTCGGTTGTTGCCTCATATTCCATCTTAATTTCATTATCAGTGGTTACGCTATATGTAACTTTTACTTTTAAATTTCCGGGAAAACCCATTTCCATATCTGGCGAAACATAAGTAAAAACCAAAGTCTGATCGTTAATTTTTTCTGCATTCCAAACTACATCCTCATATCCTTTTGTCCCGCCGTGCAAAGCATTTTCACCATTGTTAACCGGAACACTATAATTTTTTCCGTTTAAACTGAATTTTCCCTTTGCGATTCGATTACCAACTCGTCCTATTGTAGCTCCAAAATATTTTTCAGTTGAGTTTTGATACTCTTTGATACTTTTAAAACCAACTACAACATCTATAAATTTATTGTTCTTGTTTTTAACCAGTAAACTAACCAAACGTCCTCCATAATTGGTAAAAGCCGCATGGATATTTTTATTTTTTATCCAGTAAAGATTTACTTCTTTTCCGTCGATTTTTCCTTTGAAATCAATAGAATCAAGAGCTGTCGGTTTCAAATTTACATTTTGGATTACCGATTTATTTGAGTCGTTGGAATTGTCACTTTGTTTCTTCTGACAGGAAATTTGAAAAAACAACCCTAAAAGAAGAACACTTACTAATTGATTTTTTTTCATCGTTTTATATTTTAATTATTTCATTGCAGGAATAGCTATAGAAACTCCTTCTGCTATTGGATCACCAATAACAGGATTTCCATTTTCATCCCATTTGATCTGCTGCATTCTTGGCGATCTTTGCACACCACATCCTTCACCCGGGTTCGAATTTGCATGGTATAAAATCCAGTCTTCTTTTCCATTTGGTGATTTAAAGAATGAATTATGTCCAGGAGCATATACTTTTGTTTTACTGGATTGTTCCAAAATAGGTTTATCTGATTTTACCCATGCCAAAGGATCCAGTAAATTATCTTTTCCTGTAAAAGCGAGCAGCCCTAAACTGTAATTATCGGTCCAGCATCCGCTTGCCGAAAAAACAATGAATGCTTTATTCTTATGTGTCAGGAATTGAGGTCCTTCATTTACATTTACCTGCGGAGGATTTATATCATCATGCAGTGCACCGTGTAATTCCCAGGGATTTGTCGGACTGGAAATACGAACTCTGTCGCCGTCAATCTGAGTTGGAGTCTTCATTTTTGCGATATAAATATTTTGCTGTCCATTAGCATCTCCTTCCCAACCAGACCAAATCATGTACAATTGTTTTTTGTATGTAAAAACATTGCCGTCAATAGCCCATTTATCCGTCTGAGCGGCAATCTTTCCTTTAAAAACCCACTCACCCTGCATTGGGTCTTTTGAATCGTTTTCTAAAACATACATTCTGTGCGTATTGTTAGAACCATTATCTGCAGCAAAATAGGCATACCATTTACCTTTGATAAAGTGAAATTCTGGTGCCCAAATCTCAGCAGAATACTCGGTGTTTGCCGGTGCAGTCCAAATGACTTTCTTTTCCGCATTTTTCAGGTCTGCTAAACTTTTGGTTTTTAAAAGAACAAGATGATTTTGCATCGTATGAGTATAGTAATAATAGCCATTATGATAGGTACTATACGGATCTGCCCCGTAATCTAAAAGAGGATTGGTAAATGTTTGCTGTGCGGAAACTGTTTTGCTTACTAAACAAAACAGCATCAGCATTAGTATTTGTTTGATTATTGAATTATTTATTTTCATTATGATAATTATTTATGAGCAGTTTTGAGGCATGTAAGTATTGGTGGCTTTTTGATTATTCTTTCAAATGCATTGTATTAAAAATCAAATTACCGCGACAAAGTATCCCGATAATTTCGATCACATTAAACAACTAACCACAGTTATTAAAAAAAGGCAACTTTTATATCGTTATTATTTAGAATTTACTTCGGATGTAATTTTTTGTATAAAATCGGTTTCAGATTTTTTGTATGGCGTTCCATCAGCATTAAATACTTCATGAAACCATACAGGCGGCGCAGAAGTATATGTTTTTGTCCAACTGTCCCACGGAAATTTAGTTTGCGTTTTTCCGTCCACTAATCCCCAGTTCATCATGGCAATTTTGTTTTCTTTGGCAATTGGCAAAAATCCTTCAAAGGTACTGCCGTTTGGTCTTGCCATATATTCTGTACATAATAATGGTCTGCCGTAACGTTTTAATTCATTTATTCTATTTGTAAAATCTGCCGGTTTATCATAACAATGAAAAGAAATGATATCAGACTGTTCCAGTTGCAGTTTAAAAATTGGTTTCATGCCTTTTTCAGACCAGTCACCAGCCCAGACTCCTGACGTTAAAGGTTGCGAAGGATTACTGGATCTCGCCCATTTAAAGGCTTTTTCTAAAAGTTTATAAACCAGCTCTTCTTTATTGGTAACTTCTGCTTTTTCATAAGCGGGCCTGTTCATGTTATCCGGCTCATTCCAGACATCCCACCCTAAGATTCGATTATCATCTTTAAAGTGCGCTACCGTTTCTTTTATATATTTTTCGAGACGCGGAGCTTGTTTTTCATCCAGAAGTGCTTTTTGTCCCGGTGACTGCACCCAGCCAGAATTGTGTAAAAATGGTTTTGGAGCTCTTTGTTTTCCAGACACAGGAAATGGATCCCAGCAGGAATCGAACAAAACGAATAATGTTTTGATATGATGTTTGTCTGCAATAGTCAAATATTCGTCCATTCTCTTATAAAATCCTTCAGCATCATCCTTATGCAACAGGTCATGAAGATAAACACGCATTACATTCATTCCTATGCTTTCTGCCCAACCTAATTCCTGACCGATTTTTTTAGGATCAAATGTATCAGCCTGCCACATTTCTAACTGGTTAATGGCATTACCTGGTGTAAAATTGGCTCCTACAAGCCATGGTTGTTTTGCATACCATGTATTAGCTTTCTCTTTTGTCCAGATTGTTCTTTCGGTAGCAGAAGTTTCGGTTGGGCTTTGTTCGGTTTTAACTTCATTTTTGCTTTTATTACAGCTAATTGTTAGTACCGAAAATAAAGCAATCGCTATTAAATTATTTTTGTTTTTCATTATAAAAAGGTATTGGAATGTTTTTTTTATTGTTTCAATTATTGAGATTAAAAAATTACTTTTTCATTTTGTATTACCAAAAATTAAGTAATATTGCAGCCAAGGTTAAGATGTGTATTTTTATTTATCAGTAGATATTTCAGTGTTTATTTATCAATATCACAATTTAAATACTAAAAAAATGTCATTTTATTTTTTGACCAAAATAGGATATTGGCAACACAATTGTAACCCCATTTTGTCTCACAATTGTGTTTAAATCATTCAAATCATCTATAAAAAACCTTGTAAACCTGCATACAAAACAGAATGCATGCTTATGACACAATAAGAGAAGCTATTTTTATAAAAAATTAATAAAAACATTCACATGCAACGATTTTTCAAAATAGGGACAGTCATTTGTCTTTTGTTTTTGTCAGCTACAATTTTCAGTCAGGAATATTATTTCAAACATTATAAGGTTGAAAACGGCATGTCTAATAATTCTGTTCTAGCCTCCATTCAGGACAAAGATGGTTTTTTATGGTTTGGCACTAAGGATGGTCTAAACCGCTTTGACGGATATCATTTTAAAACATTCCGCAGCGGATCAAACCCTAAAACATCATTAGGAATAAACTATATTCAATCGCTGCATGAATTCAAAAATTATATCTGGGTCGGAACTGACAAAGGATTGTATTCTTATGATAAAAAGTTAGAAAAATTTACTTTTCTGAACGAGGCAATAAACAATCGTATTAATGATATTGATAATGACCTGAAAAATAATTTGTGGTTTATTTCTATTGGAACACTTGTAAAATATAATGTTGATACAAAAGAAACCAAACTGTTTGACAGAAATTCATTTTATGCCACTTCTATTACGTGTGATAAAAATGGAGTAATATGGGCATCATCATATGATGATTTATACCGTTATTCTGAAGCTACTCAAAGTTTTGATAAAATTAATGTACAGCTTCCCGGCATCAATTTTTCAATTTCGGTTATTTATGCATTAGATGCGAATTCAATTTTAATTGGTACAAGGGATCACGGTGTTTATAAATATGATGTATCAACAGGAAAAACATCTCCTTTTATTAACGGTTCCGCAAGACCGATCTTTGTCAGACAATTTAAAAAGAACAAAAATGACTTATGGATCGCCAGTGAATCCGGTGCTTACATTTATAATTTAAAAAATCAAACCATACGAAATTTACGCAAAAGCCCGAGCGATCCTTATGCAATTTCAGATAATGCAGCGTATTGCATTACTATTGATAAGGAAAACGGGGTCTGGATTGGAACTTATTTTGGAGGGGTAAATTACCATCAAAAACAATACGATCAGTTTAAAAAATACTTTCCGCGTATGAGTGAAAATGCAATTGTGGGAAGTGCCGTTCGTGAGATTCACAAAGACGACCATGAAAATCTCTGGATTGGTACTGAAGATGCCGGGATTAATAAATTTAACCTGCAGACGAGGAAATTTGTAAATTTTCAGCCCAATGGAACAAAATCAGGACTCTCCTTTTATAACATACATGCCGTTTTACCAAGAGGAAATAAAGTCTGGATAGGAACTTTTGAGCATGGATTGGATGTAATAGATGCTAATACCGGACAAGTCATCAAACATTATGACCAGAATTCCAGTAATTTAAGAAGTAATTTTATTATTACGTTTTATGAAACTCCGGAAAAGAAATTATATGTAGTAACTTCTCTGGGGATTTATATATATGATGATCAAAATGATAATTTCAAAATTTGCGATTATTTTTCCCAAAACACACATTATACCTGTATGTTTAAAGACAAAGACGGAAATTTATGGGCAGGCTCCTACAGGGACGGACTATTTTATTACAATGCTAAAACTAAGGAAAAAGCAGTTTACAGGTATGATTCAAAAAATGATAAAAGCATCAGTAATGATTTTATCACATCGATTTTTCAGGATAAGCAGAACAACCTTTGGATAGCAACCGAAAATGGCCTGAATTTATTTGATATCCGAAAAAAAGAATTCAGAAAATTTACCACTAAGGAAGGGTTTCCAAGCAATGTAATTTATTCTATTCTTCAGGATGAAAAAGAAAATTTATGGATTACAACTTCAAAAGGACTGGTCACATTTAATTATAAAACGAAGGCTGTGAAAATCTTCACCACAGCAAACGGATTACTGAGCGACCAGTTTAATTACAGCTCTGCCTTTAAAGATTCTAACGGAGATATGTATTTTGGGAACCTGAACGGAATGATTAGCTTTAATCCTAAAAATTTCAGTGCCTACAAATACAATCCGCCTATATTTATTACAGGTCTTCAGATTAACAATCAGGATGTTGGCGTTAATGATGAAGAGTCACCGCTGGACGAATCTGTTTCTTACATCAAAAAAATTACTTTAAAAAATCACCAGTCTAATTTTAATATTGATTTTGCTTCATTAAGCTACACAGCTCCTGAGCTTACAGAATATTGGTATAAACTGGACGGGATAAGTGATGATTGGGTTTACCTGAATAAAAACAATAAAGTTTTTTTTACTGAACTTCCGTCGGGTGATTATAAATTCAGGGTAAAGTCATTAAGTGCAAGCGGAATATGGAGTAAGGAAGCTGTCGTTGCCATTACAATATTACCACCATTTTGGGCAAGCAGTTATGCATTTTTTCTCTATTTTTTACTACTATCAGGTTGTTTTTACTGGCTTTTGCATCGATATCACCGTAAAACAATCAAGGAGAATAACCAAAAAATAGCAACTCTTAATAACGAGAAAGAAAAGGAAATCTATCATGCAAAAATTGAATTTTTCACCAATGTTGCACACGAAATCAGAACGCCTTTAACCTTAATTAAAAGTCCTTTAGAAAGTTTGCTCAAAAAAACCTATGAATCTCCTGAAATTCTGCCTAATTTATCAATAATGGAAAAGAATACTTCCCGCTTATTGAATTTGGTCAATGAATTGCTTGATTTTAGAAAAACAGAAATGGAAGGCTTGGGATTGACTTTTGTTGAAACGAATATATCAATGCTTGTTAAACATTTACAGTCTGAATTCACTCCTTTAATTGAAGAAAAAAACATCCATTTCGAACTGGAACTGGGAGAAAAAAATATTTATGCATTCGTAGATGAAGAGGCAATTCGGAAAATCCTAAGCAATTTAATCAGTAATGCGATCAAATATGCCAAAAGCAAAGTTTTCATTACATTATTCAGGGATGAAGATTCTTTGGAATTTATCATCAAAAATGACGGAAACTTGATTCCAAAAACCCTTAAAAACAAAATTTTCGAACCTTTCTTCAGGATATTAGGATCTGAAATGCAGACAGGTACAGGAATCGGATTATCACTAGCCCATTCATTGACTGAATTACATAATGGTACATTAAAATTGCAATTTTCAGACGTTTCAATGAATACTTTTGTGTTGCAGTTACCGCTGCGTCAGGAGAGCGAATTTCATCTCTATAAAGATTCCCCTGAAACAGGAAAAGAAAGCAATGAAGAATTTGAAAATGAGATTATAGCTAAAAATATCAAAACCCAAATACTGGTTGTAGAGGACAATTTAGAACTGCTTAATTTTATGAGCAAAGAGCTTAGCAAAGAATATAAAATTTTTAAAGCAGCCAATGGAGAAGAAGCATTAAAAGTAATCCACAATGAAACAATACATATCGTTATCAGCGATATTACAATGCCTGTAATGGACGGAATTGAGTTATGCGGCCGTATTAAATCTAATATTGAAACAAGTCATATTCCTGTAATTTTACTCACAGCCTTGAGCGCAGTACAATCCAGAATCAAAGGTTTAGAATCAGGCGCTGATGCATATATTTCCAAGCCATTTTCTATGGATTTTATATTGGCTCAAATTGACAATTTAATATCCAACAGGCGGCATGTTATGGAATATTATGCAAGTTCTCCCCTGTCCCATTTAAAAACAATTGCCCATAATAAAACCGACGAGGATTTTATTAAAAAACTGGATGAAATTATTGACCAGAATATGGCAGATACAAATCTAAGTGTCGAATCATTAGCCGATATTCTCCACATGAGCCGTTCTACTTTATATCGCAAAATAAAAGACATATCTAACCTGAGTCCTAATGAACTGATTAACAATGCACGACTGAAAAAGGCAGCAGAATTATTGCTTTCCGGAAAATACAAAGTCTATGAAATTGCAGAAATAGTGGGATACAATTCGCAGTCGAGTTTCAGCAGAAATTTTCAAAAGAGTTTTGGAATGTCTCCTTCAGAGTTTATCAACAATGGAAATTAAGAAATAGATTAAATTATTTTTAAGTATAAATCTTTTTTGTTTCAATTTTATCATTAGCTTTATTAAAAAATCATTCATTATGGAAAATCTGCCTAAAAAAGTGAGAAGCAAAAAATTAAACACCAGAGTTGATTTAACCGCAATGGTAAGCATTTCATTTTTACTGATTATATTTTTTATGGTTACGATTGAATTATCGAAGCCAAAGGGAATTAGTTTAGGATTACCTGATAAAGATCCGGTATGGGATGGAGTAATCCATTGTGGTGTTGGTATAGATTATCGTGTCACAACAATTCTACTTGATAAAAATGATAAAATTATTACTTATTCAGGATTACTTGGATATACCGATAAACCTAAACAAATTAAATATGGAGCTAATGGCATCCGAAAAGAACTATTAAATAAAAAAAAGAAAGTTCAGGATTATACTGGAAGTCCTGACAAAAGCCTAATCGTTATAATAAAACCAAGCAAAAAATGCAATTTCAAGAATTTGGTTGACATTTTAGATGAAATGTCAATTACTAAAATTGATACATATACGATTGTAGATGATTTCACTCCTGAAGAATCAAAACTATTAGCAGCTAACTAAAATTCTCAAATTATGGAAATTAATAGAAAAGTCCGAAGCAGAAAACTAACTACAAGCGTTGATTTAACCGCAATGGTCAGTATTTCTTTTCTACTGATTATATTTTTTATGGTTGCAGGGGAATTAAGGAAACCTAAAATGATGGATTTAGGAGTACCAGATTGCATTGATGAATGGTCGGGCGGTTGCTATCGTGTAGACGAGCTTAGAGTCTTGACTTTATTACTGGACGATAATAACAAAATGATTAGTTATATGGGATTAATACATTCTCCTGTACAAAATCCTAAACAAATTGATTACGGTAAAAATGGAATAAGAAAGGAACTAATCGCTATAAATAAAAAGATTCACCAATACACAGATAGTACTGAAAAAGGTGTAATAGTGATTATTAAACCCAGTAAAAAATCTAATTACGGAAATCTGGTTGATATACTTGACGAAATGAACATTACAGGGATTAATTCTTATGCAATTGTAAATGATTTCACTCCTGAAGAAACAAAATTATTAGCTTCAAATTAAAAATTTTATTCTGAAAATGAATGCCTAGCCCAGATAGAAGGGAAAATCCTTTTGTGCCGGCGTTCGGCATAAAAGATTTGGAATGATAGCTGGAAATAGCTCCTAAAGCATAATAAACAAATCAAATTTCAACTACTATGAGTTATCGACTTTGCTCCCACTGACAAGCTTGAAACTTGAAACCTTAAACCTCAAACAAAAAAAAGTCCCACATCTCTGCGGGACTTTCTATTTATAAAAAACGTAAGAATTATTTTTTCTCAGTTTTTTCCATTTTAGCTTTTAAAGCAGCTAATACATCATTGTTATCACCTAAAGTCGCAGCTGGTGCGTTAGTAGATGCAGATGCAGTAGTTTCAGCAGCAGCTTTCACATTTTTCTCTTCTTCTTCTCTGAAGATAGCAGTGTGAGAAGCAACAACTCTTTTGAATTCTTTGTTGAACTCGATTACTTTGAAATCAGCTGAATCACCTTTTTTCAATTTCTTTCCGTCTTCTTTTTCAAGGTGACGAGTTGGAATGAAAGCAACGATATCATCTCCGAATTCTACAGTAGCTCCTTTGTCAACGATTTCAGAAATCTCACCGTTGTGGATAGTTCCTACAGCGAAAGAATCTTCGTATTGATCCCAAGGATTAGCAGTAGTTTGTTTGTGACCTAAAGATAATTTACGTCCTTCAACATCTAATTCTAATACTACAACATCAAGTTTTTCACCAACGTTTACAAACTCAGATGGGTGTTTGATTTTCTTAGTCCATGAAAGGTCAGAAATGTAGATTAATCCATCAATTCCTTCTTCTAATTCTACGAAAATACCAAAGTTTGTGAAGTTTCTAACGATACCTGTGTGTTTAGAACCTACCGGGTATTTAGAAGTAATGTCAGTCCATGGATCCTGAGTTAATTGTTTGATACCTAATGACATCTTACGATCTTCTCTGTCAAGAGTTAAGATAACTGCTTCAACAACATCTCCAACTTTCACGAAGTCCTGAGCAGAACGTAAGTGAGTTGACCATGACATTTCAGAAACGTGGATTAAACCTTCAACACCTTCAGCAACTTCGATAAATGCACCGTAATCAGCGATTACAACTACTTTACCTTTAACTTTGTCACCAACAGTTAAGTTAGCATCTAAAGCATCCCATGGGTGAGCGTTTAATTGTTTCAATCCTAATTGAATTCTTGTTTTCTCATCATCGAAATCAAGGATTACAACGTTTAATTTTTGGTCTAATTCAAGAACTTCACTTGGGTGGTTGATTCTGCTCCAAGAAAGGTCAGTAATGTGAATTAATCCGTCAACACCACCTAAGTCAATGAACACACCATAAGAAGTGATGTTTTTAACAACACCTTCTAATACTTGTCCTTTTTGTAATTGACCGATGATCTCTTTTTTCTGTACTTCAATATCAGCCTCGATAAGAGCTTTATGAGATACAACAACGTTTTTGAATTCGTGGTTGATTTTTACCACTTTGAATTCCATCATTTTGTTTACATATACATCGTAGTCTCTAATTGGCTTAACGTCAATTTGAGATCCTGGTAAGAACGCTTCGATACCGAATACGTCAACGATCATACCTCCTTTAGTTCTGCATTTAACAAAACCGTTAACGATTTCTCCAGTTTCATTAGCTGCAATAACTCTATCCCAAGATTTGATAGTACGTGCTTTTCTGTGAGATAATACTAACTGACCTGTTTTGTCCTCACGGATGTCGATTAATACTTCTACTTTGTCACCTACTTTTAAGTTTGGGTTGTAACGGAATTCGTTTAAAGAAATAACACCTTCAGATTTAGCATTGATATCAACGATAACGTCTCTATCTGTAATTCTAACAACAACACCTTCAACTACTTCTTCCTGATCTGTAGCGATGAAAGTTTTTGATACTAGTTCTTCAAACTCTTGTAAGTTTTTCTCATCTACTGCGTCGATTCCTTCTTGGAAGTTATGCCAGTTAAAATTTGCTAAAAACTCTTCTTGTGATTTTAATTGTTCAGACATGCTGATAAAAAAATTTGTATTCTGTTTTCCTCGAGTTTCATAAAGCAGTAGAAAAAACAGAAGTTGTTTTACATAAATAGTTGATACCTAATGGAAACTCTTCTTTGCCAAAAGGACTGCAAAATTAATACATTTATTTGTAATAGCCAACAAAAATAGGCATGATTATCAATTAATTACTTAGAAGCAGACGTTTTTAGCTTTTTCAGGGCCAAAAGTCCCGCTTTCACTACTATCTTTTATGGCAAACCCTGCCATAAAAGGATAACCGCTCTATCGGGGCTAGGTTAGAAATTTATTATTCCATGAGAAATAAAACCCGACGAGCTATGAAAGCTGCCAGGTTTTATATAAAATTTATTTTTCAGAATTTAAGAAGCAAACCAACTCGCAACCAATTCATCTTCAAACGAATTAGCATTTTTATGCACAAACTCATTCGTATTTTTATCATACTCATAATCCAGTTTCCAACTTTCGTGATTTTCAGCAAGTTCTTTTATACTTTGGCAGACAAAAGCAATCTCCTCATTCGTCGTCGTTGGATGAATTGACATTCTGATCCAGCCCGGTTTTTTAATTAAATCACCAATCGTAATTTCATCAACCAGTTTATTAGAAGTTTCCTGATCAACATGCAGTAAAAAATGTCCATACGTTCCCGCACAGCTGCATCCGCCACGAGTCTGAATTCCGAATCTGTCATTCAGTAATTTTACTCCCAGATTAAAATGCAAGTCGTCTATAAAAAACGAAATTACCCCTAACCTTTCCTGATGATGCCCTGCCAAAATTTTGATATTCGAAACAGGATTCAGTTCACTAAAAACATACTTAACAATTTCATGTTCCCGTTTAAGAATATTTTCAATACCCATTTCTTCCTTCAGTTCAATGGCAAGAGCGGTTTTAATAACCTGTAAAAAGCCCGGTGTTCCGCCATCTTCACGGTCTTCAATATTATCAATATATTTATGCTCTCCCCACGGATTAGTCCAGCTAACGGTTCCTCCGCCAGGACAATCCGGAATCATATTATTGTATAACTTTTTATTAAAAATCAGTACTCCTGAAGTTCCGGGACCACCTAAAAATTTATGTGGCGAAAAGAAAATCCCATCCAGATACGCTCCCGGATCTTCTGGATGCATATCAATTTGCACATAAGGTCCTGAACAGGCAAAATCGACAAAACAAACGCCGTTATGCTGATGCATTACTTTTGCTATTTCATGATAAGGTGTTTTCAAGCCTGTTACGTTTGAACAAGCTGTTATTGAAGCAATTTTTATCGTTCTGTCTTTATATTTTTCTAATAATGCTTTTAAATTATCCAGACTAAAAAGTCCTTTCTCCGTTTCAGAACACGGAATAATTTCAACATCTGCAATCGTTTCCAGCCAGGAAGTCTGATTCGAATGATGCTCCATATGCGAGATAAAAACAATCGGTCTTTTCTCCTCTGGAATTGCGGTAAAAGCTTTTAAATTCTCAGGAACTTTTAAACCTAAAATTCGCTGAAACTTATTAATTACACCTGTCATTCCGGTACCATCCGTAATTAGAACATCATCAGTATTGGCGTTTGTATGACGCTTGATAATGTGACGCGCATGATGATATGCCTTTGTCATAGCCGTTCCTGAAACCGTTGTTTCGGTATGGGTATTGGCAACAAAAGGACCAAACTCATTTAAAAGCTTTTCTTCGATTGGGCGATAGAGTCTTCCGCTGGCAGTCCAATCAGTATAAATGATTTTCTTTCTACCATAAGGAGAATCAAACTCCTGATTAATTCCAACAATATTCTGCCTAAAATCGTTAAAATAAGCTTCTAAACCCGTGGTATTATTTTTGCTATTCATGAATGTACTTCTGTTTGACGGCAAATATATTGTTTTTAAATAAAATTGCAGAATTATCAATTAGAAACTTAAAATTTAAAATTACTTTTTATTATCTTTAGTCAAATAGTGCTTTTACAAACAATTTATCACAATATCCTACATAACTAATAGGAGAAATCGGTAAACTAAAATAATATTATATGAAAAATTTATCCGTAGCAACCTTTGGGGGTGGCTGTTTTTGGTGTATAGAAGCTGTAATTCAGCGTTTAAACGGAATCGAAACCGTGAAATCCGGATATTCTGACGGACAAATTAAAAATCCGGCTTACAGAGAAGTCTGCACCGGAAGAACCGGACATGCAGAAGTGATTCAGGTTGTTTTTAATCCTGACATAATTTCATATCATGACTTAATTACCATTTTCATGACAAGCCACGATCCTACAACTCTAAACCGTCAGGGAGCAGACAGCGGAACACAATACCGCTCCATCATTTTGTATCACGATGAAACACAAAAAACAATTGCTGAACAGGTTTTCAGCGAACTCAAATCTGTTTTTCCGGATCCGATTGTAACACAACTAAAACCTTTTCAGGTGTTTTATGAGGCTGAAGAAGAACATCAGAATTATTACAATGACAATCAGGAAGCCGGTTATTGCCGAATGGTGATTGATCCGAAAGTATATAAATTGAAAAAAATGTATGCTGATAAATTAAAAGACTGAAAATTTAAAATGAAAAACTTAAAAACACATAATCGTTTTACAACCGAATTGCCTGCAGATCCTAACGAAACTAATGAAACCCGTCAGGTTCTTAATACGCTTTTCTCTTATGTAAAACCAACAACACCAACTGAACCTAAATTAATCCATGCTTCAGAAGAAGTGGCGGAATTAGTTGGAATTTCAGCAGATGAAATTCAGTCTGAAGAATTTTTAAACGTCTTTTCGGGAAAGGAAATTCTGCCAGGCACTCGTCCGTATGCCATGTGTTATGCCGGACATCAATTCGGCAATTGGGCAGGACAATTAGGTGATGGCCGTGCGATTAATTTAACCGAAGTTGAACATAATAATCAATATTTTATTTTACAACTAAAAGGTGCAGGAAAAACCCCTTATTCCCGAACTGCAGATGGATTAGCGGTTTTACGCTCTTCAATCCGGGAATATTTATGTGCTGAAGCAATGCATTATCTGGGCGTTCCCACTACACGATCTCTTTCGCTGATACTATCCGGAGACGAAGTTTTAAGGGACGTTTTATACAATGGAAATCCTGCTTACGAAAAAGGAGCCATTGTATGCCGTGTCGCTCCGTCATTCATCCGTTTTGGAAGTTTTGAAATGCTGACTGCCCGAAATGAACTAAAAAACCTGAAACAATTTGTTGAATACAACATCAAATATTATTTTCCTGAAATTACAGGTGAACCAAAAGAGCAATATATACAGTTTTTCAAAACTGTAGCAGACAAAACCAGAGAAATGATCTTGCACTGGCAGCGTGTAGGCTTTGTTCATGGCGTAATGAATACCGACAATATGTCGATTAACGGAATAACAATTGATTACGGTCCTTATGGCTGGCTGGAAAATTTTGATCCAAACTGGACACCAAATACAACCGACAGTCAAAACCGAAGATACCGTTTTGGAAACCAGCCTCAGGTTGCACAATGGAATTTGTTCCAACTGGCAAATTCGCTTTATCCGTTAATCAATGAAGCGGAGCCTTTGGAGAAAATATTAGAATCATTCATTACTGATTTCAATTCAGATTACACAAAAATGATTTTATCCAAACTAGGATTGTTTTCTCCATCAGAAAATGATGCTGAATTTATAGCCTATTTAGAATCAAATCTGCAATTATCAGAAACCGATATGACTATTTTCTATCGCAACCTGAATAAAATTAAAAAAAGTGATTCGGCAGAAAAAGCTTTAGAAGTTATTAAAGATGCTTTTTACAAACCGGAAGAAATCAAAGACACGATTAAAGACAACTGGCTATTGTGGTTCACTAATTATTTAGAACGTCTGAATCAGGAAAATACTTCTGGTGAAGAACGAATCAAACTCCAAAATTCCGTTAATCCAAAATATGTTTTGCGAAATTATATGGCACAATTAGCAATTGATGCGGCTGATCAAGAGGATTATTCTCTAATTTCAGAATTGTATGAATTGTTAAAAAAACCATACGATGAACAGCCTGAATATGAAAAATGGTTTGCCAAAAGACCGGAATGGGCACGTTCTAAAGTTGGGTGTTCTATGCTTTCCTGTAGTTCATAGTTTTTTTTATAATATTCAAATTGACATCAAACAGAATATCATTAAGTTAGAATTCGTCAGTTCGAGTTGAGTTATAATTTGCGATAGAAAATTATAACGTAGTATCGAGAACC
Source organism: Flavobacterium hibisci (assembly GCF_020026925.1). GTDB lineage: Bacteria > Bacteroidota > Bacteroidia > Flavobacteriales > Flavobacteriaceae > Flavobacterium > Flavobacterium hibisci. The sequence goes on along the minus strand of NZ_JAIQDW010000006.1, from coordinate 42,019 downwards.
TTAGTATCCATAAGACTTCTCGATACAATTTTAAACATTAAAGCTATTGCATTAATATTTAAAATCACCGGAAGTGACGACTAAAAGACTGTTTAACTTATCCAATTAACATTTACTTTGAGTAATATAATCCACAATCATATTAGCATGAATACGAGAGTTTTCAATAAACCATTTGTGCGTCTGCATGCCTCCGCAGACTACACCTGCTAAAAACAATCCTTCAACATTTGTTTCCATCGTTTCAGCATTGTAAGTTGGAATTTTTAATTCATCATCTGATAACTCAATACCCATTTTTTCAAGGAAAGATAAATCAGGTTTATAACCCGTCAAGGCCAGGACGAAATCATTTTTGATCGTGACCTTGCCGTTTGGAGTTTCTATTTCTACTTCTCCCTCTTTGATTTCAGTAATATTAGACTCAAAATAGGCTTTTATGCTTCCTTCAGCTATTCTGTTTTCAATATCCGGTTTTACCCAATATTTCACACGGCTATTGATCTCGTTTTTACGAATTACCATCGTTACATTTGCGCCTTTACGCCAGCATTCCAAAGCTGCATCAACTGAGGAGTTGTTAGCTCCTACAACTAAAACATCCCTAAAAGCATATTCGTGAGCTTCTTTGTAGTAATGACGAACTTTAGGCAACGCTTCACCTTTTACATTCATTTCAATCGGAATATCATAGAAACCTGTTGCTATAATTACATTTTTAGCTTCGTAAAAGTTTTTATCAGTTGTGATTTTAAAAAGCTGCTGTTCGAGTTTCTGAACTTTAGTAACTTTTTCAAATAAATTGAGATTAAAATTAAAATAACGATGGATATTTCTATAATATTCCAAAGCTTCCTGACGTCCTGGTTTTGGCGCCAGACAATTGAATGGAATGTTACCTATTTCAAGTCGTTCAGCCGTTGAAAAAAACGTCATATACAAAGGATAATTGAAAATGCTGTTGACAATTGCTCCTTTCTCAATAATCAGATAATTCAGTTTTTTCTTTTGAGCTTCGATCGCGCAGGCAAGACCAATTGGACCGCCGCCTACAATAATTAAATCGTATGATTGTGACATAAATTGTTATTTTTCCCAGTCTTTAAAAGGATTTTTGCTTAAATAAGCATTGTAGTAACGTTCATCATTGGTAACCTCATCTCCCAGCCAGTCGGGTTTTTCAAAAGATTCTGTTTCAGATTCCAGTTCAATTTCTGCCATCACCAGACCTTCATTCTCTCCATAAAATTCATCGACTTCAAAAACGTGTTTACCTGATTGTATTTCGAAACGTGTTTTTTCAATCTTGCCTTTTTCACATAATTTAAGTAATTCCTGAGCTTCATCCAACGGAATTTCATTTTCCCACTCAAAACGCGTCATTCCGCCATGATGGCCAATACCTTTTATCGTGATAAATCCTTTTTGGCCTTTAATTCGAATGCGCACTGTTCTTTCAGGAAGTGAGCTTAAATATCCCTGTGCGATTTTATTTTGGGCGAAAGCCTGTGCTTTGTATTCGTCAGATTTTACAAGAAACTTTCTTTCAATCTCAACCATTAGTTCTGCAATTAAATTTTATGCAAGTTACTTAATTTAGCGCAAAACTGAATTCGTTAATTCGGATTTTGAGGAGACAAAAAAGTAATTTTATTACACTTTTTCTAAAAATGTAGTACGCCAGTTTTTAGTTTTGCTGTACCACAATTGTCCGTTTAAAACTTCCAACGGGCAATCAATATTATTAGTATAAAGTGCTCCCGTACCTAATCCCTGAGGCATACCAGAATTTTGTAAAAACGTCCATTGCGCAATTGCATTTAAACCAATATTGCTTTCCAATGCTGAAGTAATCCACCACCCGATATTATATTTTTCAGCCAGGGTAATCCATTCCCGGATTCCTCTAAAACCACCGACAAAACTTGGCTTTAAAATGATGTATTGCGGTTTGATTTTTTGTAAAAGTGCTTCTTTTTCTTCCAATGAAAACACTCCGATCAGTTCTTCATCCAAAGCAATAGGAAAAGGAGTGTTTTTACACAACTCTGCCATACTGTCAGTGTTGTTTTTTTGAATAGGCTGCTCTACACTATGTAATTCAAAACCAGATAATTGATTTAATTTATCTAAAGCTTCATTTAAAGAAAAAGCACCATTCGCATCAACTCTTATTTCTATTTGTTCAGCAGTAAAATGAGTACGAATAAAGCGTAATAAATCCAGTTCTTTTTGAAAATCGATCGCTCCAATTTTGAGTTTTATACAGGTAAATCCCTGAGCAATCTTTTCTTCAATTTGCTCTTTCATAAAGGCTTCTTCTCCCATCCAGACCAGACCATTTATGACAATTGATTTCAAATTATTGGTGAAATCTGAAGGAAATAGCACATACGGATTTTCACTTTTAAGAGACAAAAAAGCCATCTCTATTCCGAATTGAATGGATGGAAATTCCAGTAAATTTTCCCAAAGTGCTTTTTCACCCAAATGAATATTCTGGCAAACCCAGTTTAATTTCTCTTCGTAATCTCCGCGGTCATCTGCACTCAATCCTCTTAAAATACCACACTCTCCTATTCCTTTTTTACCGTTTTCTTCGAGTACAATAAACCAGGTTTCTTTTTCGGTCATAATGCCTCTCGACGTCCCCGAAGGACGTTTGAATTCGAGCATATATTTGTGGTAAGTAGCTTTCATATGTGGTGCTTTTTTAAACCATAAAAGTGATTATAAGAAAATTTAAGTCAGCTTTGTCGGCAAATTTAAATGAACTTATAATCACTTATGTGGTGAAAATATTTTTAATTATATAATTTCAAGACTCTCTCAAAGTCAGATGAAGGCAATCCTGCTTTTTGAAAAAGTATAAAGTCCTGTTTGGTCTTATCTATCCAGCTTACACTATCAGTAACGTTTTGTGACTGGTATTTTTTATAAATTGCCTTTGCCTGACTGTAATCATCGCTAACCAGATAAGCGTGGGCCAAATTAAGTTTTACCAACAACTCAGTATCATCTAATTTTTCACCTTCTTTTAAAAACTTTATGGCTTTTGCATATTGTTTGGTCAAAATATAACTGTAACCAATTGAACTGTAATCCAAAGCTGTTGCTTTTCCTGCTCCTATGATTGTGCTCAGCTTCGAAATTGCTTCGTTGTATTTCTGAAGTTTTATGAGCGTATTTGCCTGAGTCCTCAAATCATTATATACGTTTTTAGAAATTGAAGCATCGTTATAACAAGCGTTTCCAAAATCTTTATAAATTTTGGTTTTTTCTATGGCAAGCAATTTTTGATATTCACTATAACGGTATTGCTTCATGATTTTATCCAGGATACATACACAAAAATCATCTGAATTGGCCATTTTTTGAGCCATTGTAGAAGTTTTACAAAGACTGACAATTTCGTTTTTGTTATCAACATTCCAGCCACGGTTTAGTTTTGTATCGACCCATGGCACAACCTCTAAAACTATTTTCTGTTTCAGCAGCCAGTTTTTGCTTTCGAAACCAAACCAAATTGTAGTAGTGTTTGCATTGAGGCAGGAAGATTTATCAATTGACAAACGTTTGGCATCTTTACTTACGGGTTCTGTCTGAGCGTAACAGGCATCGTTGACTTTTCCGTTATCAATGTATTTTTTTGCATTTGAATCAGACGTAAAAAGTGCATAAGTGCATTTATCATCGCCCGATATTTTCGACATCAGTAATACTGCACCTGCAGAGCCCTGCCCTATGCCGTAAGGATCCGGAATTGCTTTTAACACATTTACCAGACTGTTTGCCATTTGCTGATTTTCATCAAGAAGCGTGACCCTGTAAACAACTTCAGTAGTCCCAACAGGTAAATCCTCTGTTTTGATTGTTATCCGGTCACCTGCAGAGACTATTATTTCTTTTGTAGTGGCGCGTTCCTTGTCCCAATATCCGTCTTTTTGTGCAAAAAGACTATGAAAAGAACCAATTAAAAACAAAACAACAATTTTCTTCAAATTCATCTTTTATGGATTACACGTTATAGCCCTGATGGGAACGGCATCCTTTTGTGGCGGGGTTCGCCACAAAAGATACAGTGGACAGCAGGAAATAGCTTCTAAAAATCAAGTTCAATGACAATGGCAAAATTCAATATCAAGTTCAATTTCAAAAATCAAACTTAATGGTAAAATCAATTTCAATTTCAATGCCAAACTTTAATGCGTTCAACTATCACGTCTTGATATTTTTTAAACCTGAAACATTAAACCTAAACATTTTCATCAATCCGGTTCGTTCATGATTTTTTCACGATACTTTTTACCAATTAACAGGGTCAAGTTTTTCTTGTAGTCATCAACCAGCCATTCGCGATAATTTTTACTGCATTGGCTCAGACATTTTGCATAACGCTTAATGCGGCATTCGATATCGTCATCAAGTTCTTTAGCCAAGGCTTTTGCTTCCTGAAGTGTTTCGGTGTTATCGACACACATTGCTGCATGCTGTTCCAGTGATTTATCTAATACAATCTTTGAACGTAAATTTTGCTTGATCGCTAATTTGTGCTCTTCATCAACATCAAATGTAACATCAGCTGTTTTACTGAATTTTGCACGCAATTCAGGCGGCATGCTGTATTTGAAAAACATTTCGATTTCTGTATCATCACGTAAGTTCTCCAAATAAAATTCTGGTGATTTAAAAATATGCTGCCAGTTTACCGGCTCACTCCATAAACCAAAACGGGCTGCATTATTCCCCAGGTCAATGACTGTAAATTCATCTTTACCAGGCAATTTTCGGGATCCGCGTCCAATCATCTGGTAATATAATGTCAATGATTTTGTAGCTCTGTTCAAAATAATTGTTTCAACCGTAGGCTCATCAAACCCAGTCGTTAAGATTCCTACGGAAGTCAGGATAGCATCCGGAGTTTTTTTGAACCATGCCAATATCTCTTTTCGTTCTTCTGAACTGCTTGTATTGTCGAGATGTCTGATATCGTAACCTGCTTCCCTAAAAGTATCATATACATATAATGAAGTATGGATACCGTTATTGAAAATTAAAGTCTTTTTACCTAAAGAGCGCTCCGTATAGGCATGCAGCAATTTTTCCTGCATCATGGTATTGGTATACAAATCATCAGAAGATTTTACCGTATAATCTCCGTTGATACCAACTTTTAAAGAAGTCAGACCAACATCATAACTATATGTTGTAGCCCTGGCAAGGAATCCTTTATCTATCAATGAACTAATGGTATCACCCACAATAAGTTCATCATAACTCTGATGCATTGGTAACTTTATATTTGAACTCAATGGTGTAGCGGTTACTCCAAGAATAAAAGCATTTTTAAATGAGTTTAATAATTTTCTGAATGAATTATAATGTGCCTCATCGATAATCACCAAACCGATATTATCTAAGTGTAGTTTTTCGTCATTGATACGGTTTTTCAAAGTCTCAACCATTGCAACAAAACAGGAGTAATCGTTTTGATCCGGCAATTCTTTTACCTTACTATTGATGATTTTATTAGAAACTCCAAAGCCTTTCAGCATTTTTGAAGTCTGCTTACAAAGCTCGATACGGTGCGTCAGAACGACTACCTTTTTGTTATTATGTGCTAGATAACGACGAACGATCTCGGAAAAGATCACTGTTTTTCCACCGCCTGTCGGTAATTGATATAATAAATGATGTTGCGGCGGAGCATTGTCTAAACGATCAAAAATGGCATCAATATCGCCCTTTTGGTAAGCATAAAGTTCTTTTTTCTCTTCTCTTTCTATTTCTAAAGTGTTTTGAGACATTGTATTTTTTTCGATTTTTGCAAAAGTACATCTAAAAAACAGTTATTCATTGTATTTTAACCTAAAATAAATGTTTTTTTTAAATAAGATTTTTTATGAGAAACGCATTTATAAGTCTATTTTCTCTAAAATAGCTTCAAATTCGTATTTGTTTTTCCACTTTTGTTGCATTGTTTCTTGTTGGATTGCAATAATTCTTGGCTTAAATTCACTTAGGACCCCATTAGAAATCACAAAATTTACTGCCTGTTCAAAAGAATTCAGCATGCTTTTATAGAATAATTCCTGTTTGATAAAGTTTCCTGATGAATAGGTTTGGGCAATTTCGACATTATAAAGCATCACATCTGCAATCACAAATGGGTCAACTCCCAATGAAATAAAATGCTTAATGATTTTTTGAGCTACAGAGCGACGCATCTTGGCCTTAGGACGCCATTTTGCACCGGGCTTTTTGACTGGAAAGTATTCATGAGAGATTTTAGTTTTGCTTTCCTGCAAAAGCTTGTCTTCTTTCGGATTAAAAACAAAATCATAAAAGACTTTTACAGGGCTAAATTTTTCGTACAGCTCGATAATTTGCTCCTCCAGCTGTTCCTTATTTAGTCCCGTCAAATATTTTTTTAAATCACGCTTGCTCATACTCAAAGTTTAAGATTACAAAAGTAAATTACTTTTATTATACATACTTCAATAATCAGGTATAATACTTAATTTTGCGGTTATTAATTCAAAAAACAGATCATGCTTAAGATTTTTAAAGTTACTGCCATTTTAGAAGGAATCTCTTATTTAGTTTTATTTGCAAATATGCTTTTTATTAAAACAAATAATCCGGAACTCTATCACACCTTATTACAGCCATTGGGAATGAGTCACGGAATCTTATTTATAGGTTACATCTTATTGGCTTTTTTACTAAGAAAATCTCAAAACTGGGACTTGAAAACATTCGGAATTATCCTGATTGCTTCGCTTATTCCCTTTGGAACGTTCTATGTTGAGAAAAAGTATTTAGAAAATAATGCATAAGTTTTTGGATAAAATATTCAACTTTTTATATCCCCTTTTCAGGGATTGGGGAATGAGCCGCAACTTTGCGTCGTACATTAGCCTAATCTTTAATATTGCCATTATGCTGGCGCTGGCGTATGCTATTTATTATGTAGCCAAATTTGTATTGGTGACACTTACTGCGATTTTTGCCCAGCGAACCAAAACCAAGTTTGACGACTATTTAATTAACAACAAAACCACTAAATACACTGCTTACTTAATTCCGTTTTTCTTTATTTACAAAGCCGTTCCCATCATTTTGGACCGGTATGAATATTGGGAACTGATGTTCGGGAAAATAGTGGGCGTTTATATTGTCCTGATCACCTTATGGATTGTCAGAACCATTTTTAATGCTTTACGTGATTATTTAAAAAACAAACCCGAATACAGCGACAAACCGATTGATAGTTTCGTTCAGGTAATTATGATCGTGCTTTGGATTTTTGGAATTGCCCTTATTGTTTCGACTTTATTCGGAATGAAAAGAGGCGAATTGCTGACTATCCTGGGAACACTTTCTGCAATTATTATCCTTATATTCAGAGATACAATCCTGGGATTTGTTTCGAGCGTTCAGGTGTCCATAAACGATATGGTTCGGATTGGTGACTGGATTACTATGGATAAATTTGGTGCCGATGGCGATGTAATCGAAATTAACCTGACAACGGTAAAAGTCCGCAATTTTGACAATACCATCACTACTATCCCAACCTATGCCTTAAGTTCAGATTCATTTCAGAACTGGCGCGGCATGCAAAACTCTGACGGAAGACGCATCAAGAGGCATATCCTGATTAAGAGCAGCAGCATTCGTTTTTTAAATGATGAAGATTTGCATCATATGAAAAGAATACAATTGATTACCTCTTACATTGAATCAAGACAAGCTGAAATTGACAAATACAATGATTTGCGGGGTATAGACAAAACCCTGAGTCTTAATGGGCGAAATATGACCAATTTAGGTTTGTTTAGAAAATATATTATCCAATATCTTTTAGATCATCCCGGATTAAATAAAAATATGCACATTGTGTGCCGCCAGCTGCAATCAACCGCACATGGTGTTCCCTTGGAAATTTATGTGTTTTCGAGTGACAAACGCTGGGCCAATTACGAGTATATCATGGCTGACATTTTTGACCACGTTATGGCTTCTGTTGTATATTTTGATCTGGAACTATTCGAACTGCCTTCTGCTATTGGATATTTAGACAAGTAAATTTAGTTCAGACTTTCAAGAGTAAACCTGAGAATCTGAACTATTTTTTAATCTCTTCAAAAACAAATTCTGAATCCTGATAATTAAGCGTTCCCGGCAAAAAACACGGAAGGTTCATATAAGTTCCTATTACGCCATTTCCTAAAAACAGTTTGTTTTCTTTCTTTAATAAAGCAATTGGAACCCTTTTCCATCCTCCGCCGTTAGATATATAATGAAAATCGCCTCTTAAAGTATCTCCTTTTATATCTCCCTTTACATCTCCTGAGTCTTTACCAATTTGATAATACGCTATTTCATAGCGGCCATAAAAACGTTTATCACTCATATGAATTGCTAAAACCGCTGTGTCTTTATTGTTTACAGCCCTGTACACAAAATGATTGTATCTATCCTTTTCTTCTTTAGAATTACAGGAAATTAAAAAAGCAAATAATACTGAAGCCGTTATGAATTTTTTAAACATTCTAAGAGTTTTTTTTCCATATAAGATTAAGTAAATAGAAGCTTAACGGAAAGGTTACACGAACTTATTTTACTTATGTATGTGTAATAATTTATAAACGATCTTTTACGAATTCAATTTTCGTTTTCCCATGTGGTTTTGGCTTTCCGTCCTCGCCTAAATTAACCATGGTAGTATGATCAATTGTGATGATGATTTCGCGGGTCATCATGTTTCTTACAGCACATTTAAGCACTAAAGAAGTGGTTCCAAATTTTACCACATCGATTCCTATTTCTACAATATCTCCCTGTCTTGCCGAACTTTTAAAGTTGATTTCAGACATGTGTTTGGTCACTACTCTTGGGTTTTCTAATTGTACAATCGAATACAAAGCAAGCTCTTCATCGATCCAGGCTAATAACTGTCCGCCGAACAAAGTTCCGTTCGGATTTAAATCTTGGGGTTTAACCCATTTTCTGGTGTGGAATCTCATATTTTATTTTATTATGGGTAAAAATAGTTTTTTACTCCCATAATCGGATTAAGTTTTTTTATTAATCCTTACGATTTCAATAATTCGAAAATTTGCTGCTGAATTATTTTAAAAATCATTTTTAAAACACCAAAAATTAAAGTCAACAAAATATTTTAATTTATGAACTTATTTTTTTTAGAATTGTCAGTAACTAAATCCGGGGAAAATATTTTTATAGAAGATATTTTTATAATTTTAAATAAAAACCATGACAGACAGAGACACTTTTTTAAAAGAATTCAGAGGCGAAACTTTAGGAACTATAAGCGCTCAGTCATCACCTGATGAAATTTTTCAAAACCAAACCATTAGACCTATTTTAAAACTTCAGAATGATTTGTTCATTGCTGTTTTTATCAATTATATAAATAAAAACAAAGCTGATTTTTATTCTTATACCGTTGAAAAGAAACTCCAGACCGTAGAAAATTCTATCCAAAAAGATATTAAGTTCCGAAATTCATTAAAAGGAATTGTCATGGCGCTTTTTACCGTTGAAGAATACGAAACTTATATTAAGAATTCTTCCGACTTAAATAAAAGAATGATGAATTTACTGATTGACAGACTGAAAAACCAGGTGCAGCTGTTTGAAGTTGAAACTAATAATTAAACACGAAACTGAAGCTTTTTTTTGCAGAAAAATGACTTGGGAAAATTAAATAAAATTAGAAAAAAAGATAAATTTGTCCAGAACCATTGCGGTCTAATAATATGAAAAACATCTCAACATTAAAAAAAGCGATTATAATAATATATGTTTTTGTCTTTATTTTTTTTTCATTAGTTGCCAGAAGTATGCTTTATGTTTGTCTGCCAAATGAATACACATTAATAAAAAATATTAAAATTGATTCGATCAGCACTAATATGAAGAAACACGGTACCTCTTTTATACTGACGTTTAAAGATGGTAATAAAACCGATTATGTTACGCTTGCTAATGATACTGAAATGAATATACGAACCTTTAGAGCTATTATGACTTATGGTAGAAGGACTATTGATTTAGTAAGAATGGAAAATTGCAGAATTTTAGGACAGTGTCCTGAAGAGTACTTATTATATGACGAAAGATTTTTATGCGACTCAAACAATCAATGCAATTATAAGCATGAACACATAATCAAATACATTATCATTCTATCAATCACCATATTTGTCTTTCTTGTAATCAGCTACGGTTTTTACAAACTTTTTAACAGCAGATTCGTAAATGAATAATCCTACTTAAGTGGCGAATATTTAACAATAAAAAAGGGTTTAATAATAATTTTATCAAACCCTTTTGTATATCCATAATATTAAAATTTACTCTTCAGACAACATCAAATCTTTAATATATTTAACCGGAGCGCTTCCAAAACTTAAAAATTTCTCATGGAATTTTTTAAGGTTAAAATTCTCCCCTTCTTTCTTTTTAAGTTCTTCCCTTAAATTGTAAATTTCGGTATATCCTGTAAAATAAGAACATAATTGCACCTGGGATAATGTAACACGCTTCCATTTTCCTTCTGCTTCTGCCTGCTGCTGAAAAGCTTCCTTGATAAGTAAATCCAAGGCAGCCTCTTTAGACATATTTTTGGTATGAACACTAATATCCAAAATAGTATTGCAAGTTGCTCTTAAATTCCATTTATAATACATCAGCCACATTTCATCAGAATTTTTATAACCGCTTTCCAGCATCATCTTTTCTGCATAAACAGCCCAGCCTTCAATCATTGCGCCATTCCCAAGAATAGATTTGATAATACTTGGCGACTGATTGCTGTAAACCAGCTGTGTATAATGCCCGGGAATTGCTTCGTGAATATTTAAAATCTGTAAAATATAATCGTTGTATTCTCTTAAATAACTTTCAGCATTTTCGGCCGTCCAGCCAGACATACTGCCTACGTTATAATAGGTATTTCCGTTTTTGTCATAAGGACCCGGCGCAGAGATTGAAGCACCTGCAACTCCGGCCATATAAGCAGGCTCTTTACGAACAACCAATGGTTTTGACGGATCGATGTACAATAAATCTTTTTCTTTTACATAAGCTGTAAGTTCAGGAATCTGTTTTTCAATTTCAGACTGGAATTTTTCAGGTGTCGTATGTTTCAATGATATCTGATCAATAACCTGTTTGATTAAATCCAGCTTATTGGCAGGTTTTGTCTGGCTTCCTTTGTATTTTGACCAAAGTTTATCAGCCAAAGCAAACATTTTATCATGCAGGTCTTTTTTGTGGTCAATGGCAATTTTATAAATTTCATCTGTAGAATAACCGGACTGAATATCAAAACTGAACTTTTTAGCATACAAATCAGCGCCTAATCTAAAAGAACGAGGTGTTTTATTTGGCAGATTTTTAAGCCATTCAGCATACTCTTTAATTGCCTTTACCGAAACTTTTGCTTTGTCCTGAATTTCTTTTTTCTCTGCAGCCGTCAGTTTACTTTTCGAAAGCGCATCATTTAAATCTGCTTCAAAAACAGAAGAACCTCCTATGTTTTGTGCTATTGCAAGTTCTGTATGTTCAACTGTTGGGTTTTTGATATTCTTTTTGGCTGCTTCGTAATAAGCAGGAATCGCATTCATTTTTGCATTAAAAGAGCGCAGGCGAACTTCAAGGGAATCATATTTACCATTTAGAATTTCTGCAAATGCCCCACAGACATTATATTCGGATGGATTCCATTGTGAGGATTTTAATTCTTTGATACCGAAAATTACAGATTCCAAATGATTTTTTATCATGTGATAATCTGTTTTATTTTTATCGGATAAGTCTTCAATGTCATATTTCTTTAAAGAGTCTAATTGTACATTTGCAAAATCAAGCTGTGCTTTGTCTGCCGCAGCATCAGGAACCACCAAAACGCTGTCTAATTTATGATAGCCGACAGCAGAAGCCCATCCCGGATTCATTTTCCACAAAGAAGTAACAAAACCATCTTTATATTTGTCAAATTTGTTGTCTAAAGCATTGTCATCACCAGACTTCGTGCTTTTATTACAGGAAATAAACAATGTAAGCGTAAAAATTGAGACAAACAGTTTTTTCATATTTTAATGTATTTAAGTAATATTTATTCTAGATAATAATTTAAATCAGCTCCTTATTTTTTGGTTCTAATAAGCCAGCAAGTCCATAAGTTCTTTTTCAAAGCGCTCTTTTGGCAAAAACTGATCTTCCAGAGCTTTAGTAAACGGAATTGGAGAATTTAAACTAGCGATTCTTTTTACCGGTCCGTCTAGATATTCAAAACACTGTTCCATGATCAAAGCGGATATATCGCTGGCAACTCCTCCAAACAAAGTATCTTCCTGATAAATAATCACTTTGCCCGTTTTTTTAACCGATGCAAAAATAGTTTCGGTATCTAAAGGCTGCAGTGTTCTTAAATCAATCAAATCGGCCTCGATATCCGGATGTTTTTCTAATGTTTCCAAAGCCCAGTGTACGGTTGCGCCAAAGGCAATAATGGTTATCTTTTCTCCTTTTTTAATGAGTGCTGCTTTTCCTAATGGAATCGTATAATAATCATTTGGAACATCCTGATAAATACTTCTGTATAAAAGTTTATGCTCAAAAAACAAAACAGGATTCGGATCATTTATTGAAGTATTTAATAACCCCTTGGCATCATATGGAAAAGCAGGATATACAATTTTTAAACCAGGCGTTTTGGTAAACCAAGCTTCATTTGTCTGTGAATGAAATGGTCCTGCCTGAGTTCCACCACCACAAGGCATGCGTACTACAACATCGGCTTTTTCACCCCAGCGATAATGCGATTTGGCCAGTAAATTAACAATCGGATTAAAACCTGTTGAAACGAAATCTGCAAATTGCATTTCAACAATTGCTTTATAACCGTTAATTGATAATCCCATTCCGGTTGAAACCACGGCACTTTCACAAATTGGAGTATTTCGAACGCGTGCTTTTCCGAAAAACTCAACAAAACCATCAGTTATTTTAAAAGCTCCTCCATATTCTGCAATATCCTGCCCCATCATAACAAGATTTTCATGCTTTTTCATAGACTGTTCCAAACTTGTTCTGATAGCATCTATAAAACGAATATTCTTAGATTCTGATGAATGAATCACTTCTTCATAATCATAAGGCTTATAAACATCCGCTAATTCACCTTCATAAGTCGGAACAATTTCTGGTTCTGCATTTGCAATAGCTAAATTTTCGTCTATTTCCTGCTTGATTTCAATATGAAGCTGTTCATCGAATTCTGCTGTCAGGATACCACTTTCTGTTAAAAATCTTCTATAATTGGTAACCGGGTCTTTTTTACTCCACTCATCCCGCAGTTCCTGCGGGACATATTTTATACCGCTCGCCTCTTCATGCCCACGCATTCTAAAGGTTTTAAATTCCAATAAAACCGGACGGGGATTTTCCTGCATCTGCTCCTTAAGTTTTGAAAGTTTGTTATAAACTTCCAGAATATTATTTCCGTCAATAATATGACTTTCTATACCATAGCCAATGCCCTTATCTGCCAGGTTTTCGCACATATACTGCTCATTTGTAGGTGTAGAAAGTCCGTAACCGTTGTTTTCAATGATAAACATTACAGGCAATTTCCAGACTGCTGCGATATTTAAGGCTTCATGAAAATCACCTTCACTGGTTGCGCCTTCACCGGTAAAAACAGCTGTTATTTTTTTATTATTTTGAAGTTTATTTGCCAAAGCTATCCCATCTGCAATGCCTAATTGTGGTCCCAGATGCGAAATCATTCCGATAATTTTATATTCCTGGGTTCCAAAATGAAAACTACGGTCCCTGCCTTTTGTAAAACCATTTGCTTTTCCCTGCCATTGCGAAAACAATCGGTACAAAGGAATATTTCTTGAAGTAAAAACCCCCAGATTTCTATGCATAGGCAATACATATTCTGACTCATCCAAAACAGCTGTAACACCTACTGCAATTGCTTCCTGTCCAATTCCTGAAAACCATTTTGATACTTTGCCCTGTCGGATCAGGATGAGCATCTTTTCTTCGATTAAACGCGGCTTGAGTATTTTTTTATATAAATCTAGTAATTGAGTGTCAGTCAGGTCTTGTCTGTAAAAGATCATTTTGTTTCGGTTTTAGCATTTCAAATATATTAAAATATAACAACTCAAATACTAATAGTGAACCCGTTGGGTGAAATTATTTGAAGCAAATAAAATTGATTAGATATTGGTCAAGACACTGCAAAGCAGTATCTTGAAGTCGCCAAACAACCAATATCCATGTCGAATATAGTTAAAAATTATTTTAAGGTTTTAGAAGTTATAAGTTCTTTGAATTATGATTCGGTATTAAAATCAAGAGTTGGAAGAAATGGTAAGATGTCTGATTTAGAAGTAATAGCACTTAGTTTGACTGCTGAATTTATGTCTATTGACAGTGAGAATTCACTTTTCAAACAAATTAGTCCGATTATGATTCCTAATCTAATTGAACGTAGTCAATTCAATAAAAGAAGAAGGAAACTGTTTTTATTTTCTGAGGAGATCAGAACTAAACTAGCTAGTCGATTTCTTGAGTTTGAGGACTATTTTATTGTTGACAGTATGCCGTTGGAAATCTGCAAATTTTCTCGTCATAAAAGAATTAAAATCTGTAAAGACGAATTTGAAACAGCTCCTTCCAAAGGGTTTTGTGCTTCGCAAAACAGTTGGTTTTATGGATATAAGCTTCATGGAGTTTGTTCAGTAACTGGTGTATTTCATTCTTTAGACATCACAAAAGCAGAAGTCCACGATATTCATTTTCTAAAGAATATTAAAAAACAAATGTCTGATTGTGTGATTCTTGGAGACAGAGGATATCTCTCTGAGAGTGTTCAATTAGATTTATTTCAATCAGTTAAAGTTAAATTGGAAACCCCAAAAAGAATTAATCAAAAAGATTACAAGCCACAACCGTATATTTTCAGAAAATCTAGAAAAAGAATTGAAACTTTGTTTTCACAATTATGCGACCAATTTTTAATTCGAAGGAATTATGCTAAATCTTTTGAAGGTTTTAAAACAAGAATTTTAGCAAAAATTACAGCGATGACTTTGATACAGTATATCAATAAATTTATATTTGACAGACCTATAAACAATATTAAAAATCAACTAATTTAATTTCACCCAACGGGTTAATAGTGAAATAAATACTAAAAAATAAGCTGTACCTCAACTACAATTATAATAAGTAATTTTTAGCATAAAATTATTTAAACAACAAAATAAGGAGATAAAATATCTTCAAAGTTATATAGTCCTTCTTCCTTATCTTTTAAATTTTCAGCAACAAATATAACCCCGCTTCCAAAAGCTTCACGGGAAATGCTTTCATGAATCAGCCTGACTGTCTGGAAAGGAAATCCAAAAACAACTTCATGTTTCCCTACAATGCCGCCGGCTCTGACCGAATTTATATCATTTTCTTCCAAATCAAGTGTTTCTGCAATTTTAAGGGCAGTACCTGAAATGCCGTCTTTACCCTTAAAATGTTCTTCAATAATTTCAATATCAACCCAGGGTGCAATTTTCTTCAGAAATTTAGAAGCAAATAACAAATAATTTACCCCAAGCGTGATATTAGGGCTCCAAAATACGGTTGTGAGTTTTGATAGTGACTTTAAAAAATCTTTTTCTTGTTTAGAATAATGAGAAATTGCAGATATAATTTTTACCTTTCTTATACTGGCTTCTTCTCCGTAACTATAAATTCCCATAGCTGAAGAAAAATCAATTATCATATCCACAGGTTCCTTATCCAGTAGTTCTGATATCGAAGTACTTTCAATTGAATATATTTTCCCTGTTTCTTCAGAATCAATTCCAAGATATTCCGCTGTAGTTCGATTCTCTAAAATATGGCTTCTTTTTAACACCCATTTAAGTGAAAATTTTTTGTTTTGCAATAAAACTGAAGCTACCGCTTTCCCGGTTTTACCAAATCCGATTAGTCCTATTTTCATAATGTCATTTTTTTATAAAAATAGAATTTTCTATTTTAAAACCCGTGTTTTTCAGAAGTATTAACATGTTTTTAAAGCAAAACAAGTTCAAAATTAAAGTTTAATCAAAATTATCCTCTCGATCTTTATGTTAAATTATTGCAGGAAAAATCTAATTTTATAGTATTTTTTAAAATTCAAATCTAAAATATTCTCTACCTTTGTTATGAAGGCCAAGACCTTCTTTCTTAAAATAAAAATGTAAAGTATGCAAAACATTCCTAGTGTAGACTTACGTGATTTCCTTTCGGGCGACCCGGAACGTAAACAAAAATTTGTAAATGAAATCGGCAGTGCATTTGAAAACATTGGCTTCGTTGCCTTAAAAGGTCATTTTCTTGATGACCAGCTGGTGAACGAACTTTATGGTGAAATTCGAAAATTTTTCGCCTTGCCATTAGAAACCAAACACAACTATGAAATTCCCGGAATAGGCGGACAAAGAGGTTATGTTTCATTTGGAAAAGAACATGCTAAAGGACGAAAAGAGGGAGATTTAAAAGAATTCTGGCATTTTGGCCAGTATGTTGACAAGGATTCGAAATGGGCTTCTGAATATCCTGATAACGTTGAGGTTAAAGAATTACCACGTTTTAACGAAGTTGGAAAAGAAGCGTATCAAATGCTTGAAAAAACAGGCGTTTATGTTTTAAGAGCCTTAGCATTGCATCTTGGTCTGGATGAGTTTTATTTTGATGAATATGCCAAAGAAGGAAACTCTATTTTAAGACCAATTCATTACCCTCCGATTACTTCAGAGCCTGAAAACGCAATTCGTGCAGCTGCTCATGGAGACATTAATTTAATCACTTTACTGATGGGTGCCCAGGGTAAAGGACTTCAGGTTCAAAATCATGATGGCGAATGGATTGATGCTATTGCCCAAGATGATGAATTAGTAATTAATGTGGGAGATATGTTATCCAGACATACTAATAACAAAC
The DNA here is from genome assembly GCF_020026925.1 of Flavobacterium hibisci. GTDB lineage: Bacteria > Bacteroidota > Bacteroidia > Flavobacteriales > Flavobacteriaceae > Flavobacterium > Flavobacterium hibisci. Next base: position 24,979 of record NZ_JAIQDW010000006.1, on the reverse strand, counting down.
TAAAATCGACTATACATCAGGTTGTAAATCCGCCAAGGGAATTATGGGGAACTTCACGTTATTCTATTCCGTTTTTCATGCATCCTGTAAGCGATATGCGTCTGGATTGTTTAGAAAACTGTATTGATGCTGAAAATCCTAAGAAATATGAAGATATTACGGCTGGAGATTATCTATACGAACGCTTAGTAGATTTAGGTTTAATAAAAAAATAAACTTATTAAATTCCAAATTTTATAAAATTCCAAATTCCAAAATTATTAAATTGGGATTTGGAATTTGATTTTTTAAATTTAAGCATTGGAATTTATTTTTTAAAACAAAACTTATGGACTTTAAAGATCAGTTGAAAAATTTATTTCCGGATCATATCGAATCCAATGAACCAGAAGAGGTTCAGGAACAAGAACATGTGCTTTATGTACAAAAGGAGCCTATGATCTGCAAATTCGAAAAACGAAAAGGAAAAGCAACAACCATCATCGAAGGTTACGAAGGATCTGATGAAGATTTTAAAATTCTGGCCAAAGAAATCAAGACAAAACTGAGCGTTGGCGGAACTTTTAAAGATGATTCTATTATCATTCAGGGAGATTACCGTGATAAAATTATGGCAATTTTAAAAGAAAAAGGCTTTAAAACAAAACGTGTAGGTGGATAAAAAATAGTTATTTGTTTAAAGTTTCATGTTCTCAACTTAAGCTGAAACCTGAAATAAAATCTTAGCAACTTAAAAAAAATGATACAGGCATCAGAATTAATACTCAACCCGGATGGAAGTGTTTATCACTTAAACCTTCGACCTGAGCACATCGCCCACGATATAATTTTTGTGGGAGATCAGAACAGGGTTGAAAAAATTACCCAGTTTTTTGATTCGATTGAATATTCAACTCAAAAAAGAGAATTTAAAACCCAAACGGGAGTTTACAAAGGCAAAAGAATAACAGTAATGTCAACCGGAATTGGACCCGATAATATTGACATTGTACTAAATGAATTGGATGCTTTGGTTAATATTGATTTGGAAACCCGTGTGCCAAAAAAAGAACTGACCTCTCTAAATATAATCCGAATTGGAACTTCGGGTTCATTACATGCAGATATACCTGTTGACAGCTTTGTAATGTCTAAATTTGGATTAGGACTGGATAATATGCTTCGCTCCTATCTAATTGATAATGTTTCCCATAATGCCATTGAAGATGCTTTTATCCTGCATACCAACTGGGATATCAGAAAAGGAAGACCGTATGCAATTGCCTGCTCAGAAACATTAGAAAAAATCATTGAAAGCGACAGGATTTTCAAAGGAATTACAGCTACAGCCGGAGGTTTTTATGGACCGCAGGGACGTGTTTTGCGTTTAAATATTCAGGATGAGGAATTAAACAACAAAATGGATCATTTTGATTTTAATGATAACCGAATCACAAACCTGGAAATGGAAACTGCTGCTATTTACGGACTTTCAGCATTACTGGGACACAATGCTTTGTCATTAAATGCGATTATTGCGAATCGTGCTTCGGGAACTTTTAGTCAGGATCCTTATAAGGCAGTTGATGAGCTGATTGCCTATACTTTAGACAAATTAGCAGTAAAATAATTAGTCAATCTGAAAATTAGATAATTTATTATTTAAAAATTACAAAACTATGATGCTAAGAGTCGCAAGGCATACAAATAATTTAGAGTCTATTGAACATTTTTATGTCAATATTTTAGGGCTTGAAAGACTTGGCGGCTTTCAAAACCATAATAATTATAATGGCCTTTTTATTGGAAAACCTGATTTAGACTGGTATTTTGAGTTCACACAATCTAATACCAAAACTGATCATAAGTTTGATGAAGATGATATCATTGTACTTTATCCTAAAACAATTTTGAAATATAATACCTTAATAAAAAAGGTGGTAAATAACAATATTTCAATCATACCGGCTATAAATCCATATTGGAATGAAAATGGCAAAATGTTTCTGGATCCCGACGGATATCGTATTGTAATATCTCCTTTAAAAGCCTTAAATTAATATCTAAATAATGGAAGTAGAAACGCACAAAAAAATAGTATTCAGATATTACAGTGATTTACTTGAAGATACAGTGGTTGAAACTATGTGGGCTGAAATTATTGATTTGGAAAAAGGAATTTTCAAACTAGATAATATTCCCTTTTTCGGACCTTTAATTGCAACAGGCGATATTTTCTTCGCTGAATATGATGAAGATCAAGATGCGCTTGTTTACAGAAAAACTATAGAAAGTTTTGGAAATTCAATTCTCCAGGTTGTAATTTTAGAAAAAGGATTCGATAAAGAAATAATCCGTGAAGAACTAAAATCAGTTCATTGTGTTTCAGAAGGTTTAAATGAAACCTTATTTGCAGTTGAAGTCCCAAAAGATGTAGATTATACAATTGTAAACAACCTTTTGAGCCAATACGAATTACAGGAGATTATAGAATTTGCAGAACCATGCCTTTCTGAAAAACACAGGACAGATTTATTGAAAAACTAAAGAATGTGTCAATTTGATAATGAGATAATTTTTAGAATATAAGAATTAAAACAATCTAAATAGTAAAAACATACCAAAACAACTTAACTAAAACTTTAATTTAATGAAAACAGTAAAAATTGTGGGTGTCCCTGAACACTTCAATTTACCATGGCGGCTATGTATTGAAAATGGCGAATTTGAAGCTGAAAATATAGATTTGCAATGGAAAAATATTCCTGAAGGTACTGGTAAAATGTGTCAGATGCTGCGTGATGGCGATACCGATATTGCTGTTATTTTAACAGAGGGCATTATAAAGGATGTTGCAGCCGGAAATCCCAGTAAAATTGTTCAGATTTATGTGCAGTCTCCTTTAATTTGGGGCATTCATGTTGCAGCTAACTCTGATTTTCATACTATAAAAGATCTTAAAAATAAAAAAGTAGCTATTTCACGTTTAGGTTCCGGATCTCAATTAATGGCCTATGTTAATGCAAATGAACAGGGCTGGGAAACTGATAATTTAGAATTTGAAATCGTCAACACCATAGACGGTGCTGTAGAAGCTCTTACTAATGAAACTGCAGATTATTTCATGTGGGAGCGTTTCATGACCAAACCTCTCGTTGATAAAGGTATTTTCAGACGCTTAGGTGATTGCCCTACTCCATGGCCTTCTTTTGTAATTGCTGCCCGTGATGAATTTTTGAAAAAAAATCCTAAAGTAATGGAGAAAATACTGGAAATCATTAATAATGCTACACGGGATTTTACCCAGATTCCGGATATTGACAAAACACTGGAAGATATTTTTGACCAAAGACTGGAAGATATCCAGGAATGGCTTAAACTGACACAATGGTCTCAGAAAAATTTAACCGAAAAAGCATTTATAAAAATTCAAAATCAATTATTTGATCTGGGAATTATTGATAAAAAAAGTACTTTTGTTGAAACCGTAAAAGCGATGTAAAAACACTGCTTTTTAATGCTATGATAAAATTTCCAAAAATTGACTTTCCGCAATTAAAATCCAAATTACAGGTAAAATCTCCCTGGGATAGGATTATTATTATGCTATTGAGTCTTTTGATTACCATACCGGTTTTTATCATATTGCACCAAAACCTGATTGACTTAAAATGGTCTTTTAATTTAGACCGTGTTTTGATTTTTTTAGTTGTCTTTGCAGCAATTTATTTCCTGCTGATGTTATTACGAACCATCATCTTAATTTGTATTGCCTTATACTTATTAGTGTTATTTTATGGGACAGTTATAGGAAATTATGGCTTTACCGAAATATCCGAAGATTATAATTCGATGATTTATACCATGTCTGACAATCCTTTTCCTCAGGATATCATTGTGGCAAAATTACTTCCGTTTCCTAATAAAACCAAAATTGTAAATGCCATAGAATATCAGAATCCTAAGGTTCGAAATTTTGCCATTATGGCAACTACAAAGCATTTTAAAGGCATAAAAGGGTATTCAGATTACAGAACCATCATTCAGTGTTTTGCCGTTTTTAAAGAAATCAATCACCGATGGAATTATGTTAATGATCCAAAAGAAGGCGATTACATTGCTACCGCTACTGAATCTTTAGAATATTTTTCCGGAGACTGCGATGATCATTCAATTTTGATGGCAGCTGCAATTCGTTCGATTGGCGGAACACCGAGATTAATTCATACCAAAGGACACATTTATCCCGAAATTCTGATTGGATCTTTAATTGATCTGGAAAAAGTCAATTATCTGATTAAGAATGTCCTTTTTATGAAAGAAAGTAAAGGAAAGATAATTCATTACCACATAGATGAACGCGGTCAGGTATGGATGAATCTTGATTATACCGCCAAATATCCTGGTGGCCCTTTTATGTATGAAGAAATTTTAGGGGCATTAACACTTAATTAGAAAACAAAATACCTGTCATAAACTTTAAAGCCCTGACAGGTATTTTTGTATAATATTAAAATTTTATTGAACTACTTCTGACGTTTCTTTAAAACATTAACCACATCATTTAACTGATATCCTTTTGCCTGCAATAAAATCAGATAATGAAAAAGCAAATCGGCACTTTCGCTTAGGAATAAGTCATCATTGTTATCTTTGGCTTCGATAACCACTTCTACTGCTTCTTCACCTACTTTTTGAGCTATTTTATTGATTCCTTTTTCAAATAAAGAAGCCACATAACTTTTTTCCGAATCTGCATTTTCCCTGCGGGTTTTGATTGTATTTTCTAATTGAGAAATAAAACCATAATTTTCCTTATTCTCTTCCTGCCAGCAGGTATCAGCTCCCGTGTGACAAGTTGGCCCCACTGGTTTTGCCTGAATCAAAAGTGTATCACCATCGCAGTCATTTTTGATACTTACCAGATTTAAAAAGTTACCGCTTTCCTCACCTTTTGTCCAAAGCCTTTGTTTGGAACGGCTGAAAAAAGTCACTTTTTGGGTTTCTATTGTTTTTTGAAGCGATTCTTCATTCATGTAGCCCATCATTAGGACATTTTTCGTTTCTGAATCCTGAATAATCGCCGGAATCAATCCGTGGGAACTTTTGATATCTATTTCCATATTAGTCTAAAGTTGTAAAGCCGAAAGTCTTAAAGTTAAATTCGGACTTCTATATTGTTATTTTTTAACTCTTGTTTCAAAGCTTTTATTTCAATTTCTTTAAAGTGAAAAACGCTCGCTGCCAAAGCCGCATCTGCTTTTCCTTCTTTAAATGAATCAACAAAATGCTGCATATTTCCGGCACCTCCCGAAGCAATAATCGGAATATTAATTAATTCTGACAATTTAGCCAAAGCTTCGTTTGCAAAACCATTTTTGGTTCCGTCATTATCCATTGAGGTGAATAATATTTCCCCTGCCCCTCGTTCTGCAACCTCTACAGCCCAATCAAATAAATTCAATTCTGTTGGTACTTTCCCTCCTACCAAATGTACAATCCATTGTCCGTCAATTTGTTTAGCATCAATTGCAACTACAACGCATTGGCTTCCAAATTTTTGAGCCAGATCGTTGATCAATTGTGGATTTTTTACTGCCGATGAATTGATCGAAACTTTATCAGCACCATTATTCAAAAGGATTTCAACATCTTGAACAGACGAAATTCCGCCGCCAACAGTAAACGGAATATTGATTTTCTCCGCCACACTTCGTACCATATTCACAAGCGTTTTACGTCTTTCTTCTGTAGCTGAAATATCCAGAAAAACCAATTCATCCGCACCTTCAGCCGAATAAATTTCAGCCAGTTCAACCGGATCACCCGCATCACGCAAATCTACAAAATTTACGCCTTTTACGGTTCTTCCGTTTTTTATATCCAAACAGGGTATGATTCTTTTTGCTAACATCTCTTTTAATGTGTCAATTAGAAAATTTGATAATTAGATAATTATTTACTGCATTTCAAAAATTATCTAATTTTCTAATTCTCTCATTATCTAATTATGTAGTTTTCCAATTGTTTCAACGAAATCCTTCCTTCATAAATCGCTTTTCCGATTATCGTTCCTTCACAACCTATTTCGGCTAATTTTGGCAATTCATCAAAAGTTGAAATTCCACCCGAAGCGATTAATTTTATGCCTTTGGCTTCAGCTAAAATCTTTGCATATAAATCAAAACTTGGTCCTTCAAGCATGCCGTCTTTTGCGATATCAGTACAAATTACATATTGAATTCCTTTTACCTGATAATCCTGAATAAACGGAACTAAATCTTCATCTGAATTTTCCAGCCATCCTGAAACGGCTACTTTTTCATCTTTTGCATCGGCTCCTAAAATGATTTTAGCCGAACCGTATTCTGAAATCCATTTCTGGAAAATTTCCCTGTTTTTTACGGCAATACTTCCACCTGTAATTTGATTGGCACCGCTTTCAAAAGCAATTTTTAAATCGGAGTCTGCTTTTAGTCCGCCTCCAAAATCAATTTTTAAACTGGTTTGTGTCGCAATTTGTTCCAGAATTTTATAATTGACAATTTTGCTCGATTTCGCCCCATCAAGATCTACTAAATGCAGGTATTCAATTCCGTGTGCTTCAAATGATTTGGCTACTTCAAGCGGATTTTCATTGTAAATTATTTTGGTATCATAATCACCTTTGGACAAACGAACGCATTTTCCGTCAATGATATCTATAGCTGGTATTATTCTCATTTTTGTAATTTTAGATTTTAGAATTCAGATTTCTAAAATTGATATGTATTTATTTTTGATATTGAAATTGCTATTGAATTGGAATTTAGACTCGAGCGATAGCGAACAGGCGAAGCAATTTTAAATATTAGGATTTAACTTCAAAAAGTTCCCCAATATTTTCTCCCCCACATCACCACTTTTTTCAGGGTGAAACTGAGTTCCGTAAAAATTATTTTTGTGTAAAGCCGATGCGTATTCGACATCATAATTTGTTGTGGCAATAGCTTCAGCACAATTTGGTGCGTAGAAACTATGTACCAGATACATAAATTCATTTTCTGCAATATCCTTAAACAAATCCGATTTTAAATTATAGATTTGATTCCAACCCATCTGTGGCACTTTTACTTTTGAAGTAAATTTAACCACATCCACATCAAAAATTCCCAAACCTTTTGTGTTTCCTTCTTCCGTTGAATTGCACATTAATTGCATCCCAAGACAGATTCCGAAAACAGGCTGTTTCAATGTTGGAATCAAACTATCCAAACCGCTTTCTTTCAGTTTTTTCATAGCGTAACTCGCTTCACCAACACCCGGAAAAATCACCTTATCTGCCGACTGAATTTCTTCAGCATTATTGCTTAAAACTGCTTTAAAACCGAGCCTTTCAATAGCAAACATGATGCTCTGAATATTTCCTGCTCCGTAATTTATGATAACTATTTTCATTTAATTTCGTTTGAAAGTTTCAGGTTTCAGGTTTCAGGTTAACAACGAACTTGAAACTTTAAACTTGAAACAATTTTAACTCTTTTACAAATCAGTATAATGAGCAATCATTTTATTTACCAACCCGTTTTCATCAAAAAACATCACTTCAACTGCCATTTTATTCATAACCGATTTATAATAAAGTGCCACCGAATGAATACCGGATGTAACTTCTATTAATTCAAAATGCAAATCAGGAATTTTAGTTAACGCTTTTTCCCAGTATTTCCTCACTTCTTCTTTTCCCTGGATTGAGCCACTTTCTATTCCTGCAGCCAGTTTTAACATTGGCGTTGTAATCTGAATATCATCCGCATAATGCTTCATGATATCATCTAAATCATGCGAATTCCAGGATTCAATCCATTCTTTGGCAAACTTTTTCGGTTCCATTTCTTTTTTGTTTGAATTTGTTTCAGGTTTCACGTTTCAAGTTACACAACAGAACATGAAACCTGAAACTTGAAACATTTTTTACAGCATTCCTTTTGTACTCGGCAGAATCATTTTCTCTGTATCTCTTTTCACAGCCACTTTTATGGCTTTCGCGAAAGCTTTAAAAATCGCTTCAATTTTATGATGCTCGTTATCGCCTTCTGCTTTGATGTTGATATTGGCTTTTGCACCATCAGAAAACGATTTAAAGAAATGGAAAAACATTTCTGTTGGCATTTTACCTACCATTTCTCGTTTGAATTCGGTTTCCCAAATCAGCCAGTTTCTTCCTCCAAAATCAATGGCAACCTGCGCTAAACAATCGTCCATTGGCAAACAGAAACCATAACGCTCTATACCTAATTTATTTCCGAGTGCTTTTGCGAAAACTTCTCCCAAAGCGATAGCCGTATCTTCAATAGTATGATGTTCATCAACTTCTAAATCGCCTTTTACCAGGATTTCTAAATCCATCTGACCATGACGTGAAATCTGGTCTAACATATGATCAAAGAACGCAATTCCGGTATCGATTTTACTTTTTCCGGTTCCGTCCAGATTCAGATTGATAAAAATATCCGTTTCATGCGTTTTACGGGTGATTGAAGCAGAACGCGCCTCTAATTTCAAAAACTCATAAATCGTTTTCCAGTCCGTAGTCTGCAAAATAATCGTTTCATCTAACTCTTCACGTTTTGATGAAATTTCAGTACTTCCGGCACCATCAGTCAGGTTCATGAAAATGGCTTTTGCACCCAGATTTTTGGCCAGCTCAACATCCGTTAAACGATCTCCTAAAACAAAAGAATTAGCCAGATCATAGTTTGGATTGTCAATATATTTCGTCAACATTCCGGTTCTTGGCTTACGTGTTGGCGCATTATCTTCAGGGAATGAACGGTCAACAAAAATATCATCAAACAAAACACCTTCGTTTTCAAACGCTCTCAGAATAAAATTCTGCGTTGGCCAAAACGTATCTTCCGGAAAACTGTCCGTTCCTAATCCGTCCTGATTGGTTACCATCGCCAGTTCGTAATCCAGTTCATTGGCAATTTTAGCCAGATATTGAAACGCTTTCGGATAAAACTCTAATTTATCTAAACTATCTAATTGATATCCTTCAGGTTCTAAAACAATCGTTCCATCACGATCGATAAAAAGTACTTTTTTCATTGTTTTTTACTAATAAACTTATTATTGGCAATCTGTATCTTCAGACATATTAATCATCTTCTGCTTAGCCGTATTTTCTGTTACTTCTTCACAATAAACATTATTAATCCACATACCAGTTTCAAAAACAATCTGAACATAAGTTATTTTACCTTGCTCAACTAAAACTTCAAATTTTTCAGCACCTTCTTTTGATTTTTTTCCACCAAATTGTACTGAACATGAATGTTTTCCTACAGGAACTTCATGAATTGAATACTTCTTATTATTCAATTTGCAAACAAATTTTTCATCAATAAATGTTTTAAATGCTTGCGCAGATCCGGCAAAACCTGTTGAACGTAAGAAATAAATCTTACCCGTTTCTATATTTTCCTTCTCTTGAGCATTTGTAAAAGAAACAAAGCTTAATGCAATCGAAAGCGTCAACAATACTTTATACATTTTCATCATCTTTTATATATTTTATTTCAATTCCTTCAATTCTTTAATCAAAACAGCATTTTCTTCAGGAATTCCAATCGTGAAACGAAGGCAGTTTTCGCATAAAGGTTGTGTTGTTCTATTGCGGATTACAATTCCTTTCTCAATCAGCTGATTGTATCGTTTATTGGCATCGTCAACTTTTACTAATACAAAATTAGCTTCTGTTGGATAAACTTTTTCAACAAAAGCAACGTCTGCCAAAACTTTCAGCAACTCTTCTCTTTGTTCGATAATAGCAGCAATCTCCTGTTTTATTTTTTCTCCATCCTTTAAACGGGCAATCGCTCTTTGCTGCGTCAGTTCGTTTACATTATACGGAGGCTTGATTTTATTTAAAATTGAAATCACATCTTCTGAAGCATAACAAACTCCCAAACGGATTCCGGCCAAACCGTACGCCTTTGAAAGTGTTTGCGTAATCACCAGATTTGGATATTCATCGATTTCAATCAGCCAGCTTTCTTTATCCGAGAAATCAATGTAGGCTTCATCAATTACGACTAACCCTTTGAAATTTTGAAGCAACTTCACCACACTTTCATCTGAAAAAGAGTTTCCGGTTGGATTATTTGGCGAACATAAAAAGATAATTTTGGTATTGTCATCAACCGCTTCTAAAATTTTCTCAACCTGTGGCTGAAAATCTGTTGACAACAAAACTTCCCTGTTTTCAATTGCATTAATATTTGCGAGAACACTGTACATTCCGTAAGTTGGCGGCAATGATATAATATTGTCTGTTTTTGGTTCGCAAAAAGCCCTGAAAAGCAGATCCAAAACCTCATCGCTTCCGTTTCCTAATAAAACCTGGCTTTGTTTTACATTATTATTTTTAGCTAAAATCGCTTTAACCGAATTCTGTTGTGGATCCGGATAACGGTTCACGCCATTCTGAAACGGATTTTCATTGGCATCTAGAAAAATCATTTCGGCTGTATCAAAATCTTCAAATTCATCACGTGCAGACGAATATGGTTTTAATATTTTTACGTTTTCACGTGTGATTGTGTTTATATCGAAGGTACTCATTGTTTTATTTTTTTTCCTGCAAGGTTTTCAAAACCTTGTAGGTATGTTTTTTATCAGAAATCCATAATTAATTCAACCTACCAGGTTTTGGAAACCTCGCAGGATTGCAGACGTAAAGTCACAGCATTTTTATGTGCCTGCAACCCTTCTGCTTCCGCCATAATTTCAATTGCTGGCCCAATATTCTGAATTCCTTTCTCTGAAATTTTCTGAAACGTCATGGATTTCATAAAACTATCTAGATTTACACCGCTGTAATTTTTGGCGTAACCATTTGTCGGCAAAGTATGATTAGTTCCTGAAGCGTAATCGCCTGCACTTTCCGGAGTATAATTTCCAATAAAAACAGAACCCGCATTTACAACACCATTACAGTAAAAATCATCGTATTCTGAACAGATAATAAAGTGCTCCGGTCCGTATTCATTTATAAGTTCTAAAGCAATTTTATCGTTTTCAACAAAAATCAATTTAGAATTGGCAATAGCTTTTTTAGCAATTTCTTTTCTTGGAAGGGCCTCTAGCTGAATTTCTATTTCTTTTTCAACAGCGTCAATCAGTTTTTTAGATGTTGAAACCAAAATTACCTGACTGTCTGCCCCATGTTCTGCCTGAGACAATAAATCCGAAGCTACAAATGCCGGGACAGCTGTATCATCTGCCATCACCAATAATTCTGAAGGCCCGGCCGGCATATCAATTGCTACACCAAATTGTGTTGCCAATTGCTTCGCTACCGTTACAAACTGGTTTCCTGGACCAAAAATTTTATATACTTTCGGAATTGACTGGGTTCCAAATGTCATTCCCGCAATAGCCTGGATTCCGCCTACTTTTAATATTTTGGTCACGCCGCATAAATTGGCAGCATACAAGATCGCTGGATTTATTTTTCCGTTTTTATCCGGAGGCGAGCACAAAACAATTTCTTTTGAACCTGCAATTTCAGCAGGAACAGCCAACATTAAAACCGTTGAAAACAAAGGAGCAGTTCCGCCCGGAATATACAAACCAATTTTTTGGATAGGTCTTTTTTCCTGCCAACAGTTAACGCCATCAATCGTTTCAATTGAGATTCTTTCTGTTTTTTGTGCGGAGTGAAATTTATAAATATTATTTTTAGCCAACTGGATTGCTTCTTTCAGTTCGGCTGAAACTAAAGTAATTGCTTCCTGAATTTCTTCCGAAGTAACTTCATAATTCTCTAAAGCAATTCCGTCGAAAATAGATGTGTATTTTGCAACCGCTTCATCTCCTTTTTTCTGTACTTCTTTAAATATTTCTTTAACCGTAACTTCAATATCATCGATTGTTTTCGTAGGTCTTTTTAATATTTGGGACCACGTATCCGGTTTTGGGTTATTTATTTTATTCATTGTTGTATTTTTTTAACCGCAAAGAGCGCAAATTTTTGTTCTATTCTTTATCAATAAAAACGCAAAGTTTGGAATTTGGAATTTAAAAATTGGAATTTCTTTTACTAGAGTACCATTTTCTCAATTGGGCAAACCAGAATCCCTTCTGCTCCGGCTTCTTTCAACTGATCGATTACGTCCCAAAAAGTATCTTTATCAATTACAGAGTGAACGCTACTCCAGCCTTCCTGTGCTAAAGGCAAAACGGTAAGGCTTCTTAAAACGGGTAAAATTTTGCCAATTTCATCAATCTTGTCATTTGGCACGTTCATCAAAATATATTTTGAATTTCTGGCTCTTAAAACAGACTGGATTCTGAATTTCAACGTATTGATGTGTTTTTGAATTTCAGGGGAAACTTTTGGAGAAACCGCTAAAACCGCTTCACTTTTCAAAATTACCTCAACTTCTTTCAAATTATTTTTAAACAAAGTACTTCCGCTTGAAACAATATCAACAATGGCGTCGGCAAGACCAATATTCGGTGCAATTTCTACCGATCCGGAAATCTGATGAATATCAACGGTTAATCCGAATGAACCAAAATATTCATTAACTGTATTTGGATATGAAGTTGCAATACGCAAACCAGCCAAATCCTGAACCGAATTGTATTCAAAAGTTTTTGGAACTGCTACAGAAACTTTACACTTAGAAAATCCTAATTTCTGAACTACTTCGATACCTTTTCCTTTTTCTACCAAAAGATTATCGCCTACAATTGCTAAATCTACTACTCCGTCAATTAAATATTGAGGGATATCAGAATTTCTTAAATATAAAACTTCAAGAGGAAAATTTGAAGCTTCTGCTTTTAACTGATCGATTCCGTTGTTGATTGAAATACCGCAGTCTTTTAGGATCTGAATGCTATCTTCGTTTAAACGACCTGATTTCTGAATTGCAATTTTTAAAGTACTCATTTTTCTTTTTTGTTTAATTAATAGTTTGAGTACAAAGAATAGGGAATAAAAAACCCGTTTGATGTACTCAAACGGGTTTTAAAATATGATGATTTACATCCATACATTAACACATCGCCTGAGAGCAATTATGAAAATGATGATGATGTAATTGGTTACTAAACATTTTTATGTTGTTTTTTATTCTTTGATTCGGTTGCAAATATAAAGGTTAATTTCATAAAAAAGCAATTTTTATTTTAACTTAACAGCAGTTTATTGTTAAAAAAAGATTCTTAACCATTTGCTGCCTATTCACGAACGTTGTTTTTTATAGCCTAATTTCCTCTTCATTAAATTCTAAAACTACTGTTGTACCTTCATTAATCCTGCTTTCTATCTGAAATTTAATATCAAGCAGTTCTGTAAAACGTTTAACGATAGACAATCCTAATCCTGTTCCTTTAATTTCTGGATGTACTGACGAATTCGACCTGAAAAAAGGATTAAAGATAGCCTCCAAATCTGTTTTCTTAATTCCGATTCCGTTGTCTGAAATCCTGCAGATAATTTTATTGTTTTCTTTAAAAAGTGAAACAGAAACTTGACCGCCATTATTTGTATACTTAAGGGCATTAGAAATAATATTCCTAAAAATAGTTACCACAAGGTAATTATCTGAATTGATGTAAAATTCTCCTTCGGCATCAAATTTCATATGGATTGCTTTGCTGCTGATTTTCTCTGAATTTAAAGTAATTACATCTAAAACAACAGCGTTCAGATAAACAGATTCAGATAAAATATTATGTCTTTGATTCTCAAAACGCGCCAGCATAAGAAGCTGATCCACCAATATATTGAGATTATCTACTTCGTTGATACAGTAATGTATTTTTTCTTCGTATTCATTGTTATTACGTGGTTTTCTGATCAGCACTTCCAGAGTACCCTTGATAACAGTTAAAGGTGTTCTCAATTCGTGCGATGCATCTGATGCAAATTGCTTTTCACGCTCTACGGCATCCTCAATACGATTCAGCAAATTATTGATTGTTTCAGAAAGCGTATATAATTCATCACGTTTTTTAGGCAAGGGAATTCGGGTTTTAAGATTATCCCTTGTAATCATACCTGAAATATCTGTAATGGCATTAATAGGCCTGATGCTCCTTCCGGCAAAAAAGCGCGCAATTAAAAACAATAGTATTAAAATGAAAGGAAAAGCAATTAACAAAGTCTCAAAAAGGTTATTTAAAACTTTGGTCGAATCTGTAAGCGGCATCGCAATAATCAGATAACCAATTTTTTTTGATTTTATATCAAGCGGAACCTGAATCTGTCTGACAGTACTTTTTAATAAGGTTGCATCAAAGGTTTTATAAAATCCTACATTATCATGAAATACAAGAATTTCATTTTTTAAATTTGGTGATTTTTCGATCACTTTTTTATGCAGATCCAAAAACTGGACAAAAACCGGATTTACATCCACTGAGTTATGCTCGCGCTCCTCCCATTCCTCTGCGTCCATCAGGAAAACCATATCGTTTTCTATTTTGATCTCTTTTAAATGATTCTCAATTTCGATCTTTAAATTCTCATCAAGATGCTTATAAACCGTAAATTTTACTGTGAAATAAATAGCTGCAAAAACTACCAGAATCAACAATCCTGTTGTAATGATATAATTTAAGGCGATTCTGTTTTTAAAGGAAAGCTGTGTCATTACTTAGTCATTAGCAATATAACCTACACCACGGATTGTTTTTATATAGTCTTCTTCAATTTTTAAATTCAGTTTTTTTCTGATAGCATTCATGAAAACATCTATAACCCCGGTATCATATTCAAAATTAATATTCCAGACATCTTTTAAAATCTGGTTCCGGGTGCATACTTTTCCTTTGTTTTCAATCAGGTAACGAAGTAATTCAAATTCCCTTTGGGTAAGCGCAATTTCCTCATCACTTTTTAAAACAAGGTATTTTGATACATCAACTTTAATATTTCCTAACAATAGTATTTCCGAACCTTTTTTATGCCTTAAATGAACTTTGATCCTTTCAGTCAGCTCTTCAAAACTAAATGGCTTTTTGATGTAATCGTTTGCTCCGGCCCTCAACCCCTCGATGGTTTCTTTTACAGTATCTTTGGCCGTTAAAAAAATAATTGGGGTTGTCTGATTTTTAATCCTAATAGCTTTACAAAGATCTATACCACTAATCTTTGGCAGCATCCAGTCCAGTAAAATCAAATCAAATTGCTGGCTTTGTGTTAGTTCAAAACCTATTAAACCATCACTGGCTGTAGTTATCTCATATCCTTCTTCCTCCAGGCCCTGTTTCAAAAACTGAACAATACCCATCTCATCCTCAACTATTAAAATATACATTTTTTTATTTTATTAGGATTTTATTTATAAATTTATAATCACCTGTTATCAAAGATAAAAATTTTGTATGGTGTAAATGCTCAAAATTATGACAATAAAAAATATGCAATTTATCTTAAGCAAATATTAAGTTCATCCTAAGCAAGGTAAAGTTGTTTCTTAATTCCGAATTAATCAACCAGATTTAATTTTGTAAAAAAAATAAGCCTATGACTTTCTACAAGAAACTTTCACCGTTTTATAATCTTGGTGTATTTTATTTTACCATCAGTTTTGTGTTGCGCATTGTACTAATGTTACATCCAATAACTCAAAGTTCTTTTAACTTTTTAGAAATCATTAAAATCTTCAGTCTTGGCTTATTGAATGATTTGTTTGTCTTTATGGTTCTAAGTGCTTTTTTATGGCTGTATTTACTATTTATTTCTGATTCCAAATACAACAAGCCTGCAGGTTATATAATTATGGGTTTACTAATTCTCTTATTCTTGTATATTGCATCCGGAAAAAGCATTTTTGATGAATATGGCGGTGCTTTGCCTAAAATTGTTACCATTTTTGTGGGAATTAAAACTTTATTGTTTGCCGTATTTTTGTTTATGCCAAAACTGAAAAAGAAAATCAGATTCTGGTTATTTGCTTTTGTTATTTTTCTATATGTTTTATTGATCCTGCAAAATGGAATAAGTGAATATTTTTTCTGGAACGAATTTGGAGTTAAATACAATTTCATAGCTGTAAACTACCTCATTTACACCAATGAAGTTATTGGGAATATTATGCAATCGTATCCTGTCATTCCAATATTTAGTGCTTTATTTTTGGCTACGGCAATCATTACTTATTTTATTATAAAAAAATCAAGGATCTATATTGATGAAATTCCTGATTTTAAAACTAAACTTAAGATTTCAGCGGTTTATATTGCATTATTTTTAGTTTCCTTAATTGCAATTCCAGCTTTAGCCAAAACAGAAAACTCAAAAAATGTATTTGTTAACGAACTGCAATCTAATGGCGTGTATAAATTTTTTCTTGCCTTTCAAAATAATAAACTGGACTATTTTGAATTTTACAAAACGCTGCCACACAGAAAAGCATATGCAATTCTACAACAGCAAATCAAAAGTGTTTCAGGGCAAAATACTAATCGTAATATAGAAAGCGATTATCCTGAGAACCATAAAAATGTAGTCCTGATTACAATAGAAAGTTATAGTGCTGATTTCCTTAAATCCTATGGAAATACTAATAATATAACACCTTTTTTAGATAGTCTGAAGCAAAAGAGTTTAGAGTTTACCAATTTATATGCAACAGGAAACCGCACAGTTCGCGGCCTCGAAGCTGTAACTTTATGCTTACCGCCTTCTCCCGGTGAAAGCATAGTAAAACGTGAAGACAATAAAAACAAATTCTCAACCGGAAATATTTTTAAACAAAAAGGATATAATGTAAAATTCATGTATGGAGGAGATGCCTTTTTTGACAATATGAGAGATTTTTATTCTGGTAACGGATATGAAATCGTTGACAAATCAAACTTTACAGATGAGGAAATTACGTTTTCGAATGTTTGGGGAGTGTGTGATGAAGACATGTACAATAAAGCCATAAAAATTATGAATGCGGAGGCGAAAGAAGGAAAACCATTCTTTAATCATATTATGACTGTCAGCAACCACAGGCCGTTTACCTATCCTAATAATAAAATTGATATTTCCGGAGATGCTAAATCCAGGGATGGTGGCGTAAAATATACGGATTATGCTTTAAGGAAATTCTTTGATATGGCAGGTAAACAACCCTGGTTTAAAAATACTGTTTTTGTAATTGTGGCCGATCATTGTGCTTCAAGCGCTGGAAAAACAGAACTGCCGTTAGATAAATACCGAATTCCGGCTTTTATTTACAGTCCGTCTGTCAAAGCTGAAAAATACAATCAGCTCATGTCTCAAATTGATTTAATGCCAACGCTTTTCGGACTGCTGCATTTTGATTACGAAAGCAAGTTTTACGGACAGGATGTTTTTAAACCAGATTACAAACCAAGAGCTTTTATCGCAACATATCAGGATTTAGGAATGATAAAGGATAATGTACTGACCATTTTGTCACCAAAACAGCAGGTAAAACAATATCAGTTATCTTTAATTCCTCAGGAAGGTATTTTGCCCGAATATCAGATTCATTATGAAGAAAAAGCTTTGAAAACTGAAAGAACCGATTTAGTAAATGAAACTATTTCGTTTTATCAGACCGCTGCAGATTTACTGAAAAGAAAAGCATATCAAAAATGATAAGACTTTTGGTATTATGAAACCTGAAGCCCTAGCCGTGATGGAAGCGGCATCCTTTGCTGCCGGGGTTCGGCAGTAAAGATATAGCGGACAGCGCGAAAATGCTCCTTAAAAACATTCTGCTTAACATTTTAAATCATTCAATTCTAAAACGTTAGATTTATGTATCTTTGATAAGAAGCCAATTATAAATCTACAGGATGAAAGACATTTTAAAAAAATACAGCAACAAAACAAAAGCCGCTTTTATTTTACTGATTGTTATGCTGATCATCCTGCTTAGCAACTTTAATACGCTTCGAAATTCTAAAAATGTCAACGAAAACATTAACACGATTTATAATGACAGGCTGGTTGTGGCTTATTATATTTTTCAGTATGCAAATGAACTTCATTATATAAAAGCAGAAGCTCAGAAAGAGAACCTGAATGATGTCACCAAAAATGAAGAAATTAAAAATGCTTTGAAAATAATACACGCCATTGATGATTTGTATTTTAAAACAGTACTGACACCAAAGGAAAGGATACATTTTGACAGTTTTCTGGCTTCCTGCTCAGCGATTAATAAAGATGTACAGAATAAAAACTGGAAACATATTGTCCCGTTATGTGACAAGGCTTTGAAAACACTGGATCAGCTTTCTGAAATTCAGGTAAAGGAAGGAAAAGCAAAATTGGCAAGCGCTAATGCGATGCATAGCGGAAACAATAGTCTTGGACAGCTGGAGATAGGTTTACTGATTGTTCTGGGCGGCATTACTTTCTATTTACTTATTATAAAAAAGCATAAAAGAAATATTAAAATTCCTGGATCGCCGAGCCTTAATTAGCTAGTTCTATTTTACACCTTATTTTATAAGATTTAAATTTTAAACCGGCTATTCAATATCTTAAGATATTCTGTTTTACAATTCAAACATTATTTACTACTCTTAATACATCCCATCACAAAATGGCAATGGAATGATGTGCTTATATCTTTCTAAACTTAAACCTCAAAAGAATTTTGCTCAAGATTCAAAAAAAATCAAAACATTGAACTAATTCAACTTTTTTTACAAAAAATTTTATTATTCACAATTAAATTTAATATTTTTTAAATATAATGTAATTTTATATTGAATTTTTATTTAAGTTTACAAAACAAACTTTAATTGACAATAAATGATTTAACGTATCTGGAAAAATCCAGTTTTATAACCTCATTTTAACCAAACCAATTTATTTTATGAAAACAAATTTTAAGTTACTGATCATGTGTTCTATCATTCTTTTCGCTTCTTGTGATACAAATGACACTCCTGTAAAAGAAAACGAAGCGGCGACAGATTCTCAGGAAACTGTAACACAAACCAAATCCCTGACAGCAAAAAACAGTACAGTTACAAATGAAAGTGCATTACGATCTGCTGTAGCTGCTGCGGTTGCGGGAGACGTTATTACAATTAGCGGAACAATAAACCTCACAAAGACTTTAGAACTAGCTAAAAGCGGTACTTCAAGTTCAAAAATCAGTATTACAGGTGGTACCCTAAATTGTTCCGGGCTACCTTCTGGCAGCTGGGGTGTGAAAGTGAATGGCAGCTATTGGAACATTACCAATATGACAATTAAAAACGCCCCGGACTGCGGCCTGGTTTTTCAAATTGGCGGATATAATTATGCTTATAATGTTTCTACATTATCAAACGGCGATTCAGGCTTGCAAATTTACAATGGCGGACATGATAACTATATTCTTTCCTGTAAATCAAACGATAATTACGATGCTGCAAATGCCGGAGAAAATGCAGATGGCTTTGCCTGCAAATTATCTGCAGGAAAAAATAATGTGTTTGAAAAATGTACTGCAAACCACAACTCTGATGATGGATGGGATTTATATGGTCAACCTTATACTGTTACAATAAAAAACTGTACAGCCAGTAACAATGGCTTTGGAAGCAATGGAGACGGAAATGGCTTTAAATTAGGAAGCGCAGGACAAAACGTAGCGCATACAGTAACAAATAATACGGCAACAAATAATTTAGCCTGGGGCTATGATGGTAACGGAAATACTGGACATATTACAATTACCGGCAGTGGAGGATCAGGAAACAAAAAAGGATTATTTACAAGACTGTATTAATATATTCAGTAAATAGTAAAAACAAAAGGCAGCTCTATAAAAGCTGCCTTTATTGTTCTTTATACAAGATTATTAATCGTTTTGATTCTGCATTCCGAAAAGTTGTCCTTTATGGAATAATTTTAAATCTTCTTTTAACGCTTTACTGTTGCGTTTTGTAAGTTCTTTTGAATCTAAGTCGCTTAAGTCCGGTTTTCCTGCATTTACCCAGGCCGTGTACCAAAAACTTGCTGTTGCTGTAATGGCTTTTTTCATCTGGTTTTCTACCATTCCGTTTAATTCTGTGTGCAGTTTGGCAGCATATTCGTCCGAGAACTTAGCCGAATTGTATTTGCTCTTTACAATTTTCCCTTCAGCATCTACAACAAAAACCTGATTTTCGGGAGTTGAAGTTCTTAGTTTTTTGTCAACTGCCAGCAATGGCTGCACCAGACTATGTGTATCTCTGATCATGTCCCAGGTTGCTTTGTGAACATCTTCGTAATATTTGGCTTCGGGCACATTTAATTTGTAATTTTTCACGAACAGTTCAGGCAGTCTGCTCTCCCAAAGTGAATGGATTCCTTTTTGATCACTTAATTGTCCGTCATGGTTGGCAGAAGTATGTAAAGGCATGTGTGCATCTCCAATGTAATGGCCTAAATCGGCTGCCAGGAATAAGATTTCGGCCCTGTTTTTTTCTTTGAATGCTTTTGTCAATTTAGTCATCATGTCTTCGATATACCAAGGTAAAATTCCGTTATCATTCAGGAATTTAGCATCGTATTTTTTATTGGCTTCTTCTAAAGTTTTAGGCAAACTATCTACAGAAATTTTGAAATTTTCCAAATCAATATAATGTCTTGAGTTTTCATCTTTGTACTTTAAAGCATATTTACGAATATCCGGCACAGAAGCCTCCTGTGTAATAAAATCGATATGATTGTAAAAAAAGACTTGTAGTTGCTGAGGTAATGCCATAACTGCAGCTTTATTGATGCGTTCATGACCTACAATCCCCCATGATAAGGTCAAAAATCCAATTATAACTGCAAAAAAAGCAATTAGTCTTGGTTTCATTTTAAAGTTTTTCATTTGAAGTTTATTTGAACTGCAAATTTATTTCATTTAAAGATAATTCAAAAGAATACTAATTAATATTGTGTTAATTTAATTATATTCAGTTTTAGATAAAATTCAGCACCAAGTATGCATAAAATTTATGTTTTAAAGATTTTCAAAAAGTTTGTACTACTTTTACCTTAAAATTGAAATATATGCGCCTTATTTATTCCGGATTTCTATTCTTAGTATTCACTTTTATTTGTACTGCACAAGATGATGTTGTTCAATTAAAAAACATTAGTGATACGATTCTAAATCCTAAAAGAACATTAAAAATAACCGGAACTTTAGATGGAATAAAAACAATGCAGCAATTATTTCCAGGAAAGCTATATAAGAAATCTTCTTACAACACTTTTATAAGCTGGAAATGCAGTACTTGTAAACCTACAGCCTACACCGATGTTAATGGTGTTGAAGAAGACCCGTTATTTCCTTACAGAGAAGGTGTTGCAACACGACTGGACACTACTATTAATTATACAGACTCTAAAGGAAATCAATTCAAAATGCTGGTTTTTAATCATTCCGTTTATGATGCCGATGGATCACAGACAGGACGTTTTAGCGGAGGACTTTTAGGATTAGCTAAATTTGCAAAAAATGGGAATCTTTGGGAGATGAAGTCGTATCAACCTGCAATTGCTGCATTTGGTGCTTTCTCACACATTCCTGCTTTAAAACTGGTTGAAATTGGAGAAAATCAATATGCATTTTCGCTCATACATTCCAATGGCGGCGCTGGCGGACCTTACAATGCCTATTTGTACCTTATTGTTGGCTTTAATGGAAAATACCAGACATTGATGGAAGTTGGAGATTACAGACTTTCAAACAATGCTGATGGGAGTACCGAATGGTCCAGCACATACAAAGTTGTCAATGATGGCAAGAAAAAGTTTTTTAGGGATTTTGCCATTACAACAACGGGATTCTATAAAAAAGCGAAAGGAACTGAGGATGATTTTGAAGTAGAGATGCCAAAGGAATTGAGCGAAATGGTTAAGACTAAAAAACAGTTTAATTTTACTATTGAAAAACGCCTTTCTTTTGACGGTAAATGGTACAAGATTGTTGGTAAACCTGTTGTGAAATTTTCTAATGTTAGATAAATTTAGTGAATGTTGCCTTAAAAGTTTAATTTAAACACATAAAAAAGAAATAGATTTTTTTACTTTTGAAAAGGATATGAAAGACAAACACATTTCTCTCAACACATAGCTCTGTGTTTTTTGAATAAGTGAAACGTCTTTTTTATATACTTACAAAAGCTATGTTTTTCTATGTGTTAAAGTTAATTAAGATATAAAATTGACACCAAAGCTAAACCTGCAATAAATATCCAAAGGAAAACTCCCTGTAATAAAGGCCTTACTCCTACTGATTTCAAAGCATTACTATTTAAAGTCGCCCCGATCAAAAATAAAGTTATGGTTAAACCGATTTTGGCAATTCCTGTAATACTTGGAGCAAAAAAAGCTATCTGTGGCACATAAGAATTTAAAAGCATCGCCAAAATAAATAATCCAATAAAATACGGTATATTGATTTTTGAGTTTTTATTTTTAAAAATAATAGCGGTCAGAATTGAAATCGGAATAATCCATAATGCTCTTGCGAGTTTTACGGTTGTCGCAGTCTGCAAAGCTTCGACTCCGTATTTATTGGCCGCACCTACTACAGAACTGGTGTCGTGAATCGCAATAGCACACCATAACCCAAAATCTTTCTGGGATAAATCAAGCTGATGCCCAATAAACGGAAATACAAACAAGGCAACCGAATTCAGAATAAAAATCACACCCAAAGCTATTGAAGTCTGATTTTCATTTGATTTTATTGTTGGCGAAATGGCTGCAATGGCACTTCCGCCGCAGATTGCCGTTCCGCACGAAATTAAATGCGATGTTTTTTTATCGGTTTTAAGCCATTTTCCTAAAAATGTACCGAAAATTAATGTACTGAAAATAGACAAAACAGTCAGTAAAAAACCTTCCTTACCTGCTGAAATCGCTGATGAAGCATTCATTCCGAAACCTAGACCAACTACGGAAAACTGTAATAAAAAAGTAATAGCTCTATGATTGAATGCTATAAACGGATTCCCAAAAACATTTACGATCAGAACGCCTAATAATAAAGCAATGGGCGGTGAAATAATTGAAAACAGGCACAAAATGATCACTGCTCCAAAAATAAGCTGCTGAAGAAAAAGATTAACTTCTACTAAATGGGACGCTGTATGTTGTTGTGTTTTCAAAATAGGATAACTTAATATTTACCCTGCAAAGTTCTGCTCTTTATATGGAATTAGCCAATCGTAAAATACAATCGGCTATAACTTCAGATTATAATGAGATGAAATATTTTGAATAAACAGCTCCGATAAGGGATCGGATTTTCCTAATAATGTAATAATGTAAAAATATCTTTCGATAGATAAACCTTCCACATCTAAAACAATCAATTCGTTATTTTTAAGCTCTTTTCCTACTGCGTGTATTGACATAAAAGCAAAACAATCTGAGTTTAGCAAATATGATTTGATACTTTCAGTATTTCCTAACTGCATTTCGATATGTAAATTGCTTAATTTTACACCGACTTGTTTTAATGCATATTCTATAACTTCAAGTGTTCCTGAACCACGTTCGCGCGTGATGAATTTCATGGATTTTAAATCTTCGAGCGAAATTTCATTTTGTTTTACCAAAGGATTTTGGGTATTGCAAACCAAAACCAGTTCGTCTTTTATAAATGGAACATATTTGATTGATTGGTTTTTAGACTGTCCTTCTACAATTCCGATTTCGATTTCTTTATTGATCAAGGCATTTTCAATCTGTTCCGTGTTTCCGTTCAGTAAGTTGACTTTAATATCCTGTTGTTTTTGGTGGAATCTTGCTAAAACAGGTGAAATAATATATTGCGAAATGGTGGTGCTTGAACCCAATCGCAGTAATCCCTGACGCTCGTTACGAAACGAACTCATATCAAAGTCGATTTCGCGATAAATTTCGAAAATGTTTTTGGTATGTTCTAAAAGGATTTTCCCTGCAGGAGTCAAGGCTATTTTAGAACCGTTACGTTCAAAAAGCTTTGTTTTATAAGTTTCTTCGAGCTCCTGAATGTGCTTGGAAACGGCCGGCTGAGTAATGTACAATTCTGTTGCCGCTTTAGTAAAATTAAGGCGGAGTGCAACGGTGTAGAAAACTTTTAGCCTGAAGTCCATTGTTTTTTTGTTTATTATTCTTCTTTAGGAAATATAAAATAATTATCCGTCTGAATTATCATTTTCAAAGATAACCACCATAAATATTTGCCATAATGTTCAATTAAAAATGGCTCCATTAATCCATGACACAATTCATTTCTAAAATTAGTACTTTTTGAATTTATTAAAAAATCACTTAACTCTTCGAATAAATTTTGACTACAAATATCTTTGAGCATTCCTTCTCCTTTATCTGAATTTAAAAATGCTCCCAAAGTATTATCACTTTGTTTATCTTCAGCATATCTTGTTGTGAACTTATCGTTTTGCTCAAGTACAAACTTAAAACTATTTTCAATTTGAGGAATTAATATATGGGCCGCTAAAATATAATTATTGCAAAAACCAGCATAAATTCCCTCCATAAACATATAGATTCTATTTTCTGGCACAAATCTACTATTAGAATCAAACAACAACTTCATTACAATATCTTTTTCAATAAATTTATCACAGTCCATAATAAATTTCATTTTGTTTATAAAAGATATTATAAATTCTCGAAACATGTTTCTGTCTAAATAATTTAAAAATTCTTCTTCAGAAGAAATTCCAACAACAGCTCCTTTAGAATTAATTTTATTATATTCTTGAAAAAAAATAGATAAGGGAAAACCAGAACTCTTAGAATTATTTTTTTGAGTTAATCATTTAGCTTCTGTATATTTATGCCTTTAAAATCAACTACTATGGAAGTATTTCAAGGACAAAGCATACTAAACTTTATAAAAGAACTGCCGGATGATGAAGCTTGCAAAGCATATTTAGCACAAATAAAATGGAAAGAAGGCTTTATTTGTATGAAATGTGGTCATACAAAAGGATGTCAAAAATCAGGATATAATTATCAATGTTACGGTTGCCAACATGT
>NZ_JAIQDW010000069.1 GCF_020026925.1 Flavobacterium hibisci | reverse complement strand
GTGAGGCCGGCCTTGACGATCCGGTCCGTGAAATCAGACTTGATCTTGGTGGCGTTGGGCCGCCAGACCTTCACATCGTCGATCAAGCCCAAAAAGGGCAGCGAGCCCTCGGGCTCATTGCCGATCGTCACCGCCGTAACGGGGCGGACCGGCTGCAACGGGATGTCGAGCGAAGTCTTTACGGTCTCGCCGTTTAGGGAGACCTGCACGGTCCCGATGCCGTCGTACAGTACGCCGGCAGTCGTCCACTTCCGGGGATCGACGCCGACGTCGTCGAAGGTGACG
>NZ_JAIQDW010000068.1 GCF_020026925.1 Flavobacterium hibisci | reverse complement strand
CATACACCAATCTTCTTACAAGCGGCAGGCTAAACGCCTACCTTGCCGACATCAACAGACAGGCACAGGAACGCTTTGAAAGGCTCATAGAGGGTATGAAACAGGCACAGGGCATAACGGAACAGCTAAAGGCAGAAAACGCCTTAGAATGGACAGGATGCCTCAATAACATAAGGGCTTGTGCGAGGGAGATTGTGGAAAAGGAAATTATTTTTGCATAAACAGATGATTAGTGGCAGGGGGAAATCCTGCCGCTTTTTCTGCTTTAGTTTGTCAGCTTGACAAATA
>NZ_JAIQDW010000067.1 GCF_020026925.1 Flavobacterium hibisci | reverse complement strand
CGCGAGAGCTTCTCGGTGCCGTCCATGCAGTCGGCGATCATCGCGCGGACGTCGTCGCGGAGGTCTGTGGGCAGCTCGACCGTCTTGAGGGAACGCTCCAGCGTGGTCAGGTTCGACTGCAGGTAGCACAGCGGCGAGTTCATCTCGTGCGCGGCGGCGGCCATCAGCTCGCCGAACGTCGCCAGGCGCTCCCGGTGCTCGAGGACGTCCACGATCCGCGACCGCTCGAACTGCACGCCGAGGAGGTCCGCCACCGCGATGATGAAGGACGAGGCGCCGCGGCCCAGCG
>NZ_JAIQDW010000066.1 GCF_020026925.1 Flavobacterium hibisci | reverse complement strand
TCGCCCAGACATAAACGATCAAATTTGATAAAAACACATCTAAACCAAGAAAAAACCTACATAAATCCAAGAAAGATAGATTTGTAAAAAAGCTGTTACCAGTTAGTTAAGAAATAGTTTGTGAAAACATGGAAAAAATATAAAAAAAAGGGTTGGAAATGTAAATAGATGTATTACTTTTGCACCCGCAACAGCGAAGGCGTTCATCGAAATACTGACAAGAAAAGGAATCGAGTTTTTAGAAATAAAGCAAAAAAAGATTCAAAAAAGCTTGTGAGATTTGAAAATGCTTTTTACATTTGCACCCCCGCAAAACACGGAAGTTCGTTGAGAGACT
>NZ_JAIQDW010000065.1 GCF_020026925.1 Flavobacterium hibisci | reverse complement strand
CCATGGTGTGACGGGCGGTGTGTACAAGACCCGGGAACGTATTCACCGCGGCATGCTGATCCGCGATTACTAGCGATTCCGACTTCACGCAGTCGAGTTGCAGACTGCGATCCGGACTACGACTGGTTTTATGGGATTAGCTCCCCCTCGCGGGTTGGCAACCCTCTGTACCAGCCATTGTATGACGTGTGTAGCCCCACCTATAAGGGCCATGAGGACTTGACGTCATCCCCACCTTCCTCCGGTTTGTCACCGGCAGTCTCATTAGAGTGCTCAACTGAATGTAGCAACTAATGACAAGGGTTGCGCTCGTTGCGGGACTTAACCCAACATCTCACGACACGAGCTGAC
>NZ_JAIQDW010000064.1 GCF_020026925.1 Flavobacterium hibisci | reverse complement strand
AGGCGTATGTGAAATACAATTACTTTCATAAAGAACAAAAGCGCAGGCAACAGCAAAATCCGTTTTTGGTTCAAAACCTTTTTTACAACCACGAAAAAGATTTTTTTGTGTGCCCGATGGGACAAAAAATGAATTGTATCGGCACTGGAAAACGCACCAGTTCAAACGCATACCAGGCCACAGTGAGTTACTATCAGGCGCAAAATTGCCAGGGTTGCCCACTTCGAAGTTTGTGTCATAACAGTAAGACCAACCGGAGAATTGAAGTGAATCATCGCCTGAATGCCCTTAAATTCAAAGCTAAGGAACGGCTTAATTCTGAAAAAGGGAAACAACACCGAAGCAAACGTCCAATAGAAGTTGAAGCGGTTTTCGGGCAACT
>NZ_JAIQDW010000063.1 GCF_020026925.1 Flavobacterium hibisci | reverse complement strand
TACCGCCCAAGAGTTCATATCGACGGCGGTGTTTGGCACCTCGATGTCGGCTCATCTCATCCTGGGGCTGTAGTCGGTCCCAAGGGTATGGCTGTTCGCCATTTAAAGAGGTACGTGAGCTGGGTTTAAAACGTCGTGAGACAGTTTGGTCCCTATCTTCCGTGGGCGCTGCAGATTTGAGGAAGCCTGCTCCTAGTACGAGAGGACCGGAGTGGACACACCTCTGGTGTATCGGTTGTCACGCCAGTGGCATTGCCGAGTAGCTAAGTGTGGAAGAGATAACCGCTGAAAGCATCTAAGCGGGAAACTCGTTTCAAGATGAGATCTGCCGGGGCCTTGAGCCCCCTGAAGAGTCGTTCAAGACCAGGACGTTGATAGGCTGGGTGTGGAAG
>NZ_JAIQDW010000062.1 GCF_020026925.1 Flavobacterium hibisci | reverse complement strand
TAAAAATTCATCTGATAATAAATCTTCTTTTTTCATAAGACTGTGTAAATGTTAAAGTTAAAAAAAAAATGATGCTGGTTTAATAACCCCATCATTTTTTAACTTACACAGTTAGTGAGATACTACCCCGATCAAAATAAAAATAAGATACTATCATTATTACTAATCTTGTTAATCTCTTTTTTATGCAGTTTTTTTTATTCATGTGATTTAGAATTTGGAGAAAAATTGATAACAACAATTCCTGTTTTTACAATCTTGTTTTCCTCCTATGTTTGCGAAGTTATTGATTTGAGTTTTAAAAGTCAATAGATTTGAATTATGAAGTGAAAAAGAATGTGAGTAAATTATTTATAAAATAACTCCAAGAAGTATATTCGATATAAGAAACTA
>NZ_JAIQDW010000061.1 GCF_020026925.1 Flavobacterium hibisci | reverse complement strand
CGGCAGCCGATGGAACGATACAGCCGTTGGCATCCTTAACATGAACCGTATAAGTACCCGCTGAAACCGTAAAGACAGGACTGCTCTGGAAGGTGCCTGTAGCACCGCCAATACTATAGCTCAATGGTGACAATCCTGCACCTGTAGCCGTAAGGGTAAAACCGCTTACTGATCCTGTACATTGGTTGTCTACCGAGACAGTTACCGTTGGGGCATTATCTATTGCAATAGCAACATCTACTTTAAAGGTACATCCGTTTAGGTCTTTAACCCAAACATCCCAGTTGGCATTGGTAGCCGGGTTTAAATCCGCACTATTGCTGGCAACGTAATCTGATGCAACAGGTGCAACACCGTCTTGTTTGTAAGCATATGTATAGCCTGGAGTACCCC
>NZ_JAIQDW010000060.1 GCF_020026925.1 Flavobacterium hibisci | reverse complement strand
ACCCCATCATTAACTGTATCAGTAGACAACCAGTGTACAGGTTCAGGCAGTGGCTTTACTATTACCGCTACGCCATCATCGACAAGTCTTGCTCCATTGAGCTATAGTATTGGCGGTGCTACAGGTACATTCCAGAGCAGCCCTGTCTTTACGGTTTCAGCAGGTACTTATACTGTTCATATTAAGGATGCCAACGGATGTGTTGTTCCATCATCAGCCGTTACGGTTTATCCACAGCTTACCGCTACATCAGCAGTAACCAGAGAGCTTAGCTGTTCTCCAACTACGCCAGAGGCCCAGATTACAGTTACGGCTTCGGGAGGCAGAACTTCTTATACTTATGAGGTTTCCACAAATGGAGGTACTTCCTACAGTGCTATGGCTACTAATGTCTATACAGCATCAGCATCGGGTACTTATACATTCAGAATTACAGATGCCAACAGCTGTAC
>NZ_JAIQDW010000005.1 GCF_020026925.1 Flavobacterium hibisci | reverse complement strand
ATTGCGGCGGGGCTCACCTCTTCCCATCCCGAACAGAGAAGTTAAGCCCGCCTGCGCAGATGGTACTGCAGTTTTGTGGGAGAGTATGTCGTCGCCTTTCTTCAAGAACCCTATTCTGGATAAGAATAGGGTTTTTTGTTTAAAATGAGGTACCTTAGC
This sequence comes from Flavobacterium hibisci, assembly GCF_020026925.1. GTDB lineage: Bacteria > Bacteroidota > Bacteroidia > Flavobacteriales > Flavobacteriaceae > Flavobacterium > Flavobacterium hibisci. The sequence continues at coordinate 255,171 of NZ_JAIQDW010000005.1, read as the reverse complement.
TCAGATGGTAGAGCAATGGACTGAAAATCCATGTGTCCCTGGTTCGATCCCTGGAGGTACCACAAATTGCTCGGATGGTGAAATTGGTAGACACGCTGGACTTAAAATCCAGTGGACAGCAATGTCCGTGCGGGTTCAAGTCCCGCTCTGAGTACAAAAAAAAACTTCAATTGGCTAATAGCTCATTGGAGTTTTTTTGCTTAATAGAATCACTGCCTTGAAAACAGAAACTCAGGTATCACATAATGCAGGATCAAGACCAAAACCTGTGAAGCGATAAAATTTAAGCATAAAATGGATCAATACGAAAACCTGTGGGATTGAAAAATTAAGCATAAATATTTGTTAGCCTAAAAAGGAAGAATTCTATTTCCTAACCCCTCTGAATTTTTGCTCTGAAAGCTTTTATTTTGCATTAAAAGATTCTGCAAAGGGAGATCTAATCTCCGTGGATATACGGAAATTATTCACATTACCGATCAGGATGCTGAATTTCACATCAATTTCTTTTGAAACTACTACAGAGTTTAAAATGAAGTTCAGGAATACATAAATGCTTTTATAGAAAAGAAATCTGGAAGGTACTATAAAACTTTTTAAGTAAAGCGATTTAAAAGATTCTGGTATGCATTAAATTACAGAGTCTTTTTCGTTTAACACGTTTATTGTTGTTCTTTTCTCTTAATATAAAGCCCTGCAGATTCACTCATCGTTATTAATGATGCTCCAAGGATGACAATATCTTTAATCACCAGCCTGCCTCTTCCTGATAAGTACGGGAAGCCAAATTGATGATCTGTCAGATGAGGAACCCAGCTTTCAGGTGTAGTAATTAAAAATGAAAGTGTTCCGATGGTGAGTATAAAAACCAATATACTGCCAATCATACTTGCCAGTGGTGCCCAATTATGAATTGCAACCAGAAATGCAATGCTTATCAAAAAAATACCGAGACCATTTGAAAAACCGTAAGTGTTGTTGTTGATGTGCCACTGGTGATTTTCAGCAATTAGTTCACCTTCTTTGTTTGTATAATTTTTATAATCTGAAGGGGTTTCGTAAAAAAAAGACATAAATGGACTGTTTGCTACAAAGGGCACAATCCCGTCAGCTTCATAAGTGAAGAATTTGAGTCCGCCAATCCACAGAAAAACAATAACGATGCCTGCTCGAACCATCTTTTTTCCGGCTTTGTCCAGATTTGCTATTGTGTTTAGAATGCTACTTTTCATTGTTTATTTTTTTATAGTTACAATGCAAAGCTAATTCAGTAAATTGATTTAAAGGATGGACAAAAAATGTTATTCCTTAGACAAATCTGCTACAATGGATATTCCGGTGGTTTTTCTAAACATTTGAGGTGACATTTTTGTCATTTTTTTAAATACACGACTGAAATAATATTCGTCCTGGAATTTTAAAGCAAATGCAATTTCTTTAATGCTGAATCTTGTAAGGTGAAGATGTTTTTTAGCCTCAAGAATTAAACGTTCCTGAATCAGTTGTGTTGGTGTTTTACCAAAGCGATTATTACACTGTTTGGTCAGGCTGTTTGGCGTAATGGATAGCAATGATGCATAATCACCAGGTTTATGCAGGGTCAGGAAATTTTCTTCCAGCAGTATTCTGAAATGATCCATTTTTTCGTCCTTCTTCAATTCCAGCCTGTCTGAACTGTTCATCTTGATACTGCTTGACTTGGCGAGAAAAAGCTGTAAAAGCGCCCGAAGTACAATTTCTGAGGGCTCTCTCTGCAGTAATTCCTCAGCAATATTGGCTGTTATCTGTGTATAAAAGGCATGCTGTTCAGCTGTTAGTTTTACAGAAGGTTCCAGATAAATATTATTGAATAACAATCCGTTGCAGGCTACCTCATTTCTGTGAAATTCAATACAGTAAAAGTCTCCATGAAATTGTAAAGTTGTTGAGGTTATTTTTTTAGTTTCTCTGATATAAATGCACTGCTGAGGAGTAGAGAAAAGTATCACAGGAGCTTTAAATGCAAAAGAAGCAAAGTCTGCATGATAAATTCCTTCACCTTCACTAATGAATATAACAGTATATACAGTAAATTGAACAGGGCTATCCAGTAACTGAGTTTTTTCAGATTCCAGGCCAAGTAATAGTGTTCCGTTATCAGAATATATCCTGTTCATGTTTCTAATTGAGAGATGCTGACAAATATAATTATATAATGATTACTGAATCTAAAAATAGAAGTATGAAGCTATCATGTAGTAAAGAATTACTCCAATACTCCTTTAAAAATGTTGTTGGTCGAAATAGTATAAATCAGAATATTGATTTATCTTAAATTTAAATTTTTAATATTCTTACTGGCAAAACATTAATTCGCGTACTAATGAAAAATATTTTTTTATTGCTGTGTTATTTTTTAATAACAATACCAATTTGTTCTCAGGAATTAGCAAATGCTCCAAAACCATTTGGCCCATTGCCAACACAAAAACAATTGGATTGGCATGAAATGGAATTTTATGCTTTTGTTCATTTTTCTTTAAATACGTTCACTAACAAAGAATGGGGATATGGAGATGAATCGACTGAATTATTCAATCCAACAGCTTTAGATACAAGGCAATGGGCACGTATTGCCAAACAGGCAGGAATGAAGGGAATCATTTTAGTAGCCAAACATCATGATGGTTTTTGCTTATGGCCATCAGCTTACACAGAACGCTCTGTTAAAAATTCTCCCTGGAAAAACGGAAAAGGAGATGTTGTAAAAGAATTAGCTGCTGCCTGCAAAGAGTATGATCTAAAATTAGGGCTATATCTTTCCCCATGGGATAGAAATCATGCCCAATACGGTAAACCAGAATACATCACGTATTTCAGAAATCAGCTGAAAGAGTTGCTTACTAATTATGGGGATGTTTTCGAAATGTGGTTTGATGGTGCCAATGGTGGTGATGGTTATTATGGCGGAGCCAATGAAACAAGAAAAATCAATACGCTGGAATATTACGATTGGGATGAAACCTATAAACTCATCTACAAAACTGCACCTAAAACGTTGGTCTGGGGAGTAGGTCCGTCTGAAGCGAGATGGATTGGAAATGAAGAAGGACGTGCCGGAAAAACCAATTGGTCGCTTTTACGTCAAAAAGATGAATTAGCGGGAAAAGTTCATTATACAGAATTCATGTCGGGGCATGAAGACGGCGAAAAATGGGTTCCGGGTGAAGCCGATGTTTCTATCAGACCAGGTTGGTTTTATCATAGTATTGAAGATGATAAAGTACGCTCGCTCGATGAAATGGTTGACATTTATTATGAGTCTATTGGTCGTAATGCAAATTTACTATTGAATCTTCCGGTTGACAGAAGAGGTTTGGTTCATGAAAATGACGAAGTGCGACTAAAAGAATTGATTTCGACCATAAAAGCCGATTTTAAAACGGAATTATTAGCCGGGACAAAAGTTTCTGCTGATAATGTAAGAGGAAACAGTGCTTCATTTACAGCAAAAAATGTAACAGACGGAGATAGAAATACGTACTGGGCTACAGACGATGATGTAAAAAAAGCTTCAATTGTATTTGATTTTGGAAAACCTGTAGCAATCAATCGGATTTTGCTTCAGGAATATATAAAATTAGGACAACGCGTCAAGGCTTTTACGGTTGAAGCCAAGATTGATGGTAACTGGAAAACGGTTGCCAATGAAACCACTATTGGCTATAAAAGAATTTTAAGAATAGACAGAATTACGGCTTCGGCACTTAAAATAAACATTACCGATTCAAAAGCGTGTGTTGTAATTTCGAATATTGAAGCTTATAATGCACCAACTTTTGTGAAGTCTCCTGCCATTGGGCGTGATAAAAGTGGAAATGTATCTATAAAAGCTGAGGAAGGAAATGATATTTATTATACTACTGATGGTTCTAAGCCGTCTGTGAAAAGTAACTTGTATAAGGAAGTTTTTAAGTACAATAAAGCAGTAGTGATAAAAGCGATAGCGGTCAGTAAAAATGAAAATAGGAGCAGTGCATTCACAACAGCAAAGTATGGCGTTTCAAAAGAGAAATGGAAAGTTGTGAGCGCTTCGAGCGGAGATATGAGCTCGGTAAATAAAATAATAGACGGAAATCCTGATACAGACTGGAATTTTGGTGGTGGGAGCAATAATCTTTCAGAGGAAGTAGTCATTGATATGGGAAACACCATCAAAATCAATGGCTTTACTTACATTCCCCAGCAAGTCGGAAATAATCTTAACCTGATATCCAAGTATGAGTTCTATACCAGCTTAGATAATATCAAATGGACCATGCAATCTCAGGGAGAATTTTCGAACATTAAAAACAACCCCATAGAGCAAGTACAAACATTTAACCAAAGCAAGGCAAGATATCTGCGATTTGTCGCTAAATCAAATGATGGAAGAAAAGGTCAGGTATTTTCTATTGGTGAAATAAATGTGGTCGAAAACTAAATACAAACCAACAATAAATGACGATTCCTCTTTTTTGTTTCCGATTTTGTTTTTTGCCGAAGCTAAGAGGTTATTAGTCGAATTTTTAATTTTACAGATAGACAAAGTGTTAATTTTATACTATTATAATTAAAGGAACAGGCAAATGATCAAAGAAAGTATAAATTTCAAAGAAGCTGGGAAATTTGAAGAAACACGATTTGAGAAGATTCACAATGTAATTTTCGAATCATCTCAGGAAGCTTCTGTATTAGTAGCACAGGAAATAGCAAACATAATTCAAAGGAAGGGAGAATTAAATGAACTTTGCGTTTTAGGATTAGCAACAGGATCTTCACCGGTTAAAGTTTACGAAGAGCTTGTAAGACTGCATAAAGAGGAAGGTTTAAGTTTTGCTAATGTGGTAACTTTTAATCTGGATGAATATTATCCAATGGAAAGAAACAATATTCAGAGCTATTGGCATTTTATGCATGAGCACCTTTTTGATCATGTTGATATTTATCCCGAAAATATTAATATACCTGATGGAAATATCAGTAATGAAGATTTACAGCAATATTGTATCGATTATGAAATGAAAATCAAATCATACGGTGGTTTAGATTTTCAGCTTTTAGGAATTGGAAGAACAGGTCACATCGGATTTAACGAACCTGGATCTCACGTAAATTCAGGCACAAGAAGCATTACGCTGGATCATTTGACCCGTATTGATGCAGCATCTTCATTTTTAGGAATCGATAATGTCCCCCGAAAAGCCATTACAATGGGAATTGGTACTGTAAAAACGGCTAAAAGGATTGTACTTCTGGCATGGGGGATAAGTAAGGCTGAAATCATAAAAAAAACGATAGAAGGAGAGATTTCTGCGCGAGTACCAGCGACCTATTTACAACAGCACAATAACACCACATTTGTTTTAGATACCGAGGCTTCATCAGAATTAACGAGAGTAAAAACACCATGGCTCGTAAAATCAGTAGTCTGGGATGAAGAGTTAAAACTGAAAGCTGTAGTCTGGTTAAGCGAATTAACGAAAAAACCTTTTCTTAAACTTACTGATAAAGATTATAATGATAATGGAATGTCAAGTGTCCTGAGTGAAGAGGGAACGGCTTATCATTTAAATATTAAGATGTTTAATAAAATGCAGCAGACGATTACTGGTTGGCCCGGAGGAAAATCAAATGCAGATGATACTTACAGACCAGAACGCGCAACTCCGGAAAGAAAAAGAATTATCATATTCAGCCCGCATCCTGATGATGATGTAATTTCAATGGGAGGAACTTTTGACAGGCTGGTAGAGCAGGGGCATGATGTTCATGTGGCTTACCAGACATCCGGAAATATTGCGGTTTCTAATGAAGAGGCATTAAAATTTGCTGAAATTTCGAAGGCATTAAATAAAAACTCCAGTGAATCTGAAAACATAATCAACTTTTTAAAGAATAAAAAAGCAAATGATATTGATTCATTAGAAGTTAGAAAATTAAAAGGGCTAATTAGAAGAAGCGAATCTTTAGCGGCTACAAGATATTTAGGCTTGCAGGATTCAAATGTGAACTTTCTCGATTTGCCTTTTTATGAAACAGGTACAGTTAAAAAAAATAATCTGGGTGAAGCCGATATAGAAATTATGTGCGATATTATCGAAAGAATAAAACCACATCAGATTTATGCTGCAGGAGATTTAGCAGACCCGCATGGTACTCATAAAGTTTGTTTAGACAGTTTGTTTGAGGCTTTGAAACGATTAAAACATAAAAGTTTTATGGATGATTGCTGGGTCTGGTTATATCGAGGAGCATGGCATGAATGGGAATCTTACCAAATCGAAATGGCGGTTCCAATGAGTCCTGATCAGGTGCTGAAAAAACGTCATGCTATCTTCTATCACCAGTCTCAAAAAGACGGGGTGATGTTTCAGGGTGATGATAGCAGGGAATTTTGGGTAAGAGTTGAAGACAGAAACAGAATGACAGCAGAAAAATACCATGCTTTAGGATTAGCAGATTATTCTGCCATTGAAGCATTTAAGCGATATCATTTCTAGATTGTAAAATCTTTTTAAAATATAATAAACTATTTCATGTGGTTTATTTTGGTTAGTTACCAATGTGAAAATGCAGCCCCGGTCTGGCTGCATTTTTTTGTTTTTTGTGTTTAAAACTATATAGAAGAATTCAAAATTCGTTGTTTCACATGATCAATATAAGATCTTCCAATTACGTATCTAAGACCTTCAATCTCAATACTATTTCCTTCAACAGCATCGATTTTATCAATTGCAATTGTGTATGATCGGTGTATTCTCAGGAAGTTTTTTTCGGGTAGTAAATCGGTAAAATCAGACAAGGTGCTGTGAATTATGTATTTGCCTGTTAAAGTATTTATTTTTAGATAATCTTTAAGGCTTTCGATCACCAGAATTTCGTTGAAGAAGATTTTCTTCATTCTTTTTTTGTCAATTTTAACGAATATAAAAGCGCTGTCGGGTTGGCTGTCCTGAGTTCCATTCTCTTTTTTCTCAATCCTTTTGCTTATTTTATTTAACGTTTTCATTAATCTCGGAAACTCAATTGGCTTCACTAAATAATCTAAAACGTCAAGTTCATAAGTTTCTATGGCAAACTGGCTATAGGCACTTGTGATTACAATTAATGGAGGGTTTTCAAGACTTTTTATAAAATTAATTCCATCCAGAACGGGCATGTTGATGTCCAGAAAAATAACATCGACATTATTATTTTTAATAAAATTCAGGCCTTCAATCGGATTACTGAAAGTATTTATTACCTCAAAATTTTCAAGTGGCTCTAAATAATTTTTAATAATATTAATTGCCAATGGCTCATCGTCTATAATCAAACAATTTATTTTCATTTCTTTAATCTTAGTTATTCGAGCGAAATAATTTTGCAGGCAAAATTAATAAGGAGAGTATTTGTTTTTAAGTGACTTTAATTACAAGCTTTACGACAAAAATATTCTTTTTATTTTTAAAAGAAAGCTTGTAATCATTTTTATTATAGCCTAATTCAAGTCTTTTTTTTACATTTTCCAGACCTATACCACTTGACTTGTTAAAATTGTCTTTATGCTTTGTAATTTCGGGTGTAGGATTTGAAATCTTGAAATGCAGATAGTCACCTTTTATAGTAAAATCAATGTCAATTTTTACTTTTCCGGTGTTTTTATTTACACCATGTTTAAAAGCATTTTCAATAAAAGTCAGTAAAATCACTGGAGAAATTTCTTTATCATGAATATCTCCCGAGACAGACATGTTAACTTCAAGCCTTTCATCATTTCTAATACGTTCCAGATCAAGGTAATTTTGGATGCATAAAATTTCATTTTCTAAAGATTGTTTTTTGCCCTTTGTATCATAGAGCATATACCGCATTAGTTCAGAAAGCTTAAGGACAATTTTGGGAGTTTTGTTTGATTTTTCTACTGATAATGAATAAATATTATTCAATGTATTGAAAAAAAAGTGTGGCGAAATTTGAGATTTAAGAAAAAGTAATTCGGTTTCTAATTGTGATTTTTCTAAATCGGTTACTCTTTTTTGTTCTTGCAAAAAATCAAATGTAATTTTGATTGCTGTTACAAAAGTGATCACATAGAGTTCTCCCATCATCATATCTATCGTATAATTGAGTGTTAATTTATCGATAGTCTCAGGTCCTTCAGGCCAGACGTTATGCGTTATTAATAAGTATGTAAGTTTGAATTTAATAACCACCATTAAAAAAATGGTTGATAAAACAGCCAATACATACAATAGATATCTTTTTCGATAAACCAGATAAGGCATGAAAATTAAAATATTCAGATAACATAATGTCATGTGAATTGGAAAGCCTAATAAGTTTGTTTTTAATGAATACAGGTAATCATTAAAATAGCTTCCCCACCGAAATGTATTAAATAAAAAATAAGTAAGCCAAAAAAAGAAGTGATAATGCAATGGTAACCGATAAGATTTGCCCGAATTTAAATTCATAATAATGATATGTTTTTATGATTTTTTGATGTTTATCCTAGTTTATATGTCGTCCGTCTAAATTACTTTTAACGAAAAGTTGAATTTGTTTAAATTTAAAATTAAATTAAGATTGTTTTTATATGAAGAATTTTACCCTGCTTTTTTTGGTGGTTATTTTAATTGCAAGTTGCAAAATAAATGTAAACAAAAAGCATCATCACGAAACACTTTTTACGGACCACGTTAATCCTTTTATAGGTACTGGTGGTCATGGGCATACATATCCTGGAGCAACAGTTCCTTTTGGAATGCTGCAGGTAAGTCCGGACAACGGTGTTTCAAACTGGGACTGGTGTTCCGGTTATCATTACTCTGATTCTATTGTTTCCGGTTTCAGTCATTTGCATTTAAGCGGAACTGGAATTGGTGATCTGGCAGATATCTTATTTATGCCAACCAATAAAAAACTTGACTTAACTGCAAAAACAGCTTCACGGGATCAATTACCTTATAAATCTAAATACAGTCATGTTAACGAGAAAGCAGCACCGGGCTCTTACCAGGTTTTTCTTGAAGATCCTAAAATCAATGTAGAATTAACTTCTTCACAAAGAACCGCTTATCATAAATACACATTTTCCAAAAATGATAAACAATCGGTTATAATCGATCTGGGATTTGCCATTAACTGGGATAAAGCCCTGAAAACGGGAATTACAATTGAGGAGGAGCATACCATAAGCGGATATCGTTTTAGTACCGGCTGGGCAAAAAATCAGAAAGTATTTTTTGTTGCTAAATTTTCAAAACCAATTACAGAATCGGTTTTATTGGCTGATAAGCAGGTTATCGAAGGAAACAAAGCAGACGGAGAAAATACTGCAGCACAATTATTTTTCGAAAGCAGTAATAGCAATGAATTAGCGGTAAAAGTAGCCTTGTCATCTGTTAGTGTGGCTAATGCCAAAGATAATTTAGATCATGAAAAATCCACATTCGAAAAGACAAAATCTCAGGCAGTTTCTATTTGGAATAATACCTTAAGTAAAATAGAAGTTGAAACACCGGTAGATTCATTAAAAACGATGTTTTATACAGCACTATATCACACACAAGTTGCCCCTGTAACCTATAGTGATAAAAACGGTCAGTTTAGAAAAGAGGATGATCAGATTGTTACAGCAAAAGATTATACCGCCTATTCTACCTTATCACTATGGGATACTTTTAGGGCCGAAAATCCTTTATTGACTTTATTGGCGCCAGACAAAGTTTCAGATATGGTGAACTCAATGTTAACGTATTACGACACAAAAAAAATATTACCAGTCTGGACTTTATATGCCAATGAAACTAATACCATGACAGGATATCACTCCATTCCTGTAATTGTAGATGCTTATTTAAAAGGTATAAAAGGTTTTGATGCCGACAAAGCATTCGAAGCCATGAAAGCTACCATGATGCAGGATGAACGCGGATTGAATTTCTATAAAAAATACGGCTACATTCCTTATAACTTACTTGACGAATCGGTTACTATTACTTTAGAATATGCCTATGATGATTGGTGTATAGCGCAAATGGCCAAAGCATTGGGTAAAAAAGATGATTATCAGTTTTTTCTAAAGAGATCAAAAGCCTATCAGTATTTATTCGATTCGAAGACCGGATTTATGAGAGGTAAATCAGAAGATGGAAAATCATGGAACGAACCTTTTGATCCGAAACATTCGAATCACAGGGAACACACCGATTATACCGAGGGAAATGCCTGGCAGCACAGTTGGTTTGTGCCTCAGAATGTTGATGATTTAATTTCGCTTCACGGAAGCAACGAAGTTTTTACAAAACGCCTGGAGCAGTTATTTACAGAAAGTTCAGAAATCACAGGCAGCAATGTTTCTGCCGATATTTCAGGGTTAATTGGTCAATATGCGCACGGAAACGAACCAAGTCACCACATTGCCTATATGTTTAACCATGCCAGTCAGCCATGGAGAACGCAATATTGGGTACGTCATATTTTAGACACACAATACAATACAACGCCAAACGGATTAAGCGGAAACGAAGACTGCGGACAAATGTCGGCCTGGTACGTTTTCAGTTCCATGGGATTATACCCAATGAATCCGGCTTCAGGCGAATACGAAATTGGAAGCCCGATTTTCGAAAAAGCCACCATCAATCTTGAAGAAGGAAAAGCATTTGTAATTGAAGCAGAAAATGTTTCAGAGAAAAATTTCTATATCCAGTCAGCAACACTCAATGGTGTTCCATTCAATACAACAGTAATATCGCATAAAGAAATATTGCAAGGCGGAATTTTACACTTTGTAATGGGATCAGAGCCCAATAAAAACTGGGGAAAGAAGTAGTTAGTGTTCAGTTTATAGTTTGCAGTTTGTAGTAATCAGTTATCAAAAGAAATATAAAAAACAACCAACAAAACCATAAGCTAAAAAACTAAGGACTAAAGACTAAAGACTAATAACTAAAAAAAGAACTAAACTAATTAACAATAAAAATTAATGGATATCATTGACGTATCAATTATCGTAGCTTATATTCTCCTCTCTGTCGGAATAGGAATCTGGATTTCAAGAAAAGCATCAAAAGGACTCGATGATTATTTCCTTGGCGGAAAAACAATCAAATGGTATTTTTTAGGTCTTAGCAACGGATCAGGAATGTTTGATGTTTCAGGAACTTCCTGGATGATTGGGGTTTTATTTCTGTACGGAGTAAAAAGTTTTATGTTCATGTGGCTTTGGCCGATTTGGAACCAGATTTTCGTGATGATGTTCCTTGCGGTCTGGATTAGAAGATCAAAAGTAATGACGGGTTCTGAATGGATTTTAACCCGTTTTGGAAGCGACAAAGCCGGAAAAGCATCTCATATTATCGTGGCTATTTTTGCAATCATTTCGACCATTGGTTTTATCGCCTATTTCTTCGAAGGAATCGGAAAATTTGTAACCATTATTCTTCCCTGGGATTTAACGCTCCATTACGGAGATATGATTTTACTAACATCAGAGCGTTCTTATGCCTTATTAATTATTTTTCTAACAACCATTTACACCGTAAAGGGCGGAATGTTTTCTGTAGTTGCAACAGAAGTTGTACAATATTTAATTATGATCACAGCCGGAGCTTTAATTGCAGGTTATGCATTCATTAATTATACGGATATTCAGATTAATGCGATTATTACAGAAGAGTGGAAGAATGTTTTCTTTGGATGGCAGTTTGAAACTCAATGGACAGATAAATTTCAGACATTCAATAATTTAATTGATTCAGAAGGTTACAAAATGTTTGGTGCTTTCATCGGAATGACCTTATTCAAAGGATTCTTTGCAAGTGTGGCTGGTCCAACGCCAAGTTATGATTTACAAAGGGTTCTTTCGACCAAATCGGTAAAAGAGGCAGCTTATATGAGTGGTTTTACCAACCTGATTTTGTTCATTCCGAGATATTTATTAATTACCGGAATCGTGGTAATTGCATTAGTAAACTTAGCACCAGAATTAAACGCAAACACAGGATTAACAGGAGCTGACCTGGAATTATTAATGCCCAAAGTGGTCAATTTATACATTCCCGTTGGAATTAAAGGAATTCTTTTAGCCGGTTTATTAGCCGCTTTTATGTCGGGATTCTCAGCATTCGTAAACGCTGGACCAGCTTACATTGTAAATGATATTTATAAAAAATATTTCAAACCAGTAGCTTCAAATGCACATTATATTAAAGTAAGCCAGATTTCGTCTTTCCTTGTTGTGGGTTTAGGTGTTTTCATGGGATTCTTTGCAGATTCTATCAACTCTTTAACGCTGTGGATTACAAGTGCATTGTATGGAGGTTACGTAGCAGCGAATTTCCTAAAATGGATTTGGTGGCGATTTAACGGTTGGGGTTATTTCTGGGGAATGTTTGCCGGCTTGATTGTAGCTTCTTTACAATTTGCTTTAGGTCAGGCTAAAGGAAGTTTAACCGAAGGTTCTTTCTTATACGATTTAGCGCAAGTTCAGGCCATTTACCTTTTCCCGTTAATATTCGGATTTTCAATTTTAGGATGTCTTTTAGGAACATATTTAAGTCAGCCGACCGAAATGGAAGTTTTAAAATCTTTTTATTCCAACGTAAGACCTTGGGGATTTTGGAATCCGGTTTATAAGCAATTAAAAGCCGAAAATCAGTCTTTCGAAAAAAACAATGATTTCTGGCTGGATATGATGAACTGTGCCATCGGAATTGTGTGGCAGTCAAGTATGATCCTGCTTCCGATATTCTTCATCATCAGGGATTATCCAAAAGCAATTACGGCATTGGTTGTGTTTTTAGTGACAACAACAATATTGAAATTTACATGGTTGGATAAAGTTAGAAAAATAGAAGAATAGAAAATTGGATAATTAAGTCAGTTAGAAAATTAAACATAAAAGTTCGTCAAAGTTAAACCACAGTTTGTCATCCTGACGAAGGAAGGATCTCCGCAAGAAGCTCCTCACAGGAATTTTTCAACGTTTGTAGAGTTTCTCGCGGAGATTCCTCGTTCCTCGGAATGACAACATTGTGTGGAGTTTCGAGCTTCTCAAAAAAAGTAAACAAAAAATATAATAATAAAGAAAGAGAGCATGAGCACAATTCCCTGGCAGGACAGACCTGAAAACAGCAATGACGTAATGTGGAGATATTCTGAAAATCCAATTATTGACAGATACGCTATACCATCATCAAACAGTATTTTTAATAGTGCCGTTGTTCCTTTTGGCGACGGATTTGCAGGTGTTTTCAGATGTGATAATAAAGCGGTTCAAATGAATATTTTTGCCGGATTTAGTAAAAACGGAATCGATTGGGATATCAACCATGAACCAATTGAGATGAAATCCGGAAATACCGAAATGATCGAATCTGCTTATAAATACGATCCTCGTGTGGTTTGGATCGAAGATCGTTACTGGATTACATGGTGTAATGGATACAACGGACCAACAATCGGAATTGGCTATACGTTTGATTTCAAAGAATTTTTTCAGTGCGAAAATGCCTTTTTACCTTTCAACAGAAACGGTGTTTTATTTCCACAAAAAATAAACGGAAAATATGCCATGTTAAGTCGTCCGAGTGATAACGGACATACGCCTTTTGGAGATATCTGGATCAGTTACAGCCCGGATATGAAATATTGGGGAGAACACAGATTAGTTATGAAACCAACTCCTTTTGAAGACAGTGCATGGCAATGCACTAAGGTTGGGGCAGGGCCAATACCTATTTTAACTAACGAAGGCTGGTTAATGATTTATCACGGCGTTATCAATACCTGCAACGGTTTCCGTTACGCCATGGGATCAGCACTTTTAGATGTAGATTCACCCGATAAAGTAAAATACAGAACACAGCCTTATTTGTTAGGCCCGGCAGAACTTTATGAAATGGTTGGAGATGTACCCAATGTGGTTTTTCCATGTGCAGCTTTGCATGACACTAAAGAAGATAAATTAGCCGTTTATTATGGTGCAGCCGATACGGCAGTAGCAATAGCTTTCGGAAAACTGAGTGAAGTGATTCAGTTTACAAAAGATAATAGTCTATAAAAAAATAAGCATGTTTTTAAAAAATCAATGGTTAACAATTGTTTTAGTTTTTTCTTCGATTGCTGTGTTTTCACAATCGAAGAAAAATACTATTGTGCCTAAAACCTATACAGCGAATAAAATTACAAAACCAATTGTGATTGACGGAGACGAATCAGATCCGGCTTGGGAAAATGCAGACTGGACAGCTCTTTTTGAAGATATCGAAAACAATATTAAACCAAAATATGCAACAAAAGTTAAAATGCTCTGGGATGAAACCAATTTTTATATTTTAGCAAAAATTGAGGACCCGCATGTCTGGGCAAATTTAAAACAACGTGATACCATTATTTTTTACAACAACGATTTTGAAGTTTTTATTGATCCCGACGGCGACACGTTTAATTATTATGAATTAGAAATTAATGCTTTAAATACAGCCTGGGATTTGTTTTTGTCAAAACCTTACAGAGAAAATGATAATGTTGTTTTAAACGACTGGAATATTCCGGGTCTGAAATCAGCGGTAAAAATCAACGGAACGCTTAATAACCCAAACGATACTGATGAAGGCTGGGTTTTAGAAATGGCAATTCCATGGGCATCTTATAAAAAATCTTACAACGAAAATAATGTGCCGGCAGATCAATTCTGGAGAGTTAATTTCTCAAGGGTAAACTGGCAGCATACAGTTGTTGAAGGTAAATACGAACGCAAAAAAGACGCTGACGGAAAATTTCTTCCGGAGTACAACTGGGTTTGGTCACCAATGGGCGTAATCAATATGCATGAACCCGAAAAATGGGGATATGTTTATTTTTCTTCGAAGGAAGAAAAAGACACTTTTACGATTCCGCAGGACGAAAAAGTAAAATGGGAGCTCTACAATTTATATCGTGCTCAAAAAGAATATTATCAAAACAATAAAGTCTGGGCAAAATCATTAACGGATTTAACGAAAGAAACGATCAAAGTCGATGGTAAAATTTTAAAACCTATCTTAGAAAATCATGCTTCGGGATATAATATTTTGATAAAAAGCCCTTTTTCAAATCAAACTTTTACCATAAAAGAAGATGGTCAGTTTTTAAAGTAAAAAACAATTTAGACAATTTATCTGTAATGATTCATTTTAGAGAATATAATATGGCAATTAAATCCGTTTTTTTAGTCCTGATTATCAGTGCGTTTTTTGCTTGTTCTTCATTAGAAAGAAAACAAAATCAATCCAAAGAGGATTTTAAAATAATTGGATATGTTGCCGGCTATGAGAATTTTGATCCGGCTAAAGTTGATGCGGGCAAGCTGACTCATCTTAATTATGCCTTTGCTAATATTGTTGATGGAAATGTTCAGTTTGAGCTGGCTACAGATAAAACGAAAATAGAAAGCGTAATGGCACTTAAAAAGCAAAATCCGGGTTTAAAAATATTGTATTCTATTGGCGGCTGGGTTTGGTCAGATCAGTTTTCAAATATAGCGGCTTATGCTCAATCAAGAGAAAAATTTGCTAAAAGTGCTGTTATAGTAATGAAAACTCATGGTTTTGACGGAATTGATATCGACTGGGAGTTTCCCGGACAACGTGCAGAGGATAATGTTTTCAGACCTTCAGACAAAGAAAATTTTACGTTGCTGTTAGGCGAATTGCGTAAACAATTAGAAATTGAAACCCAGGTAGATAATAAGCATTATTTACTTACAATTGCAGCAGCAACAGATCAGGAATATATCAACCATACTGATTTAAAAAAAGCACATCAATATCTTGATTTTATAAATCTAATGTGCTACGATTTTTATAACGGTTGGTTTTATCAAACAGGACATCACGCTAATTTATTTCCATCAAAAGAAGAAAAATTTGGAGGAAACAGTATTAGTGAGTCTGTAGATAAATTCTTAAAGGAAGGTGTGCCTGCCAAAAAGCTTATTTTAGGAATTCCTTTTTACGGAAGAAAATGGGAAAAAGTAACACCTGTAAATAATGGTTTATACCAGTCAGCCTTAACGGGAAGTACTATTGTCGCATCCTGGGAAATTGCTGCGGAAATAAAATCAGGAAAATTTCAGGAATTATATGATGACTCTGCAAAAGCATCTTATTTATGGAATGCTCAGGACAATATTTTTATTTCTTATGAAACTCCAAAAGAAATTGCTTTAAAGACAGCTTTTATCAAAAAGAAAAAATTAGGCGGGGCTATGTTTTGGGAATATAGTTTAGACAATAACCAGGAGTTATTAAACAAATTGTACCAAAGTGCAGGTCAAATAAAACAAAGCAATTAAGTATGAAACTAACAAAACTATTATTTTTTTTACTGGCACTTAGTGTTCTTTCATGTGGCAAAAAAGAAGAACAAACTACTTTTAAATTTGGAGTCTGGACTTCTGCAGATGCTAAAAAATCTGATGCGGACTATACAAAAGAATTTAAAAAATACAAAGACGGAGGAATCGACGAAGTATTGATAAATACAGGAACAGATCCAAAACTTTTAAAACGAATAGCGCCTTTAGCTGCAAAAGAAGGCCTGAAAGTTCACGCCTGGATCATGGCGATGAACAGACCCGGAGATTCAGTTGCATTACAGCATCCGGACTGGTATCAGGTTAGCAAAGAAGGAAAATCGTGTTTTGATAATCGCCCTTATGTGGATTATTACCAATGGCTTTGTCCAACCAGAAAAGAATCAAGAAATCATGTTTTACATTTAGTGGAAGAACTGGCCAAAGTTGACGGAATCGAAAGCGTACACTTAGATTATATTCGTTTCCCGGACATCTTTTTGCCAATCAGTTTATTGCCAAAATATAATCTGGTTCAGGATGTAGAATTACCGCAATTCGATTTTTGCTATTGTGATGAATGTGTAAAAGCATTCGGGAAGATACATCATAAAAATCCAAAAGGAAGTCACAACACTTCGATCGATATGGAATGGAAAAACTTCAGGCTAAATGCGATTAAAGCTGTTGTTGACGATGCGTATAAAATTGCACACAAACACAACAAACAATTAACTGCAGCTGTTTTTCCTTATCCTGAAATGGCAGATCATATGGTACGCCAGCGCTGGGACAAATGGAATATTGATGAGGTATATCCCATGATTTACCACAGTTTTTATGATGAAGAAATTGACTGGGTAGGTTATGCTACAAAACAGGGAGTTGCTGATTTACAAGACAAGAAAACGAAAATCAATACAGGAATTTATATTCCGGGATTGAAAAATGATGAGGAACTTAAAGAAGCTATTTTACTGGCAAAAGAAAACGGAGCAATTGGAGTTACTTTCTTCGACGGAAATGCTTTATCTGAACGTAATTTAAAAACCATTAAAGAAACAAAAGCAGGTTTAAAATAATTCTGAAGTTTTCATTTAAAAGTAAAAGACCATGTCAAACAGAAGAAATTTTATAAAAAAAGCAACCTTAGGCACATTAGCTATAAGTTCTGTTTTAGGATTTAGAGGATTTGCAAAAAATCACGAAGAGGAGACAGAAGAAATACTGGAATTTCCTTCAAAAAGGGTAAAAAAGCCAGTTGTGATTTCAACATGGAATCATGGTTTGCCAGCCAATCAGGAAACCTGGAAACAAATGAAAGCCGGAAAATCAGCTTTAGACGCACTTGAAGCAGGTCTTAAAATACCAGAAGCTGACCCGACTGTTCGTAGTGTGGGTTACGGAGGATATCCGGACCGCGAAGGAAAAGTAACGTTGGATGCCTGTATTATGGATCATAACAGTAATTGTGGTTCGGTATGTTTTCTGCAGGGAATTAAACACCCAATTTCTGTTGCAAAAAGAGTATTGCAAAATACGCCTCACGTTATGTTAGCGGGACAAGGCGCATTACAATTTGCTTTGTCAGAAGGATTTAAAGAAGAAAATTTGCTGACTCCCGAATCTGAAAAAGACTGGAAAAAATGGCTGGAAGATTCTAAATACAAACCGGTTATAAATATAGAAAACCACGATACGATAAGCATGCTAATGTTAGACCAGGAAGGTAATCTTGCTGGTGGCTGTACTACAAGTGGTGCCGCCTGGAAAATGCACGGACGTGTTGGAGATTCTCCAATTATCGGAGCCGGTCTTTTCCTGGACAACGAAGTAGGGGCTGCAGCAGCAACCGGTTTAGGAGAAGCTGTAATCAGAACAGCGGGAAGTGCAATGGTAGTCGAATTAATGCGTCAGGGGAAATCACCTTACGATGCCTGTAAAGAAATCACGGAACGTATTTACAACAAACATAAAAATCACAAAGACATGGAATACCTGCAGGTTGGTTTTATTGCTTTGAATAAAAATGGGGAACATGCGGGTTATAGCTTACGATCTGGATTTAATTATGCCATTTCTGATGATCAAAAAGGACACAGAATGGAAGATGCGAAATTTAAAATGTCTTGGGATAAATAGTTAGTACCTGACTTTGTCAAAGTTTTGAAGCTTTGACAAAGTTTTTTCATAAAGTTTGTCATTCCGAGGAACGAGGAATCTCCGTTGCTAGATCGACAAAGATTGGCGAATTACTATGAGGAGCTACTCGCGGAGATTTCTCCTTCGTCGAAATGACAAACTAAACTAAAAAAACTACCTCTCTTCTTCTTTCAATAAGAAATTGAGAAGACAAACCAAAAAATAAAGAATGAAAAAATTACTATTCCTATTAACGCTAACCCTTTCAGTTTTCTCGGCTCATGCGCAGAAAGTTTACACAGAAAGTGATATTCGTATTATTCCGAAACCGAGTCAGACTTTTATTAAAACAGGTGTTTTTGAATTTACAAAAGATACAAAGTTTGTTGTAAACGGCGATTTCCAAAAAGATGCTGCAAATGCTTTAGCTTCTAAATTTGAAACAGCTGCAGGATGGAAACCAGAAGTGACAGCTAAAGCTCCTGCAACCAATTATATTTTGCTAAAAACAGATCCGAATTTAAAAAATGAAGGGTATGTTTTAGATGTAAATCCGACGAATATTGTGATTTCTGCTAAAGGAAACGTTGGTTTTATGTATGGTTTAGAAAGTGTGAGACAATTACTTCCGGAAGCGATTGAAAGCAAATATGAAATTACTTCTGCAAAATGGCAGATTCCAAGTTTAACAATTAACGATGAACCTCGTTTCAAATGGAGAGGCTTAATGCTGGATTTATCACGTCATTTCTTCGATAAAAATTATATTCTCGCTACAATCGATCGTTTGGCCATGCACAAAATGAATGTTTTGCATTTGCATTTGGTTGATGATCAGGGCTGGAGAATCGAAATTAAAAAATATCCAAAATTAACAGAAGTTGGTGCGTGGAGAGTCGATCAGGAAAACTTATCATGGAATGCAAGGCTTCCGGTTACAGCAGATCAAAAAGGAACATACGGCGGGTTCTTTACGCAAGATGAATTAAGAGAAATTGTAAAATATGCCGCTTCAAAAGGAATCGAAATTATCCCAGAAATCGAAATGCCGGCTCACGTAAGCAGTGCTATAGCATCGTATCCTGAACTAGCATGTTTTGATCAAAAAATTGGTGTTCCATCAGGTGGACTATGGCCGATAACGGATATTTATTGTGCAGGAAAAGAATCAACTTTTGAATTTTTGCAAAATGTAATTGATGAAGTCATCACCATTTTCCCTTCAAAATATATTCATATTGGAGGTGATGAAGCGACGAAAACCAATTGGGCAAAATGTCCGCATTGCCAGAAAAGAATCAAAGACGAGAAATTAAAAGATGTAAACGAATTGCAAAGCTATTTTGTAAAACGTATGGAAAAATACATCAACTCAAAAGGTAAAAAAGTTATCGGCTGGGATGAAATTTTAGAAGGCGGTTTAGCTCCAGACGCAACTGTAATGAGCTGGAGAGGAATGAAAGGCGGCATTGAAGCAGCAGATCAAGGTCATGACGTAATTATGACTCCAGAATCTCCTTGTTATTTCAACTTTTACCAAGGTCCGCAAAACGAAGAACCTTTAGCTTTTGATGCGTATAATCCGTTAAGCGAAGTGTATAAATTTGATCCTGTAGTTGCGACAATGACACCTCAGGAAGCAGCACATGTTTTAGGAGGACAAGCCAATTTATGGGCAGAACATTTGTCTTTACCAAAAGATTCTGAATACATGATTTTTCCAAGATTGGCCGCTTTATCAGAAACTTTATGGAGTCCGAAGGAGAAACGCAATTGGAATGATTTTACAACGAGATTATTTTCGTTATTCAAACGTTACGATTATATCGGAATCAATTATGCGAAAAGTGCGTATTTGGTAACCGCTTCTTCTACAACAGATTTAGGGAATAAACAAATCAAAGTAGAATTGAAAAATGAGTTTCCAAATCCAGACATTCGGTATGTTTTAGGAGATAAAAGTATCGATCATCATGCTCAAAAATATGTTGCTCCAATTGAAATCAAGGAAACGACAGTTTTAAAAGCTTCTTTATTTCAAGATGATAAACCAGTCGGAAAAACTTATACAGATACTATTGTTTTCCACAAAGGATTTGCTAAAAAAGTTAAATATTTAACACCTTACAACCAGAGTTATAAAGGAGATGCCAATACAATGGTGAATACAATCAGAGGAAGTAAAAATTTCCACGACGGACAATGGCAGGCTTGGCTAGTTAATGATATGGAATTGGTTATAGATCTTGAAAAAATAGAAACCATTGAACAAGTTAAAGTTGGAGTTTTAGAAAGCCAGGGTGCAGGAGTTAATTTTCCAATTGAAGTTAAAATTCTGATTTCTGATGACGGATTTAAATACAGACAAGTTGGAAAAATTATTCGTCCTTATGCAGTAAATGCAGTTCCGGAATTGAAAGGTTTTAAAATCAATTTCCAAAAGCAAAATGCACGCTTTGTAAAAGTAATTGCTGGCAACTTAAAGAAAAGTCCAAAAGGAGAAAGCTCTTGGTTGTTTGTCGATGAAATTTTAATTGATTAATTATTTAGTTAATAAGAAATGAATAAAATACTATTTAAGCTCGCGATATTATTGATTGGGTTGATGCCATTTTTGAGCACAGCGCAGACCAAAGGGTTTTCTATAGCTAATGGAGAATTTCAGCAAGACGGGAAAATTGTTAAAATACATTCGGGCGAAATGCACTATGCACGTATTCCTAAAGAATATTGGCGACATAGATTGCAAATGCTAAAAGCTATGGGAATGAATACCGTGGCCACTTATGTGTTTTGGAATTATCACGAAACAGCACCTGGTGTATGGGATTTTAAAACAGAAAATAGAGATTTAGCAGCGTTTTTAAGTATTGCTAAAAGTGAAGGATTGTATGTGATTCTTAGGCCAGGCCCGTATGCATGTGGTGAATGGGAATTTGGAGGATATCCGTGGTGGTTGCAAAATAATCCGGATTTAGTAATTCGTACCAATAACAAAGCATTTTTAGAAGCTTGTAAAACGTATCTTGAACATTTGTATGCAGAGGTAAAAGGATATTTTGCTAGTCAGGGAGGACCGATTATTATGGTTCAGGCAGAAAATGAATTTGGTTCATACGTTTCTCAAAGAACAGATATTAAAGCTGAGGATCATAAAGCATACAAAACTGCAATTTATAATATGCTTAAAGAAACGGGATTTCCAGAACCTTTTTTTACTTCTGATGGTACTTGGCTGTTTGAAGGTGGTTCGGTTGAAGGCGTGTTGCCGACTGCAAATGGCGAATCAAACATAGAGAATTTAAAGAAACAGGTTGATAAATTCCATAAAGGACAAGGACCTTATATGGTCGCAGAGTTTTATTCTGGCTGGCTGGATCATTGGGCAGAACCATTTATTAAAATTGGATCGGAGGAGATTGCAAGCCAAACTAAAAAGTATCTTGATGCTGGTGTTTCTTTTAATTATTATATGGTGCACGGCGGTACTAATTTCGGATTTACCTCTGGAGCAAATTATAATGAAGAAATGGATATTCAGCCAGATATTACAAGCTATGATTATGATGCTCCTATTAGCGAAGCAGGCTGGGCAACGCCAAAATTTATGGCTATACGTGATGTAATGCAAAAGTATTCTAAAACGAAATTAGCACAGATTCCAGAGAAAATACCCGTTACAAAATATCCTAATCAGCCTGTCAAATCTAGTATGGATGTTTTAAGTTGGATAAAAAAAGAAAAACCTGTTGTAAATGACCAGCCCTTAACATTTGAAAAATTAGGTCAGGGAAATGGTTATGTTTTATATCGTAAACGATTTACGCAGCCCATTTCAGGTCAATTAAAAATTGCCGGATTAAGAGACTTTGCTACCGTTTATGTAAATGGAGTTAAGGCGGGTGAATTGAATAGAGTTTTCAAAAATTATGACTTGACCGTTACTATTCCTTTTAATGGTATTTTAGAAATTCTGGTTGAAAATATGGGACGCATTAATTACGGAGCCGAAATAGTACATAACACGAAAGGAATTATTTCTCCAGTTTTCATTAATGAATTTGAAATTAGTGGTGGATGGGAAATGTACAAAATGCCGATGAATGAAGTTCCAGTTCTTAAAAATGAAACGGTAAAATCTGGACGACCGGTTATTTATGAATCTACCCTAAACATCGACAAACCAGCCGATACTTTTCTGGATATGACCAATTGGGGAAAAGGAATTGTATTTGTTAACGGACACAATCTTGGACGTTACTGGAAAGTAGGACCGCAGCAAACGCTTTATGTACCGGGTTGTTGGCTGAAAAAAGGTGAAAATAATTTTGTTGTATTCGAGCAGCTTAATGAAAATAGTAAAACAGAATTAACTTTTACAGATCAACCGATACTTGAAAAGTTAAATTGAGAAAACTACTTATTAAACAAAGCACAAAAACTATAAATATAAATTTAGATTAAAGATGAAAAAAGGAATATTCATAATCGCTCTTTTGTTTTCGGTAAATATGTTTTCACAGGCTATTTACGAAGACGAAAGATACGTGCCAGAAACAGATCCGTTGGTATTGAAAAACTTAGACGAATGGCAGGGTAAAAAATTTGGTTTGCTTATGCACTGGGGAACTTACAGCCAATGGGGAATTGTGGAATCCTGGTCTATCTGCCCGGAAGATTATGGATGGTGCGAACGTAAAAAAGGGAGCAATCCTGCTAATTACAATCAGTACATTGCCGATTATGAAGGTTTAAGAAAGACTTTTAATCCGGTAAAATTTGACCCGGCAAAATGGGCAAAAGCGGCTAAATATGCTGGAATAAAATACATGGTTTTTACAACAAAACACCATGACGGATTTAATATGTACGACACAAAATATTCTGATTATAAAATTACGAGTAAAGATGTTCCTTTCCATACCAACCCAAAAGCAGACGTTTTAAAAGAAATTTTCAACTCTTTTAGAGGAGAAGGTATCTCAACCGGAGCTTATTTCTCTAAACCAGACTGGCATAACGAAAACTACTGGGATCCATACTTTCCTCCATTCGACAGAAACGTAAATTACGATCCGTCTTTATACCCAGAAAAATGGCAGAAATATGTTGATTTCACGCACAACCAAATCTTAGAAATTTTAACGAATTACGGAAAAGTTGACATCTTATGGTTAGATGGAGGATGGGTTAAAAAGAGAGATCAGCAAAACTTAAAAGAAAACTACGACGAGAAGTTTACAGAAAACGAAGCTAAAAACGGTTTTATCAAACACAGAGTTGTAGATCAGGATCCAAAAATGGACGAGTTAGTGATTAAAGCACGTCAGAAACAACCAGGATTAATCGTTGTGGACAGAGCCGTTCACGGTAAAAACCAAAACTACTTAACTCCGGAAGGACGTGTTCCTGCTAAAACTTTGCCTTACCCATGGGAATCTTGTATTCCAGCTGGCGGTGGATGGTCTTATTCTCCAGGTGCTGAATACATAACTGGAAGACAAGGTATTCACATGTTAGTTGATATTGTGGCTAAAGGTGGAAACTTATTATTAAACGTTGCGCCAAGTCCGGAAGGAGAATGGGATAAAGAGGCGTACGATTTATTACAAGCTTACGGAGACTGGATGAAAGTAAACAGTACAGCAATTTACAATACCAAACCAATTAAGCCTTACAAGGAAGAAAACATCTGTTTTACACAAAACAAAGCGGGGAATGTATTCGCATTTTATTTAGCGAAAGAAGGAGAAAATAAAATTCCTGTAGAAGTTACAGTAAAATCTATCAGCCCAAAAAAAGGAACAAAAATTACGATGTTAGGTTCTAAAACTTCTTTAAAATGGACAAAAGAAGGAAACGGATTTAAAGTAGTTATTCCGGAAAGCTTAAGAAATAATTTACCATGTAAAGAAGCCTGGAGTTTAAAAATTGAAGCTATTTAACAGATAAAAGTATGTTTTCAATATCAAAAAAAACAATATCTAAAACAGCATGTATTTTGTATATGCTGTTTTTTAGCATCCTTATTTTTGCGCAGGAGCCTGCCGATTATGTCAATCCGTTTATTGGAACTTCCAACTACGGAGCCACTTTTCCTGGACCAGTTGCACCAAGAGGAATGGCGAGTGTAAGTCCGTTTAATGTTGCCGGGAAACAAAATAAATTAGAAAAAGACAGTCAGTGGCTTTCGAATCCGTATGTAAACGAAAATACTTTTTTAACCGGATTCAGTCAGGTCAATATAAGCGGTGTTGGCTGTCCTGAATTAGGCATTTTAATATTGATGCCAACAACGGGAGCAGTAGAAACCAATCATTTAAAATACGGTTCAACTTATAAAAATGAAGTGGCAAAAGCAGCGTATTACAGTGTTGATATTGACAAATACAATATAAAAGCAGAGTTTACAGCATCTAAAAGAGTGGGCGTAAGCAAATTTACTTTCCCGAAAGGGCAATCAAACATTTTACTGAATCTTGGCTTAGGTTTAACCAATGAAGAAGGGGCAATGGTAAAAGTGGTTTCCCCAACAGAAATTGAGGGAATGCGTTCTGTTGGATCATTTTGTTACAACAGCCCGGAAGATGCTTACCCGGTTTATTTTGTAGCTAAATTTTCCAAACCAGCACAGAAATTCGGAGTTTGGAAAAAGCCTTCAAAATATGATGGCACAGAAGCGCAGTGGATGACCTACAACGGCAAAACCAGAATGATGGATAACAGCATCAAAACGGTTGTTGGTGATAGTATTGGAACTTATTTTACGTATAAATTTGATAAGCAGGAAACCGTTGAGGTTAAAATTGGAATTTCGTATGTAAGTATTGCAAATGCAAGAGAAAATTTAGAAAAAGAAACCCGAAACAAATCGTTTGAAGCGGTTTATAAAAATACTTACAACGAATGGAATGAAGAACTTTCAAAAATTTTGGTTGAAGGAGGATCAAATGACGACAATACGATTTTTTATACGGCATTGTACCACACTTTAATTCACCCAAATACTTTAAACGATGTCAATGGAGAATATCCGGTGATAAAAAGAAGCAAGATTGCAAAAACAGAAGGTACTCGTTATACCACTTTTTCATTGTGGGATACCTATCGAAATATGCATCCGTTAACATCTTTGGTTTATCCTAAGCAACAATCGGATATGATAAAAAGTATGTTGGAAATGTATGATGAAAACGGCTGGCTGCCAAAATGGGAATTAAATTCAACTGAAACTTTTACCATGGTAGGAGATCCCGCAAGTATCGTGATAGTTGATGCCAGTTTAAAAGGAATTCAGGATTTTGATTTTCACAAAGCCTACTATGCCATACTAAAAGGTGCTGATCAAATTGAAAATAATCCACTGCGTCCGGGACTTAAAGAATATGTCGAAAAAGGATATGTATCAACAAATTATCGCGGTCCCGTTTCTACAACGCTGGAATACAATACTTCAGATTATGCGATTTCACTTTTAGCGAAAGCTTTAGGCGAAAAAGAAGATTATAAGCGTTTTACAAAACGTTCATTATCGTACAGGAAATTATATGACAAGGATTTAAAATTACTTCGGCCAAGAACAGCTAACGGAAAATGGTATGAACCTTTTGATCCTGAATCAGGAGCTAATTTTCAGGAAAATGTTGGTTTCATTGAAGGAAATGCATGGCAATACGCTTTTATGGTACCGCATGATATTAGAGGATTAATCAAACTTATGGGCGGTGATAAGCCTTTTTCAGATCAGCTGCAAAAGGTTTTTGACAGCAAACAATTTGATATGGCAAACGAGCCGGATATTGCGTATCCTTATTTATTCAATTATATAAAAGGAGAAGAATGGAAAAGTCAGGAAATGGTGAAAAAATTAGTGAGAGAATATTTTAAAAATGAACCAAAAGGGTTACCCGGAAATGATGATACAGGAACAATGTCGGCCTGGCTGGTATATTCGATGATGGGAATTTACCCAATTTCTCCCGGAGATCCAATTTATACGATTACAGCGCCAATGTTTCATAGAGTAACAATCAAATTAGATCCGAGGTATTATAAAAAAGAAAGCATTGTAATTGAAAGACAAATCAATAATGATGGGAAAATCAATTCGATAGAGCTAAACGGAAAAACACTGAACAGCTTTTTTATTTCGCACGATGATTTTGTGAATGGTACAAAACTTAAAGTGATTCAAAACTAAACACACACAGCACTATGTTACAATTAAGAATGAAAAAAACAGCCATTATTTTTGTAATGGCTGTAGGTTTTTTTTACCCAAGCCACGCCCAGAAAAAGTATCTGTATCAGGATGCCAAAGCGCCTGTTGAAGACAGAGTAAAAGACTTGTTAAGCCGTATGACACTTGAAGAAAAAGTACGCCAGATGGATATGTACAGAGGAGATTTCTTTAAAGAAAAAGAAGATTTTGCTAAAGGTAAATCGGCTGAAAAAATTGGGAAATTAGGAATTGGAGCGATTCATGATTTGTATCCGCGTTCAGCGAAAATGATTAATGATCTGCAAACGAATGTAATCAAAGGAAATCGCTGGGGAATTCCGGCGCTGATTATGTGTGAAATGCTTCACGGCTATTTAGACGAAGGAAGTACTGCATTCCCAATGAATATTGGACTTGGAGCAACCTGGGATACAGCTGTTATCGACAAAGTCGGAAAAGTTATTGGTATGGAAGCCAGAGCACACGGAGTTCATTTTGGCTTTGGACCAAACTTAGATTTAGGACGCGAACCAAGATGGGGACGTGTTGCTGAAACTTTCGGAGAAGACGCTTACTTAAACAGTGAAATCGGTTTGGCATTCATCAAAGGATTGCAGGGAGACGATTTAAAATCAGATCGTTCTATTATTGCAGAACCTAAACACTTTGCAGTTCACGGTATTCCGCAGGCGGGAGGAAATTCTTCGCCCATTTTAGTGGGAGAACGTTCTGCCCGTGAAGATCATTTGCCTTCATTCGAAAAAGCCTTCAGAAAAGGCGGTGCTTTAGGAACCATGTGTGCGTATTCTGAGTTAGACGGAATTCCTTGTGCTGCAAATCATTGGTTATTAACAGATGTGTTACGAAAAGAATGGGGTTTTAAAGGAC
Organism: Flavobacterium hibisci; assembly: GCF_020026925.1. Lineage (GTDB taxonomy): Bacteria > Bacteroidota > Bacteroidia > Flavobacteriales > Flavobacteriaceae > Flavobacterium > Flavobacterium hibisci. Next base: position 227,575 of record NZ_JAIQDW010000005.1, on the reverse strand, counting down.
TTGTGGTTTCAGACTTAGGCGCTATTAAATACATTCAAACGACTCATAAAGTTGCTGATTCTCCAAAAGAAAGTATTAGAGAAGCGGTTTCTGCAGGAGTTGATATGCAGTTTTATGATTTTTCAAACGAATTCTGGCAGAATACTATTATTGAATTGGTTAATGAGAAAAAATTAACTCAAGAAAATATTGATCGTGCAGCGGGAGACGTTTTGCGTTTGAAATTCTTATTGGGCTTATTTGAAAATCCATATACCGATAAAAACTTAATTAAAGAACGTTTTCATACCAAAGAAAATCAGGCGGTTGCTTTAGAAGCAGCTCAAAAATCAATGGTTTTATTGAAAAATGAAAATAACATTTTACCATTAAGCAAAAACCTTAAAAATATTGCCGTTATCGGACCAAATGCAAATGCTTCAAGAATGGGAGGTTATGCTCCTAAAAATAGTGTTGGAGTGACCGTTTTTGAAGGCGTTGAGCAATTAGTGGGAAAAACAGCGAATGTGGTTTATGAAGAAGGTGTGCCGCTGATTGTAAAAGGTCAGGCTATTCCATCAAAATATTTATTTACTTCAGACGGATCTCAAAACGGATTAAAAGGAGAATATTTCAATAACAGAAATTTAGAAGGAACTCCAGCTTTAACGCGTATCGACAGCCAATTAGAATTTGACTGGCCTTGGGCGCCTGGAGATGGTGTCAATGTGGATGATTTCTCTATTCGCTGGACAGGTTACATTCAATCAGACAAATCATTTGACGGCTGGTTAGGTTTAAGTTCTGATGATGGAATTAGAATGTGGGTTGATGATCAATTGGTTATCGACAACTGGACAAAAGGAGCGACAAGTATTGTTACAACTCCTAAAAATATTGAAGCAGGCAAAAAATACAAAGTCCGCATAGAAATGTGGGAAGGAGGCTGGGGAGCCAGAGCGCACTTGCGTTGGAACTTAGAAAAAGTAAACATGCAGCCGGCAATCGATGCCGCTAAAAAAGCCGATGTTGCGATTGTGGTTTTAGGAGAATCAAACGAATTGGTGGAAGAAAACCGAGATGTTGCTGATTTGAATTTACACGGAATGCAGCAAGAATTAATTGAAGCCATTCAGAAAACAGGAACTCCAGTAGTTTGTGTGTTGTTAAACGGTCGTCCGCTTTCTACAAATTGGATTGCTGAAAACATTCCGGCAGTTATCGAAGGCTGGTTTCCGGGAGAATTAGGAGGAAGAGCTGTAGCTGATGTTTTATTTGGAGATTACAACCCAGGAGGAAGATTACCAATTACAGTTCCGAAATCAGTTGGGCAGTTACCTATATATTACAATCAAAAACCATCTGCAATTCACAGATATGTAGCAGAGAGCGAGCATCCGTTATACACATTTGGCTACGGATTGAGTTATACGAAGTTTGAATATTCAAACCTTAAAATCAGCTCTTCGTCGATAAAAGCAGATGGCGAGTTGAAAGTTTCTGTTGATGTTAAAAACACAGGAGATCGCGACGGTGATGAAGTGGTACAATTGTATATAAACGATGTCTATAGCTCTGTAACGACACCTGAAAAAACATTAAAAGGATTCAAAAGACTTAACATCAAAAAAGGGGAAACTAAAACAGTTGAATTTACCCTTACACCAGATGAATTATCTCTTTGTAACAGAGAAATGAAACGGGTTGTAGAACCTGGAAATTTTGAAGTGATGGTGGGAGGAAATGCTATAGAATTACAGAAGCTGAATTTTACTGTTATAGAGTAATGCTTTAATGCAAGTCAAAATAAAATATTTAATGTTTTGGTTGTTTTGCTTAGAATAATTTTGTGAATTTGATAAATCACAAAGATTAATTAAATACTGAATAGTAAAACGTAAGGATTTTAATAGTGAAATAGAACTTTTTTGGCAAAAAAATGCCCAACACCTTTTCAAAGATGTCATTTGTCGAAATAATGATTTAGTTAACAAATCAGATTCATAAATTTAACATGTTATTAACTCAAAAGACAATTAAACTATGAATCAAAAAGTATTAAAATTACTGTTTTTGTTTTTCCTGTTCGGGGTTCAAAATCTTCAGGCTCAAACAGCTACAGTAACAGGAACAGTCACTGATTCTCAAGGGATGCCAATTCCAGGGGCAAATGTGAATGTTAAAGGAACTAAAACAAATACATCGTCAGATTTTGATGGGAAATATACTATCACTGTTCCTAATCAATCAGCGATTTTGATATTTTCTTACGTAGGTTCTGCTACAAAAGAAGTTTCTGTAGCTGGGCTGACTACTGTTAATGTAGTTTTAGGCGCAGGCAGTGAACAATTAGGAGAAGTTGTTGTAACAGCACTTGGCCAGTCTAAAGAGAAAAAGGCTTTAGGATATGCTACTAGTGTGATTAAGTCTGATGCACTCGTTAAGACAGGTTCGGCTACTGTGGCTAATGCTCTGTATGGTAAAGCACCAGGTGTTCGTATCACTTCTACTCCGGGAGGAGCCGGAAATATCAATATTCAGATTCGTGGTATCAACTCTATCACAGGGAAAAACCAACCGCTTATTGTTTTGGATGGTGTTCCAATTCGCGATGGAGAGGCTAAAAATAATGATTATTGGGCAGATCAGCGAATTAGAAGCAATGGTTTAGCAGATATAAATCCTGAAGATATTGAGAGTATCTCTATTCTAAAAGGCGCTTCGGCAGCTGCATTGTATGGTTCTGAAGCTGTAAACGGGGTGGTATTGATTACATCGAAATCCGGTAAAGGCAAAAAAGGGCTTGGCGTAGATTTCAGTACCAGTTACGCACAAAACCAAATTGCATACTTGCCAAGATTTCAATATGAAAGAGGTCCGGGCTGGACAAATGCAAATTATTCTTCCGGATACCTTGCACCTGATGGTTTCGCTCATTATGATACAAATAATGATGGAATCAATGATACAAGAGGTGTTTCAGCCAGTACTAATAACTTTGGGCCTTGGTTTGATGGTCAGCCAATTATGTCATGGGATGGAGTTGTCCGCCCTTATTCAGCTCAAAAAGACGGCTATAAAAATATGTTTCAAAATTCATGGGATGGCGTAACAAACATTGCACTTTCTAATAATACAGATAATAGTAGTATTCGTTTTTCTTACACCCACAATGAATCGAAAGGTCTCAGTATGGGGAACATGAATAAAAAGAATACGCTTAACCTGAATGCATCATTCAAAACTGGTGAAAATTTGAAAACGGATGTAATTGTGAGTTATATGAATCAAAATATTCATAACCGTGCTATTGGTATGGATCGATTGATCAATAACTTTACTGGTATGATAAGCCCGTTTGATAATGGTGATTGGTATAAAGCTAAATACAGAACCAGTTTAGGATACAAATATGTAACGGGTTCAAATCAAAGTTTGACTCCAGAGGAAAATATCATACGTAATGGCTTCAAGGCAGATGTTGCTGATTATTTTTGGAATACAGATGCCAATCAACAAGACGAAATTACAAATCGTTTGATTGCCAGTGTTACTGAAACCTATACGATTAATCAGGATTTGAAATTACGTGGTCGTGTTTCTACAGATTTAACTTCAGTAAATGTTGAGACTAAAAACCCGGTTGAAAAGCCTTTGGTTTACGGATTTGGTACAGGTTCTTATCAAAAGGATGCCAAAGACTATAATATTCTTTATGGAGATGTGATGCTGACATACAACAAAAAAATTAATGAAGCTTTTGAAATCGGTGCTTCGGCAGGTTATACAGCAACAAGGGAAACTGGCTCTACTTTAGCACGATTTACAGATGGTGGTTTGAGTGTGGAAGGCTGGTATGATATGAATGCTTCAGTGAATATAGCAAAGAGTACGGATACAAAATATAAAGTTGTAAAAGACGCTGTATTTGGAACTATAAACGGTAGTTACAAAAACTATTTGTTTCTTGAAGGAACATTAAGAAGAGATCGTACTTCAACCATGAATCCTAATAATAATGCATTTACATATCCTTCTGTAAATTCATCTTTTGTATTGTCTGAAGCGGTTAAATTACCAGAAGTAATCAGTTATGCAAAACTACGTGCTTCATGGGGTATCGTAGGTAATTACCCGGAGTTATATAAAGCAAATGTAGCTTATAATCAAAGTACACTAGGTAATCAGGGTACACAAATTCCGGTACTGATTACCAATTCTATGGATAAATATGGTAATGAACTAATAAAACCTGAGATGAAAAATGAATATGAGTTTGGTTTTGAAACCAAATTCTTTGACAGAAGATTGGGACTGGATGTTTCTTACTATAATGCACAAGTTAAGGATCAAATTCTAGATTTGACATTGGCACAAACAACAGGCGCATCATCAGTTTTAGCGAATGTTGGAGAATTGAGTAATCAGGGAGTTGAAATTTCTTTGACCGGTACTCCAATAAAAACGGCATCTTTTTCATGGGATGTTACTTTAAACTGGGCGAAAAATGTAAACAAGGTGGTGAAACTGGCTAACGGCGCATCTGAATTATTGCATGCAGACTATGATGGTTCAGCAGCTCAATTAAAATCAGTAGTAGGTGATCCTATGGGAGGTATTTATGCACATCCTGTAAAGACAGATGCTAATGGTAATAAAATGGTTGATTCTGATGGGTTTTATATGATTGATGGGGATAAATGGGAAAAATATGGTACTGCTATGCCACAGGGAGTAGGAGGTCTGTTGAACTCATTTACTTATAAAAATTTCACTTTAGATGTTAATATTGATTATTCTTATGGAGGTTCTTTGATGCCTACAGGTATTAACTGGATGACTTCTAGAGGGTTAACTGAGGAGAGTTTGAACTATAGTACTAATGAGCGTGGTGGTCTGACTTATTTTGTTGATGCTAATGGTAAGGGGGTTCAGGTTCCTAATAGTGCTACTAGTGGACCAAGCGGTCAAACCTTATATCGTGATGGTATGTTGATGACTGGTGTGACAGCAGATGGTGCACCAAATACAAATGTAATCTCTCAGGCTGGTTATTATAATATGACTTATAACTGGGGAGGTCCTCAATACAGTAGCTCTCGTTATGAGTTGTATATTCAGGAAAACAACTATATAAAAATGAGAGAGATATCCTTGTCTTATAGTCTGCCAACTGCATGGGCCAGTAAAATGGGTGCTTCTAAAGTTAATTTTTCTGCTTATGGTCGTAATTTATTCTTCATCTACAGATCAATTAAGGACATGGACCCTGAAGCAACTACTGCAGGTTCTAAATGGTCTCAAAATATAAACAATGCAGGAACAAATCCGGCAACGAGAAGCATTGGAGTTATGTTGAGAGCTTCTTTTTAATTTGATATTTCATAATTTAAAAAATATAACATGAAAAAATTATTATATATATCGCTAACAACTGCAGCTGTCTTTTTTAGCTCTTGTTCAAAAGATGATTTTGCAGATGCGTATTCAAATCCGTCTACGGTTGAAACAACTAATGTATCGAAACAGTTTGCCGGATTTATGAAAATTAATTATGAGGATGTGATTCCTTCTTATTGGAATTATTATACGGTTCTAAAATCTACTTCTCTTACGTACACTCAGGCACATGGATTTATAAATTCATCCGGGCGCTATGTTTCAGGAGCTGCATCAGTTAATAGATGGGATCGTTTTTATAAATTCCTTGTGCAATATAGAGAACTGGAAAAAGTAATGGCTGCTTTGCCAGCTGCTAAACAGACTGAAAACAGAATCTATACAATTACTTCAACGATTTATTTATACGATCATACTCAAAAAATGATTGATAATTTTGGAGATATTCCTTTCTCTAAATCCGGTTTTATTAGTGTTGTTGGAACTAATTATGCGGCTGCATTGGCTAAGTATGATAATCAAACCGAACTATATACTATGATGTTGGATCAATTGAAAGCCTTTTCTGCTGAATTGAATTCTATCACTTTGTCTTCTGATGTGGAACTAGATTTCAAAAATCAGGATCTAATCAATAAAGGAAACCTGGTAAGCTGGAAAAACTATTGCAATTCTTTACGTTTAAGAATGTTGAACAGAGTTTCGGCAGTTCCTGCTTTTGCAACAAGAGCAAATACTGAAATGGCTGAAATCATTGCAAACGGACAAATTGTTGATGAAAATTCTGAAAATATTGCTTTTAGGGTTTATACTCAGGATGGTGATTTAGATACTTCAGGTTTTATTAATGCTTTAGAAGATGATTTAAATAATCTTGCCCCAAAACCAATGATTGATCACATGAATGCCAATAATGATCCTCGTAAACCCTGGTTGTTTGAAAAGGGATCACGTGTAGTAAACAACGTGACGATAGTGGCTCCTACTTATGAAGGACTAGATCCAACATTGGTATCCGGTGCTCAGACACAACTAATAACTGATGGTAAGATTGCTGTTTACAATCGTTCCGTTCTAAGCAGAAATAAATGGTTACCAGGTACATTAATAAATGCGCCAGAAATAAACCTGATTCTTGCAGAATACTATTCAAGAAATGGAAACGCTGCAACAGCAAAAACTCATTTCGAAAAAGCCATCAGACAATCTGTAGAGTATTATGTAAGATTAGGAGATAAAGCGGATGTCCTGACATGGAAACCAACTGTAGAGCCAACATCGGCAGAAATTGAGGATTACATCACTACTATAAATTTTGCCGGGGCTGCAACACCAGCAGCTCAATTGGAACTAATTGCTTTTCAAAAGTACATTCATTACAACATCATGCAGGCTGATGAATCCTGGGCTGAACAAAGAAGATTAAAACTTCCGGCATTACCATTCCGTGAAGATGAAACAAGCAGTATCAGAAAAACACCTCCAACACGTTGGACATATCCAACTTCGGAGAGTGTTTACAATCCGGATAATTATAATGCTGTTAAAGCAAATGATAATCTAAGTACCAAAATATTCTGGGATGTAAAGTAAAATTTCAATAATAATGTGCAATTAAAGCACCTGTAACAATTATTAAACAGAGGTGAGAATGTTGTTCTTGCCTCTGTTTTTAAGGTTTTATCCAGTTTAAATTTGGCGAAAATCAGATAATACATTATTTCTACATACATGATAAAATTTTTTAGTGCCATATCGTTGTTTTTTTCTTTAGTACTCTTTTCACAAACAAAATCAGAGGTATATAAAATTACGTATGATAAATTCGAAAATGGAAAAAAAACAGACGGGAATACCGAAATCTATCTACACAATCAAATCGTTTTTTTATCAAAACCTACTGATAAAATACAGCAATACATTGATTTAAAAAACAATTATAATGTTAGCACCATTAAGAATGGAAATACCGTTTTCAAAAAAATAACTCCACATGACAGCTTGCCTGTTCCTAAAAAAGAAAACGATACCCGTGTGATACTGGGATATAATTGTAAGCATGTATCTTTTTCTTATTTTTCAAATAGAATTGATGTCTGGTTTACTGAAAAGACTACTGCAAAAGGAACTCCTAATAGTAATTATTTGCCTGATAAAAATGCACTTGTACTGCAAATGGTTTACAATGGCAATCAGACTTTGACAGCCAATGCTATTACTAAAGTTAAAAATTATGAGCCACTTCTTAGTTATGATGATAAGACAGTAGTGGTAGATAAGTCGGAGTTTGAAGAAATCCTAATTAACTCCCGATATACTAAATTGTATGTTTTTGAAAATGAAAACATAAATTATGACCCTAAGTCAGTAATTCCAAATGAGAAAGATTTTATTACAGACAAGGTTTTTCATTTTTCTAAAGGAAGTGTGGTTTTGAAAAAGATAAAAATTACTCCAGAACTTAGAAACAGCAGTTCGATTTTTGCAAAATTGACCTGTAAGTCTAATGGGGATGCGTATGACAGGACTGGTTCAGTATTCATTATTCCAAAAAGTAATGGAAACACAATTACATTATTAGATGCCTATTTAAATGGATTAGACAGATTACCAATTTATACAGACAATCAAAAAAACAAATATCAGGGTATTAAAAAAGAAGATGGCTATTTGCCGGCAATTGAAATAATGAGGTTTTTTACACCATTTGGAGTTAATTATTTTAATGACAAACGAAAAATAAATAATTATAACTGGGCAAAAGAGGTCGTTTATAAAGAAGACGTTACATCTCTTATTCCCACAGATGAAGATGAAATCTGGATTGGCGTTTTTATTGGCAATTATGATGCCGGAGGGCATACCATAAGTCTTGAGTTAGATGTTTATCCATCGATGAACAATAAAGAAGGCAAACCCGCTAAAAAGAAGTATGTAGCTCCTTTATTTTCAACAGTAAATACGATGGAAATGTCGGGTCAAAATTATGGAGGTCTTTTTGCGAATGATACTTTAAAAGTAAATTTCGAAATTAAGGATCAGGTAGAAAACTTACAACTTTTGTATACCACAACAGGCCATGGTGGCTGGGAAAATGGAGATGAGTTTGTACCAAGAATGAATAAAATATTGGTTGATGGTCAGGAAGTTTTTAAAGTTATCCCCTGGCGAACGGATTGTGCAACATATCGATTATCTAATCCTGCTTCAGGAAACTTTCCTGATGGATTATCTTCCAGTGATTTAAGCCGTTCAAATTGGTGTCCGGGAACATTAACACCTCCTTATGTTATTCCGCTGAGGCTTCCTAAGGGCAATCATGTAATAGAAGTTGTTATTGAACAAGGTCCAAATGAAGGCCCCAGCACAAACCATTGGAATGTTTCTGGTGTTTTGGTGGGTGAATTGAAAAATTAATTGCGAAATGAAAATGCCTTTAAAATTTAATTGTGTAGTACTGTTATTCCTTCTCACAGCTTTTTCCTGCAGGTCATTACAAACTATTCCGGAAGCCGTTACTATCACTCAAAATTACATTACCGAAAATCCTGTTACAACAATGAGCCACGCTTCAACATTGGTTGAAATAGAACCTAATATCCTTCTTGCTGCCTGGTTTGGCGGAAAATATGAAGGTGCAAAAGATGTAAGTATTTATATTTCTTCTTATAAAGAAAAAAAATGGTCAGCGCCTAAAAAAATTATTGAGCCATTAATTAAAGATGGCGATACCCTGCCTTGCTGGAATCCGGTTTTATTTAAAAGTAAGGCTCAAAATTTATATTTGTTTTATAAAATCGGCAAGAACCCAAGAGAATGGTTTGGAGCCATGATAGTTTCTAAAGATAACGGAAACACCTGGAGCGAGGCAAAATATCTTTCAAAAAGAATATTAGGGCCAATTCGAAACAAACCTCTGGAAACTACTCCCGGGGTTATTTTATGCGGAAGCAGTACCGAAAATATCAATGATAATAAATGGAGAGTATTCATAGAAACTTATACGGAGGCAACGGATAGCTGGACAATAACGGATATTAATGACAAGAAAAATTTCGATATCATCCAGCCCACTTTTTTAGTTCATTCGGCTAAAAAGATTCAGATTTTATCACGAAGCAGGCACAATAAATTAATATCAAGCTGGTCAGAAGATAATGGCAAAACCTGGCAGAAAACAGATAGTATAAATGTTGTTAATTCGAATTCGGGAATAGATGCACTAACTTTATCCAATACATCATTTTTATTAGTCAATAATCCATTAAAGATGGGAAAAGACTGGTTTAACGGAAGAAATGTCCTGGATGTAGAGTATTCAAAAGATGGAATTCACTGGAGCAAATTATTTGATTTAGAAAATCAAAAAGAAGGCGAATTTAGTTATCCTGCCATTATACAGACTACAGATAAAAAAATACATATTTTATATACTTACAATCGTAAATCTATTAAACACACCACTTTTGATTTGAAAAAAAAGAATGAAAAAAATGTCTTGTTTTTAACTAATGAATAAAATCTTTTAACTCAAATCGACTTTTAACGAAGTTAGTAATGTTTTGATAATCAAAATAGAATTATGGAATTTTTGCAAAATATAAGTTTTAGAATTGTTTTCAGTTTGTTACTTTTCCACATCACTGTAAATGCCCAAAAAAACAATCTGGCAGATACATTCTACAAACATGATAAATACCTTTCTTCAGATAAGTTAGAAGGTCGTTTTCCGGGAACCAAAGGCAATAATGAAGCGGCTGCTTACATCAAAAAATATTTTAAAAAATACGGTTTAAAAACGTTTGATAGCAACTATTATCAGCCTTTCAGCCTTTTTGTGAAAGAAGGAATAAACAAGATGAAATCAGATAGTGTTTCGACTCAAAATGTTGTCGGATATCTTGAAGGTTCCGATGAAAAACTGAAGAACGAATATATAGTAATAGGTGCTCATTATGATCATTGGGGATGGGGAGGACAAAATTCAGGCAGTAAAAAGAAAGAAGCTTTCGCCATTCATAACGGAGCAGATGACAATGCTTCAGGAGTTTCGGCTTTACTCTGTATTCTTGAGGAATTATCAAAAGCTAAAGTCAAGCCCAAAAGGAGTATCATTTTTATATCTTTTAGCGGAGAAGAGGAAGGACTGTTAGGTTCTAAATATTTCGTATCTCATTTGCCCGTTCAAAAAGAGGCTGTAAAAGTAATGTTGAATATGGATATGGTGGGAAGGCTAAATGAAGAAAAGCAAATTTACATGGGAGGTGCCGGAACTTTTCCAGATGGAGTAGAATTGATGAAGAAATTAGGAGAAACCAGTAACCTTAATCCAGTTGTCCATGCTGGTGAAGTAGGAGGCTCTGATCATGTCTCGTTTTATAAAGCTGGTATATCTGCTGTGGGATTTCATACCGGAGGACACCCGCAATATCATACACCCGAAGATGATATTGATTTCATAAATAGTCAGGGAGGCGCTTTGGTAGCTCAATATATTTATAATGCGCTAATGGCAATTGCAAATGATCCGCAACAACTGTATTTTATTAAGCAGGATTAGAATAGTAAGCTTATTACTCTATGAAAAACGTACTATTTTATCTAAATGAAAAGTCCCACCGAAGCAGGACTAAAGATTTTCATCTACGGCATATAGCCTTATTGTGATAAGATTAAAGATTAGAAATTTTAATCAGTCACAAATATATAGAAAAAGTAAATTGGTTTGAATAAGGAAAACCATATTTGCTTTAATTTATTTTGTGCTATATTTCGTTCGGTTTAAATTTTAAGAGATATGGCAAAAATTTTAGGATTAGATTTAGGAACAAACTCGATTGGGTGGGCATTGATTGACGATAAGCTAAATAAAATTTTAGGAATAGGAAGCAGAATATTTCCCATGGGAGTTGAAAATCTGGGGGATGGGGATAACGAAATGTCAAAAAATGCAAGTAGAACTGGTGCAAGAGGAGTTCGGCGTCAATTTTTTAGAAGACGTTTAAGAAAGAAAATTTTACTACAAAAGCTTTCTGAAAATAATATGTGTCCAATGAATTCTGATGATTTTGAGGATTGGAAAAAAACAAAATTATTCCCAACAGATAAACTCTCAAAGTGGTTTGCATTAAATCCATATGAGCTTAGACAAAAAGCTTTAAACGAAAAACTATCATTAGAAGAAATTGGCAGAATTTTTTACCATTTAATTCAAAGACGTGGATTTTTAAGTAACAGTAGAAAAGGAGGTAATGACGATGGAGCTATTTTTAAAGGAAATGCAAAGGAAGGAAAAATAGGAATTGATGATACATTAGAAAGTATTGAAGGTAAAACATTAGGTTCTTATTTATATGAAATATATCCAAAAGCGAATCAACCTTTTCAGGATGGTTTGGAAAGAATCAGAAACAGGTACACCACACGTAAAATGTATGTTGATGAATTTGAATTGATTTGGGACAAACAAGCAGAATTTCATTCGGTTTTAAATTATGATTTAAAAACAATTTTTGGAGGAAGAAAGCAGGATAATTACAAAGAAGATGGTATTTTGTTTCATCAAAGACCTTTGCGTTCACAAAAGCATTTAGTTGGTAACTGTTCCTTTGAACCTACAAAAACGAAATGCCCGGTAAGTGCTGTTCCTGTTGAAATGTTCAGAATTTATCAATGGGTAAACACTGTTGAATATAATGGAAAGAAAATATCTCAGGAAGAAAAAGATAAACTGATTGAGCAATTACTTTTGTCAGATAAAATTGAGTTCAAAAAACTGCGAAAAGCTATTGGTAAAGAAAGTGCAGAATTCAAATTCAATTATAAGGATGATGATAAAATAGTTGGAACGCACACTATTTCTAATCTGTCAAATAAAAAATTCTTTGGTAAAAAATGGTTTGAATTTTCAGATAAAGAACAAGAAGATATTTGGCACGTTTTATATTTTTTTGACAGTAAATCAAATCTTAAAGAATATGCTGTTAAAAACTGGAATTTCACAGAAGAACAAGCTATAGCAATATCAAAGTTTAATGTAAAAGATGGTTATGCGAGTTTAAGTAGAAAAGCTATTGGTAATATTTTGCCATTCATGCAAAAAGGATATACCTATGATGTTGCAGTTGTTATGGGGGGAATAAAAAATACTTTTGGCGAGAAATGGCAAAATGACACATCAGAAAATAATCAGAAACAATTAGATTTAATTGATAACATTGAAGGAATTGTCAGGTCTAAAATTTCAGGCGGTTTTATAGATACCATTAAGGATTTACTTCGTAAAGAATTTCAATTTAACGACAAACAATTAAAAAAACTTTATCATCATTCTGCAACAATTGATGTAGCATCATTGCTTGAAAAATTGCCCGTTGGAAAGGATGCCGACAAGGAAATTCAAGCCATTAGAAATCCTATTGTAATTACTGCATTGTTTGAATTGCGTAAGTTGGTTAATGAATTGATTGATGAACACGGACAATTTGACGAAATAAAAGTTGAAATGGCTCGTGATTTAAAAATTTCAAAATCACAACGAAATAAAATTCGCAGAGATCAAAAACGATTAGAAAGAGAAAATGACAGGGTTAAAACTGAAGTTGAAAAATATGCAAGAGTAACACATGATTCTATTTTGTTATATAAATTATGGGAAGAATGTAAAAAAACGTGTCCTTATTCGGGTAAGGCAATTTCTGTTACTCAATTATTTTCAGGCGAAATTCAGATAGAGCATATTCATCCATGGAGTCGTTCTCTAAATGATAGCTTTTCAAACAAAACATTATGTTTTGCAAAAGAAAATATTTTAAAAGGGAATAGAACACCGTTTGAGTATTATGGAGGTGATGAAGCAAACTGGTCAGCTATAAAAGAACGTGCCTTAAAACTATTTTCTGATACAAAGGAATACCCAAATGCCTATCAAAAATTCAAGAGATTTGTTCAGCAAAAATTTGATGATGATTTTTCATCCCGACAATTAAATGATACGCGATTTATAAGTAAAGAAGCTAAAAATTATTTGAGTAAAGTCTGCAAAAAAGTAGCGGTTTCACCAGGACAAATGACTGCAAATTTGCGTCAAAAATGGGGCTTAAATTCTGTTTTGAATGATGAAAATGCCAAAACCCGTGAAGACCATCGTCATCACGCAATAGATGCTTTGGTAATGGCTTGTGGTAAGGCAAGTTATTTGCAGGAATTATCAAAATGGAATCGTTATAATAGAAATTATGATTTAAAAGACTTCCCTATGCCATGGGAAACATTTCGTTATGATGTAGAAAAAGCCGTTGAAAAAATATTGATTTCACACAAAAGACTAAATAACATTGTAACTATTAGAACACATAAAGTTGAAAAAAACGGAATAATTCATAAAAACATTGGAGTGGCAGCAAGAGGGCAACTACATAAAGAAACAGTTTTTGGAAAAAGAAACTTTAATGGAGAAGAAGCATTTCACGTTAGAAAGACAATTGATAGTTTAACAACGGAAAAACAACTAGAAAAAGTCGTAGATGAGACCATTAAAAAATTAATACATAAAAGAATTCAGGAATTAGGCGGATTTGTAAAAGGAGTTATTCCTGCGAATACGTTTTTTATAGTTGATGAAAACGGATTTAAACAACCCCAAATTTTCTTACCTAATAAAAATGGTAACCCAGTTCCAATTTTAAAAATTAGAATGAAGGAAAATATTGGTGGAGCTGAACAATTAAAAGATGACTTAAATCAATGGGTTAATCCAAGAAATAATCATCACGTGCTTATTTACAAGGATGAGAAAGGAAACTTAAAGGAAGAAGTGGTTACTTTTTGGACAGTTGTAGAAAGAAAAAGAAAAGGGTTTCCAATTTATCAATTACCATTAGATGGAAAACAAATAGTAACAACCTTACATATTAATGATATGTTTTTATTAGGATTAAATGAAGAGGAAATTAATTGGGAAAATCCAGATTATAAATTTTTAAAAGAAAATTTATATAGAGTTCAAAAACTATCTTCTAAATTCTATGAATTTAGATTAAGTTCAGAATCATCTATACAGAAAAATTTTCAACCTTTTTATGTTAGAATCCAAAGTTTTGGTGAAGGAAAAACAGGATGGGAAACATTTCAACCTATTAAAGTTAAAATTTCAGTTTCTGGGATAATTTCAAGAATGTAATTGAAATTTAAAAAAATTGGTGTAAATTTACACCACTAAAAATATTGTTATGCCAAGACAAAGTATCACTTTAGCCAAACAAAATGATGAATGGTTAAAAAATCAGGTTGCAGAACACGAATTTACGAGCAAAAGTGAAGCAATTAATTATCTCATTAAAAAAGCACGTTCGCAAGAGGAATATTATGATTTTGTGCGTAATAAGATTGAAAAAGCAGAAAAAAGCGGTCATAGTACTTTGACTAAAGAAGAGCTTTTAGCAAAGATAAAAAGCAAGTACAAGGATGTATAGTTACGTTCTGACAAAAGATGCTGAAGATGATTTAGAGCGGATACATGACTACGGTGTTGCTAAATTTGGAATGCTTCAGGCGGATAAATATTATGAAATGTTTTTTCAATCTTTTGACAAAATTGCATCTAATCCTTTTATGTTTCCAAATTCGGATTACTTAATGAAAGGGTATCGTTATTGTGTCTGTGGTGTTGATACTATTTTTTACAGAATTATCAGTGATGATATGGTTGAAATTGTAACAATTGTTGGAAGGCAAGAGTATTAAAAAGTTCATTGACATAATTTTCAAAATCTTAAACCTCTCAAACCACAACTGAAAGATGTGGCATCTACCCAGAAGAGATGCAGTAGCTTTCAGTTGTGGTTTGATTAAAGATTAGAAAACACGATATTTTAAATTTTAAAGAAAAAAAAATACTCTACGTTGTGGTTTGATTAAAGATTAGAAAACACGATATTCATTTGAAGATTATGTTGTTGCTTGTGTTGGTTGTGGTTTGATTAAAGATTAGAAAACACGATATTTCAGTAAACCACAATTCTTTATTGCAACCTGTTGTGGTTTGATTAAAGATTAGAAAACACGATATTCAATTCCAAATTCACTTGTATCTTTAATGTGTTGTGGTTTGATTAAAGATTAGAAAACACGATATTAAAAACCTCGCAAAGAATCGACGTTATCTAGTTGTGGTTTGATTAAAGATTAGAAAACACGATATTAAACACGCACAACATCTGTTATTTGAGCGGTTGTGGTTTGATTAAAGATTAGAAAACACGATATTTGTAGCTGTCAATTTACCTTCTTCAATTGCGTTGTGGTTTGATTAAAGATTAGAAAACACGATATTAGACTGCTTTCTTCGATTTCGTCCGTTAACGTTGTGGTTTGATTAAAGATTAGAAAACACGATATTTCTATGCGCTTAAAAACTATTTACAAACCGGTTGTGGTTTGATTAAAGATTAGAAAACACGATATTATTTATTGAAGCTTCCCGCAGTACGAGGTCGTTGTGGTTTGATTAAAGATTAGAAAACACGATATTCATCTTCTAAGAGCATTAAGAAGATGGCCGGTTGTGGTTTGATTAAAGATTAGAAAACACGATATTCTTACAGGATAAAAGCAAAATGACAATTAGGTTGTGGTTTGATTAAAGATTAGAAAACACGATATTTTGATTCGGATTCCTAAACGATAATCAGCGTTGTGGTTTGATTAAAGATTAGAAAACACGATATTGGTTTTCGCAGTCGGTGTTGTGGGCTATTTGTTGTGGTTTGATTAAAGATTAGAAAACACGATATTTTACACCTTCAGATTTTGCATCATCTTCAGGTTGTGGTTTGATTAAAGATTAGAAAACACGATATTAGAAAGGACCCGAAATGGTAATTGATAATGGTTGTGGTTTGATTAAAGATTAGAAAACACGATATTTTCTTTAACTTTCCAAGTTTAATACCGTTGGTTGTGGTTTGATTAAAGATTAGAAAACACGATATTTAATAAAAACGTATGTATGTTTATAGATACGTTGTGGTTTGATTAAAGATTAGAAAACACGATATTAAAGCGTTGCATCCTGAGTTGAAAGTTTTTGTTGTGGTTTGATTAAAGATTAGAAAACACGATATTTAGTTTATCCACATTTGGGTCTTCGACTGCGTTGTGGTTTGATTAAAGATTAGAAAACACGATATTTTTATTAAGTTCGTAAAATATAGGAACTACGTTGTGGTTTGATTAAAGATTAGAAAACACGATATTCTTTTGAGTATGTTCCCGATACCTCCAAACGTTGTGGTTTGATTAAAGATTAGAAAACACGATATTCGTAAACAACATATATATTGGAACGGATGCGTTGTGGTTTGATTAAAGATTAGAAAACACGATATTAGTTGGGCTGTTTCCTTCTGATAATCATGGGTTTAAATTGAAATATCGTATAAAAAAATGCTTCTTTTTTGGATTGATAACCCAGGATTGAAGCATTTTTTTGTTTGTAATAATTTGAATTTCAATATTTTTATCATGAAATCATGATTGGTTTGCGAAGGGACAGCCCGCGAGCTGTCCGTACTGATATGCTGTGCTGAGCAGATGGAATTATAAATTGAAGGATAATGAAAAATAGAAAAAGAAATAGAATGCAGGGATTTAATTATTCCAGCGATAATTTATATTTCGTCACGATATGTGTTCAGGATAGAATTTGTTGTTTTGGATCTGTGGGGACAGGTCGCGACCTGTCCGTACATCATTCCAATGAAAATCATTTTGAAAATAATTGTGCAGATCTTAAAATGGATTTGAATGAATTTGGAAAAATCGTAAAGCGGCAAATTGAATGGCTGGCCGGACAATATAAATACGTTGAAATTCATAATTATGTTGTAATGCCCAATCATGTTCATATGATTATAGAAATTGATAGGAATAAATTATTGATAGGGACAGAAGGGACAGCTCGCGAGCTGTCCGTACAAGAAATCAAAATAAAATCATTATCAGGTTTAATGGGGGCGTTTAAAACCACATCATCAAAATTGATTCATAGGGCTGGTTTTGAAGATTTTTCCTGGCAGCGTTCTTTTCACGATCATATCATTCGAAACGATAAATCATATCACAACATTAGTAATTACATTGATTTGAATCCTGAAAAATGGGGTCAGATACTTTTTTTGCTAATCATTAGAACAATTCTAGTTGCGTAGGATGAGGTGCAGACGGTACAGCTGCTTTACCCCAGAAATTCAAAATATTGCCAAACTGTTTGTCAGTTATTCGAAGTATGCTTACTTTTCCTAAAGGTGGGAGCAATTTGTGAATTCTTTTTTCATGGACATCGGCACTTTCGCCGCTGGCACAATGGCGAACATATACGGAATACTGCATCATCGAAAATCCATCTTTCAGTAAATTATTTCTAAATCCGGATGCATTTCGCCTGTCTTTTTTTGTTTCTGTCGGGAGATCAAAAAAAACAAAAAGCCACATTATTCGATATCCGTTAAGTTCCATAATGCAGGATATTTAATTTTTTTTCGATTTCCTGTGAAACATTGTTGAAGCGAACTTGCTGTTTTTTGCAAAGCGATCATTAAAGGACTTTTCTCCTCTTTAAAATAAACTGTCCGGGTTAATATTTGTAATAATTCAGATTTGATAGCAGTGTTTAGTTCCTGTTCATCAAAACACTGCATAATTTCAAATACTTTTTCATCGACAATCGGGCGGAACGGCTCCATAATGTCATCGGCAAGTGCAAAAGCATTGTACTTACTTTTATGGTGAATTCCTAATGTATTCAGTAATCCGCTTCCGGAAAGTGCCCGGGCAGTTGCGGCTCTTAAAATGGCGTAACCGTAATTCAGAAAATTGTTAGGATAGTCACCATAACGTTCTCTTTTGATTCCGTCGAATTCTAAATGAGGCTGTGGAAAGTATTTCCAATATTGTTGTGCTGCAACTCCTTCCATGTTTGTTGAATCGCCACTCAACACTTTACTGGCAAGAAAAGGAAAACTATTTTTGGATTTTGTTATTTTTTCAAGTAAAAGTCCCTGATTTTTAATCTTTTCAATTATAGTTTGCTGCCATAATTGTTTTTTTAATGGTATGGAAGCTTCAATTTGATTTTTGAATATTTCCTGCTGAATATGATGACTGTTGAGGTTTAAAACCATGCCATTAGGAAGATGATTTTTCCCGCAGATTACAATAGAGGTATTGTTTTCAATAAGTAAATTCATCGCAGGAATACTGAGGTAGATTTCATTATGATCGAGAACAAGAAATCCGATATCTTCAATAGGAATTGTACTCTCCCGTATTTCTGATTTCAGTACCAGCTGATTGTTTTTTGTGGTAATCGAAAATTTGTTTTCAATTAGAATAGTTCTTTTTAACATAAATTCAATTTGAAATTAAATAATCTTACATTCAACTTTAAGTTGATTCTTTTATTAGTGACCTAAAGTTCGACGTAAAAGAAATACGGTGGTTACGGTTTTCCATAATTTGCAGATTTTTAGTTTCGAATATATTTATGAATTACCTTGAAACATACAAACGGCAAATTATTTTTATCCTTCCGAGAAAAATCAGATATAAATAATAGTAAAAAGCAATGACTTAAAACCTAAATTTATACTACCTTCACATTAGAAATTAGAGTGAAATAAATGAAGGAAGTACTGGAAGAGAATAGTGGTTTGGAATATGCATTTTTGAAAAACGGAGGAGAGACTGGTGTTCTTCTAAGTAGCTTAAATATAATTGATTTAGGACATGTTTCAGATTGGCCTGAAAGTCTTAGGACTGCGGTAGGAATTATGGTCACTTCTCCTGTTGCTATGTTTATTGTCTGGGGCAATGAGAAACACTTCTTTTTTAATGATTCATTTAAGAACTATCTAACAGTTGGAGATAAATTTTCTGATTTATTGGGCCAGCCTATGGATAAAGTATTAACTTCTCAATGGCATACTATCTCTCAAACTATAAATGCAATATTTGATGATAGTATTTTTAAATCAAAAGATGTTTTAGACTTAACATTAATTAGAAATAATGACATATTGAGTCTCAAGCTTTCTTTAGGATATAGCCCATTGTATAATTCATTTAATAACATAGAAGGAATTTTTGTAACCTGTACAGAAAATCCATCATGTAACTTAGTAGATACTATCGAAATAAATAAAAGCGAGTTCGCATCTGTTTTTGAGGATTCACCTGTGGGTATTGCGACATTAAGTGTGGATGATGAGATGGTTTTTCAAAGTGCGAATATTTTCTACTGTGAATTGGTTGGACGAAACCGGGAAGATTTAATTGGGAAACCTTTGCTAAAGGCACTGCCGGAACTTGAAGGACAGGGTTTTGACGATCTTCTGAGAGAAGTGATTATTACAGGAAATCCTTATATGGCTAAAGAAGTCGAGGTTGAGCTTTTTCGTAGTGGAGCATTGGAAAATATTTATGTAGATCTTACCTATCAGGTTAATAAAAACGGATTTCAAAAAACAAATAATCTTCTTGTTGTAGCAACTGATGTAACAAAGCAGGTTTTGAGTCGCCGTGCAGTTGAAGAAAGTGAAGCACGGCTAAAAAGCCTAATTGCTGCTGCTCCGGCCGGAATTGGTTTATTTGTAGGTCGTGATTTAATCGTTGAAAATCCTAATCAGACTTTTATAGATATTGTTGGAAAAGGCCCGAATATTGAAGGTCTGCCTCTGCGTGAGGTGATGCCTGAACTTATTACTGAGGGCCAGGCATATCTTAAAATACTGGATGATGTTTTTACAACAGGTATTCCTTTTATTTCCCCTGCATCTCTTGTCAAAATTGTTCAAAACGGAATCCTAAAAGACAATTATTATAATATTTCTTATACGCCAATAAAAAATAAATCAGGAGAAATTGATGCCATATTAGATATTGCTATTGATGTAACAGCACAAGTTCACGCGCAAAAAGCATTAGAAGAAAGTGAGGCACATCTGGAATTATTAAGGGATACGGTGCCCGCCATGATCTTTTATCTTGATGGAGAACAGCGTTATCAGTCGTATAATTCTGTTTTTATGGATTGGTTTTCGGTTGGCGAAAAGGAAGCCATTGGTAAAACAGTACGGGAGTTTATAGGAAAAGCAGGCTATGAGAAAGTACTGCCCCATCTTAAAACTGCCTATTCGGGCCAGCAGGAAAAATATGAAATGTTTGCACCTTCAAGAATGGGGACCGACAGATGGCTTAGTATTGTTTACACACCACACATAATTAGTAACGGAAATGTAGCTGGACTCATTGTTCATGCTACAGATATAACGCAGAGTAAAAAAACTGAAATGGCTCTTCGTGAAAGTGAATCTAATCTTCGTGCGGTAATTGCGGCAGCACCAGTAGCAGTTAGTTTATTTGTGGGGGAAAATTTAATTATAAAAAATGCTAACCAGTCTTTTGTTAAGTACGCCGGAACAACTGCCAACCCTGAAGGTAAAATGCTTTCTGATGTCCTGAAAGATGATGGCTCGCAAACTTTTCTCAAAACAGTTAAAGAAGTTTATCAAACAGGCAGAAGTTTTTCTGCCAGCGGGATTCCGGGCTTGAATACAAAAAAAAAAGAAACACATTTTTATAAAGTCAGCCTTACTCCGTTATTAGATGGAGAAGGAAATATTTATGCTGTATTGTATGTTGGTTCAGATGTGACCTCTGAACTGGACTCTATAAGAAAAGTAGAGCAGGCAGAAGCAGTAATGCGTTCTGCTGTTGAACTTGCCGAATTGGGTACCTGGACTATGGATGTACAATCAGGCATTACCACAATATCGCAACGACATGCTGACATGTTTGGTTTTAAAGATACCGTAATGACATCAGAAAAAGCAAGGTCAGTCATAATACCCGCGGATCAAAGCAGAGTAGAAGAAGCTTTTTTCGCTGCTCAAAAAATGGGGTCTTCCGGAAAATATGAAGCCGAATATAAAATAATTCATGGGATTAACGGCAGGGAAAAAATTATACATTCAATTGGCCAGACTTTTTTTGATGATGAGGGTAAGCCAATACTAATAAACGGCACAGCCCAGGATATTACCATTCAAAGGCAGTTACAGCTTGCATTAGAAAATGAGGTAGAACAACGAACATCTGAATTAGAGACAACTTTGAAAAAGCTGCAAATTTCAAATTTGGAACTTGAAAAATCTAACGATGCCCTTAAACACTCTAATCATGAACTTGCGCAATTTGCGTATGTTGCAAGTCATGACCTTCAGGAACCACTTCGCAAGATTCAAATTTTTGCAGGACTGCTTAAGGAGGGGAAATCAAGCATGGATTCTGAAACAATTGTCAGCAAAATTGCATCCTCAAGTGCACGAATGAGCCTCCTGATTTCAGATCTGCTTGCTTTTTCACGTCTTCTTAATCCTGAAAAATCATTTAAGCCGGTTAATTTAAATCTGGTAATTAAAGATTTGTGGAACGACTTTGAAATTGCTGCCCAGGAAAAAAATGCAACATTAATTGTAGAAGATCTTCCGGTAGTAAACGCTTCAAAACTCCAGATGAATCAGTTGTTTTATAATCTGATTAGTAATGCTCTTAAATTTACAAAAGCTGATACTCACGCGGAAATTAAAATAAATGTTGAAACTGTACCCCATACTTATCTGGAGAACATTACGAACGCTACAATTGTTTCAGATCATTACCATCATATTACTTTTACGGATAACGGAATAGGTTTTGAAAAAGATTATGAAAATCAGATTTTTGAAATCTTTAAACGCCTCCATGAACAGCATATTTTTCCAGGAAGCGGTATCGGGTTGGCGCTGTGCAAAAGAATTGTGATGAATCATCAGGGTGTAATGTATGCAGAATCAGAACTGAATAAAGGGACAAAATTTCATATTTTCCTGCCTGTTTAAAGTGAGAACATAACATCCTCTTTTTAATTTACAGATATTTCAAAAGATAATATTATTCATCATTCTTAAACCATCTCCTCGGCGCATCATTTTCATGAAGTACAATTTCAGAATGCAGGAACTGTGCAGCGTCTGCTGAATCTTGTACTTTAACTGCACTGCGTTCTAACATTTCTAATTCAAATTCCATTAGTGCACTTTTTCGTATTCCTGCTTTTCTCCAGTCAGATGAAGGTCTGCATCCTTTAAAAATACTTCGTGCCAATGTAAGTGCGTCCAGAATTGCCTGATTGGCACCCTGCCCTTTAAACGGGCTCATTGGGTGTGCAGCATCTCCAATCAGTGTTACTGATCCTGATTTTTCCAGTAATTCGGGTTTAAGCAATTCACGATCATAAACAGGATATCCGGAAATGTAGTTTTCCTCAGTTGCTGATACAATTTGAGGAACAGGATCGTGCCATTGGGTTCTTCTGCATGATTCTTCTTTGAGAGCCTTAGGTCCTTTATTACTTAATGATTTCGCCTCTTCTTCAGAAATAGGAAAGCTAAGCTGCCACATTACTGAATCTGATGAATAAGGCATAATGTAGATTCGTTCGTGGCCATTGGCAGTCTGAAATATAGTAGCAGAATCTAATAAAGGATTGTTAAGATGTTGAAGAGCACTTAATGGACAGATACCTAAAATCACTATACATCTCAAATAACGCAAAGGCGTAGTGGTTTCTCCAATAAGCAGCCTTCGGACAGAACTTCGAATACCATCGGCTCCAACTACAAGATCTGCCTGGGCTTGCTTAATTTTTCCATCAACCTGAAAACTGAGGTCAACGCCTTTTCCAGATTCCCTAAAATCGATTAACTGATGTCCCCATTGTATTTGATTATTTCCTCCAAGCTGCTCCAGTAAAGCCAATCGTAAAGATTGACGTGCGATATGCACATTGGTACGTTTCGAAGACGTTTTTATATCAGACTGAAGCCATTTTCTGGTTCCCCATTCTGCAATTACTTTCCCATCCGGAGTATGAACCAGATGCCTTGTTGAAATCACCCCATCTTTTAAAGAGAAAATCCCTAATCCCTGAATTGCTTTGCTGGCTTGTTGTAAGGTGAGTCCGTAGCCCTGAGATCGCGCATTAAAGTCTGTGTCACGTTCGTACAGTGTAAAAGGAATTCCGCGATGCAAACACGCCACCGAAAGAGCAATTCCACCTATTCCGCCACCGATAATAGCAATATGTGGATATTGTTTGTCTGCGACAGGAGTGTTGGCAGCAGTAATTAACCCAGATCCGGAACAGTCTGGACATGAATACAGGTTCCCTTTTGGCGGAAGCGGTTCTGTACCTTTGCTTTGCATTTTTTGAAATTCCTCCAATGCAATCTGGTAAAGAAGCCGTGTTTTTTTGCTTATTCTTCGGCTTTTTTTTCCGCGTCCCTGGCATTCCCGGCATATCGTCCAGCTTACAGGTTCATTTTCCACTTTTTCTACTTTCAATTTTTTACTTGATAATTATTATCGGTATTTAAAAATGCAAAGTTAAGATAAAATGAAAGGGATTATTAGTTAGCAGAGGGTATAAATCTTATTGGTTTATTTGAAAATCCTTCCAATAATTTTTCCAATATCAGCAAAATCATCCAGATTACTCACAGCTCTTTTTTCGGTTACTGTACTATCAATTTTTGAAAAAGGATAAATAAGGATGTAATTATTGTTATTGAGGTTTTTGTTTAATATTTCCGGGACTTTTTGCATTTGCGAAAAATAAGACTCCATTCCTCTCTCTGCCATTAGCATTATCAAACCTTCGTCATCTTCTAAACTAAAAGCTGCCTGCTGACCTTCTTCCCATGTTGTAATTGTATTAAAAACGGCTTCAATATTAGCTTTTTTAATAATACTTTTTAAAATCTGGTTTGTTTTTTCATTGGCATAGAAACTTATTTTTGCTCCTGAATTTTTGCCAATGTTCCAGACTTTTAGAAGAGAAAGGAAAAAACCCGGCTCACGCTCTGCATTCGCAGGAATAAGAACGATATATTTTTTTATCGTTGCTACGGGCTGTATGGCATGATAAATAATGATGTTGATTTGCTTATTGCGTAAATAACCATTGTAGAGATTGTAAAGAAAGGAAGATGAAAAACCTTTTTCTTCCAGACCAATGATTAAATCTGTAATGTTTTGTTCTTTGACTACATTATTTATTCCGGATACTACATCATTGTCATGCCTTGTAATCGGATTTAGTTTTATATCTGCACCAGCAGCTATTTCTACCGCTTCTCCTAATAATTTCTCTGCATTTTTAGTGGAGGATTCGCTTTTTTCTTCGTTGATAATATTTAGTGCAAAAAGTCCGTCTTTGTTAGTTTGTGTTTTAATAAGAAGTCCCAGGTTGACTAATTTCTCCACGGTATTTTCTTGATTTACAGCCATCAGGATGTTTTCTTTTTCATGACTCGCTCCTGCAACAGTTTCTTCTTTGTCAGAATCTGCGATTCTTTGGGCACTTGCCATTGAAACAAATGATGAAATGGTACAAGAAACCAGGATCAGTAAAATACTTCCGTTAAGGACATGCTCATTCAACAAACGAATAGGTTCTCCTGCTTCATTTTCAGATAAAATGATATTGTAGCCTACCATTACAGAAGCCAGTGTTGCAGCGGCAGAAGCAGAGCTCATCCCAAAAATGAGCGTCCCTTCATCATTGGTAAGGCGGAATGTTTTTTTGGTAAAAAAAGCGGCCACATATTTTCCTCCAATAGAAGCTACCAGCATAACCGAAGCTACACCCAAAGTTTCCCAGCTCTGAATAAAAGCATTAAAATCAATCAACATTCCTACACTAATCAGGAAAAACGGAATAAAGATCGCATTTCCAACAAATTCAACCCGATTCATAAGTGATGATGTAATCGGTATAAGTCGGTTTAAAGCAAGACCGGCAAAAAAGGCACCAATTATCGCTTCAATTCCAGCCAATTCTGCTAATAAAGAGGCCAGATAAATCATTACAATGACAAAAATATATTGTGAGATTTTGTCTTCTACATTTTTAAAAAACCATCGTGCAATGATTGGAAATACAAGTAAAACAATCAAGGCAAAGACTAACATCGAAACCGATAATTTAACCCAGAAAGAAGTCCCAACTTCTCCTTGTGACATGCCTACCACTACAGCCAAAACTACAAGTGAAAGCACATCTGTGATCATTGTTCCGCCGACCGTAATATTCACTGCCAGTTTTTTTGCAATTCCCAGTTTACTTACCATTGGATATACAATGAGTGTATGAGATGAAAAAAGGCTGGCAAAAAGAACTGATGTTAACAAGGAAAAATGTAGTATATAATAACCGCCAATAAGTCCAAGAATAAACGGGAATATGAAAGTGTAAAGTGAAAAAGTAATGCTCTTCCATTTATTCTTTTTAAAATCGCCCATGTCAATCTCAAGTCCCGCTAAAAACATAATATAAAGCAATCCGGTTGTTCCTGTTACGACAACACTGCTGTCGCGGGCAAGGACATTAAATCCGTTTGGGCCTATTACGGCACCAGCTATGATAAGACCTAAAAGATGGGGTACTTTTATTTTATTCAATAAAAGCGGAATACATAAAATTATGATAAGTTCTATTAGGAATTTCAGTAATGGATCTTCTACAGGAAGACTAACGTGTTGAATACTTAATAACATAAATTATTTTTTTTGGGGAAGGGTAAGTTCTACTGAAAATTTTGCTGTGCAGTTATCTTGTCTCGTTATTGTCTGTGTTCCTTTAATGACGTTTTCTTTGATGTCATCCAGAACTACATTCATTTTTATTCTGTTTTTTGAAATACTGTCACTGTTAAATTCGAGCTGTATCTTATCGTCGATATACCTGGCTTTAAATACACGTATAAGTTTTTTGTTGTTCAAAACATTCATATAAATCCCGCTAGAATCAGATAAAAACTGCCAGGTCTCATTTCGTTGATCACCAATAACATATTGATTACAATTGGACTCCCTGCAAAGCATTTTACTGTTCCAGATGCCCTGAATGTTTTTTGGCCATTCTTTTATTGGTTCAACAGGATTATTAACAGTATCTTTTAAGGCTATTATGCTGTCGCGGAATATGAGCAGGGCCTGGTAATCTGCTTCCTTGTCAGCTAATTGTTCTTCCCTTAAGATTAAAGCTTTTTCTCTGTTTTGAAGTTCTAGTTCTTTTTTGTTTTCACAAGAAATAAACACACATGTAAAAAATAATAGCAGAAGATTTTTTTTCATGAAACAGGTTTTGTGATTTATATTTATTCAAATAAAAAATTACACAGTAAGAGTGCAAAATATAACTTAACTACTACAAGTTACTAAATTAATTGCGAAGACGCCAGTTTTTTGTTTTTTTAAGATTAATTTAATTTCAAAAAGTCGTATAAAAAATGAGTGTGCTTTACACCAAAAAACGAAATAAAAAAGCCTCCAAATTCATCGACTTGGAGGCTCATTAATAAAATAGAATAATTGTATTTTCTATTAAATCATTTTTTATTTTATTTAGTTAGACTTATTTGCATCTAAATATTTAATGATTTCATCGCAGGCATTTTTACTGGTAAAGCCAAATTTTTCATCCAAAATATGGGCAGGAGCAGAGTAACCAAAATGATCCAGTCCGAAAACTATTCCACGGCTTCCCGCAAGATTTTCCAGATTGACCGGAAGCCCTGCTGTCAGCCCAAAGACCAATCCGTTTGTTGGAATAACACTTTCCTGATATTCTTTTGGCTGTGACCTGAAAAGTCCTTCAGAAATTACAGAGGCCACGTTTATTTTTAGTTTAATGCTGCTTTCTAATTCAACTGCTGCTTCAATAAGAGTCGCTACTTCAGATCCATTTGCTATTAAAGTGATATCAGGATTTTGAACAGCTTTTACAAGGTAGCCTCCTTTTTTTGCTTTAGAAGCTTCTTCAAATCTTGAATTCCCTGAAGTTGGAATGTCGGTAATGTTTTGCCTCGAAAGAATTAATCCCGTTGGTGTTTTTTTGTTTTCCAATGCCATTTGCCATGCTACCGAAGTTTCAACAGCATCTGCAGGTCTCAGGGCTAATAAACTTTGATCTCCTGAGTGATTTTTGATTTTTTCCAATAATCTAATCTGAGCTTCCTGTTCAATTGGCTGATGCGTTGGTCCGTCTTCGCCTACGCGGAAGGAATCATGGGTCCACACATATTTTACTGGAAGTTCCTGAATTGCTGCAAGTCGAATGGCAGGTTTCATATAATCAGAAAACACAAAAAAGGTAGCTACAACCGGAATAACTCCCCCGTGAAGGGCGATTCCGTTTGCAATTGCTGCCATGGTAAGTTCTGCAACTCCAGCCTGAAGGAATCCACCGCTAAAATCATCCTTTTTCAGAACCGAAGATTTTTTTAAGAAACCATCAGTTTTGTCACTATTGGATAAATCGGCAGAAGAAACAATCATATTTTCTACATTTTCAGCCAGATATCCCAAAACTGCTGCCGAAGCATCACGTGTAGCCGAATTGGCTTTTTGTGCTATCGAACTGAAATCGAGTTCCGGCAGGTCACCATTAAAAAACTGCTGGATTTTTTTTGCCAGTTCAGGATTTTGCTTTTCCCATGCAGCAATTTTTGTTTTTCTCTCTGCTGCTTCTGCTGTTTTTCTGGCTAACACGTTTTTGTAATGCGCAGCAACGTCTTCGTAAACAGCAAATGAATCGTCCGGATTTGCTCCTAAATTGAGTAATGTTGATTTAAAACATGCTTTTGTCCCGCCAATCGGTTTTCCGTGCAGTTCGCATTGTCCTTCATACATTGCCCCATCAGCGGTTACACATCCTTTACCCATAATAGTTCTTCCAATAATCAGTGTAGGTCTTTCTAATTCTGCATGAGCGGCATTGAGCGCAGAACGGATATGCGTATGGCTATGACCATCGATCGTAATAACTTTCCATCCCCAGGATTCGTATTTCATAGCAGTATCTTCGGTTGTAACTTCATCAGTCATTGACGATAGCTGTACATCATTTGAATCATAAAACATAATAAAATTATTCAGTCCCAAATGTCCGGCAATACGTCCTGCGCCCTGAGAAATCTCTTCCTGAATGCCTCCGTCTGTTATGAATCCGTAAATTTTATGATCGAATAAATTATCAAACCTGGCCGATAAAAACTTTGCTGCAATGGCGGCACCTACACCCATAACGTGTCCTTGTCCCAAAGGACCTGAGGTATTTTCGATACCTCTTTTTACGTCAATTTCAGGATGTCCTGGTGTAACAGATCCCCATTGTCTAAAATTCTCTAAATCTGTTTTTTCATAATTGCCTAACAAATGATATTGGGCATACATTAAAGCAGAAAGGTGACCGGCATCCATAAAAAAACGATCCCTGAAAATCCACTGCATGTCTGATGGATCATATTTTAAATATTCTGTATAAAGGATATGCATAAAATCGGCTCCACCCATAGATCCGCCCGGGTGCCCTGAATTTGCTTTTTCTACCATTGAAATGGCTAATGCTCTAATATTATCCGCAGATAACTGGTCTATTGTCTTGTTCATTTTTTGTTAATTAATGTAATCTTGTGTTGTTATTAAACTTAGATTTATTACTAGTCTATTTGAATAATCTGGGTTACAATATTGTTTTTTATTTCATTTTTTTCATCTGGCTGACAGCCCCCGATAGCAAGTTTTATTTTTCCGGAAAATTGTTTCAGGTTACCTTCTGCAGTAATTGAAGAAAGGTCTTCAGGAGAAAGTGTAAAACTGATTATTTTGCTTTCACCTGATTTTAAATTAAGCCTTTCAAATCCTTTGAGGCTTTTTAAAGGTGCTTTTACAGATGGATTTTGATTGATAATATACAGTTGGGCAACTTCTTCTCCTTCCGATTTTCCGGTATTGGTTATTTTCACAGAAACTGAAACAGGCTGTCCTTTTTTTATTTTGGAAGTTACTTTTAACTGATCGTATTTAAATGAAGTATAACTAAGTCCATATCCGAAACCATATAGTGGATCACCTTTAAAATACCGATACGTTTTGTTATCCATGCTGTAATCAACAAAAGCAGGCAGGTCTGAATCGCTTTTGTAAAATGTAACAGGTAGTCTTCCTGCTGGATTATAATCTCCGAAAAGGATATCTGATACAGCATTTCCAGTCGCTTGGCCTGCATACCATGCGTTGAGTATTGCCGGAATATTTTCTGCCTCCCAAGGGATGGCTATAGCGCTGCCTGTCATCATGACAAAAACGACTGGTTTTCCAGAGGTTTTCAAAGCTTTCATTAACTCGGTCTGAACTTTTGGAAGTAGGATAGAGGTACGGTCACCACCGGCAAATCCTGGAAAGTTTACAGGCATTTCTTCACCTTCCAGTTGTGGGGATATTCCCCCAACGAAAATAAACGCATCGGCGTCTTTATTGTTATCAACGATCTTTTTGAAATCCGTTTTTTCAAAATTACCGGTATTTAATGCAACGTTGGCTTTTCCTTCACCTTGCCAATATTCTAAAACCAATTTATAAACGGTATTTTTTTTCGTAATTAATTTAAACGTTTTTTCTCCCCATCTGTTTCTGTCCCATGCATTTATAACTTGTTTTCCATCTATTAAAAAACGATATCCATCATCTGCACTAAGTTCAAAAGTAACAGAACCATCCTTTTCTGCCGTAAAGTTTGTAGTATAGCGTGCAGAGAATTGGTTTGCTTTAATGTTTTTTATAACAACTTCTCCTTCCTGCCAAAAGTTATTGATTTCAGGTTCGGTTCTTATAGCTTCAGGTTCACCTGAAAGATTTTTGTTATTAAAATATTCGGCTTTAAAGCCCTGTTTTCCTTCGTAAGCGTATTGATTTTTAAGATTCTGGTATACTAGCAAAGTATCATTGGTAAAGTTGACTGCTTTTTCATATACAACTTCCGTATTGGCACCTGCTTTTTCTTTAATTCCTTTTAAAACTGTTGTTAGCTTGCTGGGAGTTCCGTTGTAATTTCCTAAAATGGATATGGAATTATCTGCATTAGGACCAAGTACCACAATCTTTTTGAGGTTTTTATTCAGAGGTAATACGTTTTTCTCATTTCGAAGCAAAACCATGGATTGTCTTGCCATTTTTAAGGCGTGCTGCTGATGTTCTGTACTTTCTAAAACCGAGGCTGGTGTCTGTGCATACTTTACCATTTCAACAGGATCAAACATTCCTAGTCTGAAACGGATCATAAAAAGACGTTTTACAGAAATATCAATTTGTTTTTCACTAATTTTTCCATTTTTTACAGCCTGGACTAAAGCTTTGTAGGCATCAGTGCCACAGTCAATATCTGTTCCGTGAAAAACAGCATCTGCCGAGGCGGACTCAGCATCCGGATGTGTTTTATGATTTTTGAAAAAATCATCGATTGCCCAGCAGTCCGAGGTCACATATCCATCAAATTTCCATTGATTTCTTAAAATATCTGTCATTAATATATCACTAGCACAACATGGCTGTGTCCTGAAGGCATTATAAGCACACATTACACCAGCTACTTTAGACTCTGTTATTAATTTTTTAAAAGCAGGGAGATAGGTGTCCCAAAGTTCATATGGTGTTACATCAACATTAAAAGTATGGCGTAAAGATTCAGGTCCGCTATGCACGGCATAATGCTTGGCGCATGCAGCAGCTTTTAGGTATTTAGGATCATCTCCCTGAAGGCCTTTTACAAACGAATCGCCCAGAACACTTGTCAGATACGGATCTTCACCATACGTTTCCTGTCCACGTCCCCAGCGTGGATCACGAAAAATATTAATATTGGGTGTCCAATAGGTGAGTCCTAAATAGCGTTCATTGGTGCGGCCTAATGCTACGGCTTTATTATATATGGCTCTTCCTTCAAGTGCTGAATAGTCGGCCATTTTAAAAAGTGAATTTTTATCAAATGTGGCTGCCATTGCTATTGCCTGAGGATAAACAGTCGTTTTAAAAGGAGTTCTTGCCACTCCGTGTAAAGTCTCGTTCCACCAGTCGTATGCAGGTATTGCAAGTCTTGGGATTGCCGGAGACGAATTTAACATCTGAGATACTTTTTCTTCTAGTGTTAACTGACTTACGAGATCATTTACTCTTTCTTCAAAACTTAATTTGGTATTTTGAAACCGGAATTTATCCTTTTCTTGCGCTAAGCAATAGCATGAAATGATCAGTGCAATTACAATTGTGATTTTTTTTGTTTTCATAAACTATATTTTATAGAGATACGTAACTTAATTAAATAATACAATTTTAAACAACCGATTGTGTAAAGGAATAACTTTTTTTTATAATAAAAAAATTATGTTCAAAGAGATATTTAAAAATATGATAAATTAACATTTTCAATACTATTATTTTTGTAAAAACTCTTATTATATCCTAAATAAATGCATAATTGATTATTATAACATTAAAATAAGTACATTTACATCGATTTAGTACTTTAATTCATGGAAGAACACAGGCATGTAACAATTTATGATATTGCAGAAAAACTGAATCTTGCAGCATCAACAATTTCTCGGGCTTTAAAAGACCATCACAGCATAAGTGAAAAAACAATTAAAAAAGTAAAACAGACAGCTAAAGAAATGGGTTTTGTACCTAATACTTTAGCAGCTGGACTTCGTGGTAATGTAACGAAAACCATTGGAATTTTGATACCAACGGTTACACAGCCATTTTTATCATCATTAATTAGTGGTATTGAGATTGCTGCTCAAAAATCTAATTATTCTGTCATTATTATGCAATCGCACGATTCATACCAGATGGAGGTCGATATGGCCAAGTCTTTGTACAGTAATCGGGTAAGCGGCGTCATTTGTTCGCTTGCAATGGAAACTAAAGATACTTCACATTTTAAACAATTTTCAAATAACAACATTCCTTTAGTTTTTGTTGACAGGGTACCTAAAGATTATGATACTTTTCGTGTTGTAATCAATAATTATTTAGCAGGCTATAAGGCGACAAAACATCTTGTAGAACAAGGATGCAAAAGAATTGCTCATTTAACTGCCGGATCAGAATTCGGGACACTTTACAATGAACGTAAAAGAGGGTATATCGATGCTTTATCTGAGCATGGCATTCCCGTTGAAGAAAATCTTATTATTAGTTTAAAGGAAATGACTTACGAGGATGGTGTAAAAGCCTGTAATCAGTTGTTTGACTTGAAATCACCACCAGACGGACTTTTTGCTCCAGGAGATATTCTTGCAGTAAGCGCAGTTCAAACCGCAAAAAAAAGAGGAATTAAGGTACCTGACCAATTTGCGGTAATTGGATTCAATAATGACCCTATCTCTGAAATAATTGAGCCTAACATTTCTACTATCACACATCCAGCTGAGAAAATGGGTAAAGCTGCCGCCGAATTAATTATTAAAAATCTTAAATCTGTTAAAGAAGAGGATGCCAAAGAAATTACATTCTTAAATACTCAGGTGCTTATACGTGAGTCATCCAAAAAGATTTAAATTTTTATAAGCCATAGTTATGGAAAAATCTATTTTTTGTATGAACGATTTTATAGTTTAATATAGCTTCTGCTGTAATATAGGATTTGTTTTGTTAATGTTTTAAAATAAGGCATAAAGTAGATTTTTTATTTTTTAATTGCTTTATTTTTGTATTTTAGCACAACCGATTGCGAACATGGTGGTATTTTTAATACTGCATTTTTTTAGTATTTATATTGCTAAATAATCAGTTTAAATTATGATATTGTTTGTGTCTGATTAAGCAGTAAACAAAAGAATAATGAAACCTATAAAGAAGACTTTTTTCAAATTGAGCGTATTGTTTTTTGTATTTTGTTGTCCGGCATTGGCACAAAAAGATTATAAATTATGGTTGCAATATGAAAAAAAAACGATTTCAAAACTAACTTCAGATTACTTATCAAATATTAAAGGGATAGTAGTATTAGAAAATACAGAAACTTTAAAAATTGCTGAAAATGAATTACACAATGCTTTGAATGATATGCTTGGAAATGATATTCAGGACGTTTCAAAATTAGAAGGGAACAATACTATAATTTTAGGCTCAAAATTGGCATTAAGTCCTGAAATTCAAAAAGCAATTGGATCTGGTTTCGCTCTTATAAATGATGAAGGTTTTATTATCAAATCGATTTCTGTAAGTAATAGAAACCACATTGTTATTACTGGTAAAAAAGATATTGGAGTTTTATACGGTGTTTATCATTTTTTGCGATTAATCCAGACAAATAAACCAATACAAAATTTAAATATTGCTGATAGTCCAAAAACAAATATCAGAATTTTAAATCACTGGGATAATTTAGACCGCACTGTAGAGCGTGGCTACGCCGGTTTTTCATTATGGAACTGGCAAAAACTTCCTGGTTTTATTGATCAGCGATATGTTGATTATGCCAGAGCAAATGCATCAATTGGAATAAACGGAACCGTTTTGACCAATGTAAATGCAAACGCTTTAATCTTAACGGCTCAATATTTAGAGAAGGTTGAAGCTTTGGCCAACGTATTTAGGCCGTACGGAATAAAAGTATATTTAACAGCGCGTTTTTCAGCACCAATTGAGATCGGTGGATTAAAAACTGCAGATCCAAAAGATGCTGGGGTTGTAAATTGGTGGAAAGATAAAGCCAAAGAAATTTATAAAAGAATTCCGGATTTTGGGGGCTTTCTGGTAAAAGCGAATTCAGAAGGTCAGCCAGGACCACAAAATTATGGAAGGGATCATGTTGACGGTGCCAATATGCTTGCCGATGCCGTTGCGCCATTTGGCGGGGTGATTATGTGGAGAGCTTTTGTTTATTCTGAACATGATGCCAATGACAGGGCAAAACAAGCTTATGCTGAATTTGTCCCTTACGACGGAAAATTCAAAGAGAATGTAATCGTTCAGGTAAAAAACGGAGCAATCGATTTTCAGCCCCGGGAGCCTTTTCATCCTATGTTTGGGGCTATGCCAAAAACGCCATTAATGATGGAATTTCAAATTACTCAGGAATACTTAGGTTTTAGCACGCATTTGGTTTTTCTGCCTAAATTATTTCAGGAAGTTTTAGAAGCAGATACTTATCAAAAAGGAAAAGGAACAACAGTTGCTAAAGTAGTTGACGGTTCTTATACAAAAACGAAATTAACAGGTATTGCAGGAGTTTCCAATATTGGAAATGATTTAAACTGGACCGGTCACCCTTTTGCTCAGGCAAACTGGTATGGCTTTGGAAGGCTGGCCTGGAACCCAAATTTAGATTCTGAAGTTATTGCCGATGAATGGCTGAGATGTACGTTTTCGAACGATGAAAATTTCATAACCCCAATAAAAAAAATGATGATTGAATCGCGTGAAGTAGTTGTTAATTATATGACGCCACTCGGATTACATCATATTATGGATACAGCGCATCATTACGGCCCGGGACCATGGGTTTCTAATTTATCAAGGCCAGAATGGAATCCGGTGTATTATCATAAAGCAGATAAAAATGGAATAGGTTTTGACCGGTCTAAAACAGGAACAAATGCAACATCACAATATGCTCCTGAAGTAGAAAAGATGTTTGATAATGTAAAGACTTGTCCTGAAAAAGATTTGCTATGGTTTCATCATCTTTCCTGGGATTATAAATTAAAAAACGGTCAAACGCTTTGGAATGGTATGGCTTTGAAGTATCAGGAAGGTGTCGATCAGGTGAAAAATATGCAAAATACATGGAATAAAGCTGAAAAATA
The DNA here is from genome assembly GCF_020026925.1 of Flavobacterium hibisci. Classification (GTDB taxonomy): domain Bacteria; phylum Bacteroidota; class Bacteroidia; order Flavobacteriales; family Flavobacteriaceae; genus Flavobacterium; species Flavobacterium hibisci. Next base: position 192,443 of record NZ_JAIQDW010000005.1, on the reverse strand, counting down.
TATTGATAACGAACGTTTCAAAGAAGTTCAGATGTTATTAGAAATTCAGTATAAAGAAGCAAAATGGTGGAGAGATGCATGTCTGCTTTATTTTCAGCAATATTCGGGTAAGGAATTGCCTGTTGGAGTAGAGAAACCAACACAATCTTTAGAATATTTTAAATCATTGAAATTTCCTTTTGCGCCAGGAAATTAAAAGATATTTAGCTAAAATCATAATCATTATTATTTACAGATTGTATTAAGACACAAAATAAAAACTGTACCAGAAATCAAAATAAAAAACTATCAACCTTAAAAACCATAAAATGAAATTAATTAATCATTATTTACTGCTTTTACCTCTAATCATTTTCACCAGCTGTAATGCACAAAAAAAAGAAAAAAATGGTGTTTCATTAAAAGACAGTTATAAAAAAGATTTTTATATTGGAACTGCTCTGGATTTAAATCAGATTGAAGAAAAAAATGCAAAAGAAGATTCTTTAATCAAAAAAGAATTTAATGCTATTACAGCAGAGAATATCATGAAATCGATGTTTTTGCATCCTTCCAAGGGCAAGTATGATTTTGCATTGTCTGATAAATTTGTTGCCTATGGAGAGAAGAATAAAATGTTCATCCATGGGCATACTCTAATCTGGCACAGTCAATTGGCTTCATGGATGGCAGAAATAAAAGATAGTACAGAAATGAAAGCTTTTATGAAAGATCATATTACGACAATTGTTTCTAAATATAAAGGACGAATTGATTCCTGGGATGTTGTCAATGAAGCTTTGAACGAAGATGGAACATTAAGAAAATCAGTTTTTCTGAAGGCACTTGGAGAGCAATATCTTGTTGATGCATTTAAACTGGCAGCTGCTGCAGATCCAAAAGTAGATTTATATTATAATGATTACAATAATGAAGAGCCTGCAAAAAGAAAAGGCAATATTGATCTGATCAAAAAAATCAAAGCCGGGGGAGGAAAAATTGATGGAGTAGGAATACAGGCTCACTGGCGATTAGAAAGTCCTTCTATAGAAATGATCGAAGAAAGTATTTTAGCGTATTCTGCTTTGGGCTTAAAAGTTGCTTTTACAGAATTAGATATCACCGTTCTGCCAAATCCCTGGGATTTAAAAGGCGCAGATGTTAATCAAAATTTTGAAGGAAGTGAAAAAATGAATCCGTATCCGGAAAAACTTCCCGATTCAGTTCAGGTGAAACTAGCTGAGCGTTATGCGTCAATCTTTAAATTGTTTTTAAAGCATAAAGATAAAATCAGCAGGGTAACATTTTGGGGTGTTCATGACGGACAGTCGTGGTTAAATGACTGGCCAATAAAAGGAAGGACAAATTACCCATTATTATTTGATAAAGATTTAAAACCTAAGAAAGCGTATGATAGCGTCCTGAAGTTAAAAGAAATAAAAAAATAATTAATACTATAGAAGAAATGGTTGCAGATGATATTTTAGAAGTTGCTGAAGATCTCAAAGAAATTAAAATTCTGGACGAAAAAGGATCAATTATGCTATCTTCAAATAATTACCAGCATTTTTTCGAAGCTTCATGGATTCATAAATATAATGGTAAATTTTACTTTTCTTATTCAATGCAAGACAGTAATTTTATTTTCTATGCAATTGGTGATAATCCTTATGGATCTTTTACATATAAGGGAAGAATATTTAATCCATTTGCAGGCAGGAATTTAAATCATTCTATATGTCAGTTAGATAATGAATGGTGTTTGTTTTATCATGATCCCACATTTTTAACTTCTACACAGGATTTGAGAAATATAAAGTTTATTAAAATAGATTATATGAAAAATGGCAAAATTGTTACAATAGATTCTTTTGGCATAAGACGAGTAGCTGAATAGCTTATAGTTTCGAAAAAAATTATTGACATATATTGATAGCTACGAAACGTTTATCATTGAATAGCTAAAAAATATAATTAGATAATTTATTTCCATAAATTTATATAATAACAGCAGAAAAAATCATGACTTTTAAAAGCTCCTTTAAACAGGAGCTTTTTTTAATTAAATGAGCAACCGATTGTATTTTTTTTTATGTTCTTTCTTGAGAATTAAGCATATCATTTTGCCTATTTATTAAGAAATCAATTATATTGCTTTTTTTGCAGTTTATTTTAACAATACTTTACTTTTTAATTTCAGTATTATTAACAAATTCTAATATTTATGATTTATTTATCTAATTAAAGTATTTACTTCTAAATTGTTATTTTTAAACTCAAAATCGATTTAAAAATAGATATAATTTATTTTTCAGGTTATTATATTACGTACAATGTTTTTTATTTGAATATTATTATTAATAATTTAAAAAAAAATTAAACAACCGATTGTGTATTGATTGTTTTTTTCTACATTTGTTTTAAATACACTTATGACTAAACCAAAAATGAATTTTAATTTAAATCAATTTTTATGACTAACTATTTTGTTACAATTAAATCGAAGCATTTAAAATGCTTTTGTTTTTTGATCTTAATGTTTGGCTTATCACTCCATGCGGGTGCGCAAACGAAAGTCAAAGGGACTGTATCGGATGCAAATGGTCCTATCCCTGGGGCTAATGTAAATTTAAAGGGCACTAAAACTGGCGTAAGTACAGGTTTTGATGGTACTTACTCTATCGATGTTCCTTCAAACGGAGTACTTGTTTTTAGTTTTATCGGTTTAAAAAGCAAAGAAGTAGCTGTAAATGGACAAAACCAAATCAACGTAAAGCTTGAAGAAGAATCAGGCGTTTTAAAAGAAGTTGTGGTTATTGGATACGGAACGCAAAGAAAAGAAGCAGTAACCGGATCTGTAGCTTCAATTGGAGGTAAGGAATTAAACGAAGTACAATCTGCCAATATAACACAGGCTTTGCAAGGTAGATTAGCAGGTGTTGAATTGTTGCAAACATCTTCAAAACCAGGAGCTGCTATGCAGATTCGTATACGTGGTACAAGATCTCTTACAGGAAGTAATGATCCATTAATTGTTCTTGATGGAGTACCTTTTGCTGGTCAAATAGGTGATATAAATCCAGTTGATATTAAGTCTGTAGATATTTTGAAAGATGCTTCTGCTACTGCTATTTATGGTTCACGTGGGGCGAATGGTGTTATATTAATTACAAGTAATAAAGGGCGTAAAAATCAAAAAGCGACTTTTAATTACAATGGATTTACAGGTATCAAACAAGTTTTTGGTCAATATGATATGATGGATGGTGCAAAATTCAGCGCACTTCGTACCGCTGCTGGTTTGTATACTAATGGATTAGATGAATCAAATAATAACAATACCAACTGGCAGGATAGCCTTTACGGGGCTGGTGAAATGGTTAGTCATGACATAAGCGTTGCCGGAGGAAGTGAAGGTGGAGCTTATAATGCTGGTTTAGGTTATTACAAAGAGGATGCTGTATTGCCAGGTCAAAGTTTTGAACGTTATACGCTTAGAGCAGGTTTAGATCAACAAGTAGGAAAAGTACTTCGTTTAGGGTTTAATACTAATAGTAATTATTCTATTACAAACGGTGATAATATTGGTACTGGTACGGCTTTGGGGACTTCACCTTTGGCAAGTCCATATAATGCTGATGGCTCATTAAAAAGAACTGTTAGAATGGCTGCTGATGAATACTGGGTATATACAAGAGAATCAATTAACAATCTGGGAGAATCTTATGTAAACTTAACCAAAGCTTTTAGTTCTTACAATAATATTTTTGCTGAATTGAAAATTCCTGGAGTAGAGGGGTTAAAATACCGTATGAATACCGGATTAAATTTTCGTGTATCTAACGGCGGATATTATGAAGGTCAGGGTGTATTTGATGTGAATCCTACTACGTTATCAGAAGCAGCAATAAGAAATGAATTGTCAACACAATGGCTTGTAGAAAACTTACTTACATATGACAAGACTTTTGCAGATAAGCATACTATAAATTTTGTTGCATTGTATTCAAATGAGCAATACACAGGAAATACCTCAAGAATAACAAGAAGAGGAATTACTTCTGATGCATTTCAGTTTTATAACATGGCTCAGAGTGAAGAGCCAATCATTATTAAACCTGAAGAGCAGGATTATACTCAATGGGGTCTAAGTTCTTACATGGCAAGAGCAATGTATTCTTATGATAATAAGTACTTTATTTCAGGAACAGTTCGTTCGGATGGTTCTTCAAGACTTTCTAAAGATAATAGATGGGTAACTTATCCTGCAGTTTCTTTAGGTTGGACAGTTTCTAATGAATCTTTCATGAAAAACCTTTCATGGTTAAATCTATTGAAATTACGTGCTGGTTACGGTGAAACGTCTAATCAGGCAGTAAATCCATATTCTACTTTAGGATCTTTGAGTACCCGACCGTATAATTTTGGAAATACAAATGCAACGGGAGTATATCTTACAGAATTGACTAATGAAGATTTAGGATGGGAGTATTCTAAAACATGGAACTATGGATTAGATTTCGGATTCTTTAACAACCGTTTATCAGGTACAATTGAGTATTATAAAACGAATACAAAAGATCTTTTACAGAGGGTAAATCTACCAGTAACGTCAGGAGTTAGTAGCTATGTAGCTAATGTTGGGGAAAGTGAAAATAAAGGTTATGAGATCTCTTTGAATGGAGTAATCCTTGATAATCCTAAAGGCCTTAGCTGGTCAGTTGGTTTTAATTTATATGCTAATGATAATAAGCTTGTTAAGCTTGCATCAGGAGCTACAAGAGATGAGGCAAATTCATGGTTTGTTGGATATAACATCAATTCAATCTATGATTATGAGAAAGTTGGTCTTTGGCAGGAAGGAGACCCATATATGTCAATATATGAACCAAACCAGAAATACGGAGTTAACGATACAGGATCTGTTGTAGGGTCTATTAGAGTTAAGTATAATGGGACTTTCAATCCAGATGGTTCTCCAACTCGTGCAATTAATGCAAGCGACAGACAGATAATCGAAACTGACCCTGATTTCCAGGGAGGATTCAATACTAACTTAAGCTATAAAGGTTTTGATTTTTCAGCTGTTGGCGCATTTAAAAGTGGTGGTGTATTAGTGAGTACTTTATATGGAGGGGCTAGTTATCTTAACCTTCTTAATGGAAGAAGAAGTAACGTAGATGTGGATTACTGGACACCAGATAACAGAGATGCAGAATTCCCTAATCCAAAAGGTGTAAGAAGTGGTGATAACCCAAAATACATGTCAACAATGAGTTATTTTGATGCATCGTATGTAAAAATCAGGGCATTAACACTTGGTTATACATTGGATCAGCAATTTATGAGAGATTTAGGTATTGAAAGACTTAGACTTTATGTTACTGCTCAGAATCCTTTTGTATTTTTCTCTCCTTATCATAAAATGTCTGGTATGGATCCTGAAACCAATTCATTTGGAGACGAAAATCAGGCTGTAGCTTCTTACCAACGTAGATTTTTGGTTATTGGAACCAATACACCTACTACCAGAAATTATTTATTTGGACTTAATTTAACATTTTAATCAAGAAGAGCTATGAAACGATATATTTTAAAAAAAATAATTATAGGATCAGTAATTTTGTTCTCCTTTGCAGGCTGTTCTGATATCCTTGAAGAAAAACCGCATGATTTTTACGAACCGGAATATTTTAAAACACAGCAAGGGATAAACCAGGGAATAACATCACACTATGCACATTTAAGATGGATATATGGACAGGCATATTTTTATAATGCTACTCAAACCGGTACAGATGAGCATACGTACGCACAACAGGCAGACGGTAACTTTAAAGATCATGATTTATCAGGCGTAGGTGTTATAACTCCTAGTTCAAGCAGATCTGATGTTTTATGGAATAACTCATTTAGTGATATCAATACCGCCAATGGAATTATTGAATATGGTCCATCAGTTGGTGTTGCAACCAGCGTTATTGCTGAGTCTAAATTTTTTAGAGCTTTTGATTATTTTTTATTAGTTCAGACATTTGGAGGAGTTCCCTTAGATTTAGGTCAGGGAGAACTAAAATTTAATCTTAAGCCTTCGAGATATTCCAAAAGAAATACTGTAACTGAAGTTTACACAAAATCTATTTTTCCTGATCTGATAGCGTCTATAAATGAATTACCGGTTAGTCCAAGATTAACAGGAACAGCAACAAAGAATTTAGCACGTTTAATATTGGCAAAAGCCTATTTAACCTACGGATGGTGGTTAGAAAACCCAAATAATATACCAACTTATCCTGATACACCAAGAACTGATCCTGATGGGCATAATGCACAATGGTATTTTCAACAGGCCTACAATTTATCCTTAGAAGGTATTAATGATCCAGGACCATATGGTTTATTGCCATATTATTACGATGTAAACTTAGGATCTAATGATCGTAATAAAGAGATGATGTTATATGCTGACCATACTCAGGCGAGCGAATACTATAATGGAGGAAGTCTTACAAGCGGTAGCGGAGCTGCGCCTGATAATTTCGCAGGCTGGATGTCAACATGGGATTATACCTCTATCAGAAGTACAAATCCAGCAGATGGAAAATCAGTATCTAGTGTACAACGTGCAGCTGACCAATTTTTAGGCCGCCCTTGGGTGAGGATGGCGCCTCCTATTGAAGTATTTACTAATACTTTTGCTGATAAAACAAATGATTCAAGATATGATGGAACATTTACTACAGTATACCGTGGAAACTGGAATCTGGCAGGAACAGGATTAACAACTGTAGCGACACTTAACAATGCTAATGGTTTACCTGTGCATCCAGGTGAGGCAATTTTAACTTTCCTTAATGATGAGCCTGCAACACCAATTACTTATTCTGCAACATCTGCAAGCAATGTTGGCGCTGGAGTTTTACCAGGAAGAGCAGATTATGTAATTTCTCCACAAGGAATAAGTCGAAGAACATACCCTGGCTTTTGGAAATTAGGACCATACCGTACTGATAATAATGGAGGATTGGGACAGCCAAATGCAGGTAGTACAAGACCATTTCCAATTGCTAAATTTTCAGAATTCTATTTTGTTGCTGCAGAAGCTGCAGTAAAAGGAGCAACAGGTAGTATGACAGCAAGGGATCTTATAAATGTAATTCGTGCCCGTGCTGGTAAATGGCGTTGGAACAATAACGGAAGCGTTGCAAAAACTGCAGACAATAGTGCTTTGTTAACAAGTGCAACACCTGCCGTAATTGATATCAATTATATTTTAGCAGAACGTTCCCGTGAATATTTTGGTGAAGGATATCGTTGGTATGATTTGGTAAGAACTCAAAAATGGAATGAGCTTGCAGGTAAATATACAATAGGTGGAATAGCTGTTGGTGATCATACTCCGGTAGTTGTTACCAGAACAATAGAAAAGTATCATTATTTACGACCAATTCCGCAAGGTCAATTAGATGGTATGGAGATGACAGCTGAAGAAAAAGCAGAATACCAGAATCCAGGTTACAATTAATGTTTTCAATATATGGATATAGAGATAATTATTTGAGTGTGAATCTACTAAATACCTTCTCATAATTGGTTCTAAGTTTTATATACAATAAGCCGAGGGTAAATCTCTCGGCTTTTGAATTCTAATACAATTCATATAATAAGTATGTAATAGTAATTCAAAAAAATCAATCCGATAGCAGTCCGGTCTATTTAAAACTCTACCAAATAGTATAATGCAAATAAGTGAACCCATGAAAAAAAGACAAATAATATCGATTCTGGCCTTAGTAAATCTGCTCATTTTTATTGTTAGTTGTAAATCTAGTCAAGTCACACTAGAAAGAACAGATAAAAATTGGGTAGGAACCTGGGCAACAGCGCAAATGCTGGTAGAGCCTAATAATATGCCCCCGGAACCTGGTCTCGCAGAAAATACGATTCGACAGATTATCAGGGTTTCAATAGGAGGAAAGCAGCTGCGTATGCGTTTCTCTAATATATTTAGTGATCAGCCAACTGTTTTAAAATCGGTAAGTGTTGCAAACGTGGTTACTGCTCCTGAAATTGATCCGAGAACGCAAAAAATATTAAGTTTCAATGGAAATCCTGAAATAACAATGAATCCCGAACAGGAAGTTTTTTCAGATGCCTTTGATTTTGATTTAAAACCGGGACAGCTTTTAGCCATTACCATTCATTATGGAGCTGCATCCCATAAAACATCAGGACACCCGGGCTCCAGAACAACTTCTTATATTTTACAGGGTGATAACATTACCAATGCAGCTTTTTCAGGTGCGATAAAAACGGATCACTGGTACTCTATTATGGGAATAGATGTCAATAATGAGAGTTCTGCCAATATTGTATGCCTTGGAAATTCTATTACTGATGGGCGCGGATCAGGAACAAACAAACAAAACAGATGGACGGACATCTTATCTGCCAGATTACTTGCCAATAAAAAAACAGATCACATAGGAGTTTTGAATTTAGGAATAGGAGGGAATTGTGTGGTTAAAGGCGGATTAGGCCCAACAGCACTGAATCGTTTTGACAGGGATGTATTATCTCAAAAAGGCACAAAATGGTTAATGATTCTTGAAGGCGTAAATGATATTGGAGGAATTAAAAATCCTGAAGATGCTCCTCTTAAAGCTCAGGAACTGATTTCAGCTTATAAAGTCATGATTGATAAAGCACATGCCAAAGGAATAAAAGTATATGGCTGTACCATTTTACCTTTTCAGAAATCATTTTATGACGCAGCCTACAGGCAAGAAGCAAGAGATATTGTAAACGAATGGATTCGAAATAGTAATGCATTTGATGCTGTAATTGATTTTGATAAAGCAATGGCTTCAGAAATTGGCTCCAAAACTATTTTATCAGATATGCATGACGGCGACTTTTTACACCCAAACGAATCAGGTTACCTCAGGATGGGAGAAGCAGTCGATCTGGATTTATTTAAATAAGACTTTAATTTTTGATAATATAAATAGCTGTATGAAATTAATAACTAAATTTTTCGCATTTGCTATCCTTTTTTCAATAGCACAAAAAGGATACTCTCAGGATCCTGATTTTCATGTTTATTTAAGTTTTGGCCAGTCTAATATGGAAGGATATGCTAAAATAGAAGCTCAGGACAAAGTAGGAGTTGACGACAGGTTTCAGGTTCTGGCAGCGGTAAACTGCACGGAGACAGGACGCAAAATAGGGAACTGGTATACCGCAGTTCCACCTTTATGCAGATGTAATACCGGACTAACGCCTGTTGATTATTTTGGAAGAAACCTGATTGCTAATCTTCCTAAAAAAGTAAAAGTAGGCGTTATCAATGTAGCAGTTGGAGGTTGCAAAATTGAGCTTTTTGATAAAGATAAATCGGCAGAATATATAGCAACTGCGCCTGAATGGATGAAGGGCATGATTAAGGAATACGATGGAAATCCGTATGCGAGGCTAGTTGAGATGGCAAAAATTGCACAAAAAAAAGGAGTTATTAAAGGTATTTTACTGCATCAGGGAGAATCTAACACCGGTGATACACTTTGGCCTAAAAAAGTTAAAATTGTCTATGATAATTTAATGAAAGATCTGAATCTGGATCCGAAAAAAGTGCCGCTTCTTTCTGGTGAGACAGTACATGAAGAGCAAAATGGTAAATGTGGAAGCATGAATAAAATTATTGCGACACTGCCAAAAACAATATTCAATTCTTATGTAATTTCATCTAAAGGATGCACAGTTGAACCTGATTTTTTACATTTTAATGCTTCAGGTTACAGAGAATTAGGAAAACGTTATGCTCAGAAAATGCTTTCTTTGTTGGGATATCAATTTTCTGATAAAGGTATTTCTTTAAGAATACAGGCCCCTATTGGCTTTGATCAGTTAAATGCAGACATACCATCCGAAAAAATAGAGACCATTACTTATGAATCTAAAACTGTAGGTTCAATTCGAAAAGCGACTGTTTATATACCTCCGGGATTCAATAAAAAGAAAAAATATCCTGTTTTATATCTTTTGCATGGAATAGGAGGCGATGAAAAAGAATGGCTCAACGGAGGTAGTCCGCAGATTATTCTCGATAACCTTTACGCAGAGGGAACAATTGAACCTATGATTGTGGTGATGCCAAATGGCAGGGCAATGAAAGACGATAGTGCTACAGGTAATATAATGGCTCCGGATAAAGTACAGGCATTTGCAACTTTCGAAAAAGATTTATTAAATGACCTAATTCCTTTTATAGAAAAAAAATACCCGGTTCTCAAAGATAGAGAACATCGCGCTATTGCAGGATTGTCAATGGGAGGTGGACAATCTCTGAATTTCGGACTTGGCAATTTAGATAAATTTGCATGGGTTGGCGCATTTTCTGCAGCTCCAAATACTAAAATGCCCAAAGAATTACTTCCTAATCCTGAGGAAGCAAAAAAGAAATTAAAACTGCTTTGGATTTCCTGTGGCGATAACGACTGGCTTATCAGTAATAGTAAACGTACCCACGATTATTTATATCAAAATGATATTCCGCATGTCTATTATATTGAACCGGGAGTTCATGATTTTAAGGTATGGAAAAACGGTTTGTACATGTTCTCACAGTTTTTATTCAAGCCCGTAGATGCTTCAAGTTTTGCGAAATATACTGTTTTAGGAACACAGGCAGAAACGAATATCCGTACTGCTAAATATCCTCAAATACTGCCGGATAACCGGGTCGTTTTTAAAGTCAAAGCACCACAAGCTACAAAAGTGCAAATTGATTTAGGAAAAAAATATGACTTGATAAAAGATGAAGAAGGAACATGGAATGTAACTACTGATGTCGTTAATAAGGGATTTAATTATTATTCACTGCTTATTGATGGTGTTGCTGTTGCTGATCCGTCAAGCGAAAGTTTTTATGGTATGGGACGTATGGCCAGCGGAATTGAAATACCGAATAAAGAAGGGGAGTTTTATGCTTTAAAAGATATTCCACATGGTGATATCAGGATTAAGAAATATTTTTCAAAAGGTAATAATTCATGGCGTGAAATGTATGTTTATACACCGCCGGGTTATGAAAATGCTCCAGAAAAATTTCCTGTTTTATATTTATTGCACGGCGGAGGTGAAGATCAGAGAGGATGGGCTAATCAGGGCAAAGCTAATTTGATTTTAGACAATCTGATAGCTGAGAATAAAGCAAAACCAATGGTAATAGCTATGATTGATGGCAATATGGGAGGAACTGAAGGTTTTAATGAAAATTCACTAAAAGCTTTTGAAAATGAATTGAAATCTGGAGTAATACCATTTGTAGAAAGTAATTTTAAAGTAGCAGCTGATGCTAAAAACAGAGCTTTGGCCGGATTATCAATGGGTGGATTACAGACTCTTTATACTGGTGTTAAAAACTCAGATATGTTTTCCTATATAGGTGTATTTAGTTCTGGCTGGTGGTTTAATAACCAAACATTGTCAGAACCTCAGTATGAATTTATGAAAAGCAATACCGCCGCTATTAATTCCAATATTAAAGAATTTTGGGTGTCGATGGGAGGCAAAGAAGATATTGCTTTTGAAAATTGTAAAATAATGCTAAGCAGGTTTGACCAGATTGGAATCAAATATAAATACAGTGAATATCCTGGAGGGCATAGCTGGCCGGTATGGAGGCACGACTTATTTATGTTTGCGCCTCTGTTGTTCAAATAGAAAAAGTAATTTTTATAATTGATTTTAATAAAATACAATGAAAAGATTTTCAATATTTATCATAACACTGTTTACCATCTGTATATCGGGCAAATCAAAGGCTCAGTCTTTTATAACAGATAAAAAAGGCAGTGATGTTATTATTCTGAAAGAGAAATCAACCTCTCTTTCTTTTTTTGTCAATACAGGAACAGATCCTGGTATTGGGCGCGCGATAAGCAATCTTCAGTCAGATTTTGAAAAAGTAACAGGTCAGAAGCCAACGATTTTTAATCAGAATCCCAATTCGTTTTCGCCACTAATCATAATTGGGGTAATGGGTACCAATTCTGTCATTGATGATTTAGTAAAACAGAAAAAAATTGACGGAAAGCTCCTTAAAGGAAAAAATGAAAAATTTGTTATACAAAGCGTTAAAAATCCGTTCAAAGGAGTAGAAGAAGCTCTTGTAATTGCAGGCAGTGACAAACGAGGAACAATTTACGGAATATATGAATTGTCCCGACAAATTGGTGTGTCTCCATGGTATTACTGGGCTGATGTACCTGTTGCGCCAAAAGAAAATATCTATTTTCTGAAAGGAGTATACAGTGATGGTGAACCTGCCGTAAAATACAGGGGTATTTTTATCAACGATGAAGCACCTGCATTAAGCGGTTGGTCTAAAGCAACATTTGGGGGCTTTAATAGTAAGTTTTATGAAAAAGTTTTTGAATTACTGCTTCGTCTAAAAGGCAATTATATATGGCCGGCGATGTGGGGAAATGCTTTTTATGATGATGATGTCGCCAGCGGGCCTCTTGCTAATGAGATGGGAATTATTGTAGGTACTTCGCATCATGAACCTATGGCTTTGGCTCAGACCGACTGGCGTCGATATATTAAAAAAAACAATCTTCCAAATGTTTGGGATTATGCTAAAAATAAAACTGTTTTAGACGAATTCTGGAAAGGCGGAATTGAGCGCAGTAAGAATTGGGAGAAATTAGTAACAGTTGGAATGCGCGGGGACGGGGATGAAGCGATGAGCGAAGGAACCAATATAAGTCTTCTGGAGAATATTGTAAAAGAACAGCGTAATATTATTGCAGCCGTTACTCAGAAAAAAGCGGAACAAACGCCTCAGGTATGGGCATTATATAAAGAAGTACAGGACTATTATGATCAGGGAATGCGGGTTCCTGACGATGTTATTCTGTTGTTTTGTGATGATAACTGGGGAAATGTCCGAAAACTCCCGGACCTTACGAAACCTTTGCACAAAGGCGGTTACGGAATGTATTACCACTTTGATTATGTTGGAGCACCAAGAAATTCGAAATGGATCAACATAAACCCGATACAAAGAGTCTGGGAACAAATGAATCTTAGCTATGAACACGGGGTTGATAAAATATGGATTGTCAATGTAGGGGATCTTAAACCAATGGAATTTCCGATCAGTTTCTTTTTAGAGATGGCATGGAATCCTAAAAAGTTCAATTCTCAAAATCTTTTTGAATTTACCGAAAAATGGGCAGCTGATCAGTTCGGAAAAAAGCATGCTAAAGAAATTGCAAGACTATTAAATACGTATCCAAAATTCAACAGAAGAGTTACTCCTGAAATGCTGGACAGCAGGACATACAGTCTTGAAAATTACAATGAATTTCAAAACGTCGTTACTGATTATAAAAATCTGTCACTTGATGCTTATCGAATTTATACTGATATTCCACAGCAATACAAAGATGCCTATTTTCAACTTGTTTTATATCCTATAGATGCCTGCAGTAACCTTTACGAAATGTATTTTGCTCAGGCAAAAAACAGAAAACTGGCTTCAGAAAAAAACATTTTAGCCAATACTTTTGCAGATCAGGTAAAAAGCACTTTTGCAAGAGATTCTATTCTTCAAAACAAATACAATAATGAAATTTCAGGTGGAAAATGGACTCATATCATGGATCAGATGAGAATTGGATACAAAGCCTGGCACGATGCTCCTAAAAATATCCTTCCTGAAGTTAACTATGTCGCTGAAGAAAAAGTTTCTAAAAAACCTGTTTTCCAGGAAAAAAATGGCTATATCTCTATAGAGGCTGAAAATTATTCGGCTTTAAACAATTCTAAAAATATTCATTGGGAAGTCATTCCTGACTTTGGGAAAACAAAATCAGGTATAACGACTTTTCCTCAAAATGCGTATCCAAAAAAAGATGAAAATGTTTTTCTGGAATATCAGATCAATTTTGAATCTAAAGGTGAAATTAGTGTTCAGCTCTGGTTAGCCCCAACCCTCAATTTTAATAGTAATAAAGGACTCAAATACGAAATTTCTTTTGATAGCAATGAGCCTCAAATTATAAATTTTAATGGACACTACAAAGGTGAGTTAGGAAAATGGCAGGCAGAACATATTATTAAATCCATAACGAAACATAATATTTTGAATTCAGGCAAACACACATTGCGTATTCGAGCATTAGATCCAGGAATTGTACTGCAAAAAATCCTTATCGATTCTGGAGGTTTAAAGCCGGCTTACCTTGGCGCTCCCGAGAGTGATATTGTGTATGAGTAAATTCTAATTTTTCAGGTGATTCAATTTTAATAACTAATAAAAGTAAAATATATGAAAAAATTATACCAATTAAGTTCAATATTGTTTGCAGTTTTATTTGCGTTATCTTCCAGTTTGTATGCACAGAATGCAAAAGTTCAAATTGATAAAAATAAGACATACCAGAAAGTTACCGGTTTTGGAGGTTTTGTATGCAGTCCCCAGTTTGGATATAATTACATGTCAACTGACGAAATCAAAAAAATGTGGGGAACAAATAGTGATGCAGGTTATAACATTATGCGTCTTTATATTCCGGGAGAAAGTAACTGGCCTTCAACTCTTGCCACTGCTAAATTAGCCAAGAATGAGCTGGGATTAACGATTTTTGCAAGTCCCTGGACAATGCCAGCCGAATGGAAGACGAACAATAGCGAAGTCGCTGTTTATACTGATGAAAATGGGGTTCAGCAAATTGGCTACCTTAAAGAAGAACATTATGAGGATTATGCCTTATATCTGAATCGGTATGTAACCTATCTTCGAGACAATGGGGTAGAACTTGATTATATTTCAATTCAAAACGAACCAGATGAAAGGGCAACTTATCAGGGCTGTATTTGGACACCTGCACAAATAGCTGCTTTCGTTAAAAATTTCGGTCATCTTATTAATTGTAAAGTTATTGCGCCTGAAAGTGTCGGTTATTCAGACTCTTATGCAAATGCTTTTCTTGATGCTGATGTCATGCAGAATTTTGAAGTTTACGGCGTTCATCAGTATGGTGGTATCCAGTCCAAATACAAACAATTTCAGAATTACAATAAGCAGATATGGATGACAGAGTATCTTATTAACTGGAATTCGGGAGGTACGGTTCGTGATTTCAATTGGGGAATTGACGCTTTTAGTTTCGCAAATAGTGTCAATGATGCAATGTTAGGAAACGTTAATGCCTGGATTCACTATGCTACTAAACGATATTACGCTCTGATGGGTGATGGATCAAACGGAACAACTGCCGGAGAAATTACCAAAAGAGGGCACATACTTTCGCAATATGCAAAATTCACCACAGGTACAACACGTATAGAAGCAACATGGAGCGACGCTACTGCACAGCTTAAAGGCTCTTCGTACATCAATGATGCAGGTGATAAAGTTGTCCTCACCATAATTAATCCATCACAGAATACCTATAATCTAACTGTAGATTTGCCATTTTATGCTGTAAAAGGTACTAAAACAATAACCACTCAGACTATTGATTTGCAGAATACTGGGGTTAATTTTGCAGAAACATTCCGTCCCGTAGTGAGTATTGATCCTTCTAGTTTTATTACTTTAATTTTTGAAAAGAGCAAAGACAGAATCGCTTCACAAATGACAAGTAAAGAAGTTCATTACGCTAAGATCGAAAACCAGTCTGTTACAAATCCTGCGTTTGGAACAACATACCAGATTAGTGGCAAAACTGTGACATTTGCAAACGCAAATCCGCTCATAAGTGCTAATATGACCGATTCTAATGGATATTTGAAATTAGACAATCGTTATAATAAACTTATAATGCATGTTAAAAGCTTTACTACTGCAAACCAGGCTAATACTGACAATACAACGCTTTATTATATCAATGATAATGGGCAGGTAAAGTCTAAAAACTATGGAAAATTCAATTTCCCTACCGGAGTTGAATTTGATTTGACATTTGATATATCTAAAGCCGTTTTAACAGATGGATGTACCGGAATTATTGGCCTGAGAAATTCTAATTACAGTTCAGTACTTACTTTAAACTTAGGTGATGTATATTTTAATATTGCTGATGAAAAAGCAGCCGAATTTGGAGGTACATATTCAGAAGATGACAGTCTTTTGATGGATGCACTGGAAAGCACCAAATATGTGTCATTAGATTTTAGAAATGCCGCAGGTATAAGTTCATCTCAGGACTGGCATGCCAAATCAGCCAATAAAAATAGTATTTTTTATGTAACGACGAATAATACTGCTATGAATGTTGTATCCGGAACTGTGAGCAATAATTTAAACCTTATGGATCTGGATGGTGATTTTAATGTTCCTTTTGGTTTTTCAGCTACAGCTGCATCTTTTACCAAAACGATTACAGATTATGACATTTTAGTTCTTCCATTTGAGGCAGCTATACCTCAAGGTGTTACAGTTTATACAATGAATCCATCATCTGCTAAAATAGTATGTAATCAAATTGAAGGTACAATTCCGGCTAATACTCCTGTTTTATTAAGTGGTTCAGGTACATTTGTTTTTAATGGTACCGGAAATGTTTCAACACCAAAGGCTTTAACTGTTAATCAGATGAATCCGGTTTACATTGGTATTAAAGCTCCTGCCGGAAGTTACACATTGAAGACGGTAAATAATGTTACGGCATTTTATCCTGTAACTGTTGGAAGTGAGCCCTTAATTTCATCATTTCGTTTTTACTTAAGTGAAAAAAGCGGATATAATGCTGCGGTTCTTCCTTTTGAATTTAATACATTAAGTACAAATAAGAAAGAATTAAGCAAGGAGGATTTCACGTTATATCCAAATCCTGCAGTAGAGGAGATTTTTGTTGATATGCTGTCTTCTGATTTTGATTATAAAATTTTCGATATTCAGGGAAGTTTAGTGAACTCAGGGACTTTGAAAAACGGCAATACCAAAATAACAATAGAATCATTGCCTGCCGGAGTTTATTTTATTAATGGAACAAACGGTCAGTCTAAAATAGTGAAGAAGTTTATAAAAAGATAAATTTATTGTCCGGGAAAAAAATGAATGTTTTAGGTTAATAAAAAAATTAAAATTGGAACCTTAAAATATTTTACCCCTGCGATAATTTACTTATTGCAGGGGTAATTTTTTAAAACTATTGAAGGAAAATAAATATGTTAATTCATTAATTTCAGTTTGTTTTCGTGTAGTTTTAGAGCATCATGAAAAATTAAAGTGTATTTGAATTAAAATAAAAAAGTTGCCGAAAGACAACTTTTTTTCTTACTAAGGAAAATATTTTTAATATCAGGCAGTGTATTGTGTTATTTTACATTTACAGAAAAACTACTCACAATATTTTTGGCAGATGTTGCAGTATAAAGCGTAAATTCACCAGGTTCGATTTTCCATCCGGAAGTTTTTTCATCATAGAAAGCCAGATCTTTTACTTTTACTTTTAAGTCCACAGTTTTTTGTTCTCCAGGAGCAAGGAATATTTTATCAAAAGCTTTTAATTCCTTTTTAGGTCTTAGAACAGATGCATTAGTTTGTCCAACATACAATTGAACAACTTCAGCACCGTTTGATTTTCCTGTGTTTTTAATATTGAATTTGACTGTTATTTCGTCATTAACGTTATAAACTTTCTTGTCAGATGTAACATTAGAAATTTCAAAAGAAGTATAAGATAAGCCATAACCAAAAGGATGTTGAGGCTCAATTCCTTTAGTGTCGAACCAACGATACCCTACCAGAATATCTTCATCATAATTTACTTTCAAATCGTGTCCCGGGTAGGCTCCCAATGCATGAGCAGGAGACTGACTTAAAGTAACCGGAAGAGTAAATGGCAGTTTTCCTGAAGGAAATTCTTTTCCACTTAATACATCAATAACAGCGTTTCCGGCTTCCATTCCGCCATACCATCCCCACACTAAGGCTGGAACACGGGATTCAATACCTGCCAGTTCAACTGGAGAACCTGCAACAATTACGACAATCGTTTTAGGATTTGCTTTAGCTACTTCCTGAATCAAAGTCTCTTGTCCGTATGGCAGTCTCATGTGCAGTCTGTCAAATGATTCTGAATCAAAATCATGGTTTAAACCTGCAAAAACGATTGCTACATCAGATTTTTTGGCTTGCGCCACTGCTTCATCAATTAATTTCCAATCTACTTTATCGGTATTTAATTGACCTGCATTGCTTCTTTCGACAACATGAGACTGTTTTTCATAGCCTTGTGCAAAATTGATCTGCATCGACTTTCCATATTTATCGGTTATAGCCTTAAGTGGTGTTACTTCGTATAAAGCTTTGATTTCTGAACTAAAGCCGCCTTCGCAATGCGTGCGGGTCGCATTATCACCAATAATAGCGATTGATTTTATGGCACTCATGTTCAAAGGCAGTGTTTCCTTTTCGTTTTTTAATAAAACAATAGCTTCTACAGCAGAACGATAGGCTGCCTCCTGATGCTCTTTTGTATTTATAGTACCTTTTACACGCGTTTCAGGATCTAAAACTTTGGTTTTAATCATGACTCTTAGAATATTGGCCACTTTTTCATTAACCACGCTTTCTTTTACACGTCCTTCTTTTACCGCTTTAATCAAAGGATCAGCAAAGTACCAGTCGTTGTAGTTTTCTTTTTCGGTTCCCATTTCTAAGTCCAAACCAGCCAAAGCTGCTTTTTCTGTACTGTGCACAGCATCCCAATCCGACATGTAAACACCTTTGAAATTAAATTCATTTCGTAAAATTGTTCTCCCCAAATAAGTGTTTTCGGTACAATATTCACCTCTGAATTTATTATAAGCACCCATAACTCCTAATGTTCCGGCATCAACAACGGAAGCTTTAAAACCCGGTAAATAAATTTCTCGTAAAGCCCTTTCACTCATTGTTACATCTACTACAAAACGATTTTCTTCCTGATTATTGGCTACGAAATGTTTTACACAAGCTGCAACATCTTTTGTTTGTAAAGCTTTGATATAATTTATTGAAAGTTGAGAAATAAGAAAAGGATCTTCGCTCAAATATTCAAAGTTTCGACCACAGAGCGGAGAACGGATAATATTGATTCCCGGTCCTAGTAAAACGTCTTTTTTACGGAAACGTGCTTCTTCGCCTAAAACAAATCCACGCTGTTTAGCCAGATTTAAGTTCCAGCTTGCCGCCATAGCTGTTCCGGGAGGAAATGAGGTAGAGAAATCATCAGTTTGTCCGGTGTATTTCCAGTTATGACGATTCATTTCTGCCCTGACTCCGTGCGGACCGTCAGATAGAGCCCATTCCGGAATACCAAGATGTTTTATTTGTTCAGTGTAAAATTTTGAATTTCCATGCAGCATACCGACCTTTTCTTTCAAAGTCATTTTCTTAATTAAATCCTCAATTCTTTTTTCAACAGCATTATCTGTTTGTGAAAAAGAACTTTGAAATGCTGAAAACAAAACAATAGCCATAAATCGTAATCTCATTTTATATGTTTTAGAAACCCTTAATTGGTTAAATTAAATAATTTGATTTAATGATAAATTCGGAAATAAACCCGATTAAAGTTTTCAAAAGTAGCCGAATGACAGGTATTGGAATCATACAAATCGAGCATTTTATATAATAAATGAAGCAGACTTAAATGAAAAAAAGCTAAATTTTTAAAGCTGGATAAAAAATGCATCATGTCTGTTATGCAGTATGAAACTTTACAGTATTTACCTTGGCAATTGATTAAAAAACGGTTTGTTTTATAAATATAAAAACCTGGCAGATGTAACGACTGCCAGGTTTAATTTGGATTATGATGAATATTAAGTCAGTACTTCTATTCTGCCCCGTCAGTAGCAGCCCTGGCAACGGCAAAACCGCCAACTTTTTTGCCTAATTCCAATCCTTTTTCGCAATCACTTCGGTAATGGATAGCACCATACATCCTTGAGTTTGATGCTTCTAATGCCATTGCTTCATATTCCTCTTTTTTAGACGGAATAAAATGTGACAAAACTGCACAGGCGGCAGCACTAAAAGTAGAGTGGCCGGAAACATATGCCGGGAAATTAGGAACTCCTGTCGTTGTTTTAATAGAAGGATCCATTTGGCAAGGGCGTGGGTTACAATAAGCGTATTTAGCATCCCAGCAGCTAATAGCAGCATCCATCATCGCAATGTTTAACAGCGCCATATTTCTTGCCCATCGAACTTCGCTGTATTGTTGCTTTACAAAAGATTCGGCAGCAATAGCATTCCAGTGTCCGGGTGGGGTCGAAGTATCTACTCCGTCAGCCCAAAAACTGACAATTTCCAAATGTTTTCTGGAGTTGTCCTGACTGTATTTTTTTATTTCAGCCAGTTCTTTTGCAAAAGCATCAGATTTGGTAGAAGGAGGAGCTGGAGGACGATTTGCTACAACATCAGCTTCGGTCATTAAAAACGACTTCACTTTTCCGAATAATGGAAGCATAGGCGGTCTGGCAGGAACTTCTAATGATTTCCATGGCGTTTCTCCTTTTGCAGCTGTTTGAGATTCTAATGAAGCCCATATTTCAGGTGTTCCAATTGCCGCTCCGGCACCATCTGATGAAGCGCGAGTTATGAATTTTGTAGCAACTTTTCTTCCTAGAATTATTCCGGCATCAATATCAGAACGTACATTGGCACCACTGATTAAACGGTATAGTTTTTCTTCTTCTGCTTTTTTATTTACATAAGCGATTTCAGTTGGAAATAATAATTTTAATAATTCGACAGTAACTCCCGTGACGACAGCATCTTCTGAAGGATAGGATGGTAAAGTGCTTTTTGGAATTAGAACCTGCAGTGTTGGATCAACTACATATGGTGCGGGTCTGTTGTACAGTTTTTTATAATGCCATGCTGCAATCAAAGCATCCTATTGAGCAGCACAAACATATGCATAAGCTCTCGCTGCATAAGGTGGATTAGAAAATGGAAATTGAGGATATGCAAACGGATTTGCTCCGGAAGGTGCCGGATAGGTTCCGTCTTCATTTTGATAAGGCGGACGATTGTGTCTGGCTACTAATGTTCTCAAAATTTCATTCCAGCGTAAAACACTCCCGGCACTCCAGTAATTGATGATTTTTTTTTGTTCATTAGTAATCTCAGCCTGAAAACTTTTGATCTCGTTAATTTCCCTGGTATAAGCTGGGTTATTGGTAGTAATGGGAGCGTCTATTGAAAATTCGTCGGGCGCTGTTAAAAGAAAAGGTTTCCAGTTGCCTGCTGAAGCATCTGTATCTGCTGGATTTAATTTAGGGAACTCATTACGCTCCGATATATCATCATTACACGAATAGGTAAGTGCAATTAATAAAAGTATAAGGTTCTTAAAGATAATTTTCTGAATATTATTTTTCATCTTATTTGTTTTTAAAATTAACCAGATAGAATAACCCTCCGTAAAAGGATGCCGCTTCTCCAACATTTCTGCCTTCTGTAACTACATTATAACCACCCACAATTGCTAATTCTGGAATTCTTTTCAGCGTATATTTTGTAATTAAGCCCAATCTGAAAGCATTCATTGTATTACTCGGAAAGGGCATGTTATTTTTTGTAATATCAAAGCCTCCGGACTGTGTAATGGTATGATCAACAGTGGCCTCAGCAATTAGCCATTCAGATCGGTAACCCAATCTTAAATTGAAGTTTATAACATCAGGCATATTTACTTCATTCGTATAATGAATCTCATCTGTTAAATATGAATTTCGGTCAATTTTGATATTCGATCTTTTAATGTAGGCACCTGATAAAGTGGTGAAAAAATTGCTGACCTGTACATCTCCCATCAGTCTTAGAGTTCCGGTTTTGCTCTGAAGACCGATACTTAACGGTAAATAATCAGCGGTATAATCGCTTACAGGCATGGAATAACTTCCCAGAACAAATAAAGAATAAGTAGTATTGTTTACAGTCTTTTCAAAAGGCATGTATTTTAAAGTTAATACCAAATCCTGCAATCCTTTTTGACCTTTCATCGTTCCTGCTGTAGCTTTAGTTTCCAGATACGGAACACTGAAAAGAAAATTCAGTTTATTTGTTATGCCATAGTTTCCCATAACAGAGATGCCCTGAGTGGACACCGTTCCCAGATTAAGATTCTCTCTTTTGAAAGTGCCTTCCCAGTACTCTTTCCAGCTACTATACTGATAAACTGCGCCGAAGCAAAAATTATGTTTGCCCATCATAATGGCATCGATATCGGTTTGTGCGCTCATCAGAATTGGGATCAGGAAGAGTCCGCACAAGTATAATTTTCTCATTTTTATTTTTTTGGTTAATTGGTAGTTTACTGAATAGTTATATTTTAAGGATTAGGCTCCATCAAATGATTGGTCGATATTTCCCCGCTTGGGATTGGCCAGATATAATTACTGCTGGTTGGCAGTACCAATGGAGCTGTACCGATAGCCCCTTTTTTTGCAGGCAGGGTTTGTACTTTTCTTTGTAAATCCATTAATCGGAAACCTTCTCCTAAAAGTTCAATATCTCTTTCTTTTTGTATGGTCGCAATCAGCGCTTCTTTGGTTGCAATCTCATTTTCCGGAAAAACATAACCCGGGTCTGCACGATTTCGTACCGCTTTTAACAATGCCTTAGATGTTTCTAAATCGTTTGTTTGGGCAGCTGCTTCGGCATAATTTAATAATACTTCTGCATAGCGGATTACAGGCACATAGTCCCTAAAAGGCGCTGTAGTGATACTAAATTTCTTTAGTACTTTTTGATTGGCAGCACTTTTCCCAATAAGGCTGGAACGTGCATCAGCAGCTGAACTGAATACCGGATCATTCACAATGCCTTCTGCTGTTAAAAAGATAATAGGCTGTGCCAAATAATTATATGCCAAAGAGTATTGTGCAGAAGGTGTTTCGGTGGTCGAGTTCGCGAATGGAATAGAAAAAATAGCTTCAGTTCCAGTATAGCTCCCTCCAAAAATAGCAGTATAATTAGCTTCTAATTTTTGGGTTAAATTTCCTTCAGTATATTGAAAGGGCAGAGTAGGAGAAACAATTTTTTTAGATTCTGTAATAACCTTTTCAAAATCATTCTGTACTAATAAAACTCTTGTTTTTAAGGCAATTGCCGTGCATTTTTTTGCTCTGGAAGTATTCAGTAATGGTGTAGAGTAACTAACCGGTAAATCTGTTTCGGCTTCATTTAAATCTTTTAGAATTTGAGAATAAACCATTTCTACAGAGCTTCTGGCCAAATCATTATTACCGGAAGTAGTAATCGGTGTTAATCGCAAAGGAAGACCTAAAGAATTTTTATCCTGATTATAAGGTTTAGCATACGTCTGAACCAAATTGAAATAACATAATGCACGGACAAATTTAGCTTCGGCGATGTAGTTTTTCGCCAGCTCTTTAGAAATTACCGTAGTTTCATTCATTTTACTGATTAAAATATTGGAAGCATTAATAGCAGTATATCCGATGGACCATACATTGTTTACAAAATCATTTGTGGATGCCACGTTTTGATTCCATACAGCAGATCCGGTTGCTGCATTTCCGTCATTCTGCCCAAACTGATCGGCACGTTGTTCATTAAAAACAATAAATCGGCCACCATAAAAACTTTGATTTTGCAGCTGCTTGTATAAATTATTAGTCTGGGCTAAAATTTTAGAAGGAGTGCTGAATGCAATTGATTCGGGAATACTGGTTTCAGGCTCCGTGTCTAATAAATCGTCATTGCAGGCTGAGGTGAATAGTAAAACAACCCAACTGATTAAAATATATTTTTTCATTGTCTTTGCTTTTAATTAAAATCCAATATTCAACCCCAAAGTATACACCTGGGCATTTGGTGGGACATTCTGATCTTTTCCTGAATTGATTGAGTTTCCATTAATAGAAACTTCTGGGTCAGAACCCCTGTATTTGGTAATGGTGTACAGGTTATTTCCCTGCAGATACACATATAGAGAGCTGAATGTATTTTTTAGAAAAGAAGCTTCCACAGGTACATTGTATCCTAAAGAAAGATTCTTCAGTTTTACAAAAGAACCATCTTCTACTTTTGAAGTACTTGAAAATGAAAAACCAGCCGAAACATTATCGCCATAATACAACTTTTGGATATCTGTAATCTGTCCCGGAGTTGTCCATCTGTTTTTTATAAACTCCCCATTATTAAAATAACGCTGATCAGAATTCGTAGCACGTGTTCCGTTATACAGTTTGTTTCCTTGTGAGAAAGTTAGATTTACAGCTAAAACAAAATTTTTGTAGTTGAAAGTATTGTTTAATCCTCCAAACAGTTTTGGCAATGAAGGTCCTTGTATGACACCATCTTTGTAATTGTCTATTGCCGGAGCAGCGCTGCCATCGAGGTACGTCCATTTTGGTGAACCAATATGATTGTACTGCACTTCTTTCCCTTCGCTGTTTATGAAGATCATTTGTCCGTTTTCGGGATTTACACCTTTATTTGGTACAGCAAAAACAGACCCAATTGAATAACCTACTCTGGTCATATTTTGTACCCCAAATACACTCGGAACAAATACATCGCTTGCTAATGATGTTACTTTATTTTTAAGTGTGGAAAGATTTAAATTAATATTCCAATTGAAGTTTCTGGCAGTAACAGCAAGTGCATTTATACCTATTTCATAGCCGGTATTGTACATTCCGCCCACATTTTCGTTGATATAATTATTCGGAATTCCTGCAGAAAGTGACTGTGGGGTTTTCAGGATTAAATCCCTGATTTTATTGTTGTAATAATCGAATTCTACTGAAATACGATTGTTTAGCATAGCGAAATTCAATCCCAAATCAAGTTTTGAACTGGTTTCCCATTTTAGATTTGGATTGGAGGTTTGCGAATAACCCAACGTTGGCGAACCGCCATAAGTAGATGAATTATAGGTGCCAATAGAAGGGTAATTTCCTATTTCGCTATTTCCTACAATTCCATAACTGGCCCTAAGTTTTAAATTATCAAGGAAGCCCTTTAATTTTGAATCATTAAAAAAAGATTCTTCGAGCAGATTCCAGCTTACAGAGCCTCCTCCAAAATTCCCGTATTTATTTCCTTCTGATAATGCTGATAAGCCATCGATTCTATAGTTTAAAGTCAGGAAGTATTTGTTTTTATAATTGTAGTTTAAGTTGGTAAAATAAGATACTAAGGCATTTTCTGAAAGTTCGTTGCCAATTGGTGAAATATTGGCATAACTTCCTTGGTAATTTTTATAATAAGTGTCGGTTGCATTGCTTTGTGTTGCGCCCCAGCTTTCGAAAGTGGTTTTAATTCTTTCATAACCAGCCAAAATCATCAAATTATGATCCTCATTAAAAGAATCTTTATAGGTTATGGTATTTGCCCAGTCGGTTCTTGATAAATCAGTAGCGATATTGGTTGCCACACCATTGTAAGCAGCACCTCCTCCGTGAAGTGGATTTAAAAACAACTTGTTTTCGACACCGATACTATTCAAACCAAAACTCGTTCTGAAAATTAGCTTTTTGGTGATATCAAACTCTCCATATACATTGCCTAAGAGCGATTTACTAATTGAAGTAGTCAGGTCAAGTTCCTGGACCATCGCTAAATTATAGGCATTGATTGTACCAATAATAGACGGGATATTGGCTCCATAACCCACACTTATCCCATTCTGAATACTATAAGCCCCGTCAGCATTATAAACGGGTACGTTCGGAGGCAAAACATACGTCATCCTGCCTAAAGGCTCATTTGTAATATACTCTGTATTATAGGTTGATGAAGACAAAGTGTTTCCTGCTACAGCACCTGTGTTTGGCCCGACATTTTTTGCGTTGCTGTAAGAAAGATTTACACCGGCCCTTATAAACTTATTGAGTTCGTGACTGATGTTTAAGCGCGTCATGTAATTTTGAAAGGTGTTATTTTTTATAAAACTATTTTGATTGGTATAGTCTAATGAAAAATAATATTGAGTCGTTTCGTTACCTCCGGAAACGTTAATGTTGTGATTGCTTGAATAACCCGGTTCATAAGCCACATCATACCAATTTGTATCTACAGTACTTCCGTCAGGATTTTTAGAAAGGAAAAAACCGGGTGCTTTACCTGCATTAACGAGAGCTTCGTTTTTTATCATGGTATAATCTTCTGCATTTAATAATTTAGGCAGATTATAAGGAGTGCTTCGACTGAACCAAGTATTATAATTGAATTTGGTTTTTCCGTTTTTTCCTCTTTTGGTAGTAATAACCATAACTCCGTTTGCAGCTCTTGATCCGTAAATGGCAGAAGCAGAGGCATCTTTCAGTACGTCGACAGAGGCGATATCATTGGGATTGATTCCGGATAGCGGATTGTTGCCGATGAATCCACCTAATGATCCGGTAAAAACGGCGACACCATCGACCACAATTAAAGGGAAAAGTCCGGATGTAATGGTGTTTAAGCCACGAATCCTAATAATGGGTGTATTATTCAGTACACTTGTAGACTGAATTACATCGATTCCAGTTCCCTGACCACCTAATAACTGATCGAAGCTGGTAGTAGGCCGGTTCTGTAATTGCTTTGCTGAAATTGTGGAAACCGAACCTGAAAACTCGGATTTTTTTTGAGACAAATAACCACTCGAAATCAGTACTTCATCTAATTGATTTGAATCCTTAAGCAGTTTTATTGTTACTAAATCAAAAGAGCGTACGACAATTTCCTGTGTCGTATATCCGATATAACTCAGTTTCAATGTTACTGGTAATTTTTGATTTTCAATAATAAAATCCCCATCTTCATTGGTTATAACTTCTTCAGTTTCCGACTGAACCGTTACACCAATTAAGGGCATATTGTCTTTGGAATCTACAATTCTTCCTTTCAGGTTTTGCTTCTGCGCATAACTCTGTCCAGTAAGCAAAAAGAAAAAAAATAGCAGTAATTTTGAATATTTTTCTAATAACATATTATAAGTATTGATTTTAATTTTAAAACTTAAATTAGGCAGTAGCTCTTCTATAGCCTATGCTCATACATTTTGCGGAACATCATGTTGTTGGTTTAAGATTTGAGCATTGCCTGTTTGTGTAGTTGCTTCAAATTTGTCCTGTACTTTTTTCAACTGGATTGCGGTGTAATAATCCTCATTATATTTTCCGGAAATGACAAGCGCTCCCGCAACCAGAACAAGATTTTTGATAATGTACTGACCTGCCAGCGTAGGCTCGAAAGGGAAAATCTCAAAACAGCTCGACTGCAGGATAAAAATAGGAGTGAGGGTGGCTATCATGTGCAGTAAAAGCAAGAGAATCGTTTCAGGAATCCATTTTCTGATAAGCAATCCTAATCCAATAAAGACTTCACAAACTCCAAGTATTGGAATGAAAAATTCCGGTTTAAACCAAAAAACGGTTTGCTCTACTAAATCACCGGCAGGACTGACTCCGAAGATTTTCAAAATGCCAAACCAAATGTAAATGGTAGCCAGTGCGATGCGCATCAGATTGACGCTATGCTTTCCTATTTTATCACTTAATAAGAAATAGAAAAAGTTAAAGGTAGTTTTCATCCTGATATATTAATTAAGCATCGTTACTTTCGTTTTTTTTCCTAGGCTAAAGCGATAAGAATATCCTACATTGACAGAATAATCTGCGAAAGCTGCATCACCCTGTACATGAACATATTTGGAAGGATCAGTAATAACCGAATTCTGCAGATCCTGGCTGGCAATATCTGCAGCACTCTGAATACGGTTTTTTACGATATTATAGGGAATAAATAAGCTGAAATTATGTTTTCCGACATGATAAGAAAGACCATATTCTATCGCTATGACGTATCCCGGGCGACGGTAAGCGACCTGTCCTCCAAAAGCATCATAGGCAGGAATACCTTCAATTCTTCCGGCCAGTGAGACATTAAAATTTTCTTTTTTGTCTATTCCTGCAGATACACCGGCCCTTGCAAAATATTGATCTGGACTGGCATAAATTTCATACCCTTCTAAACCTGCTTTTGGAGCCGATTTGAATGTGCCATTTGATTCTTTTGGATTAAATAAATAATAGCCATTGGCAAATCCGTACAAACGTCCCGTTAATTGTCTGAATACTTGTGCCTCTACTGCAATACCAACTCCGCCATCACCGGGCTGAATGGCCTGGTCCATTACCACGCTTTTTGTTGTGCCATCTGCTTGTGGCGCATCATCCATTCTGTCATGGCTTCCAGTGTTTAATTTTAACCCAAGGCCCAGCATTACATTTCCTTTATGAGCTGTTTTCGGGTCAAAAAACCAGTAATTTACGCTTAGTCTTGCATCTGCAAAACCCTGCGCATATACGCTGTATCTAAGCGTGTCTTTTACTGGCGATGTTTGCCTTAGCACCTGAGAACGCTCATTATGAACATAGGGCAGAGTAGCATTAATCTGGATTCTGTTGGTTATTCCGTACGAAAAATTTAAATCTACTGCATGCGAATAAATGTTTACGGCATTTCCTCTCTCCACGCCGTTTTCATCGTGACCACCGCCTGAAGTCTGACGCTCTAATTGTTCTTCCTTGCCAACAAAATGCCGCCAGGAATGAAAGTAACGGTAATTTGTACCTACCTGAAATTCGCCTTCGTTTAAATTATAAGAACTGGCAGAATTCATATAAAGTCCGCCCATTTGACGAACAGCGACACAGCCCTGAGCAGAGATTTTTTGCACAGTAAAATTAATTAAAACAAATGTTATAAAAACAAATGCAGGATATAATGATGGTATTTTTTTCATGGTTTGATTGCTTTAATACAGTTAATAAGCATTAGGATTGACCATCAGATTTACAAATCTGACTGAACATAAAAAACAAACATGATGGGATTTATTAATCTCAATGAAGTATTACCTAACCTCGTCTGTTCCTAAAAGAAGATTAAATGATTGAATATTTAGCTGTTGATTTTAGAAAAGCAGATTTATTTAATTCGAAAACATGATAGATGGGAGATAGAGTCCGTATCAATTAATAGAACAGACTTGAATTATTTAACAATTGGTCAATCACAACCTTTGAGATGTTTCTATTTCGAATTTTAGAAAAACAATCCCTTACAAGATCAAAAAGAGACCTTGTAAGTGTTGTTTTATTTAATATTTGAAAGTGAAATATCCTGCTAGAAGAATTTCAATTCATATTAAATCTGTAAATCAATTGTCCTAAAATTTTCGTACAAATAACTATCGTCTGTAAATGTTTTGTATAAAAGATTCTAATTAATTCTGATAGTTTGTAAAAACGAGTTGTTATTGGTTACCAGAAAGTAATTTTTGTCTTTTAATTTAATTTTTTCCATGTTTTTTACATCTCCGGGAGTAAAGAATCCGCTTTTAACTGCTGAAACCGGAGTAAATGCACCTTTGCCGTTCCCTTTTAAAAACAAACCATGACCTGCATCATTTCTTGGTGTTTCCACTTCAGAATTGAACATATTGCCTGTAATTAAAGCATCAAGGTTGCCATCCTTATCAAA
Organism: Flavobacterium hibisci; assembly: GCF_020026925.1. Lineage (GTDB taxonomy): Bacteria > Bacteroidota > Bacteroidia > Flavobacteriales > Flavobacteriaceae > Flavobacterium > Flavobacterium hibisci. The sequence goes on along the minus strand of NZ_JAIQDW010000005.1, from coordinate 162,946 downwards.
GTCTTCAACCGCTATTTGATTGATACAGCTAATTTGTGCCTGAACAGGTAGTTTATGAATGACAAATTTTCCGTTTCTGTTTTCCAGATAGATACTTGCAAAAGATTTAACTTTATAATGTAAAGCTTCTTTAAGTGATTTTTCGGTATAAACATCCACCAGAGTAGCCTGTGAAAAACTTTCGTAGTCTTTGAATTTTTTCTTGATATTTGGAATTTGTTGAGACGAACAGCCACGTCCACGCACCGGATATTGCTTACCGTCATTGTAATAACTTAACACAATATCTTTGTGTTTGTCATTATCAAAATCTTTTACAAAAATGTCAAAAGTTTCATTAGGAGTAGCCTGGTATTTATAATTCAAACCGTTGTTTCCAACGATATAATCCATGTCGCCATCTTTGTCAAAATCACCTTGCTGAATGCTCCACCACCAGCCGGTAGAATCATCAGTAAGTCCCATGTTTTTGGTAACTTCTCTGAAACCTGATTGGGTATTTTGAAAAACACGGATTGGCATCCATTCACCAACAATAATGATGTCTTCTGATTTGTCATTATTAAAATCAGTAATTACAGCACTTGTTGCCATTCCCAGATTAACAAACTCTTTTGGTGCTTTTTTAGAAAGTTCAAATTTAGGCTGAGTTGAGCTACTCGTGTTATGCAGTAAATACGTTGTGGTTGGTGACGGATATTGGCCGGGAACCTGTCTTCCTAATACTAAAAGATCTTTTTTTCCGTCTTTATCATAATCAATTTGATATACTCTTGAACCGCTGGTGAGCATTGTTGGCAACACTCCTTTTGGCGCTTTGGTAAAATCGCCTTTTCCGTTGTTGAGGTATAATCTGTCTTGTAGTTTTGAATCGTTTATCAAAAATTCGTAACCGCCGCTTACTACATACAAGTCATTATCACCGTCATTGTCTGCATCAAAAATCAATGATCCTGTATCTTCACTGAATTTATCTTCCTCAAGTGCGTGAGATTTTTTTTCTGTAAATCCATTTTGAGTTTGCAAAAATATTTTTCCGGTATAACCTGCAGAACCTCCGATGAAATAATCGTCAAGACCATCCTTATTTAGATCACCAACACAGATAGTGGGTCCGAAGGTAGACATTTTATGAGGGAGCAATACCTGATCTTTAAAATCATCGTATTTGTTTTCTTCATGTTTAAAAACTGGGAATACACCATTTTCTGTTTTAAAAAGAGTGTTTATTGCAATTGGTTTTGCAGTTGTTTCTTCTTTAGCATCCTGCTCTTTAAAGTTTAGCGTTTGATTTGCCTTTACATTATATAACTTTTGCACTTTACCATTAGTCCAGACTACTTTTACCTCGTCGATCGTTTTGTCTTTTGCTAATCCAAAATGCAATTCAGGTGCTACTGATGACTGAAAACCCCTGGTTAAAGTAAGTTCCTGCATCTGGGTTCCTTTTTGTGTTTTGATGTAGACACGGTTCCCCAAACCATAAGTGTTTTTTGAATTTCCTTTGAAATTAATTTTGATGTAATTATTGATTTTAGAACTTGAATTTTCAAAAACCGAAGCATAATCATCGATATTGTTTACCACTAAGTCTAAATCACCATCGTTATCTAAATCGGTGTAAGCTACACCATTTGAAAAGCCTTTGTATTCAATTCCCCATTTTTTATTAACCTGTTCGAAATTTAAGTTTCCTTTATTCTGAAACATAAAATTATCGATTTTCTCAGATGGAATTTCCTGCGATTTTTTAAGCAGGTCCTTAGGCTGTAAATCCAAAGCTTCTAAACTATTAAAGAAATCATTATTATTAATTTCTCTTCGGGTTCCATTACTTACAAATAAGTCCTTATTTCCATCATTGTCAAAATCAGCAAATAAAGGTCCCCAGCTCCAGTCAGTAGATGAAGTTCCTGTAATACGCGATATATTTCCAAAATGTGGTATTCCGTTTTCATTAACTCCTGTATTCAGCTGCATGCAGTTGTGCATGTATTGGTAATTGAAACCGGCATCAATTACATCCCAAAAAAGTTTTGGATTCATGCTGGACATATTTGCTTTTTTACGGCGATTGTCTTTGGCATCCATGTCAACCTGAAAAACATCTAAATTTCCATCGTTGTTAAAATCAGAAATATCAACTCCCATTCCATAAAAAGAATTGTGTGCCATTGCTTGTTTTACAACTTCTTTAAAAGTACCATCCTGATTATTGATATACATAAAATCAGGCGAGTTGAAGTCATTTGAAACGTAGATATCAGGCCAGCTATCATTATTCAAATCACCAATAGTTGCACTTAATGATAAACCATAGTTTTTTACTCCGGCTTCCTGTGTAACATTAGCAAAATGATTGCCGTCATTTCGATATAAATGCCCTGATTCATTGTCTTTGACATGAAGCATCATCTGCACATAATCACCTGTTGCAGAATTGAATTTAGTAGGAGGGTAGTTGGCTACAAATAAATCTAAATCCCCATCTTTGTCATAGTCAAAAAACGTCCCCTGGACACTGTTTCCTATGTCATCAATGCCGTATTCTTTGGCTTTTTCTGTAAATGTGCCATTACCATTATTGATGTATAATTGATTGTTTTTTGGTCCAAATTTTCCACCCACACTGCAGTAGATATCCAGAAACCCATCAGCATTTACATCTGCCATCGTAACTCCTGTGTACCAACGGCTGTCACCTTCAACACCGGCTTTTTTAGTAATATCTTCAAATTTCAGATTTCCTTTGTTTAAATACAGTTTATTGGGTACCTGGTTTCCTGTAAAGTAAATGTCCATAAGACCATCATTATTAATATCTCCTGTGGCAACTCCTCCTCCCATATAAATATAAGTGTATGTAAAATAATTTAGGGAATCGTTTTCTGTTAGATTATTGCTGAAATTAATTCCTGTATCAGCACGATCAAGCGTAGAAAATATTTTTTCATCTGAATCCTTAGTAGAACATCTTACCAACATTAATAAGCTTAACAGGCTAAAAAGAACTATTTTTATTTTTTTATTTTTCATAATAATAAATTTTATTATTGTCTCTGGAATTTCTGAGACTTTATATTTTAATGAATCAGATACAAATTGGGGATTTCGCTCCAGCAGTAGGAAAAACTGTTTTTTTAATATTTATTTTTGAAAAGTTTTTTTCTCCTTCTATAATTTTAATGTATTGATTTGGTTTGATGTTCCTAAATACTTCTTTCTTTTGGTTTTTTGGCCATGTGATTTCGATTTGGTCAATAATTGTTGCCTTTCCCACGCCAATTTCCATTCTTAATGCAGATGCCCCAAAACTTCCACCAGAATTTACAACTCTGTAAACAGATCTTGATACATCGTTTTCTTTGAAACTGACTTTTATCTTTGTTCCAATAGCAGAACGATTGCTTGCGGTACCTTCTAATTTCAATTTTATCCATCGATTGGTATTTTGACCAGGATTGAGGTATAAAGAATTACTGAAAGCATCTCCCGCATAAGCACCTCCAACTTCTATAAAAATATCTGTATCTCCATCATTATCAAGATCATTAAGGGCGACACCATGACCTTTTTGCAAATTTCCTACACGGGCAGAAACAGTTACATCAGCAAATTTCCCATCACCCATATTTCTAAATAATTTATTAGGAATCAGAGATTTATAGTCTGGATTTCCTGTTCCAAGGTACATGTCCAAAAAACCATCATTATCAATATCCCCAAAATTGGAGCCCATTGCAAGCACAGTTTTATTTACTCCTGATACTTTTGAAACATCAGAAAACGTTCCATCATGATTATTACGATATAAATACATTTTGCTGCTATTATTAGGAATATTTAATGCTTCCATTGCAACTTCTCCACCCACAGAACCTTCGTATTGATAGCCACAAACAAAAATATCCTGCCAGCCATCATTATCATAATCCCAAAACCATGTTGGAAAAGTCATTACATTAATTCCTGCTAATCCTGCTTTATCTGTAACGTCGATAAATTGTGGGATACCATTTTTTAATCCTGTATTTTTCAATAATATTTTTCTTTTATTCATTCCGGAAAGAAATAAATCTATGTCACCATCATTATCGTAATCAGCAGATGTTACGCCTTTTATATAACTAATAACATCACATTTTGCCGCTTTGGCAACATTAGTAAATGTTCCGTCCTGATTATTCAAATACAGCTCAGAAGGGAAAACGTCATCATCTGATGACTCGTTACCAATAAATAGGTCCAGATAGCCGTCATTGTTAAAATCATTCCAGGTGCCTGCCTGAGTAGGAAATTCAGAATACAACCCGCTTTTAATCGTTACATCAGTAAAAGTTCCGTCACCATTGTTCCGTAACAATGAGTTAGGCTGTCTTCCGAATTTACGCATCCAGGCACCTCTTAAAACAAAAATATCGGTATCGCCATCATTGTCATAATCAGCTTGTATCATATTAAGCCCTCCTTTGAAACGCCCTATTTCTGATACTTTGGAATGATCAATATATTTTCCTTTTTGATCATTTTGATAATAATGCATTACTCCATCCAGACTCCAGTCAGAAGTTACTATATCTAAATAATTATCATTATTGAAATCATCGATAATGACTCCACCAGACATATTCCTGCTATTTATGCCTACATTTGCGGCAACATCTACAAATGGTTTTATACTATATTCTGAATTATTTTTATCCAGATCAGGTATCAGCCATTTTTTAGGAACATCAGAAGGATACCCGTCTATGGTCATATAAGCAATATTCAGCAGCCATCTCGATTCATAATCAGTAGGATTTATATCCAGTAATTTTTTATAAATTTCAATTGCTTTTTGAGAGCCTTGTCGTATCGTATGAATTCCATTTTTTTGTATTGGGATAATACACGATTCCGGATTATGGTAATTGACGCAATTTTGTTTTTCTGCCAGTCTCATGTAAGCAATTGCTAAAAAATTTAATGACTGGGCGTTATCTCTGCCATCAATTGCTTTTTGTCTTTTGATAGCGTTTTCCATAATTGAAACTGCTTCTGATTCTTTACCGAGTTTTAATAATGCATTTCCTTTATTTAATTCATAATATAATTTTAAATGTCCTTCATAGGAATTTTTTATTATTGAATCAAGATAGAGGATTTCTGCATTTGTAGCAAATGGATTTTTCTTGACATCATACATTCTGTTTCTAGCCTCCAAAATCTTAATCATCTTGTCGTTAGGATTAGAAAAATAGTCACAAGATTCTGCTAAAATAACAGTTGTAAGTAGCAATATGAAATGTTTAATTTTCATAATTAAAATATTTAGATTGGGTTGCTACTTGTCGAATTTTTTATTTCCTATATGAAAATTGTAAAATTTCCAGACTTCATGAGCCACATTTCTGCCCAGTTTAAGTCCTTCAACATTATCTGCCTGAATGTGATAACCTCCCATCAATCTTGAAATCCCAGCCATATTGGCTGTTTCTGTGAATGTTGGAAATTTTAATACTACAGATTTTCCAATGTTATTTGGTTCTGTCATCGAGCCTGGAGTTTCCCATGTTGCAGATTCTCCGAAAGTATCACTTCCGGTCCATAATTTTAATGCTTCACCACAACCACCGCTAATTGTACTGTGTCCTGAAACATAACCCGGAAAAGCAGGGCATAAAAATATATCCGGTGAATAAGGCCTCCAGTCTTGTCCTTTCATTTCTATATTTCCAAAACCAGGACCACCCCAGGCTTTTATATTTTTATCTTTATAATAGTAATGAACTAAGGCATAAGGACGTGCAAAATCATAAAACATTTTCGTGTCCCAACAGGCTATAAAACAATCCATAGCAGTCACCTGATTGTAAAAAAACATTTTTACATCCTGATCTAAAGTATGATGATCACGTCTCGAAACATCCTGGGCAAATTTTAGCCAGTGTCCGGCCTGTTGTACAGATTTTGGTCCATCACGCATAAATTCTACCAGTGCTTTTTGTTCGTTGGTTAAATTATATTGTAAATCAAGTAGTTCTTTAACTTCATTTTTAAGTTGTTCTGAATCTAATGAAGGTGGGGGCACAGCACGAAACTGATCTCCTGATTTTAATCCGACAGGCTTAACTTTGTTCCAGAATGGAGTGGCACAGCCTGGTGCGAACTTACCACCTTTTCCATCTGAAAAATATTTAGGCTGCCAATGAATAACATCGATCATTTCGTCTGGAGAATTGACTGGATTGTAATTTACATAATTAAAATAGGGAGTACCGTTCGAACCATCTTCTTCTCCATATTGATTTGATCCATCATGTTTTCTGGCTTCAATTACAGCTTTTGCAGCTAAATTCCCTATTCCCACTGGAGTTTTAGGATCTAATGATTTATCATTTGGATCCAGCCCTAGTTTAACCATAAAGTCGATAAACAATTGTTTGTCTGAAAAATAATATTCGCATAACGCATTATAAGCAGCGTAGCTAATGGCAATCTCTTTATTTTTTAAAGTCTGTTCATTAGCGGGTCTTCTTTTGGTATCTTTTAAATAGACTGGAATTGCTTTTTGATCGTAACGGCTCCAGGCGTCAAAAACCGCAACAAATGTGAGCCCTAAGTAGCGGGAAGTAACTGTTGGTCTTGGTTTAAATCTGTCAGTATCATTACCTGTGGCAGTGATTGCAATCTGCGACCATTTATAGGCCATATTGTTTTCTCCGGTAGGTTCTTTAATTTCATCTTTAGTTTGAGCCAATAGAGGAATGGTTAAAATACTAAATAATAGTATTTTATATACTAGTTTATGAATTTTCATTTTGGTGGTTTTATATGGTTTTTGATAGTTTTCTTTTCAATTAGTATTAATAATTGAGAATTGATGTTAAACTTCAAATAAACGTTTCAATCTTGAGTAGAGGACTAAGATGGAATTTCAGAACATGATTATAATCAGGTCTGTTTTTATGTTTTTAACATCTGAAATGCTATACCATATCAGGAGGAGGGTAGTTCGTAGTAAAATACCCTGAAAGGAGTTTTCCTTTTGGATTGTAAGAGTTTAAAGTAATAGGGTAAACTAATTTAGTACTATTGGTCGTTAAATTAATTCTGTCATTAGGGATATAATCCTGTATAAAGGATTTCATTAATTTTTTACTTGGATTTTCTTTGTTTGAATCGGTATCAAATATTTGACTGTCTACAATTTTTTTTAAATCATTATTCAACATCTGACGATGAGAATTCTTTAGACAATATAATTTTAAAACGTTGTTTATAATTCTTTTTTTAAAGACATGATAGGTTTTATTTTCTATCACAAAATCTTCATTAGCTTCCTCAAAGCCAGAATCTACAATATAGGCATAAGGATTAATTTTAATTTCAATTACTTCAAAATTGGAGTTATCAGTTTTCTTCATAGCATTCACCCACACTTGCTGTTGTTGTTCAGCAAACATGATATAAAATCCCAAAACATTGTAAAACAACGTTACGATTAAAAAAAGCGATGCAATTTTTTTCATATGAAATAAAAACGTCAGTGTCCTTATATTATTTAATAATTGGTATTCTGTTTTTTGCAATGATTAACCATAGTAATTGGGAGAATAGATATTGTAGGGCTATTTTCTAATGGAATTAAAAATTAAATTTGGTGTGTAAGTTTAAAAATGTATTTAGGCAGATAATTATTATCAGTTTAGTAAATAAACAGCGCATTTAGCATGCGCTGTTTATAAAAACACTAACTCAACCTAACTAACTTAAATCATTTAGTAACCAGGATTATTATCACTTGGTTTTATATTCGGATTAGAAGATGTTTCTCTGTTTGGTATTGGCCATAATTCACTTTTACCAACCTGAAAACCTTTACTTTTTAATAGAGGATCAGTACCTGCAATACCCCATCTTATAAGATCATCAAAACGAACTTGCTCTCCAGCCAATTCTACCTTACGTTCGTGAATAATGGCTTTAAAAACATCATCCTTAGTTGCTGGGATATTAGTTGTTAAACCAGCTCTGTCCCTAACTTCTTTTATATAAGCTATTGCAGCAGTTTGTGAACCTCCTGTTCTTTGGTTTTCACATTCTGCTTTCATAAGCAATACATCTGAATAACGCATAACTTTAAAATTAATACTTGATTGTTGTAATTCGGATGTTCTCTTGTAGTAATTTTGGTATTTTTTCCAGCCTGCTCTTCTACTACCATTACCAAAATTTGCAGCTGTCATAGTACTATTCCCCTTATTATATTTTGATCCAGGAACATAAAAAGTATCCCCGAAACGAAGATCGCCAGGTTCGTATTCATCTAACAAATCATCCGTTGGGCAGACATTGTACCAATCTAAATTTCCATATTCCTGACCTCTAAGTGTCGATTCAGCTTTTCCTTCCCCAGAAGTATCACTACCCCATTTGTCACCTACTCCTAAAGCTTCATCATATTCAATCTCAAAAATAGATTCTGGGCCATGCTCTGTTTCATCCATAAAATTATTATAGAACTGACCTTTTGGTTCTAGTGTAAATCCAGTAACTTTATTAAAAGCTGCTAAAGCCTCATCATATTTCTTTTGATACAAAAGTACTTTTCCTAAATAAGCATAGGCTGCTTCTTTAGTAGCTCTCCCTTTTTCTTCAACGTCTTTACTTAATAAGTTTTTTGAAGCAAAGTCAAGATCTTCTTCAATTAATTTATAAACTTCAGCTTTCGGACTTCTTGCTTTAGGAACAAGGGTTTGTTCTGTATAAATTGGTAAATCACCAAAACGAGGTACTAGTAAAAAATAATAATAGGCTCTCAAGAAATGAGCTTCTGCTAAAAATTTTTTCTTTTTTTCTTCAGATATAATTGAAGTTTGTAAAGCATTAATTTTTTCTTCATTATCCAACACAAAATTGGCTTTCGCTATTCCTAAATAGCAGGTATCCCAATAGTATTGAATAATATCACTACTTGCATCAAAACTAAAATTTCCAAATGGTTTTTTATTACCTTCCAGTCCACCATTTCCTTGATTTTCTCCGGACATAAGGTCTAAAGCAAAGAAGATATGTCTTGCGTAAAGTCCTCTCGTTTGTAAATTAGCATATGCTGCATTTACAGAAGACTGTATCTGGCCTTCTGTTTTAAAGAAAGTTTCAGGTAGTAGTGCATTTGGATTAGATAATTCCAAATCTTTAGTGTCGCATGAATTTATTGCAAAAATTGCAGATAATACTACAACTGTATATTTTATTTTTCTCATTATTTTAATATTAAAATGAAACATCAAAGCCAAAAATTACTGATTTAGGTTGTGGATATCTTCCTAAATCTATCCCGGCAGAATTTGCATTGCCATCAGTACGTGTTATTTCAGGATCTAAACCAGAATAATTCGTAATAGTAACCAAATTTTGTCCACTTACATAAAATCGTATTTTTGAAAAATACTTACTAAATGCATCTCCGGAGAATGTATATCCTATAGTTACGTTTTTTAATCGTGTATATGAACCATCTTCAATATATCTCGTACTTGATGACCCTGCATTTTGACTTACACCCACAGCTTTTGGAAGTGTTGCTGATGGATTTGATACTACTCCACCTGTAAGGGCTCCGGGACCTCCACTACTATTAACAGTACCGCCGGTAATAATTGATCTATTTAAAACATCAGTACTTGCTCCAAACAGACGATCCATACTCTCTAAGTCAAATTTATTTGCATTAAAAATATCATTTCCGTGAACTCCTGATATGAAACAGTTGAAATCAAAATTTTTATAAGCAGCAGTAAGATTCAAACCGTATGTGAAGTCTGGATACGGATTTCCAATATCTGTTTTATCACTTGAGTTAATTACTTTATCACCATTACGATCAACAAATCGAATGTCACCCGGTTGTACAGCAGTCTGAGTGCTACCAAGAGCAGCAGTTACTTCTGCCTGGTTTTGATAAATTCCATTAGTTTGATACCCATAAAAATAGAATAATGGTTTACCTACTTCCAATCTTGAAAAATTCTCTAAACCAGCGCGAGGTACAGGGCCGCCTAAAACACTTGTAACTCCCGGAGCTAAAGCCGTTACTTCATTTTTACTAGTCCCAAGATTTGCTATTGCTGACCAGGTAAAATCACCTTGTCTGTCATTGTAACCTAATGAAACTTCAAAACCTGATACTTTTACATCGGCAATATTTTGTATTTGAGTTCCGCCTTGAGCACCAAGAGAAGTAGCTAATGGTACGGCAAAAAGAATATCACTACTTTTGTTGTTGAAATATTCGACTGATCCCGTAAATTTTTCATCAAATAAACCAAAATCCAAACCTATATTTCTGTCGTTTTTGGATTCCCATTGTAAATTTGGATTAGGAGCAGCACCTGCAGTTGTTCCTAAAGCAGCAGATCCAGCAATTGGGTATGTGTAATTTGTATTTAGTGCTGAGGCATATCTGTAATCTTCAATTTTATCATTACCCGTCGTACCAACAGTTCCTCTAAGCTTTAAAGTACTAAAAATAGATTCTGCCATAAAACTTTCTTTTGCTATATTCCAACCTACAGCTACAGAATAAAAATTACCGAAGCGCTTATTGGCTCCAAAACGAGAAGAACCATCTCGTCGTCCAGAAACAGCAAATAAATACTTTTCATTATAGTCATAGTTGATACGAGCAACATATCCTAAGTTATTAGTTTCATAATTAGCCGATGTTAAAGTTGGATCGGTAATGCTCAATTGGTCAATGTCGTTAGAAATATAATTACGGCTGCCAGCTGTAACATTGCGATTCTTACTCTCAATTTTAGTTATAACACCTAATACTTCAAAATTATGTTTCTCTGCAATAGTAGTTTTATAAGTTAAACTATTATCAAAAACTATGGTTTGACCTTGAGTATTAATTTCTGCAGTTGAAGAATAGTTTTGAAAATTTGTACCTTCATAAAAACCTGGTATAAACGTATGATCTCTATTTTGATAATAATCTAAAGAAACTTGAGATCTGAACTTCAGGCCTTTGTAAATTTCTAATTCTGCAAATATGTTTCCTATTATAGAAGTTCCAATGATTTCCTGATATCCGTTATTTGCAACACGTACAGGGTTTTCTGCATCATTTGTTCCGTCGATATCTTTAATTACACCCTCATATCCACCTGTATTATTAGCATTGTATACAGGGATATAGGGAGCCATTTTGATTGCATGCTCTAATAATGTTCTACCTCCTGAAGCACGTTCTGGATTTGTTTTGTTAAAAGACACCCCAATACTGCTTCCTATAGTTAATTTACCAATGTTTTGGGTGTTATTTGACCTGAATGAATAACGTTCAAATCCTGTTCCAATAATAGATCCTTCTTGCTTTAAATATCCTGCAGAATAACGGCTTGTAGAATTTTCTGTTCCATTTGAAAAACTCAAATTGTAATCCTGCATCAGACCGGTCTGAAAAATTTCGTCCTGCCAATTTGTATTTACATTACCAAATTGAGCAGCCCTTGCCGCTAGATCCTGATTAAAAGCTTCTTTAGCATACTTAAGATATTGTTGCGTATTTAGAACATCATATCGCTTGGTAACTGCTTGAAAACCTACATACGAACTAAAATTCAGCTGACCTGGACCTTTTTTCCCTTTTTTAGTAGTTACCATAATTACTCCATTAAAAGCTTTTGAACCATATAAAGCAGTAGTAGAAGCATCTTTTAGTACAGACATGGATTCAATATCACTTGGATTTAATCCTGATAAGTTACCCACTAAAACTCCATCAACTACATATAAAGGAGAATCATTATTCATTGTTGCAATACCACGAATGTTAACAGTTGGGCTTGAACCTGGAGCACCATTTACGACAGTAACACCGGCTGCTCTACCTTGCAAAGCAGACTCAGCATTAGTAATGGGTACTGCCACAATATCTTTTGAGTTAACCGTTGAAACAGCTCCGGTAACTTTAGTTCTCTTTTGAGTACCATAGGCCACAACAACTTCATTTAAGGTTTGTGCAGCTTCTGCTAATTTGATATTAATAATAGTCTGCTCTCCAACAGTCACTGTTTGAGAAGTTAATCCAACGTAGGAAAATGTTATTTTGTCTGTCGCACTAACTCCTTGTAATGCGTAGTTACCATCAAAATCAGTTGATGCACTATTTTTGGATCCTTGTACATTAATACTGGCACCAGGCAATGGAACCCCGGAAGGATCCGTAACGACACCTTTTATCGTTTTAGTTTGTGCCATCACATTCTGAGTGCTAACTATAAGCAATGCGATTATTGCAAATTTCAATTTTAACATCATAGTTAATTGGTTTTTTGTTTAGTTAAATAATTGTTCGGTTGTAAAATTTGTTATTCTATTGAATTCTATTTTCTGTTCTTTAAAATTTTAGAAATAGTAAATAATATGTTTTCTCAATTTATATTTTCAAATCATATTTTTATTGTTCGATTTTTTATTTAAAATGGTATTCAATAAATAATTGGTTTTCATTTCATGCTTTAAGTTTGTTTTTAATTGTTAGTAATTATTTTTAGTTATTTGATAATTGTTAAACCCAAAAATATCACGTTAACATAAATTTCACATATCACAAATGATGCAAAAACTATCAAATTTGTAGCATAAGATGTACAAAACCAGTAAAATCAACATTTAGAGATAGTTTCAGGTAAAGAAATGTAACTTAGAAATTATTAATATTTTTATATTATTTTTTTAGTATCAGAAAAAATAAAAGATATTTTTTTTGTATTTGATAATGCTGAAAAATTAAAATGTAAGAGAAAAATTAGAAAAAGAATGAATTTATATTAGGTAGGAATGACTAGAATGATTTAGTTAAAAAAATTAGATAATAGAATACTCTACACAAAAAAGCTGTCCTTTTGAGACAGCCACTTTTTAAATGTTTTAATTTTTATTGTTTGTTATTATGTGTTGGTAGATATCCGTATTTTTCTTTATAGCATTTTGTGAAATAGGAAGGAGAACTAAAGCCAACCTTGTAACTAATCTCAGTTATATTATCATTGCCCAGTTCTATTAGTTCTTTTGCTTTTTCTAAACGAACGTTTCGTATAAATTCATTTACGGATACACCCGTTAGCGTTTTAATTTTTCGATACAACTGACTTCTGCTCAAAAATACTTTCGAAGCCAAAACTTCAACGCTTAGCTCGGGTTCACTAATGTTTTCATTAATGTAATTCAGGGTATTTTTTATAAATTCATTATCTAAGGTGGTTGTTTTTTCTTTTGCTTTTGGCGTAATTCCATTGTAGAATTTGTTAAACATAATCTGCCTGCTGTTGATTAACTGTACCAGACTTGACCTCAAAATGTCCATGTCAAAGGGTTTACTCAGGTACATATCTGCGCCAGAATCAATACCTTCTAATTTGTCTTTAATCAAGGCTTTAGCAGATAGCATCATTAATGGAATATGACTGATTTTTAAATTGGACTTAATATTTTTGCATAATTCCAAGCCGCTCATTACAGGCATAATTACATCTGTTAAAATTAAGTCGGGCAATTTTTGCAAAGCTAAGTCCAAACCAACCTGACCATTTTCAGCGACTAAAACTTTATATTCTTTTTTGAGTTCGTTTTTTAAATAATTTCGAAGTTCTACATTGTCTTCAACAATCAAAATCGTGTAAATTCGATCTTGTTTTTCCTGATCATCTTGTAGTTCCTCCTCTGTTTTTTCAATTACTGGTGTATAGCTTATTCTTTTTTCTTTTTTATATTCCTCTAATGATATTTCGTTCTCATTAAAAAAATCTTTTCCAACAGGAAATATTAGCTTGAAAGTTGTGCCAACTCCCAATTCACTTTCGACTTCAATTATTCCTTTATGTAGTTCTACAAATCCGCGTACAACTTCTAATCCTATTCCGGTACTTCCATAATAAGCCTTGTTTAAGTTGTTGACCTGATAAAAACGGTCAAATATTTTCTTAATATCTTTTTTGTCAAGTCCCGCGCCGTTATCTTCCACAATAATTTCAAATGAAGGATAAGCGTCGGTGGAATTGATCATCGGAAAATTTATAAATTTCTCATTCACCACTATTTTTACCTTTATTTTTCCATTATCGGGAGTAACTTTAAAAGCATTTGAGACTACATTAAAAATAATTTTCTCGAACATTTTAGGGTCTATCCAGTCTTTTAAAGATGTTTTGTTTGACTCAAACTGCAGATGAATACCCCTGCTGGATGCTTCTTCATCAAAGTAACTGACGATTTCTTTTGTAAAACTTATAACCTCAATAAACTGTAGTTTAATGGTCATTTGGTTAAACTGCAATTGGTTGAAATCCATTAACTCATTAATTAATCTGGAAAGCCTGTCTGAACTTTTCTGAATAGTTTTCAATTTACTGACCACTCCTTCAGGTAATTCTGTACTGTTATTTTTTATTATATCTCCTAATGGATTTAAAATTAAAGTAAGCGGAGTCCTGAACTCATGTGATATATTGGTAAAGAATTGTAATTTTTTATTATTTAATTTTTCAATTTGAATCGCTTTTTTCTGTTCAAACTCTATCATTTGTTTTTGTTTAAAACGATTTTGATAGTATTGATTTGCAAAATGGACTGCAGCGAATAATAATAAGGAATAAAAAAGGTAAGCAAAAGATGTTTTCCACCATGGTGGTAAAATTTCGATTTTTAATTCTAATGGTTTGGTATTCCAAACTCCATTTTTTTCTGATGCTTTAACCTTAAAAACATAATTGCCCGGTGCTAAGTTAGTGTAAGTGGCAGAACGTTTACTGCCAACATAATTCCATGAATCTTCAAATCCTTCTAAATAATAAGCAAATTCATTTCTGGCAGGAAAAGAATAATTAATTGCAATGAAATCAATTGTAAATACAGACTGATCATGCTTAAGGATTATTTTTTTTGTTTCTGATAATACTTTAATCAGAGGTGAATTTTTTTCGAGTGGCGCTACTGACTTGTTAAAAAGTTTTAAATCAGTCAGGTAAATTGGAAGCTGTTTTTTGCTTCTGACTAAACTTTCAGGGTCAAAGTAATTTACGCCTTCGTAGCTTCCAAAATAAAGCAGTCCATTTTTATCTTTTAGTACAGAATTATTATTAAAGTCGTTTCCAAGCAATCCATCATATGTAGAATAATTGAGTGAAATTTTGTTTTTTAAATCAAGTTTGGTAATTCCTTTTTTCCCACTTATCCAAATAGATCCGTCATTCGATTCAGAAATGGATGAAATAGATTTTTCATGTAGCCCCTTGAAATTAATATACCATTTTAATACATCTGTTTTTTTATTGTAGCTAAATAGTCCGGCACCATCAGTACCAATCCAGATTTCTTTGTTGCTGGCTTGATATAAGGTGTTGATGGTATGTGTACTTTTATGATTTTTAAGCTTTTCAGACATTTTATTCCGAAAAGAAGTTACTGAAAAAGTGACAAAATCATCCGTATTAACTTTGTAGAGACCTGTTGTTGAACCCACCCAAACAGCATTGTCAGAATCAGCAATCACTTTTCTGATATCTAAATTAGTCAGCCCATTTGTGTAAAATGGTTTAGAGTCACAATGGTGAAATTTGCCATCTGATGGCGTATAATAATGGAGCCCTTTCGCAAAAGTACCTATCCAGATAACACCTCTGGAATCCTGAGCAATACTCATAATATTGTCTGAAGTCAAACCAGGAGTATTTTTTGTATTGTAATTAATAAAATTTCGGCTGCCTTTCTTTAAAACAAAAATGCCCTCATTCCAGCTTGATAACCAAATGTCCTGATTTTTATCTATAAATACATTTGTGATATTGTCATTGGTTAATCCGGAATACAGGCTGGTATCAGATTTTGTAATATGTCTAAAAAGTTTAGTTTTCGGATTATAAACATCAACACCGCCGCCTTCCATAGAAATCCATAACTGGCCTTCACTATCCTTTGCGATACCGGTCACACAACTGGTTTGTAATGATTGAGGATTTCCCGGGAGACTTTCTATAATATTTACTTTGCTGTTTATCTTATCAAAAACGCCAAGGCCTTTGTTGTAATAACCCAGCCAAATTCTTTTTTCTTTATCCAAAAATAATGACCAGACTGAGTTTGAGCTTAAACTGCGGCTATTGAATTTGCTGTTGACATATTTTTTCTGGATATCGCCCTTATCATCTACAATAATTAGCCCATCGTTTTCTGTGGCACACAAAATAGTTTTAGGGTCTGTTGCCAGTATAGACATAATTCTTTTCGTGGTTATGGGATACAATATAGCTTGTTTGGTCTTCTGATTTAAGTCTACTTTTACCAGCCCTTTATAACCATTACCAATCCATAAATTTTGTTTACTGTCAATGCACATCGATACTAAAGTCCCTTTAAGCAGTTGATCGGCATAGTTGATTTTAACTTTTTTGATTTTATTTCTTATTGGATCAACTACTTTCAGACCAAAATTAGTTCCTAAATAGATTGTACCATTTTTATCTTTTGCAAGACAATTAATAAGGCAATTTTCTGAATTTGGGATGTCCAGTTTTATTGAAGTAATTTTTCGGGTATTTGTATTTAGTTTTAATAGGCCGCCATTAAATGTTCCCAAAAAAAGATTTCCATTATTATCTTCTACAATACTTTTAACAGAAATTACCGTTTTGTTTCTGGTTTTCTTTTGAATTTCAATATTTTCAAAAGTATTCAAATTTCTGTTATACAGGCATAAACCTTCGTCTGTACCTGCCCACAATCGGTTGTGTTTATCTACGTAAACAACATAAATTAAATTGCTATTAATAGAATTGGTTATTTTAGAGTTTTGCTCGTAAGCTACATAGTTAACCCCATCGAATTTGTATAGACCAGCTCCGTTTGTGCCAATCCAGATAACTCCAGACTGATCCTGTGCAATGGTGTAAATGCCGCTCTTGGAAGTTTCTTTACTTACGAGTCTAAACTGGTAGTTTTCAAATGTATTTTGAGAAAACAAACAATGAATTGTAAAGAATAAGATGACACAGATTCTAAAACATTTTTGTGGAAGCATTTATATTATGATTAATGAAATTAGAATTAAATATATACTATTTTAATTGAAAACCAACTATTTGTTTTTTTTAGGATTCAATTTTAGTACTATTTTAAAGATATTTTTAGGTGTGTTTTTTATCATAATGAATAAGAATCAGTCTAAATAACCTGAATTTTTTATGTTATCCAAAACCATATTACTTCTCTCTTCTTTCTCTTAAATCATTTTCAATTTCAATTTCCATGTCTTTATCAATTACATAAAAGCATAATAAAACAGCACTTATAATAAATATAAAACCAGGATAGATACTTATTGATAATTTAATTCCTTCAAGCGCTGCTGATACCTGATGAACTTCTTCTGCTACATAACCATATTTGGATAAAAAAGCGGCTCCCAAAGCACCTCCAATACTTATTCCTATCTTTAATCCGAAAATCATTGCCGAAAAAATTGTTGCTGTTGCTCTTCGGTTATTTTTCCATTCGCTATAATCCGCTACATCAGCGATCATTGCCCATAATAACGGAATGGTTATGCCATAAATAAATCCATGTATTAATTGCGTAACAAAAACCATTGTAATAGCTGTTTTGCTGTAAAAATTAAAAAGCAATAAGCTTATAGCTGATAAAAATATGAAGGTGATGTAAATATTTCTTTTTCCAAATGCATTTGCAAGGGATTTTGAAAACATAATTCCAAAAATCATAAAAAGAATTCCACCAGCATTAAAAAGACTAAAGGCAGTAGTAGGAACATCTTTTGGCCACTGAAGATCTGTTAATCCAATTCCAGTTAGCAAGTTATTCACCGAACCAATAAATGAAGTAAAGCCAATATCCTTTAAAAAAAGAGTTTGTGCAGCAGGATCTAAATAATATTTAAAGTAAAAAACATACATTCCGCCCTTTAAGGACAAGGTTATAAAAACCAAAATAGTAACTAATACCATAACAATCCAGGGACCGTTTTTAGATAAATCTATAAAATCCTGCTTAACAGAAGATTCCTGATTTTTTTTAGGAACGATTCTTTCTTTCGTGGTGAAGAAAGTAATCAGTAAACAAATTACCCCCACAATAGCAAATAATAGCATTGTATTTTTAAAACCAACAGCTTTATCACCGTGCCCAAGAATTAAAACCAGTGGTAATAAAAGCGACTGAATTATAAATTGAGCGATCATTACAGCTACAAAACGATAGGAAGAGAGACTGTTTCTTTCTTTCATATCGCCTGTCAACACACCGCTTAAAGCAACATACGGTAAATTGTTTGCGGCATAAATTAACACTAAAAAAAAGTAAGTAAGGAATGTATAGGCTATTTTGCCTCTGAGCCCAAAATCAGGAGTTAGAAAAGACAGGACTGAAGCAATGCCAAAAGGGAATGCAGTCCATAATATCCAGGGCCTGAATTTCCCCCATTTCGTTTTAGTACGGTCAGCAATAATTCCCATAATGATATTGAAAAAAGCACCTATAAAACCACCAATAAAAATAATAACACTTGCTGTACCGGCTGGAATTTTATAAACATCTGTGTAAAAGAAAGCCAGAAAGGTCAATAATGTCTGAAAAATTAAATTTGCTGCAAAATCACCTAAACCATAACCTATTTTTTCTATTACTGAAAGTTTTTGTGATGTGTTATTCATATAAGATGCTGTTTTTTATTGGGATCTATACCAATTTGAAAAATATTATTTAAATAAATTTTATCAGAATGAACATGTTTTTTATTCATTTTTGATGAAAACGAATCGGTAAAAATAGCTTGAAAGTTGAAATATGATTGTCAATTTTGAAGCGTTTAATAGCATATTTGAAGCATAATTTGATAACATTGAATCTATTAAATATAAATTGTTATTTTAGCTTCTTAGTTAAAAACATACCCTCATTTTCATATAATTAATCACTTGTTTTATTCAATTTATATGCGTTTTTTATCCCTTTTATTAATCATTTCATGTCTTATTATAAGCTGTAATAACAAACAGAATAATCAGGAAAATCATAAATATACCAATGACCTGGTTGATGAAACGAGTCCGTATCTTTTACAGCATGCACATAATCCGGTAGATTGGAAAGCATGGAATAATGAAACCCTTGAAAAAGCAAAGAAAGAAAACAAACTCATTATTATTTCTGTAGGTTATTCGGCATGTCATTGGTGTCATGTGATGGAAGAAGAGAGTTTTGAAAACGAAGCTGTAGCGAAATTAATGAACGATAATTTTATCAGTATAAAAGTAGACAGGGAGGAGCGTCCTGATATTGACCAAATCTACATGAATGCAGTACAATTGATGACAGGAAAAGGTGGTTGGCCATTAAACTGTATTGCACTTCCTGATGGTCGTCCTATTTTTGGAGGTACCTATTTTACAAAAGAGGAGTGGACTAAAGCGCTGACTGAAATCTCTGATTTATATAGAAACAATCCCCAAAAAACTATTGAATACGCAGATAAATTAGTAAAGGGAATTAAGGAATTACAATTAATTAAAGTCAATAACGATGAAGCCAATTTTAAAAAATTAGATGTTTTTACAACTGTAAAATCATGGCAGAAGGATTTGGATTATAAAGAGGGAGGATTAGTTGGTGAAACGAAATTTCCAATGCCGGGTACATTAAATTTTTTGCTTCGGTACAGTATTCAGAATACTGATAAATCGATTCAAAAATATGTAGAAACGACACTTACCAAAATGGCTGACGGAGGAATTTATGATGCGATTGGTGGAGGCTTTTCAAGATATTCAGTAGATACAAAATGGCATATTCCTCATTTTGAAAAAATGCTGTATGATAATGCACAGTTAGTAAGTTTATACTCTGATGCATATCTGGTTACCAAAAAGGAGTCATATAAAAAAGCAGTTCATGAAACACTGGATTTTGTAGAGAGGGAGCTTATGGCTTCTAACGGCGCTTTTTATTCTTCTTTAGATGCAGACAGTAAAAATAAGGAAGGAAAATTAGAAGAAGGGGCGTATTATATCTGGACCAAAGAGGAGTTACAGTCTTTATTAAAATCGGATTATGCTCTTTTTCAAAAATATTTTAATATTAATGAAAACGGATTATGGGAAAATCAGCAATATGTTTTGTTTAAAAATCAATCAGATAAAGATTTTGCGATAAGCAATAAATTGAATCTGAAAGAACTGGAAGCCAAAGTAAAAAACTGGAAGCAAATAGTATTAACAGCCAGAAACAAAAGATCCCGGCCTCATTTAGACAATAAAACCCTTACTTCCTGGAATGCTTTAATGATAAAAGGTTATGTTAGTGCTTATCGTGCATTCAAAAATCCGCACTACAAGCAAATCGCATTAAAAAACGCCAGTTTTATTGTAAATAACCAGCTTAAAAAAGATGGAAGTTTAAATCACAGTTATAAAGAGGGAAAAAGTACTATCGCTGGTTTTTCTGAAGATTATGCCACAGTTGCAGATGCATTTATTGCAATTTATCAGATTACATTAGATGAACAATGGTTACGCAAAGCCAGGCAATTAACAGATTATGCGATGAAACACTTTTGGGATGAAAAATCAAATATGTTTTATTTTACATCTGGCAGTTCGGCAAATCTAATTGCCAGGAAGATGGAAATTGCTGACAATGTGATTCCAGGATCAAATTCAATTTTTGCAAATAATCTATTTCGCCTGGGGCTTTATTATTCTAATGATGTATATGCCAAAACAGCTGAAAGAATGCTAAATAATATAAAAGATGATGTATTGCAGTCACCAGGAGAATATTATAACTGGTTAAATTTAATGCTGAATTATACTGATAATTATTTTGAAGTTGCCATTTCTGGAAAAGAGGCAATTGCTAAAACAATTCAACTTCAAAGTTACTATTTGCCTAACATTCTTATAGCTGGCTCAACAAAAGAAAGTACTCTCCCAATTTTA
This sequence comes from Flavobacterium hibisci, assembly GCF_020026925.1. GTDB lineage: Bacteria > Bacteroidota > Bacteroidia > Flavobacteriales > Flavobacteriaceae > Flavobacterium > Flavobacterium hibisci. The sequence continues at coordinate 141,944 of NZ_JAIQDW010000005.1, read as the reverse complement.
AAGGATCGTTTTGTAAATAATGAAACCTATATCTACGTTTGTGTAAATAAAGCTTGCAAAAAACCCGAAAAAGAGGTCAGTACAGCTGTTTCTAAAATAAAAAATAGTTTATAAGGATTTAGTATCTATAATGAACAATGTTGATAATGAATATTGTGTTTTTTTAACTATATAAATACACACAATGTTTTTTACCTGTTTTATTTATTTAAAATTAACAATAAAAATAAAAAACAACCGATTGTTTTATTAAATATTTTTATATATTTGTAATAAATACACTTATTGTCTACGGTGATTTATTTTTTACTCTACAGAGATTATTTTTTTTAAGTTGCTCAGAATAGCATGATAAAGGAAATTTGTGTGTCATTGATAAGAATTTGCATGTAGTTTAAAGAGAATACATCTTTTATTAGTAGTCTCTAATTAATATAATTGATTGCGAGAAATAAGTAAAATTATTTTGAGCAGGATTTAAAAGTTTAATATTTGGTTATATTCCTAGTTGTATAGATAGTTTATAACTAATGTTAGTTAGTGTTAGTTTTTTAAATTAAAGCCGGAAGTTCAAATCCCTTTCGGCTTTTTTATTCCAAAATTATAAATGAATTACCAAACGAAGCCAGGAGTTTTCAATTGTATGGAATGATACAAAACTCATTACTTCTTAGGTGGGGTTCTTTAGTTTCATTAATACCAATCGAATAAATGATAAATTAATATATAAAATAAAAATGCAAAAAACAGTTTACATTTTAATTTTAGGCTTTTTATTCACTTCAATTAGTGCACAACAATATAAAAAGCATATTCTAAGTAAAGATAAATTGGCTATTGAATTATCTGACGGTGTGCTAAACATAATTCCTCTTACCGAAAAATCAATCCGAATACAATATGAAATAGGAAAGTTAAAAGAAGAGCAAGATTTCGTTCTGATAAACAAATCAAACATTCCTAATTTTAAATTAAAAGAGTCTTTAGAAAATTTACAGCTTAGTACAAAAGGAATGTCTGTTTGGTTTAATAAAAAAACAGGAGTCATTAAATATAGTGATGCATCAGGCAAAGTTTTTTTAACTGAAAAAGCAAATTCACGAATATTAAAACCCACTATTATTATGGGCGAATCCTGTTTTATAGCCGAACAGGGTTTTGAATCTCCTAAAGATGAATATTTATTTGGATTAGGACAGTTTCAGGATGGTTTTTACAATCTGAAAGATGTAACCAGAAAGTTAATTCAGGTCAATACACAGATTGCTATTCCGTTTTTGGTATCCAATAAGGGATATGGTTTATTGTGGCATCAGTATGGCCTGACTTATTTTAATCCAACCAATCAAAATATCGACTTAATTAGAAATACAATAAATGAAGGTGAAAAACGTGAAGTTGAAGTAACTACAACTTCAGGCACACAAAAAGTTTCACAACAGCAATCCGTTTATTCCGGAACTTTTTCGATCGCTAAAGAAGGCAAATATTCGCTAATGCTGGATCTTGGAGATATGGATAGCCGCCATTTAGTTTTGATTGACGGCATAGATGTGATCAATCAATCTAATTTATGGCTGCCGCCAGCAGTGAGTAAATTAGTCGAATTAAAAGCAGGTGAGCACACTGTAAAAGTGGTTTGCAAATCTAGCAATACGCCATCTCTTAGTTTAAAACTAACTAATGATGAAACTGTTTTCAATTCGCCCAATGCCAAATCGCTAGATTATATTGTTTTTGCAGGAAAGAATACAGACGAAATCATAGCGAATTATCGTAACCTTACGGGAAATGTACCAATGCTGCCTAAATGGGCATTTGGATTTTGGCAGTGTCGCGAACGATATACCTCGGGAGAACATTTGGTTTCAACAATCAGAGAATTCAGAAAACGTAACCTGCCTGTAGATGTAATTGTACAAGACTGGCAATATTGGGGAAAGTATGGCTGGGGTGTTCCTAAATTTGATGAAACACATTATCCGGAGCCTGAAAAATTTATAAAAGAAATTCATGATTTAAATGCTCACTTTTCTATTTCTGTTTGGGAGAATTTAAATAAAGAATCGGAAATTGGTAAAGAATATGTGTCAAAAAACTTATTTATTCCCAATAGTCCATGGATTGACATTTATAATCCGGAAACGCAAAAAACACATTGGAACGTACTTAACAAAAATTTATTTACGCTTGGTGTTGACTCGTGGTGGATGGATGCCACTGAGCCCGAAAATGATGCGTTAAGAGGCAAGCAAACTTATTTTGGATTAGGCGATTTTTATAGGCTGACCTATCCATTATTTGTTAGCAAAGCTGTTTATGAAGGTCAAAAAAAAACAAATCCTGAAAAAAGGGTAACGATTCTAACACGTTCAGCATTTTTAGGACAGCAGCGATATGGAACAATTAATTGGTCAGGCGATATAGGATGGGACTGGGATGCTTACAAACGTCAAATTGTTGCGGGTTTAAATTACAATGTAACAGGCATGCCTTATTGGACTACCGATATCGGTGGATTTTTCCGTCCGGGATCAGGACAGTATAAAGATGAAAAGTATCATGAAATCCTGATTCGCTGGTTTCAATGGGCAGTTTTTAATCCAATATTCCGTATGCATGGTTATCAAACAGAAACTGAACCTTGGAAATATGGAGAAAAGGTAGAAAATAACATGCGTTCTATGCTGAATCTTAGATATCAGCTAATGCCCTATATCTATTCTGAAGCCTGGCAAATATCTAAGTATAACTCAACTTTAATGAGACCATTAATAATGGATTTTAATTATGATGCAGCTGCTGTAAGTCAGGCATATCAGTATATGTTTGGAAAATCATTGTTAATCGCACCGGTCACGGCTCCTGAAGTAACGAAATGGAATGTTTATTTACCAAAACAAAACGGATGGTACGATTTCTGGACCGGCAAAAGATTCGAAGGGGGACAAACAATTCAATTTCCCGTAACATTAGACAAAATACCAGTTTTTGTAAAAGAAGGCTCGATTGTGCCTATCGGAAATGTAATTCAGAATACAAAAGCTAAACAGGATGAACTCGAAATTCGAATCTATGCAGGTAAGGATGCAAGTTTTACTTTTTATAATGATGAAGGAGATAACTACAATTATGAAAAAGGAAAATATATCGAAATTCCAATCACTTGGAATGAAAAGAATCAAAGTTTAACTATAGGAAAACAAATTGGTAGTTATAATGGCGAGACGAAAACATATACAATGAATATTGTATGGATATCTGCAAAACAAAAGAGTGATATTCCTAAAAAAGTAAAATATACCGGCAAGGAAATTTTGATAAAAATGTAATTAAACTAAAATAAGAAAACCATATAATTATTTATAACCAAAAAAACTATGACCATGAAATTAAATATCAGGATTTTATTGGTGTTTTGTTGTATTTCAACATTTGAAATAACAGCACAGAACCCTATCATTAAGCATATTTTTACTGCTGATCCTTCACCTATTGTCCACAAAGGTACTTTGTATTTATACACAGGACACGATGTAGCAACCGAAGCCGATACTAATTATAAAATGGCCGACTGGCATGTGTTTTCCACCACTGATATGGCAACATGGAAAGATCATGGCGCACCACTTTCGCCAGGTACTTTTTCATGGGCTACAGGGGATGCGTATGCAGCTCAGTGCATTGAAAGAAATGGTAAATTTTATTGGTTTGTTTCCACATTTCATAAAAAAGATGATGTGAGTGGAGGCGGAGCAGCTATAGGTGTTGCAGTTTCAGATAAGCCTACCGGACCTTTTAAAGATGCGATAGGCAAAGCCCTTGTAATTAATGAAATGACAACAGACATGAAACATTCCTGGGATGATATCGATCCTACAGTAATGATTGATGACGATGGACAGGCCTATATGTATTGGGGAAATGCAAGCTGTAAATGGGTGAAGCTTAAAGAAAATATGATTGAGATTGATGGTCAAATTAACTATTTAAAACCAAAAAACTTTATAGAAGGACCCTGGATATACAAAAGAAAAAAAATGTATTATTTAGTATATGCCAGTAAAGGAGAAAAGGCAGAAACAATAGAATATTGTACATCAGATAGTCCAACCGGACCTTGGAAACATCAGGGTTTAATACAAGAAAATGTAACCAATAGTTTTACAACACACCCTGGAATTATAGATTACAAAGGCAAATCATACTTTTTTTATCATAATGGAAGTTTACCTACTGGAGGAAGTTACAGGCGTTCTGTTTGTGTAGACTACATGTATTATAATCCAGATGGAACTATTCAAAAAATAATACAGACTACCAAAGGGGTAGATAAAATAAAATAAAATAATACTTATTATTTAATTTAACGAAAATAATCATTCTCATTTCTATTTGAATGAAAAACTTTGAACTTGAAGTTCATTCCAGATTAAAATTAAAATAAAAAATATAAAATGAATACAAAATTTAAAAGAGACTCGCATGCTAAAATCCTTATTTTAATACTTATTTTCGGATTGTTTGTGCCGGTTTTAGCGATTTGCCAGAATAAAAAGAAAGCAGAAAAATCAAAGGCTGAAATTCCGCATTATCGCAATCTGTTTAAAGAAGCAGGGTATAGCCAGGACGAAATAGATAAAAAAGTAGCCAAAGCTTATTATGATGTTTTTGAAGGACCAAATAAGGTTTATTTTGAAGAAGGTGATTCTTTAGGATATGTTTCTGATGTAAAAAATAAAGATGCACGTACTGAAGGAATGTCATACGGAATGATGGTTGCAGTTCAGCTCGATAAAAAAAAGGTTTTTGATCGTCTCTGGAGATGGTCAGTAAAATACATGCAGCATCAGGATGGACCAAGAGAAGGCTATTTTGCATGGAGTGTAAATCCTGAAACTAAAAAACAAAATTCACCTGGCTCTGCATCAGACGGAGAATTGTATTACGTAACCAGTTTGCTTTTTGCTTCGAACAAGTGGGGAAATGATACCGGGATTCATTATTACAATGAAGCACGAAGAATATTAGATGCCATGTGGAAAAAAGATGGTACTGGTAATATCCATAATATCATTAATACAGAACACAAACAAATATCATTTGTGCCAGAAGGGCGAGGATACGAATGGACAGACCCATCCTATCATGTTCCGGCATTCTATGAAATATGGGCTTTGTATGCCAAAGACGGACATGAAGAGTTTTACAAAGAATGTGCTGAAGTTTCCCGTAATTTTCTGCATAAGGCATGTCATCCCGTAACAGGTCTAAATTCAGATTATACAGAGTTTAGCGGAGAACCACATCCTACACCATGGATGCCAGCAGGATTTCGTTATGATTCCTGGCGTGTTCCTATGAATATTGCGATGGATTATACCTGGTACGGAAAAGATAAAAAATGGCAGGAAGAATATGCTGTGAAATTTCAAAACTTCCTTAGGTCTAAAGGGATAGAAACATTTGTAGATCAATACAATCTTGATGGTTCCACACCAGATTTTATTCTGCAGGCCGGACCAGTCAAAAAACTCAGACACTCAATAGGATTAGTAGGGACTTCAGCAACAGCATCATTAGTTAATCCAGATAAAAAAAGCATTGATTTTGTTCACGCGCTTTGGAAGGCCAAGCTTGAACCTTATGAAGATGGTTATTTTGATCCCTATTATGATGGGTTAATGTATCTCTTCAGCTTAATGCACCTTAGCGGGAAGTACCAAATCATACCTCCGACAGTTAAATAAATTTTTAATCTAAAAAAATAAAAATATGAAACAATATGCAGTCGTAATGCTATACGCATTTATTTTATCAGGTTTTGCAGGTTTTTCGCAAACAAGTCAGGCTTCCATTGCTGAGGATTTTAAACCTTCAACCCTTAATCAGCCAGGCCAGGAATATCCTCAGGTTAATTCTCAGGGTTATGCGCGTTTTCAAATTTTGGCTCCTGAAGCTAAATCTGTTGTTGTAAGTCTTGGTTTAGGTGGTGCAAAAGGAGGAACTGCTCTCACAAAAAGTGAAGATGGCTATTGGAGAGGCACCACAGCCAATATCATGGATGAAGGTTTTCATTATTATCATGTAACTGTCGATGGAGGTGTTTTTAACGATCCGGGTGCACTCAATTTTTATGGCTCTACCCGTTGGGAAAGCGGTATTGAAATTCCGGCACATGATCAGGATTTTTATGCACTAAAAGATGTTCCGCACGGAAATGTACAGCAAATCCTTTTCCCTTCAAAAAGCACTAATACATCCCGCAGGGCATTTGTTTATACACCACCTGGTTACCATAAAGACAAAGCTAAACAATATCCGGTTTTGTATTTGCAGCATGGCTGGGGAGAAGATGAAACCGCGTGGAGCAATCAGGGACGTGTAAATTTAATCATGGATAATTTGATTGCAGAAGGAAAAATTAAACCCTTTATCATTGTAATGACTTACGGAATGACGAATGAAGTGAAATTTGGTAGTTTGTCAAGTTTCAAAATAGAACCTTTTCAAACGGTTCTTGTAGATGAATTAATTCCGTATGTTGATTCCAATTTTCGTACAGTTGCCAATCATGCGAATCGTGCAATGGCAGGCTTATCAATGGGAGGCATGGAAACAAAAAGTATAACACTTAATAAACCTGAAGTTTTCTCTCATTATGCACTTCTTAGTGGAGGAACTTATAAACCAGAAGATATTAAGGATAAATCAAAAGTAAAACTTATCTTTTTAAGTTGTGGAAGTAAAGAACGTCCTGATGGTGTTAAAAGTGCAGTATCAAGTCTTAAAAGTGCAGGTTTTAATGCTGTTTCCTACATTTCTGATAACACAGGACATGAATTTCAGACCTGGCGCCGAAGCTTTAAAGAATTAGCTCCACTTTTATTTAAATAATAGATTTTTAATTGGATGAATCTATTGATCTGAGTAAATACAAATTTGCTGATGAATTATTTAGAGAATAGCTAATATTTCATCAGCACTATTCTTTTTAATTCAAAAAAGAATTTTATCGAAAGTGGCAATACTTTTTAGCTTTACTGATTTGTCTGTAAAAAATAAATTAAACTTTAAAAAACTAAAAATGAAAAATAATCTTTTTATAGTCCTTTTAATTTTCTGCCTATATTTTCAATTAGTTTCGGGGCAGGAAACAAAAATAACGGAAGATTTTAAGCCATCATCAGTCAATCAGCCTGAAAAGAAATTCCCTCAGGTTAATTCTCAGGGTAGGGTTCGTGCCAGTATTGCTGCGCCAAATGCCAATAAAGTCCAGCTTGATCTGGGCGGTGTTAAGTATGATCTGGTAAAAGATGCCAATGGGGTATGGACAGGGGATTCTAATCCGCAGGATGAAGGATTTCATTATTATCAGCTAAATATAGATGGGGCTTCTGTTCCGGATCCGGGAACTTTATATTTCTATGGTGCCGGCCGATTAGGAAGCGGAATAGAGATTCCTGCTAAAGATCAGGATTTTTTTTCGCTTAAAAATGTAGCTCATGGTCTTGTTAGTGAAAATATTTACTTCTCAAAACTAACAAATTCATTTAGACGTTGTTTTATCTATACACCACCTGGTTATAATGAAAACATTAAAACACGTTATCCGGTTCTTTACCTACAACACGGAAGTTTTGAGGATGAAACAGGCTGGTCTTCCCAGGGCAAAGCAAATTTGATTTTAGACAATCTGATTGCTGCAAAGCAAGCAACTCCTATGATTATTGTAATGGATAACGGATATGCTTATAAACCACAAAATAATCAGGGAGACAAAAAAGAGCAATCAGCATCTGTTTTTGAAGAGGTATTCATCACTGAAGTAATTCCAATGATTGATGCAAAGTTTCGAACTATCTCAAATCGCGAGAACAGGGCAATTGCCGGACTTTCTATGGGTGCAAATCAAACGATGAGAATTATGATGAACCATCTGGATACTTTTTCTCAATACGGCGGATTTAGCGGTACGTCAAATTACCCCAATACAGATGCAATTGATGTTTCTACATTTTTAGAAGGAAAATATAAAGACGGCGATGCTCTCAATAAAAAAATAAAACTTTTTTGGTTAGGCTTAGGTACTAAAGAACCTGTTCCTTTCCCAAAATCTGTTGGCGCATTCCGAGCGATGTTAGATCAGCAAAAAATTAAATATGTATATTATGAATCTCCTGAAACAGCTCATGAATGGCTTACATGGCGAAGATGTTTATACCAGTTTGCTTCAAAATTGTTTAGGTAAAATTTATATCAAATAATTACGCAATTTTAGTTTTGTGTTACTGAAAAAATCAGGATTATAATTATGAAGAGTTTTTTATTCATCACGGGAATTTTGGTTAATGTAACTGTTGCGTTTGGACAAACAGCAAATGACACAGTAAAAACTCACCATCTTGCTCCTGTGACAATTGAAGCTAATAAAACAGCACAAGATATTCAGCGACTCGAACCTATAGAAGGAACTTATATTTTTTCGGGAAAAAAAACGGAAGTGATTGATATGACACAAAAAAATGCTGCCATAACGGAAAAATATGGCCGACAGATTTTTGCGAAAATTCCCGGAGTATTTGTTTATGATATGGACGGGACAGGTAATCAGTTAAACATTTCTACCCGCGGACTTGACCCTCATCGGAGTTGGGAATTCAATATACGTAAAGATGGGATTATTACTAACTCTGATATGTACGGCTATCCGGCCAGTCATTACAATATTCCTATGGAAGGGATAGAACGTATTGAATTAGTCAGAGGGACAGGGTCGCTTCAATATGGTGCACAGTTTGGTGGTATGATTAACTATGTAAGCAAACAGCCGGACACGATAAAAAAAAATACTTTTGAAACGATAAATACATTGGGATCATACGGTTTGATAAGCACATACAACAGTATATCTGGTAAAATAGGCAAGTTTAGGTACTCCGCATGGATAAATGGTAAATGGATAACAGGTTATAGGGAAAACAGTGATTCGGGTTTTGATGCTCAGGGCGTATCTCTTTTTTATGACGCTACAAAAGAGCTAAGTCTTAAATTAGAATGGACACATTCAAATTATATTACGCACATACCGGGACCGTTGACTGATAACATGTTTAAGGACAATCCAAAAATGTCAACACGCTCAAGGAATTATTATCAGCCAAATATTCACGTTCCTTCTTTAACAGCTGATTGGAACATCGCTTCTTCAACAAAACTGCGATTCACAACTTCGGCTGTTCTGGGAGAAAGAAATAGTGTGATGTTTGATAAACCCGCCAACATTCCTGACGAGATTGTGCCTGCTACCCTTGAATATAATAACAGACAAGTTGATATTGACCATTTTAATAGTTATACAACAGAGTTGAGGGTTCTCCAGTCTTATAAATTTCTAAATCAAACCAATTCAATTGCGGCTGGATTACGATATATGAATAATGATTTGCACCGACAGCAGCAAGGCAAAGGAACAACTGGAACTGATTTTGATTTATCCCTTGTATCACCAGGCTGGGGCAGAGACCTGCATTTTAAAACGAGCAATATTGCATTTTTTGCAGAGAATCGATGGCTATTTACCAAACGATTCTCCTTAAACACAGGAGTTAGAATAGAAAACGGTGAAACCAATATGACTGGTATTATTAATGATTATTCAGACACGGAACTGCCTAATAAAATACGGCATAGCTTTCCTTTGTTTGGTGTAATTACACAATATGACATAACAGACGATATCAATATTTATGCAGGGTGGTCACAAGCTTACCGCCCTGTTATTTTCAAAGACATCATTCCACAATCTGTTTATGAAGTAAGTGACAAAAACTTAAAAGATGCTTATGGATATAATACAGAATTTGGTTTTAGGGGAAAATATAAATTTCTTAAATGGGATGTTACGGCATTCTGCGTGCCATATAACAACCGTATGGGAATGCTTGCTCAAACTGATAAAGATGACAATCTGATTATTTTCAGGACCAACATTGGTGACTCACGAACTAAAGGGATTGAATTCTTTTTAGAAGGAGACTTTTCTTTAGGTAAGAAAACCAGTTTATCGCTTTTTACATCTACTTCTTTCATGGATGCGCGCTATCAGGATGCTACAATACGATCAGGCAATAGTAATGTAAGCATTAGAGGGAACAAGGTTGAAAGTGTTCCTAAATGGATTTCAAGAAACGGGATTACTGTGAATTATGATTTAGTTAGTTTATCGGTATTATACAGTTATACTTCTGAGAGTTTTGCGGATGCACTTAATACTAGTGTCCCGTCTGCAAGTGGCGCAGTGGGATTAGTACCAGCATATCAGCTGCTTGATTTAAATTTTGCAGTCCGAATTACAGAAAAAATAAAGTTTCAATTTAACATTAACAATGTCTTAGATGAACACTATTTTACCAAGCGACCACAATTTTATCCTGGGTCGGGTATATGGCCATCAGAGGGAAGAACTTTTTCCGGAACTCTATCGATAAAAATATGACAAACCCCCAAAATGGCCTACATCATTGCGAACTGACTCTAAGTCCATTTGTTGTTTTATCTGTACAGAAATGCCTTTACCAGTTTTCATCTCTTCTTTAAAGTAAATTAATTTTCAGGTAAATTTTATTTATTTAAAGTGTTGTTTGTGTGTATTTTAGCTTTTTTTTTATTAAATTTGATATAAGAATTTAGGTCGATAATCATTATGGAAAAGTTAAAACGCCCGGTTTATCTAAAATCTGATACTGATGATTTTTTTAAAAAGATTAGAAAAGAAGTTAATGAAACTGTTTTGCAGAATTCATCCTTATACCTCTTGAATATTATAAAGTCTCTGGGACTTATTATTGCCTTCTTTTTATTTTATGCCTGCATTCTCTGCTTTGGGAACAGTACTCTTTTATTATTTTTATTTTACATTTTATGTGGAATTACGATGATTGTACTGTTCATCAATGCATTTCACGATGCTGCACACGGAGCATTGTTTAAAAAGCAAAAACATAATCAGTGGTTTATGTATGTTTTGGAGCTTTTTGGAAGTAATCACTGGCTTTGGACCCGCCGTCATATTAATCTTCATCATGCTTATCCCAACATTCCTGATTGGGATGTTGATATAAGGCAAAGTGATATCATCAGAATATTTCCTAACAGCCCTTTATTTAATTATCATAAATATCAGTATATCTATATGTGGCTTATTTATCCATTGTACAGTCTCAATTGGATTTATATAAGGGACTTTAAAGATTTTTTTGGTAAAAAAGATAATTACGTAAAAAAAGTAGTAGATAAAATTCCAGTAACAGAGGTTTACTTGTTATTTGCAGCAAAATTGGTTAATCTTTTTTATTTGCTTTTCCTTCCGATGTTTTTGTTAGATCAACCCTGGTACATGGTTTTACTTGCATGGATTGCAATGCATATGTGCGGAAGTGCTCTTGGTGTTGTGGCACTCGTTTCGACTCATGTTGATGAAGATGCACAGTTTCCTGTTGCAGATGTTGAGGGGAATCTTTCTGCTACCTGGGCTTTGCATCAGATGATCGTGACTAAAGATTTTAGTACCAACAGCAAATTAGCTAACTTTTTGTATGGAGGTTTTACGCATCATGTGGCACATCATCTTTTTCCTGGTGTTGGACATACTTACTATCCTTATATAACCCCTATAATAAAGCGATATGCTAAAGAATATAATCTTCCTTATACTTCTTATCCATTTTATCATGCTGTAAGGTCCCATTTCCGAATGCTTAAGAATAAAGGAATAAAAGAAAATATTATGATGGCAGGAGAGATATAAAAAAAATGTTTTGTTTATATTTACCTAAACACAGTGAATTTTTACAATGAAGTCAACAGTACAGGTAATTTCATATTCAAACTTTTTGTTTTTTTTAGTTTCTTTTTTTTGGATAATTTCTTCAAGCGCTCAGAATGAGGTATATGAAGATGTCTCTCTGACTGATACTACTTTCGTCAATTTAAAGGATTACAGTAAAGATTTTATCTACGATATGAAATATGCTACTGAGGATAATTTTTTAAAAGCAAAAGTGTATGATTGTGCCGAATGTTTTTTGCGTTTAAAGACTGTTCAGGCTCTGATAGAAGCCAACAAGGATTTTATAAAGAAAGGCTATAAAATTAAACTTTATGACTGCTACAGACCATTATCTATTCAGAACAAAATGTGGCAGATAGTTTCAAATCCGGAGTATGTGGCAGATCCAAAAAAAGGCTCCATCCATAACAGAGGAGGAGCCGTTGATATTTCTTTGGTTGATTCTAAAGGTAAAGAAGTTGATATGGGAACTCCCTTTGATTTTTTTGGGATTCAGGCAAGTCATAATTATACTAAACTTTCTAAAGAAGTATTATCGAATAGAAAATTCCTTAAAAAAGTAATGATTAAAAACGGCTTTAATTCTTTTGATTCAGAATGGTGGCATTATAATTTAAAAACAGGTTTAAAAGATAAGGTTTCTAATCAAAAATGGGATTGCGAATAATTATTCCACACATCTGATATTTTCCATAAAATAAGTAGCAGGCTTGTATGTTTTTCCGTTCATCTCTGATGTAATTTCACCCCTTATGATATAATCTTCGGTTGCCGTTAAATATTTAATTCGCATAATGGTTACAGGCGATTTCTTCAGTTCTTCATAATTATCTTTCATAAACATAAAAATACCGGTATTGATCCGGTTATTAAAATCTTTATCATGAAGTAGGGTTCCGCAGTTTTCCTGATTGACATGTAGTAAGGTAACAACTTTACCATTCTGTAATTGTAAAAATACTTTTGAGTTTTTATCAAAACAATTGGCTTTTATAAAATCCTTGCTTTTTTGGATCAATTGTAAGTTTAATGTTGGCAAACCGTCAGTTTGCGCCAAAGAAAAAAAGATATAATCAAAAGTGTTTCCAAAGTTTTTTTCACTTACCAGATATTCATTTGTAACTTTATAAGTACCAATTGAATCTGTTACGTTTGTACTGTATTCACAAGGTTTTTGGGCAAATGTGCTATAAGTTAACAGAAAAAAAGCTAGTGTAATTAAATATTTCATTTTTTAAGTTATTTTTCTGCAAATTAAAACTATTTTACTATTATTTTTATCAGTTGTAAAAAAACAATACAAATTCCCTCCATTTTTTATTTTCCATTTTTTTCGAATGTTTTCTACTGTGTCAGGAAAATTACGTGTTGTAACATTTGCCTGTTGATTTAAAAGTGTTGTTTTCATATCATTTTTGCTATATGAAATTACTTTCTCGATCTCAAAAGTTCGTCCCGGAAAATCAATTAATTCATCTGAAGTATATAAATGGGAATTTTTGTGGAGTTTATTTATTTTGAATGAATTGCTAACTTCATCAAATCCTCCTGACTTCATAATGGCTGAATTAGGCTCATACAGAAACTTTTGAGGTAAATGGTAGGATGGATACTCAAATTCACCCATAACAAATTCGAAAGTTTCAGTTTTATCCTTTAAAAGATTAGCTGTTTTTATAGTAATGTCACCAGAATAGTGATGGTGTATTTCAAAAAGCAATTCTTTTACTTCGTTTTCCAAAGCTATGATATGGATATTCTTTACAAATTTTAATTCAGATAACCCTGCAGAAATATCTAATAATGGTGCAGTTTTAATTAAAATTGAATCTGTTTTTTCGAAGTAAAAATCTAACGATTCCGAAACATTTGGCAAGCAGTCTTTCAGCATGAAAACTTTGCCTTTAGCATCATTTCTACGGGATGGATCAATATAAATCCAGTCCCATTTTTGATTAAAATTACTTAAAATATTCATTGAGTCATCTTCATAAAAAGTGCAGTTCCCAACTTTTAGCTGCTCAAAATTATGTTTTACAATTGACGATAACTCTTTATTTATTTCACAGTGTGCTATTGTTTTGAACTTCTTAGAAAAATAATAGTCATCTACTCCAAAACCACCGGTTAAATCAATTAAAGATTCTCCGGAAATCAAAGAAGATTTGTGAGCAGCTGTTTTTTCTGAAGAAGTTTGTTCAATTGAGATTTTGCTTGGATAAATTATATTTTCTTCCACAAACCAAGTCGGAAGTTTTTCTTTGGCTTTTGTTCGCGCTTCAATTTGATTTAAAATTAAAATCCAATCCACTTGTAGAAACGGATTTTTCTGCAGCGCCAATTTTGTTACATCTGCTCCAGTATTTTGAATTATAAATTTCTGTATATCTGGATGCAAAATAGAAGTATTCAAAGCTAAATTCTTTCGGTTAATACGGACACAATTTTATTGTCAGGAAAAAATTCTTTTAAAATTACTTTAATCATTGTAAATGCCGGAACTGCGATTATCATACCCACAATTCCAAATGTGATTCCGCTGATCAGGATTATCAAGAATATTTCTAACGGGTGCGAATTTACGCTTTTTGATGAAATTATGGGCTGACTAATATTATTGTCAATCGCTTGTACTATCAAAAAGCCTATAATTACATAGATTGTTTTTGGTACTATTTCAGATTGAAAATCCTGACCAATCATACTGATCATCGTTAAAATCCCCGCCAATGTTGTCCCGATAATTGGCCCTAAATATGGAATTATGTTTAGAATTGCGCATAAAAAAGCAATGACAAAAGCGTTTTCATTTCCAAATATTAGCAATACAATTAAATACAGGACAAATACCACAATTAATTGTAACAGCAAACCAATAAAATAGCGTGTTAATAAGTGGTTTATTTTTGTGATTGAATTCAGAATTTTATCTTCATTTGAATCAGGAATTACTCTTCTGGCCTGATTTTTAAAAATATCCTGATCTTTAATAAAAAAGAAAGTGATAAAGAAAACAGAAACCAATCCCATTCCCATATCGGCCATGAAATTAATAATTGAATTGATAAATCCGGTAAAATAACTAAAATCTAATACCGAAGTAAGTTTAGAGTCTTTTATAATTTTATTTAAGTCAATATGCTGAATATTAAAGTAATCTTCAAGATGTTTCTCAGTTTCTATGAATTTTGTTTGAAGTTGAGCTGTATCTAATAGCGCCAAATTATTTGCCTGTGAAATAATTAAAGGAACAAACAGAAGTATAAAACCCACAATCAGAAATATAAAAAAGACGATAGTTGTTGTTGCCGCCATCGAATTACTAAACTTCAGTTTATTTTTTAAAAATAAAACTAAAGGATTTGCAATTAAACACAATAGTAAAGAAATGCATAAGTAGACAATTACGGTTTGTATTTCGTATAAAAAGTATAAAACAAGACCAATTATTAAGATTGTGGCTAAGGCTCTTAAAATACCGTTCGAAATAGTTTTTGATGTTACCATGTTTAATATTTAGACTATAAATGTAGTAAAACCATTTTTAAAATTTAGTCCTTAAATCAAAAAAGCGGGATTATTAATCCCGCTTTAAGTGTTGTTTTTGCCAATAATTATTGGGCAAATGAAGCTCTTGCTCCTCCCGTTGTAAATATGGCTGATATTCGGGTTTTCTGTCCATTTGTAAACATATACATAGCATTATCATTGGTGTAATCCATGTAATTCATTGTCATTTCTACAGGATTTCCGGCACATGTGCTATAATGAGGATAAGCCGGTACACCATAATTTTCTTCATTATGGGTTGGTGTGTCAGCTACTAAATCGCTTCCGCAAGTTGCATCTCCCCAAATGTGACGTAAATTCATCCAGTGACCTACTTCGTGAGTACCTGTTCTTCCTAAATTAAATGGAGCATTAGCTGCACCAGATAAACCAAAATAGCGGTAATCAATTACGACTCCGTCTGTTGATGATGGTCCTCCCGGAAATTGTGCGTATCCCAAAATATCATTACCAATCACACATGACCATAAATTAAGCTTGGTTGTAGGTGACGTTGGTGCTAGACCGCCCTGTGCAGTTTTTTTCATGGCGTCATTTGTACCCCAGGAAGTTTTTGTTGTAGATTTTCTAATGACCTGATCTAAAACAAATGTAATCCCGATATTCGCTTTTACACCCGAAAAGAGTGCCGGGACATTATTATAATCTGAATTTAGCGCATTAAAGTCTTTGTTCAGGACATCAATTTGCGATTGAATCTGTGCATCAGAAATGTTCTGTGCAGTAGTTCTGTATAATACATTTACTACTACAGGAATTTCGATTTTACCGTTTACTAATCGACCTGTAAATTTATCCAAGGAATGTTTAGCTGTAAAAGCTTCGATCTCATTCATTTTAAGAGCTAATGCCGGGTTCGCTTTTAATTGTTCTTCTAAAACTTCTTGGGATGCACAACCACGTCTTGAAGCTACATTTAAATCAGGATCTGAAGATTCTGTCTTATCATTTTGACAAGAAAACAGCATAAGAGCTGTAACGGCGGAAAAAAGAATTTTTTTCATAATAAAGGGGTTTTGTTATAAAATGTTTAATTAGTTAAATTCTTACACAATTTTATAACAAAAAATGTAATTGTCAAAATTTTTATAACAATTTGTTGATCAGAATCTTACAAACCCTTATGTAGTCTAGTTCTTATAAAAGTGTTAAATATTATTTTAAGAAGTTAATTCGTACAAAGCTATGCTTGTTGCCTGAACAACATTCATGCTGCTGTTTTTTCCAAACATCGTAATATGGACAATTTGATTTGAAATTTTTAAGAGATTGCTAGAAATTCCATCAATTTCACTTCCTATCAAGAGTGCTATTTTTTTATCATCAGGAATTATGATTTCTTTTAAAGGCTTGCTGTTATGAGTAATTTCTAAAGCAATGATTTCAAATTGATTTTCAAGTAGATAATGAATTAATTCATCTGTTTCTTCAATAACAGTATGAGAAACATTAAGATGAGTACTTCTTGAAGTTTTATTTATTTTTCTGGGATTTAACGGAATATCTTTTCCTAAAAAAATGATTTTTTCAATACCAAAAGCTTCACTAATTCTAAAAAGAGAACCAATGTTTTGCTGAAAGTAGATGTGATCGCAAACCAGGGTTATGGGAAATGTTTTACTTTCAAATTGATTTTCTTCGTGGGTAAGCTGCACTGTGTATAGATTAATTGGTGAAAATATAATTGATGATATTGGCACCCATTTTTAATGCCTTCTGGCGTACTTCGGCCGGATCATTATTTACTTCCGGATCTTCCCAGCCGTCACCAAGATCACATTCGTAGGTATATAGTAAAACCAGCTTGTTTTCTACAAAAATCCCAAAAGCCTGAGGTCTTTTAGCATCGTGTTCATGAATTTTTGGCAGCCCGTTCGGAAAAGGAAAAGGTTTTTGAAAAATAGCATGATTAGCCGGAATCTCAACTAAACTATTATTTGGAAATATTTTTTTTATTTCTTTTCTAATATATTGATCCATCCCGTAATTATCATCAATATGCAGGAAACCGCCTCCGTTTAGGTAGTTTCTAAGATTTGTTATATCAGCATCACTAAAAACAACATTTCCATGCCCCGTCATGTGTACAAAAGGGTAAGAGAGTAAGTCTGGATTTCCTGGCTCAACTGTTGAAGGTTTTGCTTTTATCTGGGTTTGAATAGTGGAATTACAAAACCGAATTAAGTTTGGCAGTGAAGTAGGATTTGCGTACCAGTCTCCGCCACCGCTATATTTTAATAAGGCAATTTCTTGTGCAAAAGAAGAAATAGAAGCCAATAAAAACAGAAACAATATTTTTTTCATATCAATTTTAAAGTCGGTTAATTTGAGTTTTCATTGAAAAACACAACACTATGGCATGCGACAACTGCAGCGGTTTCAGTGCGTAAACGGGTATTTCCTAAAGTAACAGGCTGGAACTTGTTTTCAATCGCCAAGGTAATTTCTTTTTCAGAAAAATCGCCCTCGGGACCAATCAAAAGTGTTATGTTTTCGTTTTGCTTTAATGATTGCTTCAGCGACTTTTTATCTGTTTCCTCACAATGTGCGATGAACTGTAATCCATCTTTTTTTTGTTTGATGAATTCTTTAAAAGAAATTGCTTCGTTTAATTTTGGCAAAAAAGTTTCATTGGATTGTTTCATTGCTGAAAGAATGATTTTCTCAAATCGTTCCTTATTAATAACCTTTCTTTCAGATCGATCGCAGATAATTGGTGTGATTTCCTGAATTCCTATTTCAGTTGCTTTTTCTAAAAACCATTCAAATCGGTCATTCATTTTGGTTGGTGCCACCGCAAGATGTAAATAAAATTTTGGTTGAGGTGATTTTTGTATGGAGCGAACTTCTACAATGCATTTGTTATCTGATGCAAGCGTAATTTCGGTTTCAAACAATAATCCCAAGCCATTTGTAACGTGAAGGATATCTGAATCTTTTTTTCGTAAAACTTTAATGATATGACGGCTTTCTTCTTTGTCGAAAGAAAAAGTTTCAGTTGCCTCGTCTATATTCGGATTGTAAAATAACTGCATAATTAAAATTGAATTCGTGCTTTAGAAACAACAGCTGAGGTTTCAAAACGGCCTGATAAATATTTTTGATACCCTACAATTCCTATCATTGCAGCATTATCTGTAGTATATTCAAATTTAGGAATAAACGTTTTCCAGCCATATTTGCCTTCACTTTCTTTCAAACGGGTTCTGATTCCTGAATTGGCAGAAACACCTCCGCCGATAGCAATTTGTTTAATCCCGGTTTCTTTTACCGCTAATTTTAATTTATCCATCAAAATTTCAATAATTGTATATTGAATGGAGGCACAAATATCATTTAGGTTTTCTTCAATAAAAGTTGGATTTTCCTGCTTATTCTTCTGGATAAAATATAGAATGGCTGTTTTTAGACCAGAGAAACTAAAATCTAAACCGGGAACTTTTGGTTTTGTAAACTGAAAAGCTTTTGGGTTGCCTTCTTTGGCATATTTATCAATCAAAGGACCGCCAGGATAAGGAAGTCCAAGAATTTTGGCACTTTTATCAAAAGCTTCCCCAACAGCATCATCCGTAGTTTCACCAATGATTTCCATATCAAAAAAGCCATTCACTTTTACAATTTGGGTATGTCCTCCACTAATGGTTAGCGCTAAAAATGGAAACTCCGGTTTGTCGAATCCTTCTTCATCAATAAAATGCGCTAAAATATGAGCATGCATGTGATTTACAGCAATCAATGGGATTTTTAAAGCCAGCGACAATGACTTGCTAAAAGAGCTTCCAACCAATAAAGAACCCATTAAACCCGGACCTTGTGTAAAAGCAATACCTGTTAATTGTTCTTTTTGTATATTAGCTTTGCGTAATGCGGCATCAATTACAGGTACAATATTTTGTTGATGTGCCCTCGAAGCCAGTTCAGGAACAACACCCCCATATTGATTGTGAATTAACTGATTTGCCACAACATTTGAGAGTACTTTGTCGTTATGTAAAACCGCGGCAGCAGTATCATCGCAGGAACTTTCGATGGCAAGAATAAAAACCTCTGAATTTTGCATATAAAGGCACAAATTTTGAATTATATTTGACAAATCAAATTTTTAACTTTGTTTAATCGTAAAAGGAGGAGCCAAAATTAAAGAATTTTTATCAAAACAGCCGTTGTTTGTCTGTTCAAAAATAAATTTAAAGAAAACTAAAAATAAAAGCAGCTATTAAAAAAGTAAAGAAAATAATATCCAGAACCCTTATGGGGTTAGTTTTACTCGTTTTGGTAATTGCTATTACTTTGTCTTTGCCATTTGTGCAAACAAAAATTGCCCATTACATTGCGGATACGCTTAATACTGATTTTAAAACGAATATCAGTATCGAAAAGGTGGCAATTAATGCTTTTGGAGGCGTTAAACTTAAAAAAGTACTAATTTTAGACCATCACAAAAAAACGTTAATCTACTCGGATATTATTACCACAGATGTGTTAAGCGTAACCAGACTAATTGATGGTGATTTAATTTTTGGCGATGTTCGTTTGACAGGATTAATTTTTAACCTGAAAACATATAAAAACGAAGATGAAAATAATATTAATGTTTTTATACGATTATTTGAATCAGGAAAACCTACAAAATCAAGCAAACATTTTCTTTTAACAGCAAAAAATGCTTACATATCGCAAGGTTCATTTTCTGCAGTTGACGAAAACAAAAAGACTCCAAAGATTATAGATTTTAAAAACCTGAATACTTATATCAGTGAATTTAAAATATATGGATCTGAAATAAATACAAATATCCACAGATTTTCTTTTCTGGACCACAGAGGTCTTTATGTTTCAAATTTAAGTTCAAAATTCAGTTACAGCAAAAAACAAATAAAGCTTGAAAATTTAGCCATTACTACCAAAAGATCGACTATTCATGGTAAAGCTATTTTAAATTATCAGGTAAAAGATTTCTTAGAATTTACTGATAAAGTTAGGTTTGATGTAGTGTTAGACTCAGCTTCATTGGCTTCAAATGATATTCGTTATTTTTACGGGGGATTAGGTAAAAATCAGCATTTTAAAGTAAAAACTAAAATACAGGGGCCACTGAATAACCTTAATTTAAAAAAGCTAAGATTAAGTGATACGAACGGGACAAGAATTATTGGAAATATCAATTTTAAAAATCTTTTAGGAAGCAAATCCCAAAAATTTTCGATGGATGGTAAATTTGATAAACTCATTACCAGCTATGATAATTTGGTCGTTTTGCTTCCAGATGTTTTAGGAAAAAAACTTCCTAAAGAATTAAAAAGAATTGGAAAAGTTAATATAGTTGGAGCTATAAGAGTATCAACCACAGATTTAGAATCAAAATTCAAAATGGCCAGCGATCTCGGTAATGGAGAAATCGACCTGCATATGAATAATATTGATTTTATAGATAAAGCTTCTTACTCAGGAAATATTGTTCTTAATGATTTTGACCTCGGAACCTTATTGCAAAGGAAAGATATAGGTAAAACGACTCTAAACCTAAATGTTGATGGTATAGGGTTTTCTAAGAAATATTTAAATACAATTGTAAAAGGGGATATCGCAAAACTGGATTATAATAAGTACACTTACAATAATATTGTTGTAAATGGCAATTTTAAACTACCATATTATAAAGGTCAGATTTCTATTAACGATCCTAATTTAAACCTGACATTTGATGGTTTGGTTGATTTGAGCAAACGGGAAAATAAATATGATTTTCATATTAATATCGAAAATTCAGATTTGAGAAAACTGAAATTCGTTAATGATTCCATTTCCAGTTTTACTGGTGATGCAATTGTACAGGTTAGTGGGAATTCTCTGCAAAGTTTACATGGAAATATTTTTATAAAAGATGCTGTTTACCAAAATCCAAAATCAACATATGCTTTTGATGAAATAACGGTAAATTCAAGTTTCGATTCAGACAATTTGCGTACTATAACTGTTAATTCAAATGATGTTGTAAATGGAAAAATTGTAGGTAAATTTCAATTTGACCAGTTAGATAAACTGGTTATGAATTCTGTCGGAAGTCTTTACACGAATTATAAACCTTACAAAGTTAAAAAAGGGCAGTTTCTGCGTTTTAATTTCCATGTGTACAATAAAGTGGTTGAAATGTTGTACCCGGATATTGAAATTGATTCGAGTACTGTAATGCGCGGTAAAATCGATTCTGATAAACAAGAATTTAAGTTCAGGTTCAATTCACAAAAAATTACAGCTTCAAAAAATACATTCGATAATATTCGCATTAATATTGATAATAAGAATCCGCTCTATAATGCCTTTATCGAACTGGATAGTATTAAAACTCCTTATTATAAGGTTCGCGATTTTAATTTAATTAATGTAACATCAAAAGATACTTTGTTTGTTCGTTCTGAATTTAAAGGTGGAAGCAAAGGTGAGGATTATTTTAATCTGAATCTTTATCATACAATAGATAAAAATAAAAACAACGTAGTTGGGATTCATAAGTCAGAAATGAAATTTAAGGACTATTTATGGTATTTGAATGAAGATGAGGAAGATGATAATCAGGTAGTTTTTGATAAAAAATTTAAAAATTTCAACATTGACAACATTATATTGTCGCATGAAAATCAAAAAATAGATTTAAACGGAGTTATAAAAGGAACAGATTATAAAGACCTTGTTCTGAATTTTGAAGATGTAGATATCAATAAAATTACTCCTTTAAATAAAAAATTTGTTGTTAACGGTAAATTAAACGGAAATATAAATTTTAAGCAAAATAAAAATATTTATCAGCCTACTGCTAGCATTGAAATTGATAATCTAAATTTGAATAAGATCGATTTAGGGACTTTAAAGTTTGATATCTCGGGAGATGAAACATTTAAAAAATTCACTATAAATTCTTCTATCCAGAATAATTTTGCCGAATCCTTCAAAGCTGAAGGGAATTTTTCCATTCAAAACAAAGAAACGTTATTAGATTTAAAGTTAAAGCTTGATAAATTTAATCTGGCTGCTTTGAGTACAATTGGGGGAGATGTTTTGTCTAATATACGAGGTACAGTATCCGGAAATGCTGCAATTGCAGGGAATCTGAAAAAGCCTGAAATTAATGGAAGACTTTATGTTGAAAAAGCAGGGATGACAGTTACTTATCTTAATACAGATTATGAATTAAACAATAGAACTGTAGTAGATTTAACTGATGAAAAGTTCCTGTTTAGGAATAATCAGCTGACAGACACCAAATTTGGCACAAAAGGTCTGTTAAACGGAAGTATAGAGCATAAGAATTTTGGAGACTGGAAATTAGATTTAACTATAACTTCAAAGCGACTACTGGCATTAGACACAAAAGATAGTGATGATGCTGCCTATTTTGGAACAGCTTTTATAAATGGTACTGCAAGTATAAAAGGGCCAACTGAGGCATTGTTTATTAAAGTAGATGCAAAATCTGAGAAAGGAACTGAGATAAAAATTCCAATCAGCAATGTTCAAAGTGTTGGAGAAAAAAGTTTTATACATTTTATAACAGCTAAGGAAAAGTATAATTTAGCAAATGGTATTGTCGAAAAGACAAAAAACTATAATGGTCTCGAATTAGAATTTGATTTTGATATTACACCAGATGCGGAAATTGAAGTGATTTTAGACAGGGATTCCGGACATGGGATGAAAGGGAAAGGATATGGATCCTTACTGTTTAAAATTAATACGCTCGGTAAGTTTAATATGTGGGGGGATTTTCAGGCTTATGAAGGAACTTATAATTTTAAATACGGCGGATTAATTGATAAAAAATTTGCCGTTAGAAAAGGTGGTTCAATTATTTGGGAAGGAAACCCTATGAGAGCACAATTAAATTTAGAAGCTGTATACAGAACAATAGCTAATCCTGCAGTATTATTGGAAAACTCTTCATTTAATAAAAAGGTTCCTGTTGAAGTAGTTATTGGTTTAAGAGGCGATTTAGCCAGTCCGGAACCTAATTTTGATATTCAGTTTCCTTCTGTAAGTAGTGTTTTAAAGTCAGAAATACAATATAAACTGGATGATAAAGACATTCGTCAGACCCAGGCTTTATATTTATTATCAACGGGTTCTTTTATGAGCACGGATGGTTTTAGCCAGGGAGATTTATCAGGAACATTTGCTGAAACTGCTTCCAGTTTATTAGGGGATATAATTAAATCAGACAATGATAAAATTAATGTTGGCTTTAATTATGTTTCTGCGGACAGGCGTATAGGACAGGAAGCTGATGGTCAGGTAGTAGCAACAGTATCATCACAAATTAATGAACGCATTACTATTAATGGAAAAGTTGGTGTGCCTGTAGGAGGTATAAATGAATCGGCAATAGTAGGAGATATTGAAGTACAATATCGTATTAATGAAGACGGTACAGCTAATTTGCGTTTGTTCAATAAGGAAAATGACCTTAGCTACGTAGGTCAGGGTATTGGCTACACGCAGGGGGTAGGTATTAGTTATGAAGTAGATTTTGATACTTTCAGCGAGTTAGTTAATAAGATCTTCAAGAAGAATAAATTAGGAAAAACAAGTAAAGGTTCAAATGATATACAGGATTCTAATCTGAACCCTGATTACATCAATTTTACAAACGCTAAAAAAGAAGTGGAAAAGGACAAAAGGAAGCCTGAAAAAAAGGATGAAAAACAAGAGCAAAAGAATAACAATGAAGGATTAATTCCGGATAATGATTATTAAACAGAATTTAAATTTTATAGATTTGTTTATAATTAGCATAAAATGGATTTTTATAACACTTCATTTGCGGATTGTTAATTTTGCATTTTTAATTAAAAAATGGCACTTTTATTATTTTAAATGAATTTTTAAGTATAGAAAAACTTATTAACCGAAAACGTTTGAATTAAGTTTTTTTACTAATTTATTATAATCATCAACTGAAAAGTGATCAATGTTTGCTAATTTTACACTTTAATACTTAAATAATGCCAAAAACAATAAAAAAAGTAGGTGTTCTTACTTCAGGAGGAGATTCACCAGGAATGAATGCCGCTATTCGATCAGTAGTTCGAACGTGCGCTTATCATAATATAGAATGTTTAGGAATTTATAGAGGGTATCAGGGAATGATTGAAGGAGACTTCAAAGAAATGGGACCCCGAAGTGTAAATAACATTGTAAACAAAGGAGGCACGATTTTAAAATCGGCGCGCTCACTTGAATTCAGAACACCTGAGGGTAGAAAAAAAGCACACGATAATCTAGTAAAAGCCGGAGTGGATGCTTTGGTTGTTATTGGAGGAGACGGAAGCTTCACCGGAGGGTTAATTTTTAATTCTGAATATGGTTTTCCTGTAATGGGAATTCCAGGTACAATTGATAATGACATTTTTGGGACAAGTCATACTTTAGGTTATGATACTGCTTTAAATACCGTTGTAGATTGTATAGATAAAATTAGGGATACCGCCAGTTCACATAACCGTCTGTTTTTTGTAGAAGTTATGGGTAGGGATGCAGGTCATATTGCTCTTAATGCCGGTATTGGTGCAGGAGCAGAGGAAATTCTTATTCCTGAAGAAGATTTAGGGCTTGACAGGCTTTTAGACTCTCTACAAAAAAGTAAAGCTTCAGGAAAATCATCAAGTATCGTAGTTATTGCCGAAGGTGATAAAATTGGTAAAAACGTATTTGAATTAAAAGATTACGTAGAAGCTAATTTACCAGAATATGATGTACGTGTTTCAGTTCTTGGGCACATGCAGCGCGGTGGTTCTCCATCATGTTTTGATCGTGTTCTTGCAAGCCGTTTAGGAGTAAAAGCAGTAGAATCACTATTAGATGGTAAATCAAATTATATGGTGGGACTACAGCAAGATAAAGTGACTTTAACACCACTTGAACAGGCAATTAAAGGAAAATCTGAAATTGATATGGAGTTATTAAGAGTATCTGATATCATGTCAACATAAAAAGAAACGAAGTTTATAGTGAGAAATTAAACTTTAAATCAGTTAAATAAAAACAAAACAAAATCGAGTAAAATGTCAAAAGTAAAATTAGGAATAAACGGATTTGGACGTATTGGAAGAATCGTTTTTAGAGAGTCTTTTAATAGAGATAATGTAGAAGTTGTTGCAATCAATGACTTGTTAGACGTAGATCACTTAGCTTATTTATTAAAATATGATTCAGTTCACGGTCGTTTCGACGGAACTGTAGAAGTTAAAGAAGGAAAATTGTACGTAAACGGAAGAAATATCCGTATTACTGCAGAAAGAAATCCAGCTGACTTAAAATGGAACGAAGTTGATGTTGATGTAGTAGCAGAATGTACTGGTATCTTCACGACTATCGAAACTGCAAATGAGCACATTAAAGGTGGTGCTAAAAAAGTAATTATTTCTGCTCCTTCTGCAGATGCTCCAATGTTTGTAATGGGAGTTAACCACGAAACGGCAAAAGCTTCTGATTTAGTTGTTTCTAATGCTTCTTGTACTACAAACTGTTTAGCGCCTTTAGCTAAAGTTATTCACGATAACTTCGGAATCGTTGAAGCTTTAATGACTACTGTTCACGCTACAACTTCAACTCAAATGACTGCTGACGGACCTTCTAGAAAAGACTGGAGAGGTGGACGTGCTGCTGCAATCAATATCATTCCTTCTTCAACAGGTGCTGCTAAAGCGGTTGGAAAAGTTATTCCGGAATTAAACGGAAAATTAACTGGTATGGCTTTCCGTGTACCTACTGCTGACGTTTCTACAGTAGATTTAACGGTAAAAGTTGCTAAAGAAACTTCTTATGAAGAAATTATGGCAGTTTTGAAAAAAGCTTCTGAAAATGAATTGAAAGGTATCTTAGGATATACTGAAGATGCTGTTGTTTCTCAGGATTTTATTTCTGACAAAAGAACTTCTATTATCGATGCTACTGCAGGAATTGGTTTAAATTCAACTTTTTTCAAATTAGTATCATGGTACGATAATGAGTACGGATATTCTAGTAAATTAATTGATTTATCTGTGCATATCGCAGGTTTAAAATAATATTTTATGAAGTGAGAAAATCCCGTTATTTTTAAATAACGGGATTTCTTATTTTGTAAGGTCTTTAATTAATGTGAAAAACACACTTTTAATTGAAGAAACTAAACTAAAAAACTAAACTAACATGAAATTAATAGTTGATAGTGGATCTACGAAAGCTGATTGGATTGCAATTGATGATAGTGGAAAAGTGTTATTCACAACACAAACTTTAGGACTAAATCCTGAGATCCTTGATGGTCCGGAGATAATTGAAAGAGTAAATGATCGTTTTGATATTTCACAGAACAGAAAAGAAGCTACTCATTTGTTTTTTTATGGTGCAGGCTGCGGCACTGACAGAATGAAACTGTCTTTGTCACAGGTATTTCAGGGATATTTTGAAAACGCTATTGTAGAAGTTCAGGAAGATACTTATGCAGCGGTATATGCTACTACACCTAAGGGAGAAGAAGCAATTGTCAGCATTTTAGGTACAGGATCTAATTGCAGTTATTTTGATGGAAAAGTGTTGCATCAAAAGGTACAATCATTAGGTTATATTGTAATGGATGATTGCAGTGGAAATGTTTTTGGAAAAGAACTCATCAGAAAGTATTATTTCAATAAAATGCCTAAAGAACTGGCTGTTGAGTTTGAAAAAGAATATGATGTGGATCCTGATTTTATTAAAAATAAATTATATAAAGAACCAAACCCAAATGCCTATTTAGCAACTTTTGCTAAATTTCTTATTCAGCATAAAGATTCCGATTTTTGCAGAAAAATCATTTTTAAAGGAATGAAATCTTTCGTTAAAAATTACATCAAACAATATGATAATTGCCAGGAAGTTCCCGTTCATTTTGTTGGATCTATAGCTTTTTATTTGAAGGATGAGCTGCAGGAGATATTTAATAAATACGAACTTAAATTAGGAAATGTTTTAAGACGTCCAATCGACGGGCTTATTGCATATCACGTTGCTAATAAATAAAGAATTAGAATGGAAATTGCAATTATTGCGCATGACGGTAAAAAAGCAGATTTAATTAATTTTTTGATTAAAAATACCGAGGTTCTGCAAAAGGATAATATAAGTTTAATTGGTACCGGCACAACCGGAGGAAAAGCGGAAGCAGCAGGTTTTAAAACAAGACGAATGCTCTCTGGGCCTTTGGGCGGTGATGCGCAAATTGCTGGAAGAGTAGCAGAAGGCCTAACGCATATGGTTTTCTTTTTTAAGGATCCTTTGTCTAGCCATCCACATGAGGCAGATATTAATATGCTAATTAGGGTTTGCGATGTGCATAATGTGCCGCTGGCAACTAATGAAGCAACGGCACAATTATTATTGGATGCTATTGCACTGCAATTATAGAAATCTCAACATTTACATTTTTTGGCAAACAAGCCACCTGAACCGTTTCACGTGCTGGAGCGGTTTTTTCATTGAAATAAGATCCGTAAACAGAATTGATTATTGCAAAATTATTCATATCCATTATGAAAATAGTGGCTTTTACAACATTTTCAAAAGTCATTTCTGCAGCTTCTAAAATAGCAGCAATATTTTGCATAACCTGATGGGTTTCATCATGGATGTTTGCAGTAACAAGTTCTCCTGTAGTAGGATTTAAAGCTATTTGACCTGAAGCATACAAAGTATTTCCTGATAATATAGCCTGGTTATATGGTCCGATTGGAGCTGGTGCCTTTTCCGTAAAAATTACTTTTTTCATATCAAAAATATTAAGTTTTTTATTGAAGATTATCGGTTTAAAGTACTTCGTTTGTTCCATTTGATGTCACTAAGCATTCCTGATTTTATTCCAATAAAGAAATTCCAGTTTGAATATGCCCCAAGAGGTGTCCAGTTAAAAGACATTCTCCAGCTTAGCAAATCTCTTTCAAAGCGCAATTGGGTAAAAGTAACCCCTTTTTGTACAAAATCATAACCACTTGAGATTCCGCCTTTCCATTTAGGTGTAATATCCATATTTGCAGAAACCATGATGGAATTTCCTGTAATCTTATTTTCTCTTTGAGTATTTGAATAAGTTAAAGAATAAGCCATAGTCATGTCCCAGGGAAGTTTTGAATTAAAGAATTCGGTAATTACATTCTCAGATTCTTCTTCAGAAAATTGACTTTTTCTTGTGTCATTCAAATCCGTGTTTGTACCAAATAAATCGTCACTACGTCCTCCGTTTCGCTCGCTTTGTTTGTTTTCTTCTTTTTTGTCATTTTTGTTTGAGAACGAATAATTAAGTGTCATATTGGCGCTGGTCATTCGAAATAAACTTCCTCCATTGTTAATGTTGAATACATTAATTTGTTGCCCTGAATTATCGATTGCATACGGATTTAAAGTCGCGGCAAAATTGACATTCATCTTGTTTTCAAAAAGTTGGGTTCCTCCGCTCACACGTATAGGTTCGAGGGCAAATGTTGTCTTTCCGTCAGCATTGAAATTATAGCTGGTGCTGAAATTCAGATTATTTAAAAGCATGACCTTTTTAGGTTCTGTTTTAGTGCTGTCTTTGTCTGTTACTTTAGCTTCAAAAGTATTACTTAAATCAAAACCGATTATGTTGGAATTTGATTTACCAGGCTGTCCGTAAACTCCATTTTCAAATCGGGTGTAATCCTTGTAAGTTTTACCAGTGGCGTCTATTGCATAAGTGTCATAATATTTTTCAAAACTTGGTGTGTAGGAATAAGAAAATGACGGACGCATAACATGGCGTATAGCTTGTATTTTCTTTGTGTCACCAAATTTGAAAGTACCATAAATTGTAGTACCTAAGCTTGAACTGAAGTTATAAGTTCTAAAAGCATCAAAACCATTAACTGTTTGGTCAACAACCTTATTTAAATCCTCATCGTAAGATTTTTTAATTGTTTTTGTTACCCAGGTTTCCTGATAATTGGTAGAGGCACTGGCACTAAAATACTTGAATATTTTAAAATTGGTACTAAGCGGGATACTGTGCTGCATTCCGATTTGTGCATCCCTAAACATTTGTGGTTTGAAAAATAATGAATCAGTAGTTACGAAACTATTTTTACCGCTCAGATTGTATTGTAAATTGATATTTTTGATTAACCCTTTTTTTGCACCATCTTTTCCAACAAAAGGATATATACGATCAATGCTTCCTTGTAAAGATGGCAATGTCATATTGATTTGTTCTGTTTGTGTGTTTTGGGAATGTGTTGCCGTTAAAGCAATACGTGCTTGCGGAATTGTATTAAAAGTTTTATTCCAGGAAATAGAAGAACTAAGGGTGTTGTTTAAGTTTGAACCAATATTGGCCTGATTAATAGATTGCTTAAAATATTTACTGCTTCCCATATTAACGGAGGCAGAAAAACTTGAATTTGGATTAGATTTTGAGTCTTTTGAATGTGACCACTGTAAGTTGTAGATGTTTTGTTTGGAATAATCAGGATAGCCTCTCTCACTTGAAATTAAATTTTCAAACCTAAAATTGACGTTTCCTCTATATTTGTATCTTTTGGCATAAGAAGATTCAAAACGCATGGCATAACTTCCGTTTGTGTAATAATCCCCTAAAACAGTTAAGTCGTAATTGTCACTCAATGCAAAGTAATAACCTCCATTTTGCAGCGAAAATCCCCTTGTATTAGAATCGTTATAACTTGGTATGATGACTCCTGAAACACTTTTTTCCTGGCTCATCGGAAAATAAGCATAAGGCAATGCAATAGGAGTAGGTACATCTGCAATTACCATATTAGTCAATCCGACCACTACTTTTTTTCCGGGAACAAATTTTACTCTGCTGGTTCTAAAATAATATTCAGGGTTGTCAACATCTGTAGAGGTAGTAAAACGTGCTCCTTTTAAAAAATAAACAGAGTCGTTTTCTTTCTTGGTTATTTGTGCTTTTATTTTAAATTCTCCCTGTTCTGTTCTTGAATTATAAATTAAAGCTTTTTTAGTTTTGAAATTAAAACGAATTGAATCTGGCTGAACCTCATTAGAACCCTGTTTGAAATTCGGATATTGTATTAAAACACCTGAAGAATCTTTTATTCTTCCGGCATATACTTCATCTTTATCATAGTTAAGGACAATAATACCCGATTTTAGTTCTATATCTTTATAATACAATTCAGCTTCATCGTAGAGTGTAAGTGTTTTGTTTTTCTGATCGATTTTCTGATAGCCTTTTGCAGTACGTTTCACTATTCCGTCTAAAAAAGCTTTTTTCGGTTTAATGCTGTCTGTTTTAATTGTATCCGTAGCCGTTTTTGTAGTGTCTGTGACAGCTTTTTTAGTCTTATCTGTTTGTCTTGCAGAAGGTACCGGGGATTTTTTAGTCTTTTTTTCTTGTGAATATAAATCACCACATCCTACACTTAGGAAAAATGATAATAAAACGATATTAAATAAGTTTGTGTGCAAAGGTTTAAATGCTATTTTTGTAAAAGTATGGCTTGTTTTTTGACATGTCAAACTTACATATAATTTTTTGGCAAAAATAATCAATTGTAAAAATTATAGCTTTGCATTTTATTAAAATTAACTTTTGGATTTATGAATGTTTTTAACAAAACTAAACTACTATTTATTTATTTTCTAACGATAACGTCTTTTTGTGCTTATTCTCAGTCCAATGTTTTTAAAGTAACCCTTGATGCAGGACACGGAGATCACGATTTCGGGGCCGTTTATAGTGGTCGTATTGAAAAAAATATTGCTTTGGCTATTGTGCTTAAAGTTGGAAAAATATTAGAAGCTAGTCCAAATGTTCAGGTTATTTATACCCGAAAAACAGATGTTTTTATAGATTTGGTTGAAAGGGCAAATATTGCAAACAGAGCCAACTCTAATATTTTTGTTTCCATACATTGTAATGCAAATAAAAATACGGCTGCTGATGGAACAGAAACTTATGTGATGGGTTTGACTAAACTGGCATCTAATCTTGAAGCTGCGAAAAAAGAGAACTCGGTTATTACTTTAGAAAAAGATTATAAACGTAAGTATGAGGGCTTTGATCCTAATTCCCCTGAATCGATGACTGCAATGATGCTTATGCAGGAAGAATATCTTGACAATAGTATTTCATTAGCCAGCAAAATTGAGGATAATTTTGAAAAATTAGGAAAAAAACTTCGTCATGGAGGTGTAAAGCAAGCTCCTTTTATGGTGCTGCATAAAGCTTATATGCCAAGGGTTTTAGTTGAAACTGGTTTTGTGTCTAATCCTACTGAAGGAGATATTTTAAATTCAGAAGCTGGTCAAAACGATATTGCAGAAGCTATTGCCCAGGCAATTTTAAGTTATAAAAAGGAATATTTTGGAACAGGAGCCCCGGAAATAAATGAAGTTAAACCTGCAAAAGATACTTCTGTTCCTGCAAAGCCAAAGACAGTTGAAGCCACTCCAAAGGTTGTTAAAGATGCCCCTAAAGGAACTTTCTTTAAAGTGCAGCTTATTGCAAGTATAAAAAAAACGCCATTAGAGCCTAAAAACTTCAAAGGTCTGAAAAACATAACCATGATTTATGAAAATAATATTTATAAATATTTCTATCAGGAAACTTCAGATTACGAAATGGCTAAAAAATACCTGCAAGAAGCTAAGAGTAAAGGATATGGTGCTTCATTTTTAGTAGCAACGAGAAATGGGGAAAAAATCAATATTCAGGACGCTATCAAATAATACTGATAAGTTCGAATATTTATATTATTTTTGTATTAAACACTTACAATTTTGAAACTAACAAGAGAAATTAAAACGGCTATATTAGTCATCGCGTCAATTCTATTATTTATCTGGGGATATAGTTTTTTAAAAGGCAGGGATCTTTTTACTAATTACAAAACATTATACGTAGAATACGATAATGTTGAGGATTTAGCACAATCAGCTCCCGTAACTTTAAACGGACTTGCAATTGGTAAAGTAAATAAAATTACAATCAATGAAACAACAGGGAAGTTATTGGTGGAACTTCAGTTAAAAACTGATTTTCCAATTTCTAAAACCAGTAAAGCGTCACTGTATTCGCCGAGTTTGATTGGAGGAAAACAAATTAAAATTATTCCAAATTTAGCTGATAAAATTCCTGCAGAAGATGGACAGACCCTTGAGTCAACAGTTGAGTTAGGATTAACGGAGTCTTTAGGAGGTAAAATTGAACCAATTCAACAAAAACTGGATTTAATGCTTGCTAACATCAATACGCTGGTTTCCGGCTTAAACAATGTTTTGGATAAAAAAGGGCAGGAAGATTTAAAAAAGTCATTGTCAGAATTGAGTGAGACTATGGAACAGTTTCATAGAGCTTCGGGAAGCCTTAATACTATTTTGGATACTAATAAAGGGCAGATTAACGGAATTGTGACAAATTTTAATAAAATGTCAGGTAATTTCAATAAGATATCGGATTCTTTAAACAAGGCTGGTTTAGGTAAAACGGTTAGGAACTTAAACCAGACATTGGCAAAAGTTGATGGTATTATGAGTAATTTGAACTCAGGTAAAGGAACTGCGGGTAAATTACTAAATGATGATGCATTGTATAATAATTTGTCTAAAACTTCAAAAGAATTAGAATTGTTGCTACAGGATGTGCGTCTTAATCCAACACGTTACGTAAATGTTTCTGTTTTTGGAAAGAAAAACAAACCTTATGTAGCTCCTAAAGAAGAGGAAAATCCGACGAATAATAAATAAGAGAGATGAGCTATCTAGATAATATTTTGTTTGCTATAGTTCTGATAGCAGGTTTTGCTTTTTTTGCTTCCGGAGTAAAAAAAATCATCAGAAATATCAATTTAGGTATTGACGTAGACAGAAGCGATAATCCTAAAGCACGCTGGACAAACATGGCCATGATTGCACTCGGACAATCTAAAATGGTCAAACGTCCTATAGCAGGAGTGCTTCATATTTTTGTGTATGTTGGATTTATAATTATCAATATTGAATTACTCGAAATTATAATTGATGGTTTATTCGGAACGCATAGAATTTTTGCACCTTATTTAGGTGGTGTTTATGATGTTTTGATAGCTTCTTTTGAAATATTAGCCATACTTGTAATTTTTGCTGTAACCGTTTTTTGGATCAGAAGAAATCTGATTCGGCTGAAACGTTTTATACATTCGGATTTAAGAGGGTTTCCTAAAAATGATGCTAATTACATCCTATACTTTGAAACGGTTCTGATGATTTTGTTTTTATTGATGAACGCTTCAGATCTGCATTTACAAAATGTTCCGGGAGGAGTTTTTCATAAAGCAGGAAGTTTTCCGGTTAGTCAGTTTATAGCACCAATTTTTAACGGAATGTCAAATGAACTGGTTGTGGTTTTATTTGAAGTGTTCTGGTGGCTGCATATTGTAGGCATTTTGTGTTTTATGAACTATTTGTATTTTTCAAAACACCTGCATATTCTTTTGGCATTTCCAAATACTTATTTTGCCGATTTGAAGCCAAAAGGACAATTTGATAATCTGGCATCTGTTACTAAAGAAGTGAAATTGATGATGGATCCAAATGCTGATCCGTTCGCAGCAGCACCAGTAGATGAAAATGCAGTACCTTCAAAATTTGGCGCTAGTGATGTTCAGGATTTAAACTGGATACAGTTATTAAATGCTTACACTTGTACAGAATGCGGGCGTTGTACATCGGCTTGTCCGGCTAACCAAACCGGTAAAAAATTGTCTCCTCGTAAAATCATTATGGATACAAGGGATCGTTTGCAGGAAGTAGGGAAAAATATCGATGCCAACAAAGGAGTTTTTGTTCCTGATAATAAAACGTTATTAAATGACTACATTACACCTGAAGAGTTGTGGGCTTGTACATCTTGTAATGCCTGTGTAGAAGAATGTCCGGTGAATATTAGTCCATTATCTATCATTATGGATATGCGTCGTTATTTAGTAATGGAGCAAAGTGCTGCACCAATGTCGTTAAATGCAATGATGACTAATATAGAAAACAATGGTGCCCCTTGGCAATACAGCCAGCAGGATCGATTGAACTGGAAAAACGAGAATTAAAATTATAGTTAGTAGGTTGCTTTTACGGATTTAACCGAATTTAAAATATCGATTAATAAATCAACAAAAGAAGATGTCAGAAAGTTTAGTAGTACCAACAATGGCAGAAATGCTGGCCGAAGGAAAACAGCCTGAAGTGTTGTTTTGGGTTGGTTGTGCAGGAAGTTTTGATGATAGGGCAAAAAAAATCACAAAAGCTTTTGTGCGAATTCTAAATCGTACAAACGTTTCTTTTGCAGTACTTGGTACTGAGGAAAGCTGTACCGGTGACCCGGCAAAAAGAGCCGGAAATGAATTTTTGTTTCAGATGCAGGCTATGATGAATATCGAGGTTTTAAATGCATACGAAGCTAAAAAAATAGTTACAGCATGTCCGCACTGTTTTAATACTTTGAAAAATGAATATCCTGAATTAGGAGGAAATTACGAAGTTATTCACCATACCGAGTTTTTGAAATCATTAATAGATCAAGGAAGACTTACTGTTGAAGGCGGGCAATTTAAAGGAAAAAAAATAACTTTTCACGATCCTTGTTATTTAGGAAGAGCGAATAAAATTTATGAAGCTCCAAGAGATTTGATTCAGAAACTGGATGTTGAACTGGTTGAAATGAAGCGTTCAAAAGCTAATGGATTGTGTTGTGGAGCAGGTGGGGCACAAATGTTTAAAGATGCTGAACCAGGTAATAAGGAAGTGAATATCGAAAGAACCGAAGATGCACTTGAAACCCAGCCGGATATTATTGCAGCAGGTTGTCCGTTCTGTAATACCATGTTAACGGACGGTATTAAGAACAAAGAAAAAGAAGGACAGGTAAAAGTGATGGATATTGCTGAGTTAATTGCGAATGCACAAGATTTGTAAAATAAATGAAGAGAATACTATTTTTATTGGCGGTTCTTTTTAATGTTGTTTCGTATTCACAAGATGTTTTAAGTGTTATAGCTAAAGAAACATGTGAATGTCTGGACGCTAAAAAAAGTAAATCGGATAATTTTACGGGAGATGAATTAAAAACAGCTGTAGGATTGTGTATGATTAGGAGTTATTCTGATCATATGTCTGAGTTTAAAGGTGATGAAAAAGTGAAGTTTGGGGATGAAGGAGGAATGACCAAATTAGGTGAGGATGTTGCTGTGAAAATGCTCGAAACTTGTCCTAATATGATTATGGAATTAGGAAAGGAATCTAAAAGTGATGTAGAAGCTGAAGCAGAAGATGCTTCTGTTACCGGGGAAGTAACCGATATCAAATCAGAACAGTTTTTGACTCTGCAGCTAAAAGATAAAAACGGAAGAAGTTATAGTTTTCTTTTGCTTGATTATTTTGATACCGCATCATTATTGACTAATAATGAAATTAAAAAAAAGGATAAACTTAAAGCAAGTTATTCAGAAATTGAATTGTTTGATGTGAAAGCAAAAGAATTTCGATATTATAAAATCCTTACTAAATTAGAGAAACAACAATAAGGTTCTGTTATTGGAACTGAAAGAAACAAATTAAGAAAAATTAAAATGTATATACCTTTTGAAAATTTGCCTGGTGAATCCAGAGTTTGGATTTATCAATCGAATAGAAAATTTTCTGAGGAGGAATTTTCGGAAATAGAGACTGACTTAAAAATATTTATAGAAGGCTGGGCAGCTCACGGAACTAGTCTTGAAGCTTCTTTTTTGCTTAAATACAATCGTTTTATTATATTAGCAGTTAATCAGGAAGTACAGGCAGCTACAGGATGTTCAATTGACAGCTCTGTAGAATTCATTCAAAGTTTAGAGAAGAAATATAACGTTGATCTGCTTGATAAAATGAATGTTACTTTTAAGCTTGGAGAGCATATTGCGCACAAACCATTGATTGATTTCAAGAAAATGGTTAAAGACAAATCGGTTTCTGAGAACACAATTGTTTTCAATAATCTGGTAAACAATATTGAAGAATTCAACGAATCCTGGGAAGTTCCTGCTGCTGACAGTTGGCACAGTCGTTTTTTTTAATAGAAACTTAAAGAATATTTTAAGGCATGAAATTTAGGTTTTGTGCCTTTTTTTATGCAGTTTTCTGATTTTTAATTGGTTATTTTTTTTTGTTGAGTAGATTAAGATATATGAAGTCATTATGAAGTAAATATGTCAAATCTAGCCCAGATGGAAGCGGCATCCTTTTGGGCCGGGTTCGGCACAAAAGATACAGCGAACAGCGGGACAAGTTTTTCTTTTGAAAATAAATTTATCTGCTTCTGATTAAAATTAGAATCAAAAATCTAACTGTCTAATAATCTGATCTCTCTAAAATTCACAAAAATCTAACAAATCAAAGGGCAAATTAAATGCTATTTTTGAGTATTTTCGTAGAATTAAATTTAGTACATGAAAATAGCAATAGTTTGTTATCCGACCTTTGGCGGAAGTGGGGTAGTAGCCACTGAATTAGGTCTTGAATTAGCCAGACGCGGGCACGAAATCCATTTTATTACGTATAGCCAGCCTGTACGATTGGCGCTTTTAAATCCAAATGTCCATTATCACGAAGTAAACGTTCCTGAATATCCTCTTTTTCATTATCAACCCTATGAACTGGCCTTGTCTAGCAAACTGGTTGATATGGTGAAATTATACAAAATTGAACTCCTGCATGTACATTATGCTATTCCGCATGCTTATGCGGGCTATATGGCAAAGCAAATGCTGAAAAACGAAGGGATTAATCTTCCAATGGTTACAACCCTTCACGGAACCGATATTACGCTCGTTGGAAACCATCCTTTTTATAAACCTGCTGTAACTTTTAGTATCAATAAATCGGATTATGTGACTTCGGTTTCACAAAGTCTGAAGGATGATACACTGAAATTATTCAAAATTAAGAATAAAATTAAGGTAATTCCGAATTTTATTGAACTGGAGAAGGTTGTTAAGGATCCGCAGGGACCATGTCATCGTAGTGTTATGGCAAATGAAAATGAACGTATTATTACCCATATCAGTAACTTCAGAAAAGTAAAACGAATTCCGGACATTATTAAAATTTTCTATCATATTCAAAAAGAAATGCCGGCGAAACTTATGATGGTTGGCGATGGTCCCGAAAAAGAAAATGCAGAACTGTTATGTCAGGAACTGGGAATTCTGGATAAGGTGATTTTCTTTGGCAACAGTAATGAAATCGATAAAATTTTACTTTTGACCGACTTGTTTTTGCTGCCATCAGAAACAGAAAGTTTTGGTCTGGCGGCTTTAGAAGCAATGGCTTGTGGAGTTCCGGTAATTTCGAGTAATTCAGGAGGTTTGCCTGAAGTAAATTTCGACGGTGTTTCAGGATATTTGAGCGATGTAGGAAATGTTGAAGAAATGGCCGCAAATGCCATTAAAATTCTTAAAGACGATAAGGTTTTGAAAGAATTTAAAAACAATGCTTTAGAAGTTGCTAAAAAATTCGATATTAAAAACATATTACCTAAATATGAAGCGTTATATCAAAAAGCAATAGACGATTATAAAGAATAGATAACTTAAAATAAGCGGTGAATGAAAAAAGTAGTTTCGGTTTTAGCGGTTTTTATTTTGATTTCCTGTGGGGCAAAAAAAACATCAAATTCAAATATTCCATTATATGAAATCCTGACAGAACAGTCTAACGGAGGCGGAAATATCAAGTTTTTTGAAATTTTGACTGAACCAAATGAAATCATGATGCTTCATAATGATCCTATTTTAAAAGATAAAATGAAACACGATGATATTGCTACTTCTAATTATGTGATTTTGAATATGGGTGAAAAAAATACCGGAGGATATTCAATAGGAGTTGAAAAGGTAGAAGAAACGGACAAAAATATTATTATTACTGTCAAAGAGAATGCTCCTGCGAAAGACGCTATGTTAATGCAGATAGTCAGTTATCCCTATACAGTTGTTAAAATACATTCTAAAAAAGAAATTATTATTAAGTAAAAAAACCTGTCGCTTTTAAACGACAGGTTTTTTTATAAAGTAAGTTTTTATTAGAATCTGAATCTTGCTCCTAAACCTACATCAAAACCAAAGTTGTCATCATCATAATATCCTGATCCAATTTCAGGTCTTGCATCTATTGATAAAGTAAGAGGAAATTCTTTAAATCTGTATTCTATACCAATATCTCCGGCTGCAAAAACATAAGTTCCACTGTCATCAAAATTATTTCCAGGTCCATCATAATTGTAATCCCAGGCTGCAATACCACCCCCAACACCAGCGTACCAGTTAAAACCTCCTTCAATGTTCCAGACCCACTGATAAAGAGCTACACCTTTTATAGCGTCAACATATCTGTGATCTCTCCATCCTAAATCGAATTCTAGTCTGTTTTTTTGATTTAAGCCTAATTGGTATGAGATTTCTCCTCCAAAACCGTTATTGTCTCCCAGACGTAATCCTAATGCGTGCTTAGAAATTTCTTGTGATTGCGCAGTAAACGCTATACCTAATAGCGTAATAGCAGATAAAATGATTTTTTTCATAAAAATGGTTATTAATTTTTGTTCAAAATTATAATTATTGTTCAACTCAAACGTATAAAATTGTTTAAAATTGTTATGTAATTCCCATTTTTCATCAAAATATATATATCTTTATGCTAAGCTTTTAGTAAGTTGTTGATTGTTAAAAAGTTACTTTTTTGGTTATTGAAGTGAATAATTCTGAAGTTAAATGTCTTCCATTTCAAAGAGATTTTCTTCAGCTTCGGCAAAGTCAGCATTGGAATAGGAGAATAATTTCCAGCGTTTTTTGTGATATTCTAAAGCTGTTAAATTTTCGATCCAGTCCCCTGAATTTAAATATAGAGTTGATCCATATTTGTTTTCCTTTTCAATAATTTTAGGCTCATGAATATGTCCGCAGATTACATAATCGTATTTTTTTTCAATTGCCAGATCAGTTGCAGTAGTTTCGAAATCAGAAATAAATTTAACGGCTTTTTTTACACTCGCTTTTATTTTTTTAGAAAATGAATAAGGTTCTCTACCTATTTTGGCTAAACACCAGTTTACAAATCGATTACACAAAATCAAATAGTCATAACCAAGGCCACCTAGTTTTGCAATCCATTTTGAGTGTTGTACAGATGCATCAAAAACGTCTCCATGAAAAATCCATGCTTTTTTGTCGTCCAATTCTAAAACTAATTTATCTAACAAAGAAAAATTACCCATATTCATATCGCTGAATTTTCTCAGGATTTCATCATGATTTCCGGTGATATAAAACACTTTTGTGCCTTTTGAAGCCATTCCTATAATGCGCTGAATAACTTTTAGATGTGATTTTGGAAAGTATGATTTTCTAAATTGCCAGGCATCGATAATATCTCCGTTTAAAACTAATGTTTTGGGTTTAATACTTGAAAGGTAGTTATTTAACTCCTTGGCATGGCTGCCGTAAGTTCCTAAATGCACATCGGAAATGATGACTAATTCGACATTTCTTTTTTTCAATTTTTCTCAATTTGAAGTTTAGCAAATTAAGTAAATCAAAATAGGTTTTATTTTATCAAAACGTTATCGATTGGGTTTTAGTTTTAATAAATTATGATTTTTTAAAAGAGTGCTATTGTGGTCAATACTCATTTTAAATTTTTTAATTTAATTCATAAAACTTACATTTGCTCAAAACTAATTATAATGGCAGGAAATAGCTACGGCACACTATATAAAGTTACCACATTTGGAGAATCTCATGGGGAAGCTTTAGGCGGAATCATCGACGGTTGTCCATCAGGAATTCAGCTTGATTTTGAGGCAATTGAGTTGGATATGGCGAGAAGAAAACCAGGACAATCAGCAATTGTTACACAAAGAAAAGAACCGGATGCGGTTCAGTTTTTATCGGGTATTTTTGAAGGAAAAACTACCGGAACTCCAATTGGGTTTATTATTCCGAATACCAATCAAAAATCAGATGATTATTCACATATAAAAGACAACTACAGACCAAGTCATGCAGATTATGTGTATGATCAGAAATATGGTTTCAGGGATTATCGCGGAGGCGGAAGAAGTTCTGCACGTGAAACAGCCAGCAGGGTAGTGGCGGGAGCGATTGCAAAACAAATGCTGCCGGAAATTAAAATTAACGCTTACGTTTCATCTGTAGGGCCAATTCATTTAGAAACACCTTATCAGGAATTGGATTTCTCTAAAATTGAAAGTAATCCTGTACGTTGTCCCGATGAAAAATCAGCTGCAGTTATGGAAGAATACATTCGTGATATCCGTAAACAGGGTGATACTGTTGGTGGAGTAGTTTCATGTGTAATTCAGAACGTTCCTGTTGGTTTAGGAGAACCAGTTTTTGATAAACTGCATGCAGAATTAGGTAAAGCAATGCTTTCAATTAATGCCGTAAAGGGGTTTGAATACGGAAGCGGTTTTTCTGGCTCAGAAATGAAAGGAAGCGAGCATAACGACTTATATAATACAGACGGGACTACAAAAACGAATCTTTCCGGTGGAATTCAGGGAGGAATCAGCAATGGAATGGATATTTATTTCAGGGTAGCTTTCAAACCTGTAGCGACTATCATGCAGACCCAGGATTCATTAGATAATAAAGGTAACATTACGCCAATGACTGGAAAAGGACGTCATGACCCGTGTGTGGTACCAAGAGCCGTGCCTATTGTTGAGGCTATGGCAGCTATTGTTTTAGCTGATTTTTATTTAATCAACAAGACCTATTAATTTAAAAGCAGGCAGTGAGGGTCTTTTTTTAATTTAAATTCAAAAAATAATGGATAAAATCCAAAACCAAAAGAAATCTTTTTTTTCCGGACTTACAGGTCAAATTTTAATAGCAATGGTTCTTGGAGCTACTTTAGGAATTATATTGCACAATATGATTTCACCTGAAGCTGCCCAATCATTTAGTACAAAGATAAAAATGCTTGCTACTATTTTTATTCGATTGGTACAAATGATTATTTCTCCTTTAGTTTTTACCACTTTGGTAGTAGGAATTGCAAAGCTGGGAGATATTAAAACTGTTGGAAGAATAGGAGGAAAAGCGCTAGGATGGTTTTTTACGGCTTCCTTTATATCTTTGTTAATTGGATTGTTTTATGTAAATATTTTACAGCCAGGTATAGGTCTGAAACTAGATAATGTTGATATGGCAGCTGCTTCTGAAGTTACAGGCAAAACCCAAAATCTTTCTTTTGAAAATTTTGTTGAACACATTGTACCTAAAAGCATAATCGAGGCAATGGCAACCAATGAAATCCTTCAGATTGTAGTTTTTTCTATTTTCTTTGGATTGGCAGCGGCATCGTTAGGCTCGACTGTTAAGCCTATTATAGGTGCTTTTGATAAATTGTCACACATCGTTCTAAAGATGGTGAATTATGTGATGAATTTTGCCCCGATAGGTGTTTTTGGTGCTATTGCAGCAGTATTTGCGGTAAGAGATGCAGAGGAATTGGTTATTACGTATTTTAAATTTTTTGGGTCTTTTTTAATCGGAATAAGCACATTATGGGTTTTGTTAATTGCGGTAGGGTATATTTTTCTGAAAGGAAGGATGACAGAGTTATTGAAACGTATTACCGGCCCATTAGCTATTGCTTTTGGTACTACAAGCAGTGAAGCAGTTTTTCCTAAGTTAACAGAAGAATTAGAGAGTTTTGGAGTAAAAGACAAGATTGTTTCTTTTATGCTTCCACTGGGTTATTCTTTCAATCTTGACGGAAGTATGATGTATATGACTTTTGCCAGTATTTTTATTGCTCAGTTTTATAATGTACATTTAGATTTAGGAACTCAGATGGCAATGCTTTTGGTTTTGATGTTAACCAGTAAAGGAATTGCAGGTGTTCCGAGGGCAAGTTTGGTAGTGGTTGCGGCAACTTGCGGTATGTTTGATATTCCTGTTGAAGGTATTGCTTTAATTTTGCCAATTGATCATTTTTGTGATATGTTCAGAAGTGCAACCAATGTTTTAGGGAATGCTTTGGCAACTTCAGTAGTTGGACAATGGGAAGGTAATAATGATTTAGGATCGGGTACAGAAAATTAGTAAAATATATTATTTAACGATATTAAATAAAACAAAACGCTGGTTAATACCAGCGTTTCTTATTTTGCTTAGAAGCATTTGATTTTCGTGATTTATGAGCACCGCCGCTTCTGTTTGAATTTTTAGGCTTTTCAGCAGTTGCCTCAGGACTTCCGGCATGCCATTGATACGGATGATCGCTAATTATTTTTACATCCACTTTTATTAATTTCTGAATGTCTTTCCAATATGGATGTTCATCTTTACCGCAGAACGATATCGCAATACCGCCATTTCCTGCACGTCCTGTTCGTCCAATTCTGTGCACATAGGTTTCTGGTATATTAGGCAAATCAAAATTAATTACAAACGGTAGCTGGTCGATATCGATTCCTCTCGCTGCAATGTCGGTTGCAACCAATACGCCCACTTCTTTGTTTTTAAAAGCATCTAAAACGCGCTGTCTTGCATTTTGAGATTTGTCTCCGTGAATTGCCTCAGAAGGGATATCCTTTTTGCGTAATGCTTTAACAACATTGTCAGCCCCATGTTTGGTTCTTGCAAAAACCAATACGTTAGATAATCCTTCTGTTTTTATTAAGTGATATAATAAATTTCTTTTTTCAGTTTTATCCACAAAATAAACACGCTGCTCCACATTTTCAGCAGTTGAAGAAACCGGAGATACAGTTACTGTTTCCGGATCTGTCAAAAACATTTCAGCCAGTTCACGTATTGCTATTGGCATAGTTGCCGAAAAAAATAGTGTTTGTCTGTTTTTAGGAGTTAGCTTTACGATTTTTTTCACATCGTTTACAAATCCCATATCCAGCATTTGATCTGCTTCGTCAAGCACTAAAACATGTAAATGATCTAAATCCAGAAAACCTTGTTTTTGTAAATCTAAAAGTCTTCCGGGTGTGGCTACTAAAATATCAACACCTTTTTTTAAGGTATCAACCTGCGGATTTTGGGAAACACCGCCAAAAATTGTCAATTGGGTCAGGTTTGTGTATTTGGCATAAGTGTCAAAACTTTGTCCAATTTGTACTGCCAATTCACGGGTTGGGGTAACTATAAGGGCACGGATTTGTTTGGCTTTTTTTGATGAGCCTACAATTCGGTGTAACTGATGTATGATCGGAATAGCAAATGCAGCTGTTTTTCCGGTACCGGTCTGTGCACAGCCAATTAAATCCCTGCCGGCCAAAACAATCGGAATAGCTTGTTCCTGGATAGGTGTAGGGTTTAAGTAGCCTTCTTCAAATACGGCTTTTTGTATACTTTTTGAAAGTGATAAATCTTCGAATAACATATCTTAGGTATTAAGAACTTAGTTTTAAGTACTAAAATTCGTTGCAAAGATAGTTTTATTCAGGCAATGGTTTAATT
The DNA here is from genome assembly GCF_020026925.1 of Flavobacterium hibisci. Lineage (GTDB taxonomy): Bacteria > Bacteroidota > Bacteroidia > Flavobacteriales > Flavobacteriaceae > Flavobacterium > Flavobacterium hibisci. The sequence continues at coordinate 98,006 of NZ_JAIQDW010000005.1, read as the reverse complement.
GAATTTAGGTTTATTTGGCAAATGTGATAATTACAAATTGTTAATAGTACTCCGATTTTAAACTTTTTCGTGATTTGCTTTAATAAAATCAGTTACAAGATAACCAATTAATTTGCCTATTAAATGATTGTTAGGAGAATTATCTAAATCAGGAGCTCCTTCACAAATATGCAGATAAGCTGCATTTTTGTGTTGTCCAAAGTAAGAAACAAATTGTCGCAACTGTTCAATTGAAAAACCACTGATTGTCATGGCACTGCTGGCAATATTCGGGATCGCATCCAGGTCAATCTCAATTCCAAACGAATCTGTTTTTATAAATTCAAGGGCTGAAATCATTTCGTTTGTAAAATCTTTTTCTTCACGTATGCTTATACTATCATATGTGTTATAACGTACGCGGTCTTCAAGTTTTTTTATAATATCCAGAACACTTTTTGAAGTGTAGTTTTCGTGCAAACCAAAAATGAAGTATTTTTTAAGAAAACCTTCTTCATAAGCATAAGAAAAACCATTTCCGCTATGTCGTCCTTCAAGAATTCTGAAATCGGAATGAGCATCAAAATTGATTGCGTTTATTGATTTGCCTTTGGCCAAAGCCGTGCCTTTTATATTGCCATAAGCATTGTTATGACCACCTCCAATTATAATAGGTGTCTTTCCGGCCTTAATTATAGTGAAAATAACATGTGATACTTCTTTGTCAATTTTTTCAACCAGCTGACTTAACTTTGAGCGATCATCTATATCATTGAAATCAAGATTTTCAACCTCGCGCATTAGCTCAGAAACATTTATATTGCCTAAAACAATAATCTGACTGCCTTTGCAAAAACGATTATGCTGGATGTTTGCAATACTTTTTATAGCAGATTCCCAGGCAGAAGCTGCTCCCGGTCTGCCGTAATTAGCGCGTACGCCTATATCTTCAGGAATCCCCAAAATAACATATTTAGCTTCACTCTCTTTTATAAACTCATGTATATCCACTCCTTTCGGAATAGTAATCATTTTTTCTCCAAATTTTATTTCACCGCTGCGGTGATTGGTGACTTTTGCTAAATCACTAACAGTAAAAGGGATTAATTTGTCCATAAAAAAAATTATTATCCAAAAATAATATAATTGTGGCAAGTTACGTTATTACGTTATATTAATTATTTAAATTTGTTTTTAAGAAAATTATTAAATATGGAAAACCCAAACAAAAACAACTCAAGTCTAAAGGCGGTAATCGCTGTTTTAGCAGTCCTACTAATTGGTAGTTTAGTGTACATTTTTAAACTTTCTTCTGATTCAGATGTTGTAAAAACAGAGCTAACATCTACATTGACAGAAAAAGAATCTGTAATGAAGGATCTTCAGGAATTGAAAGCAACATATGATGCTGCTATTGCTGAAAATACATCGATGTCAGATGAATTAATTCAGGAAAGAGATAAAGTTGTAGCTTTAATGGATGATTTGAACAAGTCAAAAGGTGATGTTTCTAAATTCAGATCACAAGTTCAGGGATTGCAGACTAAAATGAAAACGTTGGTTGCTGAAAACGATGAATTAAAAAAACAAAATGGTGTTTTAACAGTTCAGAGAGACAGTACAATTGTAGTTTTGGGAGAGTCGAAAAAATTCAATGAAGTGTTAGTGGGGCAAAACGAAGCATTGTCTAAAACAGTTGAAAAAGGTTCTAAATTATCTGTTTTAAATACAAAAACTGCCGCTTACAAATTGAAAAGTTCAGGTAAGCAAATTGAAACAGATAAAGCAAGTCGTGCTGATGTTTTAAAAGTTAGTTTTACTATTGCTGAAAACCAAATTGCAAAGTCTGGAGATAAAACATATTATGTACAGGTAATTGATAGCAAGAACAATGTTTTAGGTGATAAGAAAACAGAAAGCTTTGGAGATAATTCATTAACCTATAGTTTTAAAACAACAGTACAATACGAAAATAAAACGGTAAATGTTTCAGAAGATTTACCAGGGAAGGATTTTGCAAAAGGAACTTATTTTATTAATATTTTTGATGGTGGAGATTTAGTTTCTAAAACAAGCTTTTCTTTAAGATAATATATTAGAATCAACATATAAAAAAGAGGAGTTTTATCTCCTCTTTTTTTATGCTAAAAATTTACCTTCAATAATGACACTTTCAATCAGGTTGCTTCCAAAAGCATAAGGGATCTGGTAAAATGAGGAAACAGGTTTTGTGATAATCAAATTAGCTCTTTTGCCTTTTGTGATACTTCCATGCGTTTCTGAAAGTCCCATTGCATATGCGCCATTTATTGTAGCTGCATTAATGGCTTCTTCGGGAGTCATTTTCATTTTAATACAGGCGGTTGCTACGACAAAATTCATATTACCGGATGGAGTAGATCCGGGGTTGAAATCTGTTGCTAAAGCAATTGGTAAACCTGCATTGATCATTTCACGGGCAGGAGTGTAAGGAATGCTTAAAAAATAAGAGCATGATGGTAAAGCTACCGGCATAGTTTCGGAATCTTTTAGTGCTTCAATATCTTCTCTGTTCATGATTTCAAGGTGATCTACAGAAAGGGCATTGTGTTTGACACCTGCTTTTACACCTCCAAGTGATTTAAACTGGTTTACATGGATTTTTGGGGTCAACCCAAACCGGATTCCGGCTTCTATTATTTTTTCGGTTTCTTCTACTGAGAAATAACCACTTTCACAAAATACATCAATATACTCTGCCAGTTTATTTTTTGTAATTTCAGGAAGCATTTTACTTATTATTTCCTCAATGTAACCTTCTTTATTTTCTTTGTAATGCAATGGGAAAGCATGAGCACCCAAAAAAGTCGCTTTTATGGAAATTGGATAATTGTCGGCAAGTTTTTTAATGACCCGAAGCATTTTTAATTCACCTTCAACGGTTAATCCATAACCTGATTTTATTTCGACAGCTCCGGTTCCTAAATTCATCACTTCTTCTAAACGTAACCTCGACTGCTCGTAGATTTCTTCTTCTGAAGTTTCGTTTAATTTTTTAGCAGAATTTAAAATTCCACCGCCACGATTTGCAATTTGCTCATAAGTAAATCCATTAATTCTGTCAACAAATTCCTGCTCGCGATTTCCTGCATAAACAATGTGTGTATGACTGTCGCACCAACATGGAAGTACAATTCTTCCGCTTGCGTCGATAATTTTATCAGCCGTAACTTCAGGAAGAATTTCCATTGACCCGAAATCAGCAATGAGATTGTCTCTTATAATTAAAAAAGCATTTTTTATGGTGGGAAGAATTGCCATTTCGGCTCCTGAAACTTTCGCAACAGAGGTTTCACGAACTTGTAGCAGTTCTTTTATGTTGGTAATAAGAGTTGTCATGGTATAAAATTAATAAAATTAAAAACACGAATTTCGCAAACCTCACTTTGTAATTAGTGAAATCTGTGAAATTCGTGTTTTAGGTTATTTTTTTGTCTGGTTTATTCTGAAAAGGTTATTTCGAACATTTTACTCCAGTTTTTACCGGTAACAAAAATAGTTTTGGTTTTAGGATTGTAAGCAATTCCGTTTAAGACATCATCTTTTGTAATGTCAGTCATTACTTTTCTTAAACCAGACAAATCTAGAATTCCTTCAACTGCTCCAGAATTAGGATTTACAACTGCAATAGCATCTTTAAACCAAATATTAGCATAAATTTTTCCGTTAATCCATTCCAACTCATTAACAGCTTTAATTTTAGAAGTTCCGGAATAAACGTTAATATAATCTATCATTTTTTGCGTAGAAGGATCTACTTTCCAGATTTTTTCAGTTCCATCGGTTTGATAAATTTGTTTGCCATCATTTGTCATTCCCCAACCTTCAATATCTTTCTCGTAATCAAAAGTTTTTTCAAGTTTTAATGTTTTGGCATCATAAATAAACCCTTTTTTGTTTTTATAGGTCAATTGAAATAATTTACCGTTTAGGAAAGTAATGCCTTCTCCAAAGTATTTTGAATCTAAATCAATTTTTTTGAAAACGTTGCCAGTTTTATAATCATATTTTTTTATAAATGAAGCTCCTTCCTGACCGGTACTTTCGTATAAAGTATCATTGTAAAACTCCAATCCTTCGGTAAAATCCTTTTTGTCATGAGGATAAGTATTTACGATTTTATATTTTAATAATTTAGGATTCACATTTGAAACTAATTCTACTCTTTTTGTAGCATCAGATGAATCACTGCCAAAATAAACAGTTGCTTTTAGGTATTGGTATCCTAATTTTTGGTTTTTTAATTCGAATTTGAATTTTTCAGAACCTTTTGTACTTCCCACTTTTTTATCGTTTACAAAGTAGGCAATGCTGTCAATTTCTTTCGATTTTGGATTTAAAACAGCAATTGAAACAGCTTCCTGAGGCAGAAAATGTGCAGGAAAAGCAGAATCGTCTATAGTAAATAAAGAATTTTCACCTTTATTTTTATCTCCACAGCCAATTAATGTGATTCCTAATAAAATGGCAGTTAGGAAGTTATGTTTTTTCATAGTTTAAAATTTGAATAGTCCAATATACGATGATATTTTTATAGCAACAAACCTCTTGCAAAAATATAAAAAGATTGTATATTTGCACCGGCAAGTCCTACACGACCAGCTCCTGCAGACTCCCCCAGGATGGGAACATAGCAAGGGTACGTGGTTGAGCGGTGCGATGTAGGTCGCTTGCCATTTTTTATTTTTAGAATTTATGCAAAAGTAGTCTTCCTTCGGGAGGATTTTTTTATTTTTACCCCTGTCGGAAGTTAGAAGTTACATGTAAAAGGTTAAAAGTTTTAGTCTACATCAAATTCTACACCTAGACAGTCAATATTAACTTATAACATTTAACATCTAACTTAAAATGAGCAAAGTCGTTTTAATTACCGGAGGATCATCAGGAATTGGAAAATCAATTGGAGAATTTTTGAATAAAAAAGGTTTCGTAGTTTACGGAACGAGTAGAAACCCGGAGAAAGTACTGAATTCTGTTTTTCCGCTTGTTGCTCTTGATGTTCGAAATGCTGAATCCATAAAAACTGCTGTTGCTACTATTATTGAGACTTCAGGAAGGTTAGATGTTGTAATAAATAATGCCGGTGTTGGGATTACCGGTCCTTTGGAAGAAATTCCGATGGAGGAAATCAAAAATAATTTTGAGACGAATTTTTTCGGTCCGATTGAAGTGATGAAAGCGGTTTTGCCACAGATGCGTGAACAAAAATCAGGTCTGATTATCAATATTACGTCCATTGCAGCTTATATGGGATTGCCATATCGCAGCGTTTATTCGGCATCAAAAGGAGCTTTGGAGCTCATTACAGAAGCTCTGCGAATGGAGGTAAAACAATTTGGAATACAAATTACGAATGTCGCACCTGGTGATTTTGCTACCAATATTGCCTCAGGACGTTATCATGCCCCGGTTATTAAAGGATCAGCTTATGAAAAAGTTTATGGCGATACACTTGCTACTATGAATGAACATGTAGATGCAGGAAGCAATCCGAACGAAATGGCCGAAGCGGTTTATAAAATCATGCAGGAGAAAACTCCAAAAGTACATTATAAAGTTGGCGTTTTTATGCAGAAGTTTTCTATCGTTTTAAAACGTGCGCTTCCGGATAAGGTTTATGAGAAGATGTTAATGAATCATTATAAATTATAGAATCATGGATAGTATTAATGAATTTTACCCGGGTATCGCAGGTATTGTATTTTTAATTTTTGTTTGGTTTATCATTCGAAGAATACTGAGCTCAATAAGTGATAAAGTTAATAATTCAGAAGTTTATAAAGAGGATACTTTAAGAGTTCTGGAAGAAATCAGAGATGAATTGAGAGAATTAAACAAAAACAATTCTTCTAAGTAATTTTAAATCGTAATTTTGCACCTGATTTTGCGTGAGGGATTAATTCACTAACTTTTATTAGTTATAGGAGTTCAGTGAATATATTTGAGGTAATATCCTTTTGTGAAGAGTAACGGAACAAAAGATAAAGCCGAAAGCCCGACCCTTGTGGTCACGCCCAAATTATGAACACAATTAAATAAATATAATTATGAAATTTTTTATTGATACAGCTAATTTAGCTCAAATTAAGGAAGCACAGGCATTAGGTGTTTTGGATGGTGTAACAACAAACCCGTCTTTGATGGCAAAAGAAGGAATTACAGGTAAAAACAACATTTTGAAACATTATGTTGACATCTGTAATCTTGTTGAAGGAGATGTAAGTGCTGAAGTAAATGCGCTTGATTTTGAAGGAATGGTGAAAGAAGGTGAGGAATTAGCTGAATTGCATGATCAGATCGTGGTAAAATTGCCAATGACAAAAGAAGGGGTTATGGCTGCAAAATACTTTTCTGATAAAGGAATTAAAACTAACGTGACACTTGTATTTTCAGCAGGTCAGGCTTTATTGGCTGCGAAAGCGGGAGCAACCTATGTTTCGCCTTTTATTGGCCGTTTGGACGATGTTTCTACTGATGGTCTGAATTTGATTCAGGAAATTAGAGAAATCTACGATAACTATGGTTATGAGACTCAAATCTTAGCAGCTTCTGTGCGTCACACCATGCATATTGTAAATTGCGCTAAAATTGGTGCAGATGTGATGACAGGACCATTGTCTGCTATTGCAGGATTGTTGAAACACCCGTTAACTGATATTGGATTGGCTCAGTTTGTAGCTGATTTTGAGAAAGGGAACAAATAGTTTACTTTAAAATAAATAGTTAAAATCGTCATATTCTAATGGAAAATGGCGATTTTTTATTTGATAACTTTTAAAGGAATAAAAAATCCGTTTTACTTTTTGTTGAAGTAAAACGGATTTTTTTATGTATTAGGAGAACTGAATTTTAATGTCCTCCGCCTTCGCTTATTACGTGACTAACACCTTGTTTCTTTAATATTTTAGGGCAGTAGAAGCCGTAAAATGCAAGATAGGCAAAACCAAGAAGAGGCACGATATATGAAAAATGTGTATAAGTTATCCCTAATATTCCTTCCGGATGTGTGGCGTCTAAATCGCAGATACTTCCCTGAACCAATGGGATAACTCCTCCTCCAAGAATCATCATGATTAAGAATGAAGAAGCTTTTCCTGTGTTTTTTCCTAATCCTGCGATAGCTAAATCGAAAATTGAAGGCCACATGATAGACAAGAACAGTCCTCCGGAAATAAAGAAGAATTTAGCAATTTCAGGATTTGGCCAAAATAATCCAAACACCATCATTAATAAACCTGAAATTCCGAAAAGCATTAAAGTTTTTCCGGCATTTTTACCTCCAACAAAACTTACTGCTATAAATAGTAAAATCCAGATTGGATAAATGTAAAATGCGGAAACATCATGTGCAGCAAAAATATTGGCTCCAATAATTACTCCAAAAGCAAGGGCCGGTACTATAAATTTAAGTGCTGTATTTACAAGGTTTGAGGTGTTGAAAACGTTCACACCGCCATTCCAGCGTCCTATCATTAAACTTCCCCAATATAATGCGATGAATGGCGCAATGGCATCTTCCAATACATTTCCGAATTCAGCTGTGTGAAGTAATGCAGGCAAGTTACTGATGATTGTAACCTCTGTTCCAACATAAATAAAGATTCCTAACATTCCCAAATACAGCTGAGGGTAGTCAAGAATATTAAAATTAGTATGTTTGTTCTCTATTTTAGCTTCTTCTATTTTAGCCGGATCTTCAATTTTAGAAAAGTACATGAAAATGGCTACCAATATAAAGGCAGCACCCAAGATGATAAAAGGCAATTTAATGTCTTCAAGGGAAAGGTTTGTTTTTTTGTTATCTCCCATTCCAAATAAGGCAATTCCTAATAAGATTGCCCCAATTGTTGTTCCGAAGGAATTTATACCTCCGGCCAATGTTAAACGGTGTGCTCCGGTTTCAGGGCTTCCCATTTTAATGGCTAAAGGATTAGCGACAATTTGCTGAATAGAAAATCCTAATCCAACTGTAAAGAGTGCAGTTAAAAAGAATGGAAAACTTTCCATTGTAGCAGCAGGAACAAATAAAAATGAACCAACAGCAGATAGCAGTAAACCTGCAGCAAGTGTTTTTTTATATCCAAATTTTTGTAAAACATCTGATTTTAGAGACACTAAAAAGAAAATTATAGATCCCACAAAATAAGCAGCATAGAACGCCCATGCAACTAATTGAGATTGTACCTGGGATAAAGTAAATACTTTTTTGAAGACTGGGATCAGGATATCATTGGCAGAACCAACAAAACCCCAAAAGAAAAAGACAATTATCAGTGAAATAAATTGCCCCCATTTGGTTTGTACATTTTCTGAATTCATAATGTAATTAAGTTTTTTTAGTTTTTTTAGTGGTTTTTAAAGTGGTAAATATATTTGTTACAACTTTTAAAAAAAAATAAAAAAGCATAAATAATGAAGAAATTATACAAACAACATAATTTATTCAACAATGTGTTATTATTTTGAGATTAGCGATATCGATTTAGTGATTATTCCAAAATTTTGGCTTTTACATCCTTACTGTAGTTTCGGCCTATCGGAATTGTATGTGACATGATTTGAATCCTGTTTCCTTCAATTGACTTAACTTTATTAATCGCAATTACATAGGATTTATGAATGCGTATAAATTTATCGCCAGGCAGTTCTTCTGATTGGGCAGTAATAGATTTGTGAGTAATGTAAGTTTTATCAGAAGTAACAATTTTTATGTACTCTTTCATTCCTTCAACAAATAAAATTTCTTCGATATTAATTTTCATCATTTTTTTATCTACTTTGATAAAAATATGCGAATCTACCTTAGGAATTTCGGTTTTGATATTGTTTTTTAAATTGTATTCGGTAGTGATTTTGTTAATGCACTTGATAAATCTTGGCAGCGGAATAGGTTTTACGAGATAATCTAAAACGTCAAGGTCATAGCTTTCGGCTGCAAATTCCCTAAAAGCCGTTGTAATAATTACTTTAGTTTTATTTTCGATTAAGCTAATTAGTTCAAAACCTGTCATCATGGGCATATTAATATCAAGGAAAACAGCATCGACAGGTGTACTGTTTATAAAATCCAGTGCTTCTAAAGAATTATTGAACGTACCTATAACCTCAAAGTCAGGAAAATTGGTGAAATAATTTTGTAAAACTTTAATTGCTAAAGGTTCATCGTCGATTAATAAGCATTTAATCTTCATTATGAATAGGTATTTGCAAACTTATTATATAGTAATTCAGCTTTGTTTTGTACTGCAGGCTAAAATTATTCCTGTAAATTAACTTCAATCGTTTCTTGGTATTTACTAAACCAATACCGCCTTTAGGATTATTTTTTTGTGAAATTACAAAATTATTAAGTATTTCAAAATGAAGCATTTTATTGTCAACAATTTTGAAGTTTATCTTAATTTTTAGATTGTGATTGTTTAATCCTCCGTGTTTAAAGGCATTTTCAACCAACGAAATGAAGATTAAAGGCGGCACTTTTATATCTTCAATATCGGATTCAAGGTTAATGGCGACTTCAACATTTTTAAAACGAAGCTTTTCAATTTCGACATAATTCTGAATGTAATCTATTTCTTTTATTAGTAATACAGATTTGGTTCCTTTTATATCATATAAAACATATTCCATTAGATTTGATAATTTAATAATTACATCAGGAACTTTATCAGAGGATTCTAATGATAATGCATACAAATTATTTAATGTATTAAAGAAAAAATGAGGCTGAATCTGATTTTCGAGGTATTTAAGTTTTATTTTAAATTGATTTTCCCTCAACGACCTGTTTCTTTCTCTCTCCCGCAGCCACGTTAACGTCAGATAAATAGAAGATGCCATTGCCAAAACATACAGTTCGCCAATACAAACTGCAAAAATATGATTGATATCAAAAGGCTTATATTCACGATTAGCTTCCGGCCAGATATTTTCTGAAATAATATAATAGGTCAACGCAGTTTTGAGTAAATAAACAGCAAAAAGACTAATTAATAACGCGATGGTATATTTAAAATATTTCTGTTTTAAAACATAATTGGGTACCAAAACAAAAAGATTGAAATAGACTAATGGTATATGCAGCGAAAATTCAATCAGGTTTGATTTAAATGAATAATCGTAATCATTAAAATAAGCACCCCATCTTACAAAATTAAGAGTAAAATAACTTCCCCAGAACCAGACATGATTTTGAAGTTTAATATCAAAATTTAATTTTTGAATTTCACTCAATGTTGTGATGGATTAGGTCGGTTATGGTTAGTTTAATTATCATGCAACTTTAAACAATTCTTTCATGAAACGCAATTTTTTTAAATAAAATTTTATAAAATTATAGAAATCGTATATTATTTTGTTAAGATAACGTTTTCGTAAAACGCATTATTGATTGTTTTATGTCGTTGGTTTAAAGTTTTTAGCAGTTGGTTTAAATTATTTTTTTTAACAATCCCTTAAGAATAAATTTACACCATAACTAACAAAATAAATAAACATGAAAAAATTTTTATTAATCTTTATGATTGTTTTTACAGCGCAGGTTTCACTTGCTCAGGTAAAAAATGTCAAAGGTTTGATTACAGATTCTGATGGGATGCCGTTACCAGGCGCATCTGTCTCTGTAGAAGGTGGTCAAAAAGGTACTACTACTGATTTTGACGGTCTATACTCAATTGATGTACAAAGAGGACAAACACTAATTTTTAGTTATGTAGGTCTTGAAACACAAAAGATTGTTGTTACAGATGCCGCTTCTATTAATGTCAAAATGAAACTGGCAGCTTCTAATTCTTTAAATGAAGTTGTGGTTACGGCATTAGGTATTAAAAGACAAAAGAAAGAACTGGGATATGCGGTTCAGGATCTTAAAGGAGACCAATTAAACAAAGTTATTACTACGAATGTTGCTACTGCACTTTCCGGTAAAGTTGCAGGTGTTGATGTTTCTATTCCGGCCACGGGAATAGGAGGGTCAACTAGGGTTATTATCAGAGGGATCTCCAGTATTGGTGAAAGTAACCAGCCACTTTACATTGTAGATGGAGTTCCTATTGATAACTCAGGTTTGAACAATGATACTGCTGCTAACAGTAAATGGTTTGACGGAAGAGATAACGGAGACGGAATTTCAAGTATTAATCCGAATAATATTGAAAGCTTAACTGTACTTAAAGGTGCAGCTGCAGCCGCATTGTACGGTTCAAGGGCTTTAAATGGGGTTATTTTGATTACCACAAAAAAAGGAAGCAAAGGCAAATTACAGGTTGAGCTTACAAGCGGAGTAAGTTTTGACAGAGTAAATGCTAAGTATGAAGACTATCAGGATGAATACGGATCAGGATCAAATGGTGTTTTACCGGATCCAACAAAAGCGCCTACTGAAATATATAGTTATACTACAAATGCGTGGGGACCTAAGTTTTCTGAAAGTGTTGGGCAGCAGATAAAAATATTTGATGGTTCTATGAAACCGTATGCGAGAGTAAAAAATAATATTCAGGATTTTTTCAAAACCGGGGTAACACTTTCAAATGGAATTTCATTATCAGCAGGAAGCGACAATGCTTTTGTTCGTTTCGGATATAACAATCTTAAAAATGAGGATGTTATTCCGGAATCTGGTTTAGAAAGAAATGATGCAAGTTTAAACGGAACGATAAAATCAGATAAATTTACTTTGACTGCAAACGTAAATTACATGGTTGAAAATACACAGAACAGACCTGGGTTGGGAGATTCACCAAATAACATTGGTTATTCCTTAAGCTCATTAGCACCAAGCTTCGATCAGGCATGGCTGAAAAATTATAAAAACGAAGAAACAGGGCAAATTTATCCGTGGAATAATAATGTGTATCAGTTAAATCCATATTTCACCACACAAGAAAATCATAACACATCTGTAAAAAACCGTTTTATAGGAAATGTTACCGGAACTTATCAGTTGAAAAAATGGGTAGGATTGACTTTTAGAACTGGTTTAGACAGCTACGCTTTTAGCTCAACCGATTTTATGGAAGCTGGAAGTACATGGCCGGGAAGGGATGAAGGGTATTTAGGACTGGATAATATTAATGTTTCTGAAATGAATACAGATATTATTGCCACTTTCAGTGATATAAAATTAGCTACCGATTTTACTTTTTCGGGGATTTTAGGTACTGGAAGAAGAGATTTTAAAAGAGAACAAAATTCAAGATTTGGTACTAAAATTATTGAGCCGGGTACAGAATATATTAGCAACTTTGTAAACCAGACTGAAAATGCCCCGGTAGTAACCAGAACCAGGACCAACTCAGTTTACGGTTCTGCCAAATTTGATTACAAAGGATATTTATATGCTGAGTTTACAGGAAGAAATGACTGGTTTAGTGTAATCAATAAAGATGCTTTTTACCCGGCAGCTTCGTTAGGTTTTGTATTTTCTGATGCTTTTAAGATTCAAAATGATACATTCAGCTATGGAAAATTAAGAGCTTCATGGGCACAGGTTTCAAATGCACCGGGAGCGTATAAAAATGCACTGAATTACACTACTTTTTCATCTTATGACGGACAGAGTGTTGTTAATATTAAAAACTCTGCTGCGCCAAATGCTAACCTGACTTATCAGTCAAAAACAGGAGTAGAATTTGGAGTTGAAACAGCATTCTTTAAAAACAGATTAAAAGCAGATATTACCGTTTATCGTGAAGATACGTCTGATCAGACACTTGATTTGGCTTCATCTGCCACATCCGGATATGAATTCCTTTCTGTAAATGCGGGACAATTAAGAAATGAAGGTATTGAAATTTTCTTGTCAGGAACTCCGGTCAAAACAGACAGCTTCGAATGGGGAGTTGATTTAAATTTCTCAAAAAACAAAAACTCAATTATTTCATTACATCCGGATATTAATACATATGCTATTTCTGAAGCTCGTTGGGCAGGAGCTGCTATTGTAGCTCAGGTTGGAGGTCAGTATGGAACCATCATTGGGAAAGACTTTTTAAGAACTTCTTCTGGTGAGAAAATTGTAGATGCAAACGGAATGCCTTTGTTTACAGATTCTAAAGTTAACTTGGGTAAAGGACTTCCTGACTGGTCTGCAGGATTAACTAATAGGTTTTCTTATAAAGGAATTACGCTTCAATTTTTACTGAATATGAAGTTTGGAATGGATGTGTATTCTATGACAAATTCATTAGCAGCACAAAAAGGACTTTTAGATATCACTACAGAAGGCAGGGATGCTTACAATGCTGCAAGAGCACAAGCAGTAGCTAATGATCCTAATTTTAGCCAGGCAACATGGGTCCCTACTGCAGGTTATGTAGCGCAAGGTGTTGTAAATACCGGAACAGCTACTAATCCTGTTTATGTAGAAAACACGAAACCTGTAAACCCTCAGGATTATTGGACGACTGTTTTTAACAATACTCCTGCACCTTTTATTTATGATGCTTCTTATGTAAAATTAAGAGAGGTAAGTTTAGGTTATACTATACCAAAAAGTGTTTTAAGCGGAGCAAAAATCAGTTCAATTTATGTATCTGCATTCGCAAGAAATTTATTGACTTTTAATAAGGATTTACCAAACGTTGATCCGGAATCTATGTATACTTCTGGCAACGGCCAGGGATTTGAATATGGTTCGCTGCCATTCAGAAGATCGTATGGTTTTAATATTAAAGTTGCATTCTAAAAAAAAGAAATTATGAAATTTAAAAAGATAATACTAGCCATAGCCATATTGTTAATCTCAGTTGGCTGTACCGAAAATTTTGATTCACTGGAAAAAGATCCGGTTGCATTGTCAGCAAATCCGGCAGGACAGCTAACATTTACTCAATTGTGTATGTCTGGTGATGGATACTACCAGTGGAGAGCGAACCTAATTTATTCAGGGGGATTTGTACAGCACTATTCTGGTGCCTGGAATCAAACAGAATATGGCAACAAGTTCAAGAAGAATGATGACTATGCAACAGCTATCTGGAGAAACGGCTACGCTAATGAGTTGAAAAATGTTGTAGATATTTTGGATAAGACAAATGATAATCCGGCTATGGCAAACATGAATGCTGTGGCAAAAATCATGAAAGTAATGGTAGCGCATCGTTTGACGGATCTTTATGGTGATATTCCTTATTCTCAGGCAGGATTAGGATTCTCAAAAGGTATAGTAACACCAAAATATGATACACAGGAAGAAGTTTACATGGCATTTTTCAGTGAGTTGGATGAAGCTTATAACCAGTTAAATGCAAGTGGCGGTGCAATTAAAGGAGATTTGTTCTATAATGGTGATATTTCAAAATGGAAAAAACTGGCGAATACACTAAGGTTACGTTTGGGAATGAGACTTTCTGAGGTGAAACCTGCAGAAGCAGAAAAACAAGTAAAAGCAGCATTACAAAATGGCGTTTTCGAAAGTAATCTTGACAATTGTATCATGAAACACCTGGATGCAACTTTCAGTGATAATCCTGCGGCTATAGATTTTAGAGGAAACGGTTTGGCATACGCTTTTGTAGGGAATGAGAACGGCGATCATTTCAGTTCATTAGTAATAGATTATTTAAGAGATAACGGAGATCCAAGATTAACGATGCTGGCAACTCCTAAAACAACATCGGCATTGCCTGGAAAAGCCGGACAACCTGTTCAGCCAGGAGAAAAGCTGTATGAGGGAGTTCGTCCTGGAAGTTTTCAATGGGATGTTCCGGGTGGTGCTTCTGCATCTTCAGGAATCCAGTCTTATTTTAAGCAAAAAACAACTCCTTACTTGCATGTAAGCTATTCAGAAACACAATTATTATTGGCAGAGGCTGCTCACAGAGGTTGGATAACAGGAACATCAGCTGCTGAATATTATAGAAATGGTGTAGAAGCCGGTATTAAACAATTAGCGATTTATGGGGCAACTCTGCCATCTCAGACAGATATAGACGCCTACTTAGATGCTAAGCCATTGGTTACAGGAACAGAAAAACAGCAAATAGGTACACAGCTTTGGATTACGTACATATTCAACAGTATAGAGGCGTACTCCAACCAGAGAAGATCAGGATTCCCACAGTTATTACCAATTACAAACCCTGATTCTGAAACAGGCGGTGTTATGCCAAAACGTTTGTACTATCCAAATGATGAAATGCAGAAAAATGAAGTTAATTATTTAAAAGCATTGGAAAGAATGGGCGGAACAAATGACTGGCTAAATAAAGTTTGGTGGGATGCCAACTAATAAATAATTCCGAAGTATGCCTAATAAGGTGTTATTTTTATTCTGTAAATTAAAAAACAATTTTAAATTAAAAATAATGATAAAAAATAAAGCCTTGTTAGGCCTCCTTTTTTTTATTGGTTCGCTTTTTACTTCTTACAGCTGCTCTAAGGACAACGATACAGAGAATGATAATTCAAAAACTAAAACAGCCAGAGTTGTAGGATACCTATCAACGGATAATTTTGAAAAAATGAGTTCGGTACAATTTTGTAAACTCACACATCTTAATCTGTCATTTGCAAATCCGGATAATCTAGGTAATTTAATTTTTGATGGTGATATTGATGCTGTTATTGCACATGTAAAAGGCATAAATCCGAATATTAAAATAAGTGTTTCTGTTGCCGGAGGAGTTATCTCGGCAGAACAGGCTGCTAATTGGTCATTGCTTATCGATAAGCCGGAAAACAGACCTGCTTTTATCAAAAAAATAATAGATTTTGTTGAGCTTCATAAATTGGATGGTGTTGATGTTGATCTGGAATGGGATGCAGTAACTACAGGGTACAGTGGTTTTGTTGTGGAATTAAAAAATGCCATAAAAAGCAAAAACAAACTTATAACAGCGGCTTTGCCCAATAATACACGTTTTGTTAATATAAAAAATGAAGCTCTTAATGCTTTTGACTTTATTAATATCATGGCTTATGACATGACAGGACCGTGGGCACCAGATAAACCGGGTCAGCACAGCGCTTTTAATGATGCTAAATTAGGAATAGAATTTTGGAATAAAATGCAAAATGTTCCAAAAGAAAAACTCACACTTGGGGTTCCGTTTTATGGTTACAATTTTACAGATCCAGTTGCTACGAGCGTAACGTATGGACAAATGGTTGCAGTAGGGAATCAATTTGCAGAACTGGATGAATTGGGTAAAATTTATTATAACGGAAGGCCAACAATTGAGCAAAAAGTTCAATTGGCATCAGAAACTACTGGCGGAATCATGATTTGGGAAATTGCGCAGGATTCATTTGATCAATATTCTTTATTGGATGTGATTCATAAAAAATATACAAAACTCGGATTTGTTACTACTGACTTATGTGGCAATTAAGCCTTTTAAAACAGGCGAATTCTTAATAGTCAAAGTTACTTTAATTGTGTAAAAACATGTTATTGACTGAATAGTGCTGTTCGTTTAAAAGTTTGAGCAGTTTGTATAAATAATTTTTTTGAGGAATCCTTTAAAAATAAATTTGCAGAAAGAATGTAAGTTGGAATTGGTTATTTGTTAAGTTTTGTAAATTAATTGATTACATTCAAATCCTGCTTCATGTTATAACATTATCAAAAAAGAAAAAAAATGAAAAGTGCTTTAGAAATAAAACCTGATATCAGCTATAAAAGTGCAGGAAAATTTGAGGAAACAAGATTTGAAAAAATTCACAATGAAATCTTCAAAAGTTCAGCAGAAGCTTCTGTAATTGTAGCACAGGAAATCGCACAATTAATCAGATCAAAACAAGAAAAAAATAAAACCTGCGTATTAGGTCTGGCAACAGGGTCTTCTCCTATAAAAGTATATGAGGAATTAGTAAGAATGCACAGAGAAGAAGGACTAAGTTTTAGAAATGTAATCACTTTTAATCTGGATGAATATTATCCAATGTCAAAAGAGAACAATCAAAGCTATCACTATTTCATGCATCAGCATCTTTTTAACCATATTGACATTGATCCTGAAAATATTAATATTCCAGATGGTACTGTTGCAATTGAGGAACTGAATCAATATTGCATCGACTATGAAATGAATATTAAACAAGCAGGAGGCCTTGATTTTCAATTATTAGGTATCGGACGTACAGGTCACGTAGGTTTCAATGAACCGGGATCGCATATTAACTCCGGTACAAGAATTATTACACTGGATCATATTACAAGAGTAGATGCTTCATCTGACTTTAATGGTATAGACAACGTTCCGAAACGTGCTATTACGATGGGGGTTTCGACGATTATGAGGTCGAAAAGAATTGTATTGATGGCCTGGGGACAAAACAAGGCAGATATCATCAAAAGAACCATTCAGGGTGATATCAGTTCTGAAGTTCCTGCCACATTTTTACAAAACCATCCTAATGCAACTTTCGTTTTAGATCAGTCAGCAGCTTCAGAGTTAACGCGTTTCAAAACACCATGGTTAGTTGGAGAATGTATCTGGACGCAGGAATTAAAAAGCAAAGCGATTGTTTGGTTGTGCCAAAAAACAAAACAGTCTATTTTAAAATTAACAGACCGTGATTACAACAATAACGGAATGTCTGATCTCTTGGCACAGGAAGGTTCTGCGTATGATTTGAATATTAACATGTTCAACGTATTGCAGCACACTATCACGGGATGGCCGGGCGGAAAGCCTAATACAGATGATTCGCATCGCCCGGAAAGAGCCAATCCTGCAAAAAAACGAGTGATTCTTTTTAGTCCGCATCCTGATGATGATGTGATTTCTATGGGAGGAACTTTTTCAAAACTAATCAAACAGGGACATGATGTACACGTAGTATATCAAACCTCAGGAAATATAGCGGTTACAGATGATGAAGCACTAAAGTTTGCTGAAGTATGTAACGATTTTGTTGGTGATGCTGATGCTAAAATTAACTTCAAATCCGTAATTGAATTTTTGAACAACAAATCTGAAGATCAGGTAGATTCATTGGAAGTTCGAAAATTAAAAGGATTGATCAGAAGAAGGGAATCGTATGCAGCAACAAGATACATCGGATTAAAAGATGAAAACACACATTTTTTAGACCTTCCTTTTTATGAAACCGGACAGGTAAAGAAAAATCCGTTAGGTCCTGAAGATATCGCGATCGTTAAGGATATCATCGCCAAAATTAAGCCACATCAGGTTTTTGCCGCGGGTGATCTTGCTGATCCGCACGGGACGCATGAAGTTTGTCTGAATGCAATATTTGCTGCGATGGCAGCATTAAAGCCACAAAAATACATGGATGACTGCTGGTTATGGTTGTATAGAGGAGCTTGGCACGAATGGGATATTCACGAAATTGACATGGCTGTTCCGCTTTCTCCATCTGAAGTATTATTAAAACGCCATGCAATTTTATACCACCAGTCTCAAAAGGACAGGGTAATGTTCCAGGGTAATGATTCAAGAGAGTTTTGGGTTAGGGCCGAAGACCGAAATAAAAACACCGCAATTCTGTACGATGAATTAGGTTTGGCAGAATATGAAGCTATTGAAGCTTTCAAACGTTTTGATTACTAAGATTATTTTTAGGATTTGATTTATAGCGAATCAAATGACCAAATTCAGATTGATTTCTTACTGATAGTGAGGATCAATAGAGAGATCATTCTGGATTTTTATCTATTTATTAATGTTGTCTCAGGATAACCATTTTTCAAGCGCCATAAAATGAAATATATACTAGTCCTTCTATTAGCAGGTTTAACTTCCAGTGCTCAGATTAAAAAGGAGCAGCTAAACCTTATGCCCTGGCCGCAAAATGTTGTTTTAAATGACGGGAGTTTTACTTTGAATAAAAGTTTTAAAGTAAATATTACCGGAAATCCAAATCCTAGAATCTTTGGAGGGGTAACTCGTTTTTTACGTCGCTTAGATGGCAGAACAGGTCTTTTTTTCGGACAGGATTTTGTTACAAAACTAAACGAAGTTCCAACAGCAGAGCTTCAGATAAATTGTGCCAAAAGCGGGAAAATTGGTTTGTATGAAGACGAAAGTTATCATTTAGATATCAAACAAAACAAAATTACAATAGATGCAACCAGCGATCTGGGAGCTTTGCATGGACTTGAAACGTTATTGCAGATACTACAAAATAATAGTAAAACATTTTATTTTCCTAATGCACAAATTTCAGATTTTCCAAGATTTACATGGAGAGGTTTGATGATTGATGCTGCAAGACATTTTCAGCCAGTGGATGTAATCAAAAGAAATCTTGACGGACTCGCGGCTATGAAAATGAATGTTTTTCACTGGCATTTAGTGGATGATCAGGGCTGGAGAATCGAAATGAAAAAACATCCAAAACTAATTGAACTGGCTTCGGATGGAATGTATTACACTCAGGAAGAAATTAAAAATATTGTAAAGTATGCTGATGAGCGTGGTATTTTGATCGTTCCGGAAATTGATGTTCCGGGTCACGGAACGGCAATACTGACTGCTTATCCTGAAATAGGAAGCAAAGCAATTACAGTAAAAGGCGGAGCAGAAAAAAATATTCAGGGAACAGCATTTACCACCTATACTGTCGAAAGAAATGCAGGTATTTTTACGCCTACATTAGATCCAACAAATCCAAAAACATATCAATTATTAAGCGAAATCTTTGATGAGGTATGCCCATTGTTTCCCGGAGATTATTTTCATATCGGAGGAGATGAAAATGAAGGGAAAGACTGGGATGCAAATCCTAAAATTCAGGAATTCAAAAAGAAAAATAAGTTAGCTACAAACCATGAACTGCAGACTTATTTCACCATGCAGTTGGCTCCGATGCTTAAAAAACACGGAAAACAATTGATGGGCTGGGAAGAAATTTTAACCAAAAATCTTTCAAAAGAAGCAATCGTTCATTCGTGGAGAGGTCCAAATGAAGGCGTTCTTCCGGGCCAGTCTTTAGCGGAAGCAGTAAAAAAAGGTTATAAAACAGTATTGTCAAACGGATATTATATCGATTTGATGTACCCAATTGAAAGCCACTATTTAACGGATCCAATGCCGAAAGGAGTCGAGCTAACAGCAGAAGAAAAAGCAAGAATTTTAGGTGGTGAAGCCCCAATGTGGACAGAATTGGTTACACCCGAAACAATAGATTCTCGAATTTGGCCAAGAACAGCAGCAATTGCTGAAAGGCTTTGGTCAGCCGAAAATATTACAGATGTTGCCGATATGCGCAGACGTCTTGAAACCGTTTCATTCCGATTAGAGGAATTAGGATTGACGCACATTCGCAACAAAGATGTGATTTTAAGAAATATTGCTAACAATCAAAATATAAAAGCACTTAGCGAATTTTCAAATGTCTGCGAACCGTTAAAAGGATATACACGAAATAAAGACGGAACAGAATATCAAACGTATTCCCCGTTCACACTTTTTGCAGATGCCTGTACACCGGATGCAAAAGATGCATTGGCTTTTGATGAGGCCGTAAAACAATACTTGGCAAACAAAACACCTGAAAGCAAAGCAATAGTTGCCGCATTTTTCAGCAAATGGATTACGCTGAATAAAGAATTATACGACTTAAGCGCCAACGCGCCATTGGTTCAGCCAATTCTGCCTCTGGCTAAAAAGTTAAGCGATGCATCTCAGGAATTGTTACTGTTTTTAGATAATAAATCAACGTTAAAATCACAGGATTTAAAAAGTTTAATCGAGCAATGCAACACAAAAGACCATGCCGATGTTGAGTTGGCAGTCTATGCAAGTCTTAAAAAGTTAATATAAAAGTTTGAGTTAGTAAAGTTAAGTAGTTTAAGTGAAGTTGTGTTAATTGGTACCTGATCTCTCTGCCGGGAACAAATCCGGTAGAGATATTTTTTAGCCCAATTAATAAGTTGAATGTTTTAAAATTAAGGAAATAAAAAATTGGGAAGGTTAAAATTGAGTTTGGTTATTTATTTTTTAATCTAATTTTTATTTCAAATTAATGTATCAATTTTAAGTAATTTGTTATTTGGTTTTTACTTAAATGCGGATATTATAAAACCTGGTAATTATATTGCCAGGTTTTTTTTATTAATGAAAAAAAGCAGAATAGATAGTAATTGTAATTTCTTTTAGAAGTATTTTGCATTAAAATTTAATTATTTAAGAAAAAATGAAAAATAGCATTTCTATAATGAAATATGTTTTCTGTGTAATTGGTTTGACAATATTAACACAGGTATTTTTTATCTATCAGGAAAAAAAGGCTTTTGTAGAGAAAGCAGATGTTGTACGGGGTATTGTTTTAGATGGTTCGACAGATAAAACTTTTGCATCCTTTATCACAAAAGAAGGTAAGCAGATTAAATTTTACTCTCATAATAATTTTCTAAGTTATGATGAAGGAGAAAGTGTTGAGGTTTTGTTTGATCCTGAAAATCCGAATAAAGCTGAGATTAATAGTTTTGATACATTATATCTTGGAGTTTCGGTTTTAGGGTTTATAGGAAGTGTTTTCTTTTTGACAGGTTTCTTATTTTTTCGGTCTGATGACACTAAACAAAAAAAGATAAAATTTTTAAAGCAAGGTGGTAAACAAATTGCAACAAAGTTTATCGATGTACAGCTTAATTTAAGCACAACTGTAAACGATAGTCACCCTTATTTTATTTGCAGTGAATGGGAAGACATAAAGACTAATAAAAAATATTTTTTTGAAAGTGATGATATTTGGTTTGATCCAACTGAGTATCTAAAAACAGATGAAATTAAGGTTTTGATTGATCCGAAAAATCCTGAAAGATATTATATGGATATTTCATTTTTACCAATTCCGAAATAATTAATAGCGTTGGGTAAAATTGATTTTATAAAAAGATCAAAAAAGCATCATTTATAAGTTGAGCAATTGGGATGGTACCGTCAGAATAAAAAAAATCTGCCGAAATCTGCAGAACATGCGTGAAACACTAATTTTTAAGTACTTTTGAAACTCCAATTCTTGCCTTTAAAATCCATGAAGAAATTCATCAGTCTACTAATACTTCTTTTTATTTTTTCTCTAAGTTCCGCCCAGAATAAATTCGGAAATCCGGAAGTCGATCCAATTCAGATTCAGAAAACGTTCAGCGATTGGACGACATATAATAAAAAAATAATGTTATCCAGAGATTTTACAGCTCTTGATTCTGAGTCAAAAGAAATCTCAAAAAAAGTATTTTTGAATGCCCTGACAAACGAAAATTTCATCCCAATCCGATTAAAATCAATTGATTCCGTTTACTATTATAAGCTGTTTAAAATCCTTCCAAAATCAGATACCAGTATCAAAGCAACCATTAATCAGGAAGCTTTTGATGCCTTAAAAAATTACGAAATGGAAGGGAAACCTTTTCCTGAATTCGCCTTTAAAGATTTAGACGAAAATGTAGTTTCAAATGAATCCATGGAAGGCAAAATCATCGTGATTAAATGCTGGTACATTCATTGCGCGGCCTGCATAAAAGAATTTCCCCAGGTCAACGCATTAGTTTCAAAATACAAAGGCCGAAAAGACATCGTTTTTATAAGCCTTGCCGAAGATACACCGGAACAATTGAAAACATTTTTAGCAAGGAAACCGCTTTCGTATTCCGTTATTCCAAATATGAAAGTGTATATGAATGAAAAACTGGATTTGAATGCTTTTCCGACGCATTTTATTTTGGATAAAGCAGGATTAATCAAAAAAGTGGTTTCTAATTTTGAAAGTTTGGAAGTTGCGTTGGAGAAAGAAAGTAAATTGTAATATCGTTAGAAGTTAAAAGTGAGATGTTAGATGTTTACTTGTTTGTACTGAAAAAGCATTTTACAATTCACATTTTACATCTTACAAAATCAAAAAAAACTTAGCTCCTTAGTACCTTTGCAACTCTGAACCTTTTTCCGTACTTTTGCACCAAATTAATTAAAAAGACATTCATGCTAACAGTCAATAATTTATCAGTACAATTTGGCAAACGAATTTTGTTTGACGAAGTAAATACAACCTTCACTCACGGAAACATTTACGGCGTTATTGGAGCCAATGGTGCTGGAAAATCTACTTTTCTAAAAATCATTTCGGGCGATATGGACCCGACTTCCGGACATATTCATTTAGAACCAGGAAAACGTATGTCGGTTTTAAACCAGAACCACAACATGTTCGACGAACATACCGTTTTGGAAACCGTTTTGATGGGAAATAAAGTTTTGTATGCTGTTAAAAAAGAAATGGATGAACTTTATTTAGACTACAACGACAAAAACGCAGACAGAATCGGGGAACTTCAGGTTCAGTTTGAAGAAATGAACGGCTGGAATGCAGATTCTGATGCTGCTGCGATGTTGTCTAACCTTGGGATCAACGAAGATCAGCATTATACTTTGATGGCTGATATGGAAGGAAAAATGAAAGTACGTGTGCTTTTAGCGCAGGCACTTTTCGGAAATCCGGATGTATTGATCATGGATGAGCCTACCAACGACCTGGATTTTGAGACAATCGCCTGGTTAGAAAACTTTCTGGCAAACTACGAAAACACTGTAATTGTGGTATCTCACGACCGTCACTTTTTAGATGCGGTTTGTACCCATATTTCGGATATTGATTTCGGAAAAATCAATCACTACTCAGGAAACTATACGTTCTGGTACGAGTCTAGCCAATTAGCGGCAAAACAGCGTGCACAGCAAAACAAAAAAGCAGAAGAAAAGAAACAGGAATTAGAAGAATTTATTCGTCGTTTTAGCGCGAACGTGGCAAAATCGAAACAAGCGACTTCCCGTAAAAAAATGATTTCAAAATTAAATATTGCCGAAATCAAGCCTTCCAGCCGTCGTTATCCTGCGATTATCTTCGATCAGGACCGTGAAGCCGGAGATCAGATTTTGAATGTAGAAGGTTTATCTGCCTCAGTAGATGGAGAAGTTTTATTTAAAGATGTGGATTTGAATATGGCAAAAGGCGATAAAATCGTGCTTTTCTCTAAAGATTCGCGTGCTACAACTGCTTTCTACGAAATCTTAAACGGAGAACAAAAAGCTGATGCAGGAAGTTTTGACTGGGGAATCACAACCAATCAGGCTTATTTGCCGGCTGAGAACCACAAATACTTCGAAAATGATTTAACTTTAGTGGATTGGTTACGCCAGTATGCTAAAACGGAAGAAGAGCGTGATGAAGTTTTTATTAGAGGTTTCTTAGGGAAAATGATTTTCTCCGGAGAAGAGGCTTTAAAAACATCGAGAGTTTTATCAGGAGGTGAAAAAGTGCGTTGTATGCTTTCCAGGATGATGATGGAGCGCGCTAACGTTTTAATGCTGGACGAACCTACAAACCACTTAGATCTGGAGTCGATTACAGCTTTCAACAACTCATTGAAAAATTTTAAAGGTTCTGTAATCTTCACAACACATGACCACGAGTTTGCTCAGACTGTTGGTAACCGAATTGTAGAATTGACACCAAACGGAGTGATCGACCGCTACATGACATTTGACGAATATCTGGATGATGAAAAGATTCAGGAACAGAGAAAAAAGATGTACAATCTTTAATCTGTAAATCACAATATTAAAAATCCCAAATTCCAATTAAAAATGGAGTTTGGGATTATTTATTTTATCTTTTGAAGACCTTGGCAAAGATCCAGATAATTATTGCGATTATAAAAATCACAATAAATATTCCGACTCCCATTCCGGCTTTAAAAATGTCTCCAACTAATTCGCAGCTTGTAAATGAAAACAGTATAAATAATACCATTAACAATCTTGTAATTTTATTTTGCATGATTTTGAGTTTTAAATTGCTTAATAAAATTACTTTAAGAAACGGAGAAAAGTTTTATATAATTTTTTGAAAAAGTTTTATGATTTGGAGATTAAATTTCTAAGAGCCTTTCAAAAAAGAGCCAGCGGCTCGATTAATATTGCAGAGCCGGATTTCAATCCGGTTTAAAAAGCAATGTGAGATAAAAAGAGCCATAGGTTCGACACATATTATGCGTTTTATTTGGATCGTTCCGATGGAACTTTATATGCGGATTCTATTTTCAACGGATTAAAATCCGTTGCTACAAAATAATTCATGCCTACGGAATTTTTAAAATTACGATTGTCCTTTTAAGGTTTTAATTTCAACGAAAACAATTCCGGCTATTATTGCTATCTCTCCTAAAAAATATGCGATACCAAATATTGAAATATTCTGGTAATTGTAAAACAGGATCCCGATTGTCAAAATGCAATAAAAGATATTGGCAGTGCAGATAATTTTTAAAAACGATTTCCAATTATTATTTACTAAGAAATAACAGGAAACAGAATAGATTGAAAATACCAGTGCCAATGCAGCAAGATATTCTAAAGTGTTTTTTGATAAACCAAAGAAGTCATTGAAAGTTCGAAGAACGAAAAAAATCAATATAGTAGTAAGTAAAGCACCAAAACCATCCAATAGAAATATATTTTTAGGTTTTTTGATTAGATGTAGAATGCTTTCTTTCATGGGCATTTATTTTCTGATAGTCATTATGTGCGACTATTTACTCCCTTATTAGTTTCTAAATATTTTTAATCATGAATAATTCCACTCTTCACTTTCACCAGCCCGTTTATAATTAATAGTAATCCTAATCTGAGTTTTTCTTGTTCTCGATAAAATATATTTTGGAAACCCCATTAATTCCCGGTCAGCCTTCTGTATGTTTTAGCCAATAGGTTTTGAAAATATCAAATGTTTTCAGCATAAAAGAATGATTACGTCATCGATTGTAATCATGGTGATGACAATTATCTTTCTCATGATATTGGTATTTTTGTTTTACTCAAATATAAGGAAAACTTGTTTATTTGATGCAGGACATATTTTGCCAACAAGCAGAGAGTTTTTCCTTGGTTAGTAATGCAGCTAATTTGTTAAAATTGAATTTTTAATTAATATAAAGTAAGTATCTGTTTGGTATTCATCAGTATTTTTGAAAAATAAAAGTATTTTTGGTAAAAAAAACATCAAATAAATTATGTCAAACAGTACTTTAAGTATTAAAGCACCACGAATTGAAGTAGTGGATGCCTTAAGAGGATTTGCTATTATGTCTATTATGTTTTTGCATAATATTGAACATTTTGATTATTATTACTTACCCGAATATTTGCCGGAATGGATAAAATCCTTAGATAAAATAATTTGGGAAACATTGTTTTTTCTTTTTGGAGGAAAATCCTATGCTATTTTTGCTTTACTTTTTGGCTTTAGTTTTTACATTCAAAATGATAACCAGGAAAAAAATGGGAAAGACTTTACAGGAAGATTTTTATGGAGATTATTGCTGTTATTAGGCTTTGGTGCTATTAATACTGTCTTTTATGAAGGTGATATTTTAGTAATTTATGCTGTTTT
Organism: Flavobacterium hibisci; assembly: GCF_020026925.1. Taxonomy (GTDB): domain Bacteria; phylum Bacteroidota; class Bacteroidia; order Flavobacteriales; family Flavobacteriaceae; genus Flavobacterium; species Flavobacterium hibisci. Next base: position 71,627 of record NZ_JAIQDW010000005.1, on the reverse strand, counting down.
AGGAGTTGTTTTGATTCCTGTTAGTAAATGGAATGATAAGGCTGTTTTTGTTACTGCAGTTATTTTAATGCTCCAGCCTTTAGAGTGGTTAAAGTATTTTTATATGCTGTTGCATCCAGAATATGTTTCGGGACCGAATATCTCAAATGCGTATTTTAAATTGATGGGGGAATACTTAAAAGGTAATTCTTTTATTGATCATGCGATTGGAAATTTAAAATATGGACGATTAGCATCAATTTTCTGGTGTTGGGAAAATGGACGTTTTTTTCAGGCTCCGGCTTTATTTATGTTTGGAATGTTAATGGGACGCAGAAAATTGTTCATCGCATCTGCAGAAAGTAATTTGTTTTGGAAAAGAGCATTGCTTTTTTCTTTTCTTCTTTTTCTCCCTTTATATGGTTTCAAATTTTTTTCATCACAAATTATTGAGCACAAACCAATGCTTAAAACTCTTTCTGTAATTATAAATTCATGGTCAAATTTTGCTTTTATGATGTTTATGGTAGCTGCATTTGTACTATTGTATCAAAAAGAGCGTGTGCAGAACATTCTTTCAGGACTAATTCCGTTTGGTAAAATGAGTCTGACCAATTATATAATGCAGTCTATCGTGGGTTCCTTTATTTACTATCGATACGGATTAGGACTTGTAGAATATACCGGAGCGACTTATAGTTTATTAATAGGTATTGTTTTGTTTCTATTACAATTGTGGTTCTGTAAGTGGTGGCTTGAAAACCATAAGCAAGGTCCTTTAGAGTACATCTGGCACAAGGCTACATGGGTTTCTTGGAAAAAAAATAATAATTTTTAAGGAGTATTAATGAATAAATCCTAAATCGGAATTTGTATATTTGCCCGACCAATCATTACAATTAATTATGAGCCAGAAAGTATTACTTAATTCAAAAGAAGTTACTATCATACTCCATCGTTTGGCTTGTCAGTTAATCGAAAAACATCTTGATTTTTCAGATACTATTTTAATCGGGATTCAGCCGAGAGGGGTCTTTCTGGCGGAGCGTTTGAAACAAATTTTGGAGAACGAATACAAAACACCTGAAATTTCGCTGGGTTATCTGGATATTACTTTCTTTAGAGATGATTTCCGCAGAACCGATAAACCGCTTGAAGCCAATAAAACCCAGATTAATTTTATAGTCGAAAACAAAAAAGTCATTTTTATTGATGATGTTTTGTTTACCGGTCGTAGCATTCGTTCTGCCTTAACTGCAATTCAGTCTTTCGGAAGACCTTCAGAAATCGAATTACTGGTGTTAATCGACAGACGTTTTAGTCGTAATTTGCCTATTCAGCCCGATTATCGTGGCCGTCAGGTAGATGCGATTAATGGCGAAAAAGTAAAAGTGAGCTGGAAAGAAAATGACGGCGAAGATGTGGTGCATTTGGTTACCAATTAAAAGAAGTCGTTAAAAATTGAAAACACAGTCATGACAGAAAACGAAGCGTTCATTTATGAATCAATTTTTAATCAGGTGAGAATGGGATTTCTTTCTATTGATGAAATCAAAGAGAACATTATAGAAGAAATTGAAGATAACGAATTTGATGACGAAATTTCAGAAGCATGGGCTTTTGAAATAATCGACGAAGAATACAAAAAACTGCTGGAAGAAAGCAAACACTGGAAAACGCCAACAGATACTGAAAAGCTGATAAAAGCGTTTGATGAATTGGCAGACGAAAACATCATTGCGCTTCACAATGCCGGATATACCACAAGTGACGGCGAATACGAGGTTGTTGAGGTAGAAAGAGAACTTCAGGAAAATGAAGTAGAATCTGATGGGTATTGCTTTTATCACGAACAGGATTTAGCAAGAGCGGTTTCTATTGAAGATCCCAGTTTATATATCGCTTTTCAAAAAGTAGATAATTCAGATGAAGCAACTACTATCGCTGTAGGAAAGAAAGTTGCGGAAGTGCTAAGAAACAACGGTTTTGAAGTCAACTGGAATGAATCGGCAAGGACAAAAATTGAAATTCCGGGTTTCAGATGGCAAAAGATTTTTGATGAAGATGACAGGGATTTGCAGGATTATAGTGAAGTCGTAGACAGAATGATCCAATAGAGTAGCTGCTCTTTAAACAAGCATTGGATGCCGGACATTTCGTCGTTCAGAATTTGACAAATAATATTAAAGAAACAAAAATGAAAGAATTAAGCGTAAATCATTTATTAGGAATTAAATATATCAATGAAAATGATATAAACCTGATTTTTGAAACGGCAGATCATTTTAAAGAAGTCATTAACCGGCCAATTAAAAAAGTTCCTTCATTACGAGATATTACCATTGCCAATATTTTTTTTGAAAACAGTACCAGAACCAAACTTTCCTTTGAATTAGCACAGAAACGTTTATCTGCAGATGTCATCAGTTTTTCTGCAGCCCAGTCTTCGGTTAAAAAAGGAGAGACACTGATTGATACTGTAAATAATATCCTTTCCATGAAAGTAGATATGGTTGTAATGCGCCACTCTAATCCCGGAGCGGCTTATTTTTTATCCAAAAATGTCAAAGCCAGTATTGTAAACGCAGGAGACGGAGCGCACGAACACCCAACTCAGGCTTTATTAGATAGTTATTCGATCAGAGAAAAACTGGGCGATGTAGCCGGAAAAAAGGTGGTAATTGTGGGTGATATTTTACATTCAAGAGTTGCTTTATCTAATATTTACGCTTTGCAGATGCAGGGTGCAGAAGTAAAAGTCTGCGGACCAAAAACATTAATTCCGAGATATATTGAATCGTTGGGAGTTACAGTTGAACCAAATTTGCGTAAAGCTTTAGAATGGTGTGATGTAGCCAATATGCTTCGTGTACAGAACGAACGTATGGATGTGAATTTCTTTCCTTCAACACGTGAATACGCACAGCAATACGGAGTAGACAAACCACTTTTGGATTCACTTAATAAAGAAATTGTAATCATGCACCCGGGCCCAATCAACAGGGGAGTAGAGATTACTTCTGAAGTGGCAGATTCTGATCATTCTGTTATTTTGAATCAGGTAGAGAATGGTGTAGCGATCAGAATGGCGGTTATTTATCTTTTGGCTTCTAAGATTCAATAAAATTAATTTTGTTTCAGGTTTCAAGTTTCAGGTTCTCTGTAAAACGTTCCGTAACTTGAAACCTGAAACTTGAAACAACAAAGAAAAAACTTCGTACCTTTGCTTCAGAAATATCAATTTTTATATAAGCCCCACCATTATAAAATGAAAGTAGATCAAAAAGGACATACCGTTACGATTAAAGATACTCAGGGAGATTTTAAATCTTTCCTTGAAAAAGTGACGCAGCAATTTAAAACCTTTGAAAAACAAAATATTATTATCGATTTAACTTCGGATTCCAATTTAACTGAAAATGATCTGAAGCTTTTTTTACCGCTTTCCAAACAGCAAAAAAAAGTAAAAAAATCGTTTGTAATCGTAGCAACAGCACTTGATTTTAATGCTATTTCTGATAAATTAACCGTTGTTCCGTCTCTTTTGGAAGCGCATGATATTATCGAAATGGAGGAAATAGAAAGAGATCTGGGGTTTTAAGAATTCCGTTATTTTTATTCATTCGTTTAAATAAATTAATAGACTAAATTTATTTAGCTGTTTAATCGATTTTTTATCTAATTTTAGTCCTTGGCGATTAAAAGATTTACCTAAAAACGAATAAATATAAAATTGAAGTTAACTATACTAGGTTGCTATGCAGCTACTCCAAGGACAATTACAAACCCTACCTCACAGGTTTTAGAAATTAAAAACAGATTGTTTTTAATTGACTGTGGCGAAGGGACCCAGGTTCAGCTTCGGAAAAATAAGATTAAATTTTCGAAAATTAATCACATTTTTATTTCACATCTTCACGGAGACCATCTTTACGGATTAATTGGAACTGTTTCGACTTTTTCCCTTTTGGGAAGAACCACCGATTTGCATATTTATGGGCCAAAGGGAATTAAAGAACTTATTCTTCTTCAATTGAAATTGACGGAATCGTGGACAACTTACAGTTTGTTTTTTCATGAATTAGAATCAAAAGAAAGTGAAGTTATTTTTGAAGATAAGAAAGTTATAGTCAAGACGATTCCGTTAAAGCATCGTGTTTATACCAATGGTTATCTCTTTACAGAAAAACCGGACGAAAGAAAATTGAATATTGAAGCAGTTCAGCGTTATAATATTCATGTTGCTTATTATCAGAAAATAAAAAACGGAGGCGATATTACGCTTGATGACGGAACTGTAATCGAAAACGAAAAATTAACTTTTGATCCAAATCCATCAAAAAGTTATGCTTTCTGTTCAGATACCGTCTATAATGAAGCGATTATTCCTATTATCGAAAATGTTGATGTTTTATATCATGAATCTACATTTTTGGAATCCGAAGCTCCTTTGGCACAAAAAACATTACATTCAACAGCGAAAGAAGCCGCAACGATTGCTTTAAAAGCGAATGCAAAGCAATTAGTTTTAGGGCATTATTCAACAAGATACGAATCGATTCAACGTTTTAAAGAAGAAGCTGAAACGATTTTTCCAAATGTACTTTTGGCAGATGACGGGGTTTCGTTTGAGTTTAATGATTTTAAGTAAAATGTAATATGTTTTTTAGTTTTATTATTTTACATTTCACATCTTACAATTAACTTGTAATAAAAAATAAAAATGAACGATTTAAGCAATTATAGGCGATCTTACGAAAAAAGTGAATTGTTGGAAGATTCTATTCCTGAGGATCCAATTAACCTTTTTAACCGGTGGTTTCATGAAGTAGAAGATTTTGGCGGAAGCGGAGAAGTAAATGCAATGACTGTTTCTACGATTGGATTAGACGGTTTTCCGAAATCCAGAGTGGTTTTATTAAAGAAATTTTCTGAAGAGGGATTTATTTTTTATACCAATTATAATTCTGAAAAGGGGAAAGCGATTGCGGCTAATCCACATGTATGTCTCTCTTTTTTCTGGCAGGAAATGGAACGTCAGGTTATTATAAAAGGGATTGCTCAAAAAACTTCTGAAATTATATCAGATAATTATTTTGATTCTCGTCCTGACGGAAGTAAGTTGGGAGCTGTTGTTTCGAATCAAAGTGAGGTGATTCCGTCAAGATCTTTTTTAGAAGAAAATTTAAAAAAACTGGAAACTACTTTTGATGGGAAATCAATATCACGACCCGAGCATTGGGGAGGTTATATCGTTACTCCATTAGAAGTTGAATTTTGGCAGGGCAGAGCTAATAGACTGCATGACCGAATTTGTTATAAAAGTCAGCCAGATTTTAGTTGGAGTATTCAGCGATTATCACCTTGATTGTAAGTTTTTTATTATAAATAAAAAATAATAGTGCATTTCATCGATTAAATTTGTCGTTTAAACGATAATTTTGTTTTTTTGAAGTGTAAATTAATAACGTTTCCAAATATTAAAACGAATTGTCCCAAATTCTGCTTTATATTTTAACCTAATTATTTTATGAAGAAATTGTTTCAGACAATATTCCTTTTGGCTGTTGTCTATATTTTAGGTTCTTGTTCATCAGATTCAGTTGAGAACAATAATGTGTCTAACTCTGAACTTGTAACAGAATATACTTATAATACTTCAGAATTAAAAGTGTTGGAGTTAATAAACGAATATCGTGTAAGTATAGGATTGAATAGTTTAAAAACAGTCAATCATATTTCTTTTAAATCAGAAGAACACGATAATTACATGATTGCAAATAAAGTTGTAAATCATAATGACTTTATAGCCCGGTCGGAGAATATTATTGATGTCCTGGGTGCTAAAAAAGTTGGAGAAAATATTGCATATAATTATCAAACCGCCGAAGGTGTTTTAAAAGCATGGTTAGATAGTCCATCCCATAAACAAAATATCGAAGGGGATTATACCCACTTTGGTATTGCTGTTAAAATTGATGCAGAAACAGGTAAAAAATATTATACCAATATTTTTGCAAAAATTTAAAAAGAAAGTTAGTATTCAGGTTTAGTTATTAAGTCGTTGTAAAGTGATGTTTGCAACGACTTATTTTTTTAAGAAGCTACCCCGAAGGGTAGCTGAGGTGAATTGGTTTTTTCCGTTTTCGTTTTATAAAGCGGTTATAATAAATTCGCTTCGTCTGTTTTCCTGATGTTTTTCTTCGCTGCATTTTACACCATCAGAGCATTCGTTTACAAGTTGTGTCTCGCCGTAGCCCTTGCCGGTTAAACGGTTTTTGTCAACACCATTTGTAATTAGCCATTCGATGGTTGATTTTGCTCTTCGGTCTGACAAAGACTCATTGTATTTATGGCTTGCCCTGCTGTCTGTATGAGAACGGATATCCAGTTTCATTTTAGGATTTTGATTCAGTACATCTAATATTTTTTCTAAATCTAAAGCAGCTTCTTCCCTGATGTTAGATTTGTCCAGGTCAAAATAAATCATTTTGATACCGAAACATTTTCCTAAATCATCGCCTATGGTGACTTTGCATTTTGCACTTTCTAAAGCTATTGGAAGATTTGTTCTGCCAGTTTTATCAGGAATTTCAATGCTTACTTCTTTGGTGTTATATTCCGGTTTTTCTGCCCTCACATAATACGTTTCTTTACATTCAACTTTAAAATTATAATTTCCGGTATCATCAGCATTGATGGTGCTTTTCAGATTCAAATCCCGATCATATAAACTGATTTTTGCCCCCGGTAAGATCATTCCGGTAGCTTCATCCGTAATAAGACCGTATAATTCCTGAGTACATTTTAATCTTCGTGTTTCCAGAAATTTATAAATGTCATCAGAACCCTTACCTCCATCTTTGTTGGAACTAAAATAGCCTTCTCTTGTGGCTGTGTCAATTGTATAAGCGAAATCATCTTTAGGCGAATTGACATCGGCACCTACATTTTCGATATCACTGATACTTCCGTCGGGATCAATCTGACCTACAAAAACATCCAGTCCTCCAAGTCCGGGATGGCCGTCTGAGGCAAAATAAATTTCATTTTCATTACTGACATACGGAAAAGTTTCCCTGCCTTCCGTATTAATTGATTTACCTAAGTTTTGAGGTTTGCCGTATTCACCTTTTTCATTGATGCTAACCTTAAACAGATCAGACTGCCCCATACTTCCGGGCATATCAGAAGCAAAATATAAAGTTTTTTCATCAGGGCTAAGTGCAGGATGAGCAGTACTGTAATTGTTGCTGCTGAAGGGAAGCTCTCTAATATTAGTCCATTTGCCATTTTCAAGAGTGGCTTTGTAAATTTTGATAAAAGTAATTTTGTCTTCATTTTTTCCTTTTTTTCCATCTAAATAATTATTACGTGTAAAATAAATTGTTTTTCCGTCTTTTGTAAGTACCGGAGAAGATTCGTGGAATTTAGTATTCAGTGCAGTCCTGAATTTTTTTACTTTTACAGAATCAACATCTGTAACATATAAATTGGTAAAATATTCACCAGTCCATTTGTGTTTGCGCTGTGAAAAATTACCGGTGTCACGAGCCGAAGCAAAATAAATTTTATTGTTGGCTACAAAAGTACTGTAGTCAGAATATTGTGAATTGATTCCGGCATCTTCAATAGTATAGCGTCCTGAGTTGGCTTTAATCTTATCAAGGTAATTTACATTTTCTTTATAAAGTTTGCCCCGATTGTCATTTGGATATTTTGAGTTAAATTCAGAGAGGATTTTATTGGCCAGATCCGTTTTTCCTGTTGACTTTAGTGATTGGGCATATCTGTAGTAAAATTCAGGTTCCGGATTTGCATTCATGGCAAACAACTCTCCGTACCATTTTGCAGCTCCTTCAAAATCAGAATTGAAGTAATAAGAATTCCCCAGTTTCTTAAACATATCTTCAGACTTGTATCCTTTCCGGGCTAATCTCTCATAGGTTTTTATGGCGTCGATGTAGGCATAGCCATCGTATTTTTTTTCAGCAGCATTTACTTTCGATTGTTGGGCGTAACATCTGAATGAAAAAACACTTGCTATTGTGAAGCAAAGTAGTATAAACTTTTTCATGATAACTATTTTTAAAAGAAACGAGGAGTTGTTATTTTACCATTTTTAGTAAAGAATTCATAACGCAGGAATATTTCATGCGACCCAGAATTATAATTGTTTAAATTCGTGGTTTCACGATCGTAACCATATCCAAGATAAAACCCATCAGTAATTTGAAATCCTATCATAGCACTCAATGAAGCACTCCATCTGTAGGCAACACCCACTACAAATTTGTCGATAAACATAAAATTGGCTGATAGATCTACTTGTAATGGGGCTCCTTCTACCATTTTGGTTAATAAGGATGGTTTAAATCTTATATACTGGTATTTATCAAGGTCAAAAACATATCCGGCCATAAAGTAATAATTGATCTTATCTTTATAAATAACAACATCATTGTCATTGAAACGATTTGTTTCGATAAAATTCGGTACGGATAAACCCAGATAAGCTTTATCCGAATGCCAGTAAACTCCGGCACCTACATTAGGAGAGAATTTATTGTTAAAATCCTGAAATTGGGGATCTCCAGCAACATCCGGATTCAATTTATTAATATCCAGATTGAACATGTTTGCTGTTCCTTTAATACCAAAAGACAATTTAAAATCAGCTGATGTCTGTACGGTATAAGAAATATCAACAGAAAAGTTGGTTTCATTTGTAGGTCCAATTTTGTCATTGACCAAAGACCCGCCTATACCTAAATTACTGTTGTTTATTGGTGTGTTGACTGATAAACAGCCTGTTTCGGGAGCACCATCGAGTCCAACCCACTGCGTGCGGTATAAGCCGAAAACACTTAAAGCTCCACGTGAACCTGCATAGGCAGGGTTGATGTTTATCGTGTTGTACATGTATTGCGTAAATTGAGCATCTTGCTGTGCAAAACTTACCATGGATACGAACATAAAAGCGAAGGAAAATAATTTTGTTCTCATAGTAGCTATTTTTTTTGCCATTATTACTAATGATTTTTACCAATAAATCCTTAACAATAAGCCCTGATATTCACTTACTCAAACAAGGATTTTTATTATTTTGTAATTCGGTATAAGAAGTTTACACCGAATTACAAATGGTTTTTATTTAGACAAATAAAGAAAACCGTCTTTTCTATTCGACTGAAGTGCATTATTACCGTCTAATGACTTGTAATTAATGATATAAAAGTATGTTCCTGTAGGCAGTCCTTCAGATTGTTTGATTGTTGTTCTGCCTCTGGAAGTTCCGTCAAAAGCGTTGGTGGTATTGTTGTAATTAGTAGTTTCGAATACCAGTATTCCCCAGCGATTATAGATTTCTACAGTATTTTCAGGATAGCACGTTGTTTCATCAATGTTGTCAATTTTGAAAAAGTCATTGATACCGTCACCATTGGGAGAGAACGCATTATGTACTACCACATTTTCGCAGGCTAATACTTTACAGTCATCATTTACAAGTAAATTTAATGAGATACTTCTTGGACAATCTTCGTTAGTGGTCTTATATTCGAAAGTATAACTGCCTAATGGAAGCCCAAAAACGGTAAGGATATTTCCTTGTAATGCATTAGTACCACTTGTGTCAGTCCAGATACCTGTTCTGGAAATACCTTCAGGCAATAAATTGGCAAGGTTTAGTGGTGATGAGTCAGCATTACAGGCATCGCTGTTAAGGTTGAGAATAACATTTTCAGGTTGTGTGATAGTCACGGTAGCTGTGGCTGAACAAACCTGATTATTATTGCTTACCGATGAGGTTGCTGTAAGAGTGTAGACTCCGGCGCGTAAATTAGTATTGCCTACTACTTCATTGTTTTGATTTCTGATAATAACTACTGACCCCGGGCTGCTAGTCACTAAAATAGAGCCATTACTGCCTTCAAAGCAGGTAACATTTGAAGCTGTCCCCGTTACTGAAATTTTATTTTCGACAGTAAAGGTTTGTACCAGTTCAGTTTTGTTACCTGCACAATCTGTTAAGGCATAGGTTCTGGTTAAGATATAAGCATTTCCATCACAGCCGCTTCCTCCATTATTCGAATCAGTTATCGAGATGTTTACGCTCTCGCTGCAATTATCTGCTGCATCTGTTATATCTTGTGGGCTTCCGGCGGGTATATTGGCAATACTTTGTAAACCAGCTACACTTACAGGTGCAGTTCCTGTAGGTGCAGTTGTATCTCTTACCGTTATAATTTGAAAATGTGAAACAGTATTTCCGCTGCAATCAGTTGTTGACCATATACGTGTTAACGTGTAGTTGCTTGGGCATTCATTTTGAATATTACTTTTTGTTTCAGAAAAGACAACGGGTAAATTACTATTACAATTATCTGAGACTTGTAATGTGGCTGGTTCAGGGACTGCATCGCAGGAAACCGTAATATCTGTAGGAAGATTTCCTGTAAACATTGGCACCGTTGTGTCTTCCAGATTAATCACTTGCGTGAAAACATCAGAAGTATTGCCACAATCGTCTTTCACAGTCCATGTGTTGGTGTAAGTTCCGGAATTTCCACAGCCTTCAGAAGCCATGAACTGACCGCTTATTTTTACGATATTGGATACATCGGCATCACAAAGGTCAGAAGCGACAGGGAACATTGCTTGCGCATTTGCCAATCCAGCTGTATCACTACATTGCAAAGTCACATTCAAAGAAGCCGTTTCAGTAGCCCATGTAGGCGCTGTGGTGTCTTCGATAGTGATTACCTGAGTGAAAGTCTCGGAAGTGTTTCCGCAATCGTCTTTCACAGTCCATGTGTTGGTGTAAGTTCCGGAATTTCCACAGCCTTCAGAAGCCATGAACTGACCGCTTAATTTTACGATATTGGATACATCGGCATCACAAAGATCAGAAGCCACAGGGAACATTGCCTGGGCATTTGCCAATCCTGCTGTATCACTGCATTGAAGCGTCATATTCAAAGAAGCCATTTCAGTTGCCCATGTTGGGGCAGTAGTGTCTTCGATAGTAATCACTTGAGTGAAAGTCTCGGAAGTATTGCCGCAATCGTCTTTTACAGTCCAGGTATTGGTGTAGGTTCCGGCATTTGCGCAACCTTCAGCAGCCATTAACTGACCGCTCACTTTTACGATATTGGACACATCGGCATCACAAAGATCAGAAGCCACAGGAAACAGAGCCTGAGCATTTGCCAGACCTGCTGTGTCGCTGCATTGCACAGTCATATTCAAAGAAGCCATTTCAGTAGCCCAGGTAGGAGCGGTTGTATCTTCGATGGTAATTACTTGTGTAAAACTATCTGTAACATTTCCGCAATCATCTTTTGCGATCCAGCTATTGGTATAAGTTCCAGCATTGACGCAACCCTGAGAAGCTTTAAATTCACCGCTGGTTTTAGTATAAGTAACTATGGTACAATTTGCAGAAGCAACTGGAGCCTGGTTTTGAGCAGTTTGTAATCCTGCTGTGTTACTGCATTGTAGCGTAACATTTAAAGTCCCTGCCGGTGTAATCCATGTTGGCGCTGCATTATCTTCAATAGTAATTATTTGTGTAAAAATAGTTGAAGTATTTTGACAAATATCTTTAGCTTCCCATGTATTTGTATAAGTTCCTGTGCTTCCACAGTTTCCTCTTTGTAATTCTCCACTGATTTTAGTATAAGTTACAGTTCCTCCGCAATTATCTGTAGCTATTGGAGCTGCCGCCTGAGCGCTTGCTAAGCCAGAAATATCACTGCATTGCAAAGTCACATCTAAAGCACCCGCAGCTGTTGTCCACATTGGCGCAGTAGTATCCTGAATAGTGATGGTTTGTGTAAATATGGTTGAAGTATTCAGACATACATCTTTGGCTTCCCAGGTGTTAGTGTAAGTCCCGGAGTTGATACAAGAACCTGCTGTAAAGCTTCCGCTTGTTTTGGTATAAGTTACAGTTCCCCCGCAATTATCGGTAGCGATTGGTGCCGCTGCCTGGGCAGTTGCTAAACCGGAAAGGTCACTACACTGCAAAGTCACATCCAGAGAAGCTGCAGTTGTTGTCCATACAGGAGCAGTGGTATCCTGAATAGTGATGGTCTGTGTAAACAGGGTTGAAGTATTTAGACATACATCTTTGGCTACCCATGTATTAGTGTATGTTCCGGAGTTGATACAAGAACCTGCTGTAAAGCTTCCGCTTGTTTTGGTATAGGTTACAGTTCCCCCGCAATTATCGGTAGCGATTGGTGCCGCTGCCTGAGCAGTTGCTAAACCGGAAAGGTCACTACACTGCAAAGTCACATCCAGAGAAGCTGCAGTTGTTGTCCATACAGGAGCAGTGGTATCCTGAATAGTGATAGTTTGCGTAAATGTTGTTGAAGTATTCAGACATGCATCTTTGGCAACCCAGGTGTTGGTATATGTCCCGGAGTTGATGCAGGAACCTGCCATAAAACTTCCGCTTGTTTTGGTGTAAGTTACAGTTCCGCCGCAATTGTCGGTAGCGATTGGTGCCGCTGCCTGAGCGCTTGCTAAGCCAGAAATATCGCTGCATTCCAATGTTACATTCAAAGCACCCGCAGGAGTTGTCCACATTGGCGCAGTGGTATCCTGAATAGTGATGGTTTGTGTAAATATGGTTGAAGTATTCAGACATACATCTTTGGCTTCCCAGGTGTTAGTGTAAGTCCCGGAGTTGATACAAGAACCCGCTACAAAGCTTCCGCTTGTTTTGGTGTAAGTTACAGTTGCGCCGCAATTATCGGTTGCGATTGGAGCCGTTGCCTGAGCAGTTGCTAAACCGGAAACGTCGCTGCACTGCAAAGTCGCATCCAGAGAAGCTGCAGTTGTTGTCCATACAGGAGCAGTGGTATCCTGAATGGTGATGGTCTGTGTAAACAGGGTTGAAGTATTTAGACATACATCTTTGGCTACCCATGTATTAGTGTATGTTCCGGAGTTGATACAAGAACCTGCTGTAAAGCTTCCGCTTATTTTGGTGTAAGTTACAGTTGCGCCGCAATTATCGGTAGCGATTGGTGCCGCTGCCTGAGCAGTTGCCAAACCGGAAAGGTCACTACACTGCAAAGTCACATCCAGAGAAGCTGCAGCAGTTGTCCACATTGGTGCAGTGGTGTCGTTAACAGTAACTACTTTTTCACAAGTAGAACTGCATCCATTTAAAGTAGTAGTTAATAATAATTTGAACGTTGTATTACAAGTAGAACCAGCTAAAACAGTTACGCTTTGTGCATTTGAAGCAGATGTGATTGTAGCACCATTTGCAGTGGCTGAAGGCAAAGACCATGTATAGCTAGTCATATTGGCTGGAGCCACATATACATTAGAAGAAGACAAACATACAGGACCAGAAGTACCAGTAATAGAACAACCAGTAGGAGTATTTACCGTTACGGTTGCTTGACTTGTAGCTATATCATTTCCAGAACATAAACCTGAATTAGAAAATATTGCTCTGAATAATGTAGTTGCTGTTAAATTAGCTGTATTATAAGCTGTTAAGCCTGCAGTATTAGGGATATCTGTCCACACTGAAAATGGAGCAACAGAGGATTGCCACTTGATTACAGTAGAATTAGCAGTGAGCCCGGTTACTGTTAAAGCGCTACTAGATCCTGAACAAATAGTCGTGTTTGGTCCCACTGTTCCTTTTAATGGAATTCCAAAAGTAAGTGGGGTATTAATACATGGACTTGAATTAGGAGAGTTACCGCTGACAGATGTTAATTTTGTAACATTGATTATACCAGGGTTATTGGGATCACAAATATTAATTCCTAAACTTCCAAAAGGAATATTAAACTCTAAAAAGGTAGCACCAGAATTACAATTTGCATTACCAGCCTGTGCAGCAAGACCTGGAGGAATAATGTTAGTTTGAGTTTTAATATTTCCATTTCCGGTATATAAAGTAAAACCATTTCCGTTAGAATTAATCTCTAAGATATATTCAGCACCACCTACACTGATGGTACCTCCAAATGAGTCTGATGTTAGTCCGGTTAAAGGATCATTATTGGTATCTAAGTACAATCTAAAAAGAGCTGAACCACCATTACCAATGTCCATACCTAATCTTAATACTTGATTTTGAGTGTCAACTTTTGCATGAATCGTCCCAATTTGACACGTTGAAGAAGGACTTGCTAATAATAGTTTGCTGTAAACAGTGCCAGTTGCATATTCATCACCAACTGTATTGGGGCCTGGGCAATAATCTCCATCGAATGTATTTTGAGAATAGCCATTTGTAATAAATATTAGCATGAACGTTATGAAAACGTTTCTAATATTTTTGAATGTAAAAAAATAAGTAATGATTTCCATAATCTCTAATTTTATTAAGTTAGGATTAAAATGTTTTTGGACTTCTTGCATTTAATGAATTTTTGGGGTTATTCAGTTAAAGTGCGTTTTAGATTTAATAAAGGCGGAAAAGTGGTATTATGATAATCTCAAAATTTTAACATTAAATCTATGAATCAAAATTATATACATTGTTTTAATTATGTTTTTTTTATCTGTAACTAACCTGAAAAAACGTTTAACTGCATATTTTTTGTTAAATAAGTATTTTAAAATATCTTTTTTTAATAGAATTGTAACAAATTAAATGATGGTTTTTTAATCGTCTATTTGTGTTAATGTATTGTAAGTCAATTTATTGATGTGTTTTTTTTCGTTTGTTTGATAATATCGATTAAGTGATTGTTTTAAGAGGTGAACGACGCTTTTTTTAATAAAACAATTTGTGCTGCGTTTTTGTTTGGGTTAATAATTATCCTTTAAATGTTAACAGAATAAAAAAATCATAGGCTTTTAGAATTTCTTTTGTAAATTAGGAATTGAATTATTCCTGGTATCTATACTTAAAAATATCCTTGTTTATGAAAAATTTAATTTTAATAAGACATGCAAAATCCAGTTGGGAAGCTCCGCTGAAAGATTTTGACAGACCTTTAATGAAAAGAGGTATTTTAGATGCCCACAGCGTTTCAGGTGCCATTGCGGAATTTCTCCCTAAAACCTATACAATCTGGAGCAGTACAGCTGCCAGAGCTTCAGAAACAGCAATAATTTTTGCCCAAAATTTATCCTATCCCTTAGAAAGTATTTTATTTAAAGACGAATTGTATACTTTTGATGAAAGACATCTTGAAAAAGTTATCAAATCATGTGATAATAGTTTAGAAAGCGTTATTCTTTTTGGACATAACGAGGCTATTACAAATTTTGTTAATAAATTTGGGGATGTTTTTCTAGAAAATGTTCCAACTTCAGGTTTCGTATCACTGCAATTCGATTCAGAAAGCTGGGATACGATTGATAAAGGCAAAACCCATAAAACTATTTTCCCCAAAGATTTAAAATAAATAACGTGCACGAACAGAAATATATCGACAGAGAAAAAAGCTGGTTAGCATTTAATGCAAGAGTACTTCAGGAAGCCGGTGATAATACGGTTCCGCTTTTAGACAGACTGCGTTTTGTTGGAATTTTTTCAAACAACTTAGATGAATTTTTTAGAGTTCGATATGCTGCAATACGGAGACTGAGCCTTTCAGGAATTTCCGGAGAGAAATATTTAGGTGGTATTTCTGCACATCAGTTAATTAAAGATATTACAGAAATTGTTATTCAGCAGCAATCTGAAAGTTTGCGTATTTTAGGGAATATAGAAGCCGAACTTGAAACTGAAAATATTTTTATTATAACGGAAGATCAGATCAGCCCAAAACAGGAAGCTTTCTTAAAGGACTTTTACATGCAAAAATTAAGTCCGGAACTGGTGACGATTATTTTGAATGACCTAGCCGTTTTTCCGGTTCTCAAAGATACTTTGGGTTATCTGGCTGTACGTTTAGAATTGGCAAATGATGAGATTCGTTATGCTTTAATTGAAATTCCTAAAAACATAAACAGGTTTGTTGTGCTTCCTTCAGAAGACGAAAAACAATATGTGATTCTAATCGATGATGTTATTCGCTATAAACTAAAAAGCATCTTCAATATATTTGATTTTAAAAGTGTTTCGGCTCACATGATCAAAATTACACGTGATGCCCAATTAGATATTGACAGCGATTTGAGTAAAAGTATGCTTGAAAAAATTGCTTCATCTGTAAAAGACCGCCGAATAGGGGAACCGGTTCGTTTTATCTACGACAGCCAGATTGAAGATGATACGCTGCATTTCTTTTTAGAGAAAATGAAAATCGTAGAAACAGATAGTATTATTCCGGGCGGAAGATACCACAATCGCCGTGATTATATGAGTTTTCCAAATTTAGGACGATACGATTTACTCTATAAACCAAATGAGCCTTTGCCTGTTCCGGGTTTGAGTCTCGACGGAAGTATTTTAGAAAAAATAAATAAAAAAGACTATTTGGTTCATGCTCCATACCAGTCTTTTTCCTACCTGACTAAGTTTTTGCGCGAGGCAGCTTTAGATCCAAAAGTAACGAGTATTAAAATTACTTTATATCGTCTGGCTAAGAACTCACAAATTATTAGTTCGCTGATTAATGCGGCCAAAAATGGTAAAAGGGTAGTAGTTCAAATAGAACTTCAGGCACGATTTGATGAAGCTTCGAATATTTCATATGCAGAACAAATGCAGACTGAAGGAATTGAACTTATTTTTGGAATGAAAGGCTTAAAAGTCCATAGTAAAATATGTGTTATTGAAAGAGTAGAAAACGAAAAAACACGTCGTTACGGATTTATTTCTACCGGAAATTTTAATGAAGCTACAGCCAAAATTTATACTGACGTAACGCTTTTTACCTGTCATCAGGGAATTTTAAAAGATGTTTCTAAAATTTTCGAATTCTTCGATATCAATTACAGAATACACAGATACAAACATTTAATTGTATCGCCTCACTATACAAGAACCAAATTTATTAAACTAATTGACCGTGAAATTTTGCACGCCCTGGCAGGTAGAAAAACTCACATTAAGCTAAAAATGAATAGTTTATCTGATTTTAAAATGATCGATAAGCTATATGAAGCAAGTAATGCAGGAGTTAAGATTCAATTGCAGGTAAGAGGGATTTGTTGTCTGATTCCGGGAATTCCGGGAATGAGCGAAAATATTGAAGCAATCAGTATCGTTGATAATTATTTAGAGCATTCGAGAGTATATATTTTTGGAAATGCCGGTTTAACCGAAGTGTACATTTCTTCTGCTGATTTTATGACCCGAAATCTTGATGGAAGAGTAGAAGTGACTTGTCCTATTTATGATTTGTCGATTAAAAAAGAATTAATAGATAATTTCAATATTGCCTGGAAAGGGAATGTAAAAGTGAGATACCATTCTTATAAATTAGACAATAAATACAAAGCCCGAAATCATCATGCTCCTTTCAGGGCACAATTGGAAACCTATAAATATTATCAGAATAAAATCGAAATAGCCGAAACAGCTGTCCAGAAAACAAATTAATAATTACACAAATTTTAAATTTCAAATCATAAGTGAGCATGATTAAAATAAAAAAATATGCAGCAATAGATATCGGTTCAAATGCCATGAGGCTACTAATATCGAATGTTGTAGAACAGGATGGCAAAGAGCCTCAGTTTAATAAAAGTTCACTTGTTCGTGTACCAATACGTTTAGGGCAGGATGCTTTTACGGTTGGTGAAATTTCGGAAGAAAATATAGAAAGAATGGTTGATGCCATGAAAGCATTTAACCTTTTAATGAAAGTTCATAAAGTAGAGCGTTATATGGCCTTTGCGACTTCTGCTATGCGGGAAGCTTATAATGCCAAAGAAGTGGTAGGCCTGATTAAGAAAAAAGCCGACATAAAAATTGAAATTATAGACGGAAAAAAAGAAGCGGCCATTATTGCTTCAACAGACTTGCATCATTTGCTGAGAACAGACCAAACCTATCTTTTTGTAGATGTTGGCGGCGGAAGTACCGAATTTACCCTTTTCTCAGATGGAAAAATGATCAATTCAAGATCATTCAAGGCAGGGACAGTCCGTTTGCTCAATAATATGGTTCATGATGTGGTTTGGGATGAGATTGAAAAATGGATTAAAGCCAATACCAAAGATTATGAGGAAGTTACCCTTATCGGTTCTGGTGGAAACATCAATAAGTTATTTAAAATGTCCGGCAAGCAGCAGGAAAAACCGCTTTCCTATATTTATATTAATTCACAATATGCATTTTTAAATTCGTTGACTTATGAGCAGAGAATTGCCGAATTAGGTCTGAATTCCGACCGTGCCGATGTAATCATCCATGCAACACGTATTTATCTGAATGCAATGAAATGGAGCGGGGCACGCCAGATTTATGTCCCGAAAATCGGACTTTCTGACGGGATTGTAAAAGCGATGTACTACGGTAAAATTTAATTAGGATTTATTAAATGAACAAAACTAGACTTGAAGCCTTCAGTGATGGCGTTTTAGCGATTATTATTACCATTATGGTTTTAGAAATTAAAGTGCCGCACGGACATGAGTTTGCCGATTTAAAACCACTTATTCCTAAGTTTCTGAGTTACATCCTTAGTTTTATATATGTTGGGATTTACTGGAATAATCATCATTATTTACTTCATGGTTTGTCTAAAGTAAACGGAAAAATTCTGTGGGCAAATATGCATTTGCTGTTTTGGTTATCCTTAATTCCGGTTGCCACAGGATGGATGGGAGAACATAATTTTGAACCAGCAGCTATGACTTTATACGGTGTCGTTTTGTTTTTATCCGCAATCGCTTATTTTATCCTGCAAAGGCTTATCATTAGTAATGAAGGAGAAAATTCGGTACTGGCAAAAGCGATAGGAAGCGATTTTAAAGGAATTGTTTCTACAATTTTATATGTTGTAGGTATTGTTTCTTCTTTTTATACTGAATGGATTTCTGGTGCTGCTTATCTGGCAGTGGCTTTATTATGGCTTATTCCGGATAAGAGAATTGAAAAAGTTTTCAGTTCAAAAGATTAATTAATCATGAAAGCTGTTTTTCAGTCCATTCAGGATTTTACTGAGGATGAATTAAACCTTTTAGATAGTTTAATTACGTTTCGAAAACTCAAAAAAGGTGATTTTTTGCAGAAAGAAGATGAGGTCTGCAATGAAATTGTTTTTATTAAAAAAGGTATTCTCCGTTCCTTTTTTATAAATCATAAAGGGGATGAAATTACCAATTGTTTTGCTTTCGAAAATGAATTTATGGCCTCTTTTGCCAGTTTTATTACAGAAGAAAAAGCAGAAGAAAATATCCAGGCTTTGACCGATACAGAAGTACAGGTTTTAAGCCGTAAAAGTTTAGAAAAGCTCTATCAGTCAGGTTACAACTGGCATGAAACAGGAAGAAAACTAACTGAAATTGAATTCGTAAACCTGAACAAAAGAATGATTTCGTTTCAAAAATTATCAGGTAAACAACGCTACGAAGAACTTTATAAAAATCACCAAAAATACCTGCAGTTAATTCCACTGCAATATTTAGCCTCCTATTTAGGGATTACGCCAAGACATTTAAGCCGAATCAGAAAAGCTGTTTTATAGACTTTATTTTATTCAATATTTTTTTATTTCACGCAGATTTGAAGAGATTTCATCAGATTATTTATTTGAATTAATTTTTACTGTAAACTTTTGAGATTATTTTTTGAAAAATCTGCATAAATCTTTTTTAGATCAATAGTAAGATGAATCTAATCAAATCTGCGTGAAAGATTAAGTCGCCAGAAAAAACTTAAGATAAGATAGCATCAATATTTTTCAGGACATTTGTCCAGTAGAAAAAAAGCCTCAGATAGTATTTTTGGAAAAAAAATCCAATGAAAAAAATACTAGTCATAAACGGACATCCCAATCCTGAAAGTTTCAATTTTGCTATTGCTAATGAATACTATAAAGGAGTACTTGATTCCGGCTCTCAGGTTGAAACCATAACCATTGCCGAATTGCAATTCAATCCGAATTTACAGTTTGGTTATCAAAAACGAACCGAATTAGAACCGGATTTAACTGAAGCCTGGAAAAAAATCCAAAATGCCGATCATTTAGTCTGGGTTCATCCGGTTTGGTGGGGAGGTCTGCCAGCCATTACTAAGGGGTTTATCGATCGCTTATTTTTACCCGGAATGGCATTTCAATACCGTGAAAATTCGGTTTGGTGGGACAAACTTTTAAAAGGAAAAACGGCTCATATTATTACCACTTTAGATCAGCCCGGCTGGTATTACCGATTGGTTTATGGAAGACCAAGTGTGAATCAGCTAAAAAAATGCACCCTGCAATTTTGTGGCATTAACCCGGTAAAAGTGAGTTATATCGGAATTGTAAAAACGGCTAATGAAGCGCAAAGAAAGAAATGGTTACAGAAAGTTTATGATTTCGGTTTGAGAAACAAATAGGCACATTTTCGGAGAAGAAAAAATTAAAAATAAACAATAAAAAATAGTAACACTAAGGCAAATCCAATCCAAATGTCGAACGTAAAAGTTCAATATTTGGGTTGATTTCCAACAAACGATTGTATCGGTCCTGATCGTTAAAACTTCTTTTGTTTTCTATTGTTTCATTTACAAGTACTTCAATCGTAATATCATGATTGTGTAAATGTCCTTTTAAATATCCTAAAAGCCCGTTAACCTGACTTTCAAAATCTAATTTCGAACCTTCATTCGGTAATTCAATTGTGATGACAGTACCGTTTAATTTTGGGTCGTTAATCAATAATAACGATTCCATGATTTTGAAACCTTTTTCGCCTAAACGCTGTGCGTATTTGTTCCAGTACAATAGCATGTCTGTTTCAGTAAATTCTTCTGTAAGCAGAACGGAAGTTGGTTTAACATAAGATTTACCATTGGCTTCAAGCTCTTTTTTCTTTCGGATACTTGCCAGGGAAAAAGCAGAAACTTTAGGTTCACTACTAACTTCAGATTGAGCAACAACAGGAGTTTGTGCTTGTGGAGATGCAACTGTTTCTACTTTTTGTGAAGGTGTATCTTCAGTTATCGTTTCTGAGTTTTCGACTTTAGAAGTAGGGATTTCAGCTTCTGCAGAAGGACTTTGGACTTTGGATTTTGGACTTTCAACTATAGAATACCCTCCCTTTTTAAAATATGTAGGCGGAATTATAAATTGCTCAGCTTTTTTTTTTCTCCATCAAAGTTGATAGAGGCTAATTGCATCAGGCATAATTCGACCAAAAGACGCTGATTCTGGCTTAATTTGTATTTTAAATCACAATCGTTGGCAATATCTATTCCCTGCAATAGAAAGTCCTGAGAACATTTTTGGGCCTGTATGCCGTACATCTGCTGTGCCTGTTCGCCAACTTCAAGCAAACTTAAAGTAGCAGGCGTTTTACTGACTAATAAATCCCTGAAATGAGAAGCTAAACCGGCAATAAAATGATGCCCGTCAAAACCTTTTGCCAGTATATCGTTGTATGCCAGCAAAAGTTCCGGAATTTTATTTTCTAAAAGTAAATCGGTAATCGAAACATAGGTCTCGTAATCTAAAACATTCAGGTTTTCGGTTACGGCCTGACGCGTTAAATTGGTTCCGCAGTATGAAACCACGCGGTCAAAAATAGATAAAGCATCACGCATCGCACCATCTGCCTTTTGAGCAATAATGTGCAAAGCATCATCTTCAAAACTGATTCCCTGACTTTGTGCAACGTCAGCCAAATGCTCTTTGGCGTCTTTTACTGTAATTCTTTTGAAATCAAAAATCTGACAACGCGATAAAATCGTCGGAATGATTTTATGTTTTTCTGTAGTCGCTAAAATAAAAATAGCATGTTTTGGCGGTTCTTCCAGTGTTTTCAGGAAAGCATTAAAAGCAGCCGAAGACAACATATGAACCTCGTCAATAATATAGACTTTGTATTGTCCGGTTTGTGGCGGGATTCGAACCTGATCAATCAGGTTTCGGATATCATCAACCGAGTTGTTTGAAGCCGCATCTAACTCAAAAACGTTAAAAGCAAAATCTTCATTTGGATCGTCATATCCCGGCTGATTTATTTTTCGTGCCAAAATACGCGCGCAGGTTGTTTTTCCAACACCACGCGGTCCAGTGAATAAAAGGGCAGAAGCAAGGTGATTGCTTTCTATGGCATTTAGCAAAGTGTTTGTAATGGCTTTCTGCCCCACAACATCTTTAAATGTCTGCGGGCGGTATTTACGTGCCGATACTACAAATTGCTCCATATTATTTTTTATTCGATAGCAAATATATGACTTTTGTTTCGTTGTTTAAAGTCGTTTTATATATTTGGCTAAATTCTTTTTCTTTAAAATAACAAAGATTAAACCCAAAAATAATACGATGTTGACAATCAAAGAAATGATTATGTATTCATTGTAGGTTTCAATTTTGTGTTCCGTTTTTTCTTTTTCTGAATTTTTATTTTGAAAGATTTTATAAGCTCTAAGTCTTTCTAGATGATAAACCCAATCTTCTAAATTTTGATTATCAGATTTCAATTTCCAAACATAATCTGATAACAATTCTATTTTCGAATCTTTTGAAATTAAAAGAGTATCTTTTGGTGGTGGAGGACTGAAATAACTTTGATATGGTTTAAATCCAGTACTGGGTCCACAACCACTTATGTCAATCGTAGTTTTATCTTTTCTAAAATTAGCATAAACAATCCAGAGTTGTTTTTGGATTGGTAAAATAGAACAGCTAGTAAATTCTTTCCCTTTAATATATTGAGAATTGTATTTGCCTTTAAATAATTCTATAATTTTAAAAGTAAAAGTTTTAGACACAGAATCCACTTTTATAACTTCTCCATAAAATACAATTTCAGATTGTTTTAGCCCTTTTTCGATCCTATTTTCTCGGTCAATTGGTTTGCAGTCGCAAGAAAAAGAGTAATTGTACGAATATAAAAACAGTAATAGAAAAAAGTATTTTAGTTTCATGGATGATTTTTTATACAATAATAAAGGTTTTATTTTCTAAAATGTTTATCGTTATTGATTTTAAAAAATAAAAATTTCTATTTTGGTTACTTAAAAATAAAACAATTATAAAATGCAGCAATACAACTATCAAAATAATGTCTTAAAGATAAAAGTTAAAAAATCTCCAATCTTAGTTCGGATAATGATGTTCGGATTAGCTTTTTCTTTTTTTGTTTTCCCCTTATTAGGAGCAATTATTGGTATTGCAAACGGAAGTGGGTTACACATTGGTTATTTTATAACAATAGGAATATTTTCTCTGATTGGTTTTTATACGCTTCGAATGGCTCTATGGAATACTTTTGGAGAAGAAACTATTCAGATTTTAGAAGATAGAGTTATTTACGAAGCCAATTATGGATGGTTTAAAGATGGAAAAAAGGAAACATCAACTTCAAATCTTCATTTTTATGCTTTACCTGTAGGATATGAGGAAGATAATAAAGGAAATTTGATAATTGCTTCTGATGGAATTGAAGTCGAATCAGTTGTGAATATAGAAATGACACAATTGGAAGAATTAGTTTCATTTTTGCAGCATTCTATATAAGTAACTAAGTAATTTGTTTTACTGTAAAACATATAAATCGCATCACTATCATATAAGTTTTTGATAGTTAATTTGTTTAATTTTAAAACAGTTATTATTCAAAATGTTATTACGACGAATAAATACTCTTGCTGTGTAGATCGTTCTCTTTAATGCAAGTTTGATTGCTTCAAAACATAATAAACAATTGTAAAGTATATTTATTAAGTAACTTCTTTTTTATCTTCAAAATTATTTTTTCTAAGATTCATGCCATATGTGTAATTTGTAGAAAGAATTACATCGTTACAGTCAAAATGCTTGATAACTCCATTTTCTTGCAAAGCTACAACCCAACACGTATTCTGATGCATTCCGTAATCGATAAGAAAAATGGCCTGGCCAGTTCCTAGTGGTGTTTCTACTAATATTGAAGGTTTTAATTGATGTATCATGATTTCTAGTTTTTTTTGTAAAAATACATCTACTTAGAAATAAAGGAGTTATATTATTATTCAAATGCTTTACAGAATTAATGGTGCATGCTTTTGATTTTCAGAGTTTCAAAAGACGGATCTACTGAAAACCATATAAATCTTTAACGATAATCATATAAAATTTTGAGTATTAGTCTGTTTAATTTTAAAACAGATAATTATTAAAAAATAGTATTATGAAATTCAAATCAATTGCATTGGGAATAAGTCTTGCTCTTGCTTTACTGGCTTGTACGCCTAAAGATGCAGATATTCAAAAAGAAATTAATGAAAAATTAGCAGATACACCGGAAGTGCAGGTTACGGTTCATGAAGGTGTTGCAACCATTGTAGGAACGTGTGACGATGATGCTTTTAAGAAAAATATTGAACGTTCTGTGAAGGCTGTTAAAGGAGTAAAATCGGTGGTGAACAATTGCCAGTTTCCGGTTCCAAATGAAGAACCTGCCGCTGCGGCTGTTATTATTAATTCGGATGCTGATTTAGATAAATCGGTTGGTAAGCTCATTAAATCTTATGAAGGTGTTAGTGCGACAGTTGTGGGTGGTGTCGTTACGCTTTCCGGAGAAATTAAACGAAGCCAATTGCAGTCTTTGATTCAAGGCATACAGGAATTGAAGCCTCAAAAAGTCGATAACAAATTAATCATTAAATAAATTGTTATGGGCTTACAGGACAAATACAGCGAATTAATTAATCTGGCTGCCGATTTAGGAGTAGAGAACTTACAGGTAAGAGAACAAAATAGCGTTTTGTATATTGATGGAAACGCTAAGTCAGCAGCTGATAAAGACAAACTTTGGGATACTTATAATAAAATAGATCCCGATTACAGATCGGCAGATGTGGTAATGAACATCGAAGTTACGCAGGGAGTTTCAAGGGAATATACTGTTGAAAACGGCGATTCTCTTTCGAAGATTGCAAAATCATACGGCGTTTCATGGCAGGATATTTTTGAAGCCAATAAAGATATTATTTCAAATCCGGACCTGATACAGCCGGGATGGAAACTGAAAATACCAACACTATAAAATTGAGAAAAATTCAATTTTAAAAAATCCAAATTCCAATAGTACAATGTAACATTGGAATTTGGATTTTTATTTTGACTAAGTTTAACAACTGGAATTTAAAATTTACCTTCCCCTAATGCTTAAATCAAATAAAAATTTAGCCGTTTCCTGATCTGAATCAGCAGAAAAACCAGCTACATAAACCCCTTTTTTGCCTGTGGTCGATTTAATTCCGTATACAACTGCCTCATCGCCCGGGTCTGATTCCCCTTCGTATCGATACACATGAACAATTTCAAATTTCTCAGGATTTTTTTTAATCACGTCTGCATTTCGATTGAAATCGCACGTAAACCCTTTTTCATGCAATTGATCTAAAGCCTTTGAAACAGTTGCGTAATGATACATTCTTTTCATAATAAACTGTATTTAAAATTATAGAATCTTAAAGATAACCAATTTGAAATTAATGGGTTAAGAAATTGTAAGGAAATCTGAAATTTATATTTTAGCTTCTTCGGTGATAAAGTGTTACTTTTGCACCGCAGACCGCCTTATCGTCGTTCCGATTCATCGGGAGGGAGGAAAGTCCGGACACCACAGAGAAGCATAGCGGGTAACACCCGTCGGTCTTAGCAATAAGGCAAGGACAAGTGCAACAGAAAGTATGTACAGGTAATGCTGTAGTGAAACCAGGTAAACTCTATGCGGTGAAATACCAAGTATATCAGCATTTAAGGGCTTCTCGTTCGTTGCTGAAGGGTAGGTAGCTTGAGTTCCGGAGCAATTCGGAATCTAGATAAATGATAAGGTATTGTTTCGTTTCGGCGGGACAAGAACAGAATCCGGCTTACAGGTCTGCATTTTTTATATATTTGTGAAAGCGCTAACTCATTTTCATGAATGTAAATTCTCCCAATTTTTCTTCGAAAATTAAGAAAACACTTTTTCGTTCAGTAGTAACCAATCTTACTTTCTGGGTTTTAATTTCGATTATTGCAGGTGTTGTGCTCGGACATTTTTCTCCTGAAAATGGTGTGAAAATGAAAATTGTTGGTGATACATTTGTCGATATTATCAAGTTATTTATTGGTCCGATTATTTTCCTGACGATTGTTTTGGGGATTTCCGGAATGGGAAACCTGAAGAAAGTGGGACGAATAGAGGTAAAGTCTTTGGCTTATTTTGAAGTGGTTTCCACTATTGCTTTAGCAATTGGTGTGGCAGTAGCTTATTTATTTCAGCCCGGAAAAATTGATAAATCGGGATTGGCTTTACAAGATGCGAGCAAGTACACCAATCATGCGGCAGAAAACTTTTCGTGGCTTCAGTTTTTCTTTTCGAATTTTACGCTGCAGGTTCTTCTGGCTGCAATTGTCTGTGGTATCACTTTGAATTTTTATCAAAAGAGAGAGCAGACTATTTTAGTTTTAGAATGCTTTTCAAAAGTTGTTTTTACCGGATTAAAATATGTGATGTATTTCGCTCCGCTTGGGGCTTTTGGAGGAATGGCTTACACAATTGGAAAATTTGGACTGGAGACTTTGATTCCGCTTGGAAAACTGATGTTGTGCGTGTATCTGACAATGGCTTTATTTGTGTTTTTGATTCTAGGCAGTCTTTTGAAATATTACAAAATCAATATGCTGTCGATTTTGAAATACATTAAACAAGAACTTTTACTGGTTCTTGGAACGTCTTCTTCTGAGGCCGCTTTGCCAGGTATAATGGTGAAACTGGAGCAAATGGGCTGCAGCAAATCGGTTGTAGGATTAGTGATTCCAACAGGCTATTCATTTAATCTCGACGGAACTTCGATTTACTTGTCAATGTCTGTGATTTTTATCGCTCAGTTATATGATGTTCATTTGAGTTTTTTTGAAATTTTGACCGTTATCGGAATTTTGATGATTACTTCAAAAGGTGCGGCTGGCGTAACCGGAAGCGGATTCATTGTGTTAGCTTCGACTTTAACAGCACTGCATAAAATTCCGGTTGAGGGACTGGCCTTTTTATTAGGTGTTGATAAATTTATGAGCGAAGCCAGAGCGATAACCAATTTGATTGGAAATACAGTCGCAACCATAATAATTTCGAAAACAGAAAGGGATTTTACAGAGCTGAATCTCAATCCTGTTAGTGAAGAATAAATCTTATTATAAATACACAAAGCGCTAAGCTTTGATATTTTTAACATCTGCTTAAGCGCTTTGTGACTTTAGCCGTGGTATCTAAAGTGTGGTATTTAAAATCTAGGATTCGTCTTTGGTTGTGCGTACTAAACTGATTCCCGATGTAAAAAAAACGATTCCAAGTATTCCGTAAATAATAAGCGATTTAATATCACGTGTTCCTCCAGAAGTGTCTGCAAAAATTACTGCAGTATAAATAAGTCCAACTATTCCGAGAATTGTCAATAATCCTCCGAAAAATCTTTTTAGGTTCATGATTTCTTGATTTTAATGTTCAATTCAAATTTATCCTATAAAATCTTCTAAACTGTTATACAATTATTTACAAAGATTATATGATTTGAAGAAAATAAAAATGTATGAAAATGAGATTGTTTTAAATTTTGTATTATTTGATATTATTTTGGCTTATTTAAGGATAAAAAATAAAAACTCCCTTAATTACTTTTTAATGGAGTTTTATAATTAAAAAGAGAATTATTCTTCGTCCTCTTCTGTTGACTTTACGGATGAATCCTCAGGAAGTTCTTCATCCTCATCAGTTGAGTTCAATTCGAAGAAACTAAAGAAGGATCCTCCATAACTTTTCTGAAAAGAAAAATTACTCAAATGATCCATTTTAGTGTATTTAGAATGTTCAATAATCATCATTCCGTCTTCATGAAGCAATTCTCTTTCGAAAACGGTTAGAACAATTTCTTCAAATGCAGCCTGATCTAATCCGTAAGGCGGATCAGCAAATATAATATTATAAGAAGTTTTGCAATTCTCCAGAAATTTATAAACATCACTTTTGGTGGCAGCAATATCAAAATCATATTCTGATGCTACTTGTTTGATGAATTTTACACACCCAAAATCGCCATCAACAGCCGTAATTGGGGCACTTCCGCGTGAAGCAAATTCATAACTGATGTTTCCGGTTCCTGAAAATAAATCTAAAACTTTCAATCCGTCAAAACTAAAATGATTGTTCAAAACATTAAATAATGCTTCTTTGCTCATGTCAGTCGTAGGTCTTACCGGAAGGTTTTTTGGCGGAAAAATGCGGCGTCCTTTGTATTTTCCAGAAATGATTCTCATGATTGAAATAAGATATAATGTTTTTGATTTTCGGCAGTTGAGAAGTTGTTTTTTTGCTGTAAAGTGCTTACATCCAAAAAAGATACATTGCGGATGTATTTATATGCAATCGCATAATAAGGATCATTTTTATTGATAGTGCCTAATAATTCGAGTGGGAAAATTTCCGGATTTAAACTCAGTTGTTCGGCTGTAAAAAGTAAATAATAGATGAAATCTTCCGGGGTTTGATATTCAAAAGAATTGAATAACAGCAATTTTTGATTTTCAACTACAATAATTTCAAAATGTTCCGGATTAAAGTTGACAATCATTTTTTTGTCGTCATTATTTTTTGAAGCCTCAAGTAATTTTTCGACTAAAATGCTGTTCACATGTTTGTAATCAAAAGATCCTACATTGTCAATCAGGAAGTTATTGATGTTTATATACGGAATATAAACAGCATTCATTTGATAATTGGAAATTTCGTCGTAGGTGAAAAAATCAGTTTCAAAAACTTTTGTGGTGTATTGCAAATAGCTGCCCAGATAATTTTCATCAAAAAGTGCCGAGGGAACAAAAGTTGAAAGATTGTTATTATGAATAACCATAATGTCATCATACGTATCTTTTAATTCCGGATGTTTTTTGAAAGCTTCAGCGAAATGATCTTCTATTTTGGTTGTTTTTTTTGAAGCGTCAAATTTAATTTCGCTGAATGAAGTAATCCTGTCGTTCAGGGTATCGAAACAGCAGAAAGAAAATCCGGTCAGTGAAACCTGAATAGAAAGTTTTTTATAAAGTTTGGATGTAATATTGGTGTTCTGAAATGCCATAATTTGATTTATAATCCTTTACAGTAGTTTAAGGAAAGAATTTAATTCGATCACAAACTTACAAATAATAATTTCAATATCAATTTCAAAAATCAATGACAATATCAATTACAATATCAATTACAATATCAATTACAATATCAATTTCAAAAATCAATGATAATGTAAAAAAAACCAAATTAGGAATATTAAATGCCGATAAAATTCAATCGTGACGGTATTTAAAATTAAATTCGCAAATAGTTTTTACAAAATTCATTTAATAAACACATTGAAATTGTCATTAATTTTTTTGTCTTGAAATTGTTATTGAAATTGAATTTTGTCATTTCAATTGATAACTTTGTTCCTCAATTTTACCCTATGAATTCAGCATTATTTTATGGCGTCCTGCAAAAAAGATTTCCTTTTGCACCAACTTACAAACAGGATATTTTTTTTCAGAAAATTGCTGTTTTTTTAACCGAGCCCCAAAACGATACCATTTTTGTATTAAAAGGGTATGCAGGAACGGGTAAAACAACCGTGATTTCGACCATTGTAAATAATCTTGGGGATATCAATAAAAAATATGTTCTGCTGGCGCCAACCGGTCGTGCGGCAAAAGTGATTGCTAATTATTCCAATAATCCGGCATTTACGATTCATAAAAAAATATATTTTCCTAAAAAATCATCGGGCGGGGGAATCGCTTTTACCAGACAGGTCAATAAGCATAAAAACACCATTTTCATAGTCGATGAAGCTTCGATGATTTCAGACAGTACACTGGATAGTGGTTCTCTTTTAGACGATTTGATTCATTATGTGTATTCAGGTACGAATTGTAAAATGATTCTTTTGGGTGACACGGCTCAGCTGCCTCCGGTGAATTTAGATATTAGCCCGGCACTTGATATTCAGACTTTAGGCATTCATTACGATAAAGAAATTGAACATATCGAACTCGATGAAGTAATGCGTCAGGAAGAAAGTTCTGGGATTTTGTTTAACGCTACCGAACTGCGTGAACTATTGAAAGAATCGTTTATAACCGAATTTAGGTTTAATGTAAAGAAGTTTAAAGATATTGTTCGTCTGACCGATGGTTACGATATTCAGGATGCAATTAATACTGCGTACAGTAATTACAGTATTGAAGATACTGCTTTTATTGTGCGTTCAAACAAAAGAGCAAACCAGTATAATGAGCAAATCCGAACCCGAATATTGTTTAAAGAAAGCGAGCTTTCGGTTGGGGATTTTCTGATGGTGGTAAAGAACAATTACTTCTGGCTAAAAGAAACCGATGAAGCCGGATTTATTGCCAACGGAGATATTATTGAGGTTTTAGAACTCTTCGGGATTAAAGAATTATACGGATTTACCTTTGCGAAAGTCAAAATCAGAATGGTCGATTATCCGGATCAGAAACCTTTTGAAACGGTTTTGATTCTGGATACCATTAAAAGTGAATCACCCTCTTTAACGTATGAAGAATCCAATCGTTTGTACGAAGAGGTGATGAAAGACTACGAAGATGAACCAACCAAATACAAAAGATTTCAAAAAGTTAAGGAAAATGAATATTTTAATGGTCTGCAGGTAAAATTCTCTTACGCGATAACCTGTCACAAATCGCAGGGAGGGCAGTGGAATACTGTTTTTATTGAACAGCCTTATTTACCAAACGGAATCGATCGTGACTACATCAGGTGGCTTTATACGGCTATGACACGTGCTAAAAATAGGCTATATTTGATAGGATTTAAAGACGAGAGTTTTGAAGAATAGTTTTTTTAGCCACGAATTACACGAATTAGCACGAATTTTTATGAAAAATGGAATATTGTTTATTTTATTATTACTCCTAAGCCTAAGTTGTTTCAAAGAAGATGAGCATAATAAAGTAGTTCCAAATAAAGATAAAACGGTTGTCTTTTTTAATCCGATTACTTTAGGAGCTTCAGGCGTGGATAGTAATTTGAAAATTAATGCATCTTTTAGTGAATGTGGAGAATGGGGCGGAAATTATGAGAATTTAAAAATTTTTTCAAAAGAAGGAAACTATAAAGACCATTTTTTGAATTATAGAAAAACAAATGTTGATTGTGATAAACGTGATTCTAACGGAAGAAATATTGAGACTGTAGTAATTGAGAAAACAATAAAACTTAGTGATTCGAATAAGAAATCCTTAATTTCATATATGAAAAGGATGATTGAAGCTAAAGTTAAAGAAAGATTTCCAGGGCATTCAGGAGATTCATTTTCGATAATAAGTGCCGATTCAACTTTGGTAATAAAAGTTTATGATAAAGATTCTATTAATTTGAAGAGTTATAATCAATTGTTAAGTGATCTAAAACAATGACAACACTAAACGACTTACATTCGATTTCATCTGCATTTTCGAATACCGATAAAATGCCGGTTCTGTTTTTAGGACACGGAAGTCCCATGAATGCCATTGAAGAAAATCAGTTTGTAGCTGGTTTTCGAAATCTGGCTAAAACATTGCCACAGCCGAATGCAATTTTATGTATTTCGGCACATTGGTTTACAAA
The DNA here is from genome assembly GCF_020026925.1 of Flavobacterium hibisci. GTDB lineage: Bacteria > Bacteroidota > Bacteroidia > Flavobacteriales > Flavobacteriaceae > Flavobacterium > Flavobacterium hibisci. The sequence goes on along the minus strand of NZ_JAIQDW010000005.1, from coordinate 39,968 downwards.
AGGCACAAAAGTGACTTCGATGCAAATGCCAAGAACAATTCATGATTTTGGAGGTTTCCCGCAGGCGCTTTTTGATGTGCAGTATCCTGCAAAAGGAAGTCCCGAACTGGCTCTGGAAACCCAAAAAATATTAGATCCGGTTTTGGTCGATTTAGACGAACACTGGGGATTGGATCACGGCGCATGGAGCGTAATCAAACATTTATACCCAAATGCAGACGTTCCGGTAATTCAGCTGAGCATTGATTATACCAAATCGGGTCAATATCATTTTGAACTGGCAAAGAAACTGCAATCACTTCGGTATAAAGGTGTTTTGATTATCGGAAGCGGAAATATTGTTCATAATTTAAGATTGGTAGATTTCAGAAATTTTGATAAAGACAATTATGGTTTCGACTGGGCTATTGAAGCGCGTGAAACGGTCAATAAGTATCTGTTGGATGGAAATTTTCAACCTTTAATTGATTTCGAAAAAATGAGTAAAGCGGTGCAGTTGGCAATTCCAACTCCGGATCATTATTTACCTTTGCTCTATACATTAGGATTAAAAGATAAAACGGATGAATTGGATTTGTTTAATGACAAGTTATTAGCCGGTTCGTTGAGTATGACATCAGTAAAAATTATGTAATATATTTTTGTGTGTCTCTGTGAAATCTTTGCGAATCTCTGCGGAATAACTGTTTCGCAAAGGCGCGCAAAGATTTCGCAGAGATTCGCAAAAGAAAAAATAAATTAATAATGAGGACAAATTGTTTCGTTCCTCGCAATGACAATAAAAAAAATGAAAATAATAGCTGTAATTCCGGCGCGATATGCATCAACACGTTTCCCTGCAAAATTAATGCAGGACCTTGGAGGTAAAACGGTAATTTTAAGAACGTATGAAGCCTCTGTAGCCACAAAATTGTTTGATGATGTATTTGTTGTAACAGATTCTGATTTGATCTACAATGAAATCGTTTCAAATGGCGGGAAAGCCATTATGAGCATCAAAGAACATGAATCAGGGAGCGACCGAATTGCAGAAGCAGTTGCGAATCTTGATGTTGATATTGTGGTAAATGTTCAGGGAGACGAGCCTTTTACAGAAGCCGGACCTTTGGAACAGGTTTTGTCTGTTTTTAAAAATGATCCGGATAAAAAGATTGACCTCGCTTCGTTAATGCGTGAAATTACAGATGAAGACGAAATCAACAATCCGAATCATGTAAAAGTCGTGGTGGACCAGTCACAGTTTGCCTTATATTTTTCACGTTCTGTAATTCCATATCCTAGAGATAAGGATGCTGGTGTGCGTTATTTTCAGCATATCGGAATTTATGCTTTTAGAAAACAGGCTTTATTAGACTTTCACAGCCTGCCAATGAAATCCCTTGAAGCTTCTGAAAAACTCGAACAGCTTCGTTATTTGGAATTCGGAAAAAAAATTAAAATGGTCGAAACCACCCATGTTGGAATTGGGATTGATACAGCAGAAGATTTGGAAAAAGCTAGAGCTATGTTGAGAGATATTTAATCAATTCAATTGAACGCTGATAAAACAGATTTTATGCGTAATCTTGTCATTTCGACCGAAGGGAGAAATCACACATGTTAATCTACAAAGATTAGCGACAATTCTTTGAGGAATTTCTAATGTGATTTCTCCTTCGTCGAAATGACAAACTAAGTCTTATAAATACAAAAAAGCTCCAGATTATGGAGCATTTTTTAATATTTAAAACATTCTAAACCTTAATACAAGCTTGGAAATCTAGAAGGATTAACCTCATTCATCATATCATATACCTTTTCAAAAATATCTTCAGCAGAAGGTTTTGAGAAATAGTCACCATCAGTTCCGTAAGCAGGTCTGTGTGCTTTTGCAGCAAGGGTCTGCGGTTTGCTGTCAAGATATTTGTAAGCATCCTGTTCTTCCAGAATTTGCTGTAAAATGAAAGCTGAAGCGCCGCCCGGAACATCTTCGTCAATTACTAACAAGCGGTTTGTTTTGGCAATACTTTTTACAATATCCTTATTTATATCAAAAGGAAGTAATGACTGGATGTCAATCACCTCACAGTCAATTCCTAAATCTAAAAGTTCATTCGCTGCCTGTTCAACCAGCCTTAAAGTTGATCCATACGAAACTAATGTAATATCAGTACCTTCTTTTAAGTTTTCTACAACTCCAATTGGGGTTTTGAATTCACCAAAATTTAAAGGTGTTTTTTCTTTTAAACGGTAACCATTTAAGCATTCAATTACTAGAGCAGGTTCATCGCATTCTAAAAGTGTATTGTAGAAGCCCGCTGCCTGAGTCATGTTTCTCGGAACCAGAACGTGGATTCCACGAATAGCGTTAATAATCATTCCCATTGGAGAACCTGAATGCCAGATACCTTCCAGACGGTGTCCGCGGGTTCTGATGATTAATGGTGCTTTTTGTTTTCCAACCGTTCTGTATTGTAAAGTAGCCAAATCATCACTCATGATCTGAATGGCGTATAATAAATAATCTAAATACTGAATCTCGGCTATTGGGCGCAAGCCTCTCAAAGCCATACCAATTCCCTGACCAATAATAGTAGCTTCACGAATCCCGACATCGGCAACACGAAGTTCACCGTATTTTTCCTGCATGCCTTCAAGTCCCTGGTTTACATCTCCAATGTTTCCAACATCTTCACCAAAAATTAAGGCTTCAGGATATTTGCTGAATAAGGCGTCAAAATTATCACGAAGTATCATTCTTCCGTCTAAATCAGGTTTGGCATTTTCTGCATATACAGGAAGTACTTTTTTAACTGAAAAAACGTTTTGTGCTGATTCAGAATGCTGGTTACTGCTAAATTTTTCCTGTGTAATTCCGATATAATTTCTAATCCATTCAGACAATAATACTTTACTGTTTGGGACTTCAATAAAGCGTAAAATTTTGCGGGCAATAACCAGCATTTCCTTTTTTAAAGGCGCTTTGATTGCTTTTAATTCGCTAATGTATTTCTGGATTTTATCTTTATGATTGATACTGGCAGCTGAAATTTCTTCCAATAAAGCCAAAAGATTTTTTTGGTCTTCAATAATTGGGTTGATAAAAAGATTCCAGGCTTCTTTTTTAGCTTCCAGAACTTCTTTTTTTAATTGGGCATCAATTTCATCCAGTTCTTCAGGGGATGCGATATTGGTGGCAATCATCCATAGACGCATCTGACGGATACAATCATAATTCTTTTCCCAGGCTAATCTTTCTCCATTTTTATAACGCTCATGCGATCCTGAGGTAGAGTGTCCCTGAGGCTGTGTAAGTTCATTTACGTGAATTAAAACCGGAATATGATGCTCACGTGCAATGGCACCGGCTCTTTCGTAAGTAGAAACCAACTCGGCATAATCCCAGCCTTTTACTCTTAAAATTTCATATCCTTCAGAATCTTCATCGCGTTGATATCCTTTTAGGATTTCAGAGATGTTTTCTTTAGTAGTCTGGTGTTTAGCGTGTACAGAAATTCCGTACTCGTCATCCCAGATACTCATTACCATCGGAACCTGTAAAACTCCTGCAGCATTTATGGTTTCAAAAAACAAACCTTCAGAAGTACTGGCGTTTCCAATAGTTCCCCAGGCCACTTCATTTCCGTTTACAGAAAATTTGTCTTTGATTTCGATTCCGTCAACGTTTCTGTAAATTTTTGAAGCCTGCGCCAATCCCAGTAATCTTGGCATTTGTGCGGCTGTAGGAGATATATCTGAACTTGAATTTTTTTGTTTGGTTAAGTCTTTCCAGGAACCGTCTTCGTTTAAACTGTGTGTTACAAAGTGTCCGCCCATTTGTCTTCCGGCCGACATTGGATCAAAATCTAAATCGGTGTGACCATATAAACCTGCAAAAAATTGTTTAGGAGTAAATTCGCCAATAGCCATCATAAAGGTCTGGTCGCGATAGTATCCTGAACGGAAATCACCATTTTTGAAAGCTTTTGCCATGGCCAGCTGTGGTACTTCCTTTCCATCACCAAATATTCCAAATTTGGCTTTTCCTGTCAATACTTCTTTTCGGCCTAACAGACTGCATTCCCGACTTGTAACTGCAATTTTATAGTCATTTAATACTTCAGTTCTAAAATCCTCAAAGGTTAATATAGTATTGCTTTTTTCTGTAATCATAATCTGGAAGGGTCATGTTTAGATTGCAAAATTACTCAAAATCTACCAATAATCATAATTCATTAAAATAAATATAATTTAATTATTTGTAGCTAAATTCAAAAAACTACGTATTTTTTTTGAGTAATTTGTATCAAAAACAATAGTAAGCTAATAATTATGCATGTTTTTGTTTAAAATACGAATGATTAAAGCCACTTTCGGGTGAAAAGATTGACTAATGTTTTGGGAGACAAGGTGATAACAAATCTGATTTTTTGGTTGTAATTTGGCTGGGAAATTTCCCATCCGTTATTCGAATACACAGGAAAAAAAACCTCAAAATAGTCAGGTAAAAGGTTTAAACGTATCCCACTGTCGTACACAAAGTGTTCATTTTGATGTTTGTTTTTTGTAAAGCCCAGGTCGCCGTAAGCTTCAATCCAGTTCCATATCGAATAGCTGGCGTTTAAAGTAGTCATCCATTGGTTGGCATATCTAGGCTCGATAATAGATTTGAATCCTCCTTCGGCAATAACATACTGCTGACTGAAAAAACCTGTACTTTCAGATCTTCCGTAGAAATTATAGTCAAATAGATAATCGGTTGGACGGTCTAAACCAAAACTGAAATAATCTGAATTGGTTGAATTATATAAAAAACTTCCGGCATATAATCTCAAATTTAATTTACGATTATTCTCAAATAGCCTTCTGTATTCAATTTCGCCTGCTAATTTTCCAAAGTTCCCTGAAAACTGTGCATCTGTCATGAAACTAAAATGGTTAATCAATTCTGTTTTGGTATTCACATAACGGAGATTAAAAACAGAATAATTTGGAGTAGAATTATCAGTAATATATTCCGTTGCTTCACGATTTACGATTACCTGTCTTGCGATAATAAACTGTTTTCGGTTATCTCTGAAATTATCTTCACGAATTCTAAACTGAACCATTGGATTTAGTCTGAAATAAGTAGCATCAGGGGCATAATGAAAATAATTCTGACTGATAGAATATCGGATATTGTATAATCTGCTTTCCCTGTAATAATGATTTAATGAAAAAGCAGATGATCCTGAAACTGTTCCTGCTTTAATAGAATAAGCCGGGTTAATATCAAATGTAAATGGTTTTTCTAATATGGTTTTGTTATGTAAGCGTATTCCGGGCGTAAAACCATCGTAATAATTATAAGTAAGTGTTGGTACATATAATATTTGATTGTAATAAGGGTCTTCTAAATCTTTGGAGAAATTAAATTTAATGGGGCGATTTGTAATGACCAGATTTTTCAATGACTTCCAGTTGTTTCGCTGATTATATTCAGGAACTTCATTATTGTAATTCAAAACAATTTTATCTGCATTTTTTCTTTCGAAAACGTAAACAGAATCATTTTTTTGGGGTTCAATCCATTGTTTAAAAACAATATTGTTCTTTTTAAGTCCGTAAACAGGTACCGGAACAAATGTGTTTGTTTTATTCTTTATCGAAAAATGGATGGAATCTTGGGTTCTGGAAACATTTGAAAACTTATAATCGATGATTTCGCGTGAGCCAATAATGGTTTCAAAAAACCAGTCAATTTTTTTTGGGCTTTTCTGGGTCAGTATTTTTTCAAAATCAGATCGGTTTACCTGTTGTATCTTGTTTAAGTTATAAAATTCCTGAAGACTTTCAGGTACGATATTGTGATTTAAGTAATCATCCAGGTAACTCAGGCTTAATCCCGCGCGATATTTGCCTGCAATCTGTTCATTAAATTTAATGAGTGTATTTTTTGGATCGCCCAATGGCTGATCGAGGTTTTTTCGGGCCATCAGCATGTAATAATAGCTGTATTGCTCATTAAAAGTAAGATTGGTAATGTTATAACTTTTAAACAGCTTCATTTTGGAAAGCCTGCCCAGCATTTTTTGATCCATGTGGTTTTCTTCCATGAATTTCATCATTGCATAAATCTGGATTCCATCATAAATCCAGTTGTCTTTTCGGGGATCGAGGCGCAGGCTGTATTGTAGGTAATTATTTAAAAATGTTTTTAAAAATGTTATTTCAAATATAAATTCATCCGGAAACGGACTCATAAAAGAAGGAAGCTGATTTAGCCCGTAAAAAGGATTCCGGTCATAATCTGTCTGGGATACCGTAATTTTTTTATGTGGATATTTTCCAAGAAAATCATTCGCAAAAGTGATTATTTTATTGATGATTATTGCTTTTTGTATCTCATCAAGTCTTTTGTTTTTTAAATTGGTAAGAACTTCAAGCTCACCATTATTATAACTCTTGAAGGTATTTTGCTTTTCAATAAATAAATTAAAGTCTGTTCTGCTGTTTCCTGAAAAAAAGTAGGTGCTGAAGGCAGTGGAAGAAGAATCTGTTGAAACGGAATCCAGATCTGTGGTAATGGTATATTGATTCGGGACTTTTATTTCTAATTCGTAATCAGTTACAGCATTTGCAATATCATCAAGGTTATAGTTGTGGTATTTTATAAAATCATGATTTTCAAAACGTGCAGGACTCAAAAACCAGTTTCTCAGGTTCATATCGCCATTTTGATTGTAGCCGTAACGTGTAAATTTATCGCTCGGAATTTTAGCAATATAAGTAAGATGTAAATCAATTTTGCTGCCTGGAGGTAATTTGTTTTTCAGTTTAATTACAATAAAATCAGGATTTTCATTTGTTCTTTCCCATTCCAATGCCATAAATTGGGCATCTGTCAGCTCAAGTATGCTTGTGTTTCCGCGTTCTTCTGGTTTGGCTAAGTGAAAGCCTTTATAAAATTCATCTGAGAAACGTAAAGCCAGTGGCGTGTTTTTGTCAGAAAACGCATTATTCCAGTCATTTAAGACAATAGAACCTAGAGAATCGTTTGCAGTATTATGATAAGTAATGTCTTGTTTTATGTGCAGTGTTTTAAGCTCAGTATTTACCGCCACCTCTATCTTGGACCGGTGCTGCGCGAATTGTTTTAATGAGGACATCAAAACAAAAATGGAAACAAAGATTTTAAAAAATGGTTTCAATACAGGCTTACATTTAGGTGTATAATAGTACTTACGGGCTTATGGCTTTTTTGGTTTTGTTGTAAAAATAGTATAAAAAAAAGCTGTTTAAAATACAGCCCTTAGTTTTTTACAAAAGTTATGAAAATTTCATCATATAAGTAATATATGTTTATTTAAACTTTCCTCTAAAAAGTCAAAATTTACATTTTCTTATATTACTATATGGTTTAAAAAATTAGAAGTTTGGACTTAAGTCGTATTTCTTGTAGAATTTATCCAGCACATCAACTACTTCGTCTTCAGTATCTACGATTTTAAATAAGTTTAAGTCATCAGGACTCACTGTATGCATTTTTTCCACTAGTACTGTTTTTACCCATTCAATCAGTCCTGACCAAAATTCAACACCTACTAGTATGATAGGAAATTTTCCAATTTTTTTAGTCTGGATCAGGGTTATTGCTTCAAACATTTCGTCTAATGTTCCAAATCCTCCAGGCATGACTACAAACCCCTGTGAATATTTTACAAACATTACTTTTCGAACAAAAAAGTAATCGAAATTCAGGTTTTTATCATGATCAATATAAGGGTTGAAATGCTGTTCAAAAGGCAGTTCGATATTTAAACCAACAGAAGTTCCTCCGCCTAAATGAGCGCCTTTGTTTCCGGCTTCCATAATTCCTGGCCCACCGCCTGTAATAACACCATAACCTGCTTTACTAATTTTATAAGCAATTTTTTCTGCCAGTAAATAATATTTGTCGTCTGGTTTTGTTCTTGCCGATCCAAAAATAGAAACACATGGACCAATACGCCCCATACTTTCGTATCCGTTTACAAATTCGGCCATGATTTTAAAAATTGCCCAACTGTCATTGGTCCTGATTTCATTCCACGTTTTTTGTTTCAAACGATCCTGAATTACTTTATCTTCATCATTATCAAAATCTTCTAATCTCATTTTGTGTATTATTAATTTATTATTTTGCTGTAAAAGTTTAAAGTATTTATGGTTTTATACCAGAAAACAACAGCTTTGACATGTTTAAAAACATTGACAAAGCTGTTGTACTAAATTAACTCTTTTTTTGAAAATTGTTATAAAAATGTGGTTTTTGTTCCGTCGTGCAAAAAACATTTCTATTAACTGTTTTATTATTATTGTTTTATGAACAAAAAATGCTGGTTTAGATTTATTTTTTTATCAGTTTTTCTTTAAAAAAATCAATGGTTCTTTTCCATGATAAATTTGCGGCTGCTTCGTCATACCTTGGTGTTGTATTGTTATGGAAACCATGATTAACACCCTGATAAAAATAAGCAGTATGTTCGACTTTGTTTTGTTTAAGTACTTCCTCAAATGCAGGCCAGCCTTCGTTAACACGTGTATCCAGACCTGCATAATGCAAAAGGAGCGGAGTCTTTATTTTTTCTGCTTCTTCTTTGGTGGGCTGTCCGCCGTAATACGGAACAGCAGCTGATAAAGAAGGTATTTTTACTGCCATCATATTCGAAATCCATCCTCCAAAACAAAATCCGACAACACCAACCTGACCATTACAATCTTTGTGTGATTTCAGATATTCGTATGCAGCAATAAAATCCTCCAGCATTTCTTCACGGGTACGTTTTTTTTGGAGTTCACGTCCGGCATCATCATTGCCCGGATATCCGCCTAATGGAGATAAAGCATCAGGTGCCAAAGTAATGAATCCTTCTATTGCAGCCCTTCTTCCCACATCTTCAATGTAAGGATTTAATCCCCTGTTTTCATGTACGACAATTATTCCGGGTAATTTATTTTTGATCTCAGCTAGTTTTGAAAGTTGGCCTTTGATAGTACCTCCGCCTTTTGGCGAATCATAGCTGATGTATTGCGTTTTTAGTTTTGGATCGTTAAAAGGAATTAAAATGCTATCCGCATAATTTGGGCTCATGAAGCTTAGGAGAGACGGGAGGGTAATAGCTCCTACAGCAAAAACAGATAGCTTTTCTATAAATTGTCTTCTTCCGATTTTATTATGGGCATAATCATCGTATAAATCAAACACTTCCTGAGAGATATCTTCTTTGGTTAATTTTTGCATAGTGGTTAATTTATGAGTAGTTTTAGTAAATAAGATTTATAAGCAGTATAAAAGTAAAAAATATAGATTTAAGAATCTTTTTTTATTATTTTTATTAGCTTAGAAATCCCATATTCGCAAAAAGCTTAAATTTTAATAATGAAATTATCGTATCAAATACTTTTGGCATTTACCCTGATAATTTTATTGTCTGTGGCTGATTCCTATACTAATTATATGTTATCTAAAAAGGTACAGCGAAATTCACAGTTTCTTGCCAGATCAGAAGAGATAATTCGAAACTCGAATAAAACACATAAAGCTATTATTGAAATGCAGAGTGCTTTTAGAGGATACTTGCTGACAAATGACGAAACTTTTCTGGATTCTTATTTTAAAGGACGTGAAATTTTGCCAGGTCTGATAAAAGAACAGCAATACAGGATTGGTAGTCAGAATAAACAGCGGGAAATATTAGATTCAATCAGCAGCCTGCACAACAGTTGGCTAAATTATTCTGCTAAATTGATAATTTCGCGTGAAAAGTTTCCTGATTCGTATCAAAATCTTTTTGATAATTCATTAAAAAGGCACATTGGAAAAAAAATAAATGATGCCATTAATCTCAAGTTTGCAAGATTTGACAAAATAGAATATAAAAGAAGGAAACTACATACGGACAGATTGTTGATTTCCTTACAAAATGCCCATACATTTTCTTTTATCTTCCTCACATTAACAATTGTGGTTGGGATTTTTAGTACAGCATATATTCTGATAGTTACTACTAAAAGAATCAGTTCGATGGTAAGCCTTGCCGAAAATATATCGAAAGGTAATTTTACCAGTGTGAAAGATACGGGTAATGACGAATTATCTGCTTTGGCTGTTTCCCTAAACACCATGTCTGAAAAGTTAGATAAGAACATTCATGAATTAAAAAACAGAAATGCAGAGTTAAATAAATTTGCTTACGTAGTATCTCATGATCTGAAAGCTCCTGTGAGGGGAATTCATAATGTTATTTCATGGATTGAGGAAGATTATGCTGATCAGCTTTCACCCGAAATCAAAAGATATTTGAGCATTATACCGCAAAAAACACAGCGTATGGAAGCGCTTATTAATGGTTTGCTGGACTATGCACGACTAAACCTTAAGACACCGCCAGAAAGCATAAAAACAAATGAACTTGTTCAGGAAATTGCAGATTCTATTGTTCCAAGATCCTTTACTCTTGAAATTGGTGATCTGCCTGATTTATTTACAGAAAGAATTAAGCTAGAACAGGTTTTTGCTAATTTGATCAGTAATGCAGTAAAATATACACCAAAAGAACAAGGTGGAATAATCCAGATTAAATGCAAAATATTTGCGGACTTTTATGAATTTTCAGTTAAAGACAATGGTATTGGTATTGCCGAAGAATTTCATCAAAAGATATTCGAAATATTTCAGACACTTCGTGAGCAGAACGAGCAGGAGAGTACAGGAGTAGGTCTTGCAATTGTAAAAAAAATAATAGACGATCAGCAAGAATCCATCACAGTAAAATCGGTATTAGGAGAGGGTGCTGAATTTATTTTTACGTGGCGAAATAGTTAAAATATAAATATCAGGAGTAAATACGTATTCCTGCTTAAAAATAAACATTTTATAAGGATGAAAAAACCAACGATCTTATTAATAGAAGATGATGAACTTGACATCATAAGTGTGGAGCGCTCATTGAAAAAAATTGATAGTGAATATGTGCTCCATACCGCTTATAATGGAATTGAAGCCTTAAAAATCCTTAGGGACAAAGATTCAGGATTAATTCCGGATGTCATTCTTCTGGATATTAATATGCCCAGAATGAACGGCATAGAGTTTTTAAAAATTATAAGAGAAGATAAAAAACTAAAGAATTTAAAAGTTTTTATAATGACAACTTCTTCTGAAGCTGACGACAGATTTGAGGCAGAAAAATTAGGGATATCAGGATATATTATCAAACCTCTGAATTATACCGACAATTCAAAAAGACCGGATTCTATGGAGGCTTTTGTACAATTTTATTTAAGGAAAATATTACTTGATGAAAACATGTAAAACCTGTTTTTAATGCTAAATTAGAGGTTTATAACTGGAATTTAAAAGTGCAATAAATTGGTTGGCAGATTTTTTTAAATCATTCTTATAAAGAATTGAAAACATGAAAAAAATAAAAAATAATACAGAAAATCCCGAAAGTGTGATAGTAATTCCGGTAGTTGCCGGAGAAAAATCTCTAAAGACTAAAACTAAAAAAGCAGATGTAGGGGATTCTATTTTAACTGATGCGGAGTTTCTGAAAATTTTGCTTAAGGTTAAAAATGGTAATTTTGCCCAACGCTTTCCAACCGATCAAAACGGTACTAAAAGATCGATTTGTGAAACTTTAAATGAAATCATCGATCTTAATGAACGCATGGTTTTTGAATTCCAAAAAGTTGGGAAAAGCATCGGTAAGCAAGGAAAACTGACAAATCGTGTAGCACTCGACGGCGCAAGAGGTTCATGGAGTTCCTGCGTAGATTCGGTTAACACACTAATTTCAGATCTGGTACACCCGACAATTGAAATTGCACACGTAATTACATCGGTGGCAAAAGGAAATCTTTCACAGGAAATGCCGCTTTCCATTGAAGGAAATCCGCTTCAGGGGGAATTCCTTAGAATTGCAAAAGAGGTAAACGGAATGGTAAAACAGCTGAACCTTTTCTCAATGGAGGTGACGCGTGTGGCACGTGAAGTAGGTACAGAAGGAAAACTTGGAGGGCAGGCAAAGGTAAGAGGTGTTGGAGGAGTTTGGAAAGATTTGACCGACTCAGTAAATAAAATGGCGAGTAACTTAACCGGTCAGGTACGTAATATTGCCGATGTAACCACGGCGGTGGCAAAAGGTGACCTTTCGAAAAAAATTACCGTTGACGTAAAAGGAGAAATCTTAGAGCTTAAAAATACGATTAACACGATGGTGGATCAGCTGAATTCATTTTCTTCTGAGGTAACCCGTGTGGCGCGTGAGGTAGGTACAGAAGGTAAATTGGGGGGACAGGCGCAGGTAAAAGGTGTCGGCGGAACCTGGAAAGATTTAACAGACTCTGTAAACCAGATGGCATCAAACTTAACCGGTCAGGTACGTAATATTGCCGATGTAACAACCGCGGTTGCAAAAGGAGATTTATCTAAGAAAATTACCGTTGACGTAAAAGGAGAAATCCTGGAACTTAAAAATACCATTAACACGATGGTAGATCAGCTGAACTCGTTTTCATCTGAGGTAACGCGTGTGGCGGTAGAGGTAGGATCGGAAGGAAAACTGGGAGGTCAGGCAAAAGTACGAGGTGTTGGTGGGGTTTGGAAAGATTTGACCGATTCGGTAAATCAAATGGCAAGTAACTTAACTGGTCAGGTACGTAATATTGCCGAAGTAACAACAGCAGTGGCAAAAGGCGACCTTTCGAAAAAAATTACAGTAAACGTTGCAGGAGAGATTCTGGAACTTAAGAATACCATCAATACGATGGTGGATCAGCTGAACTCCTTTGGTGCCGAGGTAACCCGTGTGGCACGTGAGGTAGGATCAGAAGGAAAACTGGGAGGTCAGGCAAAAGTAAAAGGAGTTGGTGGAACCTGGAAAGATTTAACGGATTCGGTGAACCAGATGGCATCGAATCTTACTGGTCAGGTACGTAATATTGCTGAGGTAACAACCGCGGTGGCAAATGGTGACCTTTCTAAAAAAATTACAGCCGTTGCCGAAGGAGAGATTCTGGAGCTTAAGAAAACGATTAATACGATGGTGGACCAGCTGAACTCCTTTTCATCCGAGGTAACCCGTGTGGCACTTGAGGTAGGAACCGAAGGAAAACTGGGAGGTCAGGCAAAAGTAAAAGGAGTTGGTGGAACCTGGAAAGATTTAACGGACTCAGTGAATCAGATGGCATCGAACTTAACCGGACAGGTGCGTAATATTGCCGAAGTAACTACTGCAGTAGCAAAAGGGGATTTATCCCGTCAGATTACCGTAGATACAAAAGGAGAAATCCTGGAACTTAAAAATACGATTAATACGATGGTGGGGCAGCTGAACTCGTTTGCATCCGAGGTAACCCGTGTGGCACGTGAGGTAGGAACCGAAGGAAAGTTGGGAGGACAGGCACAGGTAGAAGGTGTTGGCGGAACCTGGAAAGATTTAACGGATTCAGTAAATCAGATGGCGGGCAACCTTACAGCACAGGTACGTAATATTGCTGAAGTAACAACCGCGGTAGCAAAAGGGGATTTATCCCGTCAGATTACCGTAGATACCAAAGGAGAAATCTTAGAGCTTAAAAATACCATTAATACCATGGTGGATCAGCTTCGTGACTTTGCTTCGGAAGTAACCAGGGTATCCAGAGAGGTAGGTACAGAAGGAAAACTAGGAGGTCAGGCGAATGTACCCGGAGTTGCAGGAACCTGGAAAGATTTAACAGATTCGGTGAACCAGATGGCGGGTAACTTAACCGCTCAGGTACGTAATATTGCCGATGTGGCGATTGCCGTAGCAAATGGGGATATGTCCCGAAAAATTACGGTTGACGTACGCGGAGAGATTCTTCAATTAAAAGAAACCTTAAATACAATGGTGGACCAGCTTCGTGAGTTTGCCTCTGAGGTAACGCGTGTGGCAAGAGAGGTAGGAACCGAAGGAAAACTGGGAGGTCAGGCAAATGTACCGGGTGTTGCCGGAACCTGGAAAGATTTGACCGATTCGGTGAATCAGATGGCGGGTAACTTAACGACTCAGGTACGTAATATTGCTGAGGTAACCATCGCCGTGGCAAATGGGGATATGTCCAAAAAAATTACTGCAGACGTACGTGGAGAGATTCTTCAATTGAAAGAAACCGTAAATACGATGGTGGATCAGCTTCGAGCTTTCGCATCGGAAGTAACCCGTGTGGCGCGTGAGGTAGGAACTGAGGGGAAACTGGGAGGACAGGCTTTTGTACCGGGAGTTGCGGGAACCTGGAAAGATTTAACGGACTCAGTGAATCAGATGGCATCCAACTTAACAGGACAGGTTCGAAACATCGCAGATGTAACCAAAGCGGTAGCAAACGGTGACCTTTCGAAACAAATTACCGTTGACGTAAAAGGGGAAATTCTGGACTTAAAAAATACCTTTAATACAATGGTAGAACAGCTGAATTCATTCTCTTCTGAGGTTACCCGTGTGGCTCGTGAAGTAGGAACCGAAGGAAAACTGGGAGGTCAGTCTGAAGTAAAAGGGGTTGCCGGAACGTGGAAAGATTTAACGGATTCGGTTAACGTAATGGCATCGAATCTAACAGGTCAGGTACGTGGAATTGCAAAGGTTGTAACTTCGGTCGCAAAAGGAAACTTAAAACAAAAGTTATCAATTGATGCGAAAGGTGAGGTAGCACAATTAACCGATACAATCAACGAAATGATTGACACCTTGGCAACCTTCTCTGATCAGGTAACAACTGTGGCGCGTGAGGTAGGTGCAGAAGGTAAACTGGGTGGGCAGGCAAATGTACCTGGAGCTTCGGGAACCTGGAAGAACTTAACAGAAAACGTAAATCAGCTTGCGGCAAACTTAACAACGCAGGTACGTGCGATTTCGGAGGTAGCATCGGCGGTAACGCAAGGGGATTTAACCCGAACCATTGGTGTTGAAGCCAAAGGCGAGGTGGAGGCCTTGAAAGATACGATTAACCAGATGATTTCGAACCTTAAAGCAACCACTTTAAGAAATCAGGAACAGGACTGGCTGAAATCGAATTTGGCTAAATTTACCCAAATGCTTCAGGGGCAAAAAGAATTGCATTCGGTTACCAAGAAAATCTTATCAGAGCTTGCAACCGTAGTAACTGCACAACACGGATTGTTTTATATTTTGCAGGAAGATGAAAATTTCGAGAATTCAAAATTGAACCTGATTGCTTCTTATGCTTACATCAAAAGAAAAAATTCCCCTACCCAGTATGCAATGGGTGAAGGGCTTATAGGTCAGGTTGCAGTTGAAAAAGAACGAATCATTTTGAGTAATGTTCCTAAGGATTACATCAAAATTAATTCAGGTCTTGGAGATGCAAAACCCAAAGACGTTATTATTTTGCCGGTATTATTCGAAGGACAATTAAAAGCGGTTATCGAACTGGCTTCTTTGGATACTTTTAGCGAAACGCACCTGGATTTCCTTGAAGGATTAACGGAGAGTATCGGAATTGTATTAAATACGATCGAATCGAATTCCAGAACAGAGGAATTACTTGTTCAGTCACAATCATTGGCAAATGAGCTTAAAAGCCAGCAGGAAGTACTGAAAAATACTAACGAAGAGCTGGAAGAAAAAGCCATTTTGTTAGCGAATCAAAAAGAAGAAGTGGAGCTTAAAAACCAGGAAGTTGAGGTTGCCAGAAAAGCATTGGAAGAAAAAGCCGATCAGCTGACTTTAACATCTAAATATAAATCGGAATTCTTAGCGAACATGTCACATGAGTTAAGAACACCGCTGAACAGTTTGCAGATTCTGGCCAATGAATTAATTGCGAATCGTGACGGTAATTTATCCGAAAAACAAATTCAGTTTGCTAAAACTATTAACTCATGTGGTGATGACCTTATTCAGCTGATTAATGATATTCTGGATCTTTCGAAAATCGAATCCGGATATATTTCTGTCGATTACAATCCGATCAGTTTTAACGATATCAGCCGATTTGTTGCTTCTACTTTCAACCCGATTTCTGAAGCCAAACATGTTCGTTTTGATATTATTATGGACGAAGATCTTCCTGAAGTGATGGAAACCGATTCGCAGCGTTTGAATCAGATTTTAAAGAACCTGCTTTCAAATTCATTCAAGTTTACCGAAAAAGGACAAGTAAAACTTAAAATTTATAAAGCCAATAACAATTGGAAAACTAATAATTTAAGTCTTGAAAATGCTGAAGCGGTAGTGGCTTTTGAAATTTCGGATACCGGAATTGGTATTTCCAAAGAAAAACAAAATATCATATTTGAAGCTTTCCAGCAAGCAGAGGGTTCTACAAGCCGTAAATATGGAGGAACAGGTCTAGGATTATCTATCAGCCGTGGACTTTCCGATTTATTGGGGGGAAGTATTGAATTGGAAAGTGAAATTAATGTAGGAAGTAAATTCACTTTATTTCTTCCTATAAAATATGTCCACATTGCCGAAGTACAAGATATTGATGTAAATGAAGACAATGATGACAAAGGAAAGATTAAATCATTACCATCAGAAAAATTCAACAGATCCGACATAGAACTGTTTTTTGTTGATGAGCTAGGAGATGACAGAACGGATATCAAACCCGATGATAAAGTACTTTTGATTGCAGAAGATAATTTAATATTTGCCAAAATTATGCTGGAACAGGCGCATAGCAATGGCATTAAAGCTATTGTTACTACAAAAGGAAATGATGTTATTGATTTTATCAATCAGTTTAATCCCCATGCAATAACAATGGACCTAAACATGCCGGATACGAGCGGATGGAAGATTCTGGACCGTTTAAAAACAGATTTTAACCTGCGTCACATTCCGGTGTATATTATTTCCGGAGAAGATGAGAGAAATAAAGGTCTTAAACGTGGTGCGAGAAATTTTTTCGTAAAACCGGTTAAGAGTGATTCATTGAATTATTTATTTAATGATATTCATGATTTTAAAAATAAAAAGATAAAAAACCTTTTGGTAGTCGATGATAATCAGGCAGAATTAGACAGGATTATCAAAGCAGTTGATGGTGATGACATCACGATTTTTAGTGCGAAAACGGCTAAAGAAGCAGTAAAACTCATACAGGAAAAGTCATTCGACTGTATTATTTTAGATTTAGTGCTTCCTGATGCAGATGGTCTCGATATAATTACCGATCTTGAGAACAATATTGCAGGACAGGAAACGGCTATTATCATACATTCTGCAGGAGATGTTACTAAGAAACAAAAGTCAAAACTCAACAGATTTGCGCATAGTATCATTACTAAAAGTGTAAATTCTTTGGAAGAATTAGTAGATCAGACGGCCTTATTTATGCATCGTGTTCATAAAGAACTCCCTGAGGCTATGCGTGAAACCATAGAGTCGTTTTATTTGAAAGAAGATGTCCTGCCAGGCAAAAAAGTATTACTGGTTGATGATGATGTTCGAAACCTGTTTGCGCTCACTACGGCATTGGAGCGCTATGGATTAAACGTTATCAGTGCAGAAAGCGGCCAGGAGGCTATTGATTTGCTTAATGAAGATAAAAATATTGATATTGTTTTGATGGATATTATGATGCCTGAAATGGATGGTTATGAAACGATGAAACGTATTCGAAAAGACACAAAACATAAGGACCTTACTATTATCGCAGTAACGGCAAAAGCGATGAAAGGAGACAGACAGCGCTGTATAGAATCAGGAGCTTCAGATTATATGACCAAACCTGTAAATGTTGAACAGCTCTCTACACTAATGCGTGTGTGGCTTAAATAATTCGAATTGTATTCAATAAAAAACAGAATGGGAAAAAACAACGCAATAAAAATCTTAACTGTGGATGACAAAAAGGAAAACCTGCTTTCTTTACAAGTCATCCTGGCTGATCGTGGTTATCAGTTTGTTGAAGCAACATCAGGAAAAGATGCCCTTCGGATTCTGTTGAAAGATCAGGATTTCGCCATTATACTTATGGATGTGCAGATGCCCTTGATGGATGGTTTTGAAACAGCTGAATTAATACGTCAGAGTGATAAGCTTAAACATGTTCCTATTATTTTTCTGACCGCTAATATGAATACGAATGAGTATATATTTAAAGGCTATCAGTCTGGTGCGGTTGATTATATGATAAAGCCTCTGTCACCGGAAATTTTGCAGGCCAAAGTAATGGTTTTTACCGAATTGTTTCGAAAAAACCAAGAACTAAAAAAGAAGGAAGAAGAAACTCATGCCCTGAATGAAATTATTTTAAAGACCAACGCTCAGCTTGCTTCGCAATATGAAGCAATAGAAAAGCATGCAGAGGAACTTAAAAAGAAAAACATGGAGCTTGATGCCTTTACATACATATCAAGCCATGATCTTCAGGAACCGCTCAGAAAAATACAGACTTTTGCGAATCTGATCCTGGCAAACGAATATCCAAATTTATCAGAAGACGGTAAAGCCAAGTTCAATAGGATTCTTTATGCATGCAACAGAATGCGCGATCTTATAAACAGCCTTCTTGCTTTTTCACGCGCAACTCTTGATGACAGAAAGCTTGAAACAGTAGATCTTAATGTTGTTATTGAGGATGTAAAAGCGGCATTACATGAAAATCTACAGGAAAAAAATGCAGTAATTGTGACTGATTTTCATGATACTGTAAAGGTTATTCCGTTTCAGTTTGTTCAGCTAATGGAAAACCTTATTCATAATGCAATTAAGTTTGCACAGGCTGAGGTTCCATTGCAAATTACAGTAAAAAGCTGTTTTGTGAACGGATCTGAACTCGACTTTCAATGTTCTCCTGAAAGTAAGTATTGCCATATTAGCTTTGCAGATAACGGAATAGGATTTGAGCAGGAGCATAATGAAAAAATATTTGGGGTTTTTCAGAAACTTCATAGCCGCGATATATATGAAGGAACCGGTATTGGACTGGCCATTGTTAAGAAAATAATTGAAAACCATGATGGTTTTATAAATGCGACGGGAGAACCCATGAAAGGAGCTACATTCAATATATATATACCTTCTTAATACATTCCGAAAATGTTTATCAAAAATAAAACCATTAGTTTTGGCTAATGGTTTTTTATAAAGGTTAATATTGGAAATTTCGGGGATGGTTTACAGGATCTGGTTCTTCAAGATCCTGATCTACATCATAATCCAGATCGAGAAGGTCTTCGTTAGTGTTTTCTTTTGCAAAATCATTTATATCCCTGTCATTTTCATCATAATCTTCTTCAAGATCATCGTCTATGTCATTTAGATCGATATTATCTGAGCCATTTTTATAAAAATTATTTATCCCCTCATCTTCATTATTGACAATATCATCATCCTGATTTACAATTTCTTCATCATTATCATCATTTTCTCTTTCGTATTCATCCGCATAACTTTTATTAGCTTGGTTCGTTATATCTGAAACTGGTTTCATATCATCTTCCGGGTGATGAAAACTACGAACATCCCGACCGTAATTTTCCCTGTTTTGTGTTGTCATTTGAAATGATTTAAGTTATTACTTTCTCAAACTATAAAATCAAAATTAACTGTAAATCAGACTTTTTGTTTATAGAATTAAGGATTGCGATTATATAATTATAAGTGCTGTAAGTCAATAGGATGAATTTTATCAATAATGATAATTATATAAATACACATGGGTATTTTGTAAGTTTTTACGATCATTTTTTGAAATATTTGAAAAGTATCTTTATTTTAAAGTTACTCAGCCATTTCTTCGTCAAATTTTAATGTATAACTTATGAACAAAAAAGGACCCATAGTAATTATTGAGAATAAACAGGGAGATCGTAAGTTATTTATAGAGGTTTTTTCCGAATTGAATTATCCAAATCAGATAATTTATTTTAACAACCCCGAAACTGCCTGTAATTATTTACTCAGACATAAAATCAAGCCATTTCTTTTCTTTTCGGATATTGTTTTATTGAATGTAATGAATCATAAAGTGATAGAAAATAACCACGACAATGTAGGGACATTGTTTAATTGTCCTTATCTGTTTTTTACAACATCATTTAATCAGACTTACGTAATTGATCCTTACTCAATACCTATTCAGAGTTATTTTACCAGGCCTTATGATTATCTTGAATTCAAAAAAATGATAAAGACAATAATTGACTACTGGTTAAAATCAAAGTCAGTCATTCAGCATCCTAAAAAAACAATAAAGACGAAATCGTAATTTTACTAAAAATGAAGGCACCATTTTTGGTGCCTTTTGTTATTCAGGTAAGTAAATGTGCACAGTAGTTCCCTGATCTCCTTTACTAAATACTTTTATAAAACCTTCGTGGTTGTCAACAATTTTCTTTACAAGCGTTAACCCTAAACCACTTCCATGATATTGATCATTGTTGTGTAATCTGTAGAAAGGGTCAAATATTTTAGTTGCATATTCCTGATTAAAGCCAATACCATTGTCACTTACTGTAATTTTTACGTAATTGCTGTCTTTGTTTCCGTTAATTTCAAGTATTTCCTCAGTCAAAGGCTGCGTTGTTTCAATTTTAATTTCCGGTATAATATTTTCTTTGGTGTACTTTATAGCATTAAGAATTAAATTTGTAAAAAGCTGTTGTATCTGATGGGATATGATGTTTAATTGTGGAAGGGGTGAAATAGTAATTATAGCTTCTTTTTCTACAATAGAATCCCTTATATCTGCAACTGTTTTTTTTAAAACAACATTTAGATCTGTTTTTTTATATTCTTTCTTTACAAAGGTAATTTTCGAATAATTAATAAGGTCGGCAATTAACTGACTCATGTTTGTAACTGAGAAAAGTACTCTTTCGAGATTATGTTTTGCAGTTTCGCTTAAACCTTCTTCATTTTCAAAAATTCTTTTGCAGAACATGTGAATCTTTCGGAGTGGTTCTTGTAAATCGTGACTTGCTGCAGAAGTAAAAGCTTCAAGCTCCTCATTTTGCTTTTGTAATTCGATGTTTTTATTTGTCAGTAATTCATTTGTGGCTACTAAATCCGTAATATCTTCCAGTGCCAGAAGAATTAAGCCTTCAGGAGTTGAGTCAGCTATAAGGCTGGCATTTACTATAATGGTTTTTTTATTGTTGTCAGGACATACAAGATCTACTTTTAAGTTATCTATAGAGAATTCAGCATCAACTTTAATCAATTGTTCCTTAAATTCCGGAATGTCCCATTGGCAATTTCCAATTTCAAAAAGACTGTGACCCTCAGTAATTTTATCCCTTGTATTAAAATAATCGTAAAATGCAGGGTTAGCACTTTTAATAACAAAGTCTTTACTTGTAACTAATAGCGGCTCACGAATGGTATTAACAATTAATTCGGAATAATTACGCATGGATATAAGCTGTTTCTGGCGATCTATAAGTTCGTCATTAAGACACACTAATTCTTCATTATTTGATTGCAGTTCTTCAGTCGTAGTTTCAAGTTCTTCATTCATCGCCTGCAGTTCTTCACCACTGCTCAGTAATTCTTCATGGCTTGTTTGTAATTCTTCAAAAGCAGTTTGTTGCTCTTCCGTAATTCTTTTTATGTTTTCCCTTAACTGTATCAGTTCCTTCTCAAGTTCATTAATACGTTTTTGCGCAGATTTATCATGCAGTTTTTTATCTGAATCAGGGAGTGGCATCTTATAAAAAAGAACCATAAGGTGTTCATCGTCATTTGGAAGTAAAAATATTTCGAAAGAAATCTGATAGGGCTGTCCGTTGACCTTAATGTCGTCTTTCCTGATGTTTTCTTTTTCTTCTTTTATTTTTGAAATAGCATTCTGTAATTCGAATGAAATACCTTCACGTGCCATTTTTAAAATATTAAAATTTGGCTTTCCTGGTGAAGGTGCTAAAAATGGACTTGTGTCACCATGAAAATGTACAATGTCAAGGTTTTTATTGATAATGACACTGGCTGGAGTATATTTCGTTAGTAAGATTTCTGAAGTAATTTTCCTGAAATCATCTTCCGGGGAAGCTTTCATTTCAGATGTATGCAGTTTGACCTGCAAATTGCCCGGAACGGGTTTAAATGACTGTGTCGTATATCGTCCTGGTACAAACTTACGCGCATATATTCTTTCATGTTTTTTTATGCTCTCAAATAAATCCGGAGAGTGGGTTACTGATTCTGATTTTCCCAGAAATAGCATACCCTTTTCTTTTAAAGAATAATGAAAAGTACCTAAAACTTTATTTTGCAGGTAAGGATCGAAATAGATAAGTGTATTGCGGCAGGTAATTAAATCGATTCTTGCAAATGCAGGATCTTTTACAAAATTATGAACGGCAAAAATACACATATCGCGAATGACTTTGTTAATATGGTAATTGCCCTCACTTTTAGTAAAATAGTTTTGAAGTCTTTCTTCTGAAACGGTCTGAACATCCTGGTAAGAATAGATGCCGGATCTGGCTTTTGAAATACATTTTTCGGATATGTCAGAAGCAAAAATCTGTACCTTAATATCGTTGATGTTATTTTTTAAAAAATATTCATGAAGAAAAATGGCTAAAGAGTACGCTTCTTCTCCTGTAGAACAACCTGCTACCCAGATTCGTAAGTTGTTATTTGTAATGTTTTTGATTAAGGATGGAAAAACGGTTCTGGAAAGATTTTCAAAAGCATCCTCATCTCTGAAAAAATAGGTGACGTGAATTAAGAAATCATTAAATAAGAGATCCTGCTCATTTTTACTGTTTCTTAAAAAATTATAGTAATCTTCAATGGTATTTTTTTCTGCTATAACCATCCTCCGCGCTATACGGCGTCTTATCGTAGGATGTTTATAGTGTCTAAAATCATTACCTGTCCTTGAAAAAATAAGATTGATGATTTTTAAGATGATTTCCTCGTCATTTCCCGGGATATGTTCTTCTTCTGTGTAACCATAATTCGAAATATAACTGTTTCGTATTTCCATCAATTGTGACGGAATTTTTTCAGGAGCCAGAATATAATCGGCTGCATCAGTATCTATAGGGCTTTGAGGCATTCCTTTGTAAGCTGCAGTTTCAGGATCCTGAACTATCGTAGCACCTCCAAGTTCCTTAATTTTTTTGAATCCTGCAGTACCGTCAAAACCAGTTCCTGAAAGTATTACACCAATGGCAAAGGTTCTGTACACATCAGCAAGTGATTCAAAAAAAACGTCTATAGTATTATTTCGTCTTTCGCCCCGGGTTCTCTGTTTAAGTCGTAACGTCCCTTCTTCTACTACAAGTAAGTTATTCTCAGGAATAACGTAAATGTTATTCGGTAAAAGATTTATATCATTGATTATTTCATGTACTGGAATAGGTGAGTATTCGGATAGGATTTCTGTAAGACTGCTGGGATAATCTGGTGACAAATGCTGTACAATAATATAAGCCATTCCTGAGTCTGGCAATATTGCAGAAACTACTTTTTTAAAAGCATCCAATCCTCCCGCAGATGCACCAATACCTACAATTGGAAATTTTTTGACTGTATATCGGATTTCATCAGCTTCGGTTACTTTCATGAGAAAAAAATTTTCAACAAATATAACCAGTGTTTTACTATAAAACCAACGCTTTTAGTATTAAGTGGGAATTATGTAATATTTACACTTAAAAGCGCAAGATTGTTATTAACAGGTGTTTATTAATTGTTATAAAAACCTAGACAATTTTGTAAAATCGTTTTCATAGCCCCAAAATCGCTTGGTTTGATGTAATAACCAGTCGCTCCCAAATCCTCAAGTTTATTTGCAAAATCTAACGGTATTGAGGTAGAAAGTATAATTACAGGTATGTCTTTTATGAGTCCTTTTTTATTCATTTCAACTAACAGCTCCATACCATTCATAACAGGCATGTTAATGTCAAGAAAAAT
Source organism: Flavobacterium hibisci (assembly GCF_020026925.1). Lineage (GTDB taxonomy): Bacteria > Bacteroidota > Bacteroidia > Flavobacteriales > Flavobacteriaceae > Flavobacterium > Flavobacterium hibisci. The sequence goes on along the minus strand of NZ_JAIQDW010000005.1, from coordinate 16,095 downwards.
AACATCTGGATGTATTTCATTACAAACAAGCTTTTGTAATGCCTGAACAGGATTATGAATTGCAGTGTAGGAGGCTGTGGCTGATACTTCTTCCAGCGCTTCCAGAAAGAAATCACAATCATCATAATCATCATCAATCTGTAAAATATTTTTATATCTCATAATTGTTTTGATTGAATTATTTCAAATAATTACTTTAAAAATTATTCTTTAAAAAGCAGATTCAACCGTCAAATTATATAGAAGTGTAGAATTTTTATCATAATAAGAATTTACAGTTTAAAATCTTTAAATAGTTGGAATTACATTAATCGACCAGGATTTTAACCGAATCTTTCTGATGCAGAACTGCTTCCTTTTGATCTCTTGTGTAATCTTCATCATCACAGTGAGGAGAGCAATTACTGCTTATAATGGCCACAAATGCGACAAGTAAAATAGTGGTTAGGTACGATTTTTTCATAAGGCTTAAATTTGGCAAGTCAATTAATTCTTATAAAAATATTCCGCACATTAACATTAAATTTATATAATTCTGTTATTATATTATATAATACCCATATAGGTATGAGTCTTTTGTGCCTTGAAAATAAATAACCCTGCAAATCCAAATAATTTACAGGGTTGATTGATAATTTTAGCATTATTATATTTAATGCTCATTTGATTCTAAATAAGTTTTAAAATTTAAAAGATCATCTTTTACTATTTTTTCAAAATAGGGATTAAGAAGTTTTGCGGCACCTTCGCCTGCAATTCCAAGTGGTGCGTGATAAGAGATGGTTACGATTATTTCTGTGCCTTCACCACTAGGTCTGAAAACAACTTTTCCAGCATTTTTGATTGATGAATCAGGAAGTGAATTCCAGCTGATCAGTCTTTCTTTTTCGTCTTTAACAATTTCAGCTATCCATGAAATTTTCCCAATTCCTGCCGGACCTTTAGCAGTCCATTTAGAAGTGGTATAACTTAATGGCTTAACTGAATCAAGGTGATTCATGAATTTAGGTAAATTTTCAAAATCACGCCAGAAAGCATAAACTTCACTTATGGGCTTATTGATTGTACTGTTAATCCTGATATTTACATTTGAAGCTTTATCATTTTTTAAATGATCAACAGCATCATAAATTGGGCAATATCCGGATAATCCTCTTAGCAGCATGGTACCTCCTGTACCAATTTGTACAGGGCTTTTCTTTTCCTGTGACAGACCTTTGTATAACAAGTATGTTCCGCTGGTGATCATTGCGATTCTTTCAAGTGTCGATACATTGGTTTTTAATTTTGATTTTTTTTGTGTAGGTGCCGGTGTAAATGTGTTGGTTTCCATAATTTTTATTTTAATATTTCTCGATTATATTTTTTTAGTTTAAACATTAAAAATATGCAGATTAGCAAAATATTGGATTATACTATTTCACAGATAAATTATAAAATTTTGTGTGCTTATCTTTAAGTTGTATTTTAAATGATTTGATAGAATGAATGTTTAAATAAAATAACCGCCCTGAGAGAACGGTTATTTTAAATTGATTAAAGATCTCTGTCACGATACAATTCCCTTTTGTTTCTAATGCTGTCATCTTCATCTAAATCATCATCATCTTCATCAAAATTATTGGTTTCCAGATCATCTTCTTCTAAGTCATCAGTTTCATCGTTGTCTTCAAACAAATCATCCTCTTCTTCGAGTTCATCTGCATCTGTGAAATTTTCATCTTCGAGCTCATCCGGATCCATATCATCCGGATCTCTGTAATCTTCATCCGGATCTTGTTGATTGTAAATATTCTGTTCTTCGTCATTCGTAATTGAATTATCTAATACATTTGATACTGAATCGTCATCTTTGTATTGTTCCTTATCTTGAAAATACAGATCACTTTGATCGTAGTTTTCTCTTTCATCTATATTCATAATAATTAAATTTTGAGGTTATATAGCTAAAGTACAGGTACTAAGAATCAAAAATTTACATCACAATGCAGTTGTAATTACATAATTTACAGGTTATTAGTCTGTTAGTTGTAGATAGGTAATATGAGAGGATAAGCCGGCAGGATCAGATAAGCGATAATGACAATACTCATTACAAAAATGATCACAGTTAATGTTGTCAATAACATAGTTGAATATAAATATTCACCTTTTTGCAGCAGTTTATGCGTTTGTTTGTATTTCCAGTAAGATAATAGAATAGTCAAAGCTCCTGTCAATACTAATGCAATACCGATAAATATTGTAAATCCGTTTTTAGGAATGGTGGCGTCTTTAAAAAATATGGCTGGCAACTGGTTTACAAACAATGAAAATTTTACAATCACGAAACCGAATACCATGATTCCAATGCCCGTGCGAATCCATGACAAAAAAGTTCTCTCATTTGACATCTGTTCATTGATCATTTTTTTATTTTGTTTGTTGTCCACTATCGACTATTTTAATTAGTTGTATTTTTTGTTTCGTTCCCCTGAACCCAGTTTAATGCTTCATTAAAGAATTCTTTTTTATAGCCGCGAAATTCTCCGGGGGCGATATAACTGAACTTATTTGTGAAAGAGATGACGCGTTATCAGAATCTGTTGCGATTGGAGCTTTATTTTATTTTTCTAAATTTTCAGGGCCAATTATAGCATCTTCAATCAAGGCACCCAGCAGTGGTAAATTTTTTAATCCCGGTATCAATCAGAAACAAAAAGTTGATCCAATCAATTTACCGTACCAGTTTTTCAATAGCCGGTGCAATGACGGTTGTATCATCATTTTAGTCACTTCGTCTATAGGTGCAGAATTTAAAATAAAAAGCTGTAAACTTTTATATTGAATCAGGATTACAGCTTTTTATTGAAGTTATAAACTAGCGATACTGTCCAAAATAAGTTTTGCCGTTTTGTCAATTGTTTTTAATACTATTTCTTCCGGAGTTCCCTGAAAAACTTCTCTATGGCTTATTTTTTCAGTAGGAGTTATGATGTAAAAGAAAATCGTACCTACAGGCTTTTCTTCAGTCTCACTGCCTCCGGGACCTGTTAATCCGGTAATCCCGACAGTTATTTTTGAATTGAATATTTTGGCTGCCTGCTGTGCCAGTAACTGCGTGACTTCTGCTGACTCCGGAGTGTATTTTTCAATAGTTATGTGGGGAACATTTAAAATCTGTTCCTTTACAAATACATCATAGCAAACAATACCGCCACGCAAAATTTCTCCTGAATAAGAAGTCATTGAAAATTCTGCGCTCATTCTGCCGGCAGTAGCGCTTTCTGCAAAAGCAATATTGCATCCTTTTGCTGCAATTGCTTTACTGCATTTCATCACAATATCTGAAGGCATAAGATTTTAGTTTATAAATTATTAATGCTCGCTGCTAAGGAGTATTTTTTTACCTTTTTCTTTTTTTATAAAGCGTATTGCAATATCCGGATGTATCATAATCAGACTAATTTTAAGCATTCACGTTCATATACTTCTTTTCTGAGTCCGCTGCTTGAGAAGCGATGATTACGTTTATTGAAAACAAGTTTTATTTCCATTTTTTCGCAATATTCACGGCCTGTAAAATTTTTATTTCTATATTCTTCTCCCAGAATCCTTACATCGACAGGAAGCGCCTGCAATATATCCAGAAGATCCTGTTCGGTGGCGTATGGAATAATTTCATCAACGAATTTGCAGCCTTTAAGCTGTATATAGCGCTCAACAACAGATTGCGTAGGTTTATTTTTTTCTGGTCTGTCCAGCGTTGGATCAGTTTGTAATCCTACAATTAAATAGTCACAATGCTGTTTTGCTTCTTCAAGCATTCTCACATGGCCTGCATGTAATAAATCAAATGCACTAAATGTAATTCCGGTTGTTGTTTTATTTAATTTCATTTTACTTTTTTATTACGTTTATTTCAAATCGTTAAGTGGTTTATTTGTACATGAATCCCACAAAAATAAATCTAAACGCTAACTATTTCTTACAAAACGACTTTTAAGAATTATATAATTTACATTTTTCTAATTGGCTTGGATGTAGAAATTATGTATTCAGTTTAGATTGCCTTTTTTAATGATTGAGCCATTGCTTTTGCATCTTCAGCATAATTATCTTTATAATATTTGAGCAGTTGTGCTTTTGTTTTCTTTGAATTTTTAGCGTGGCCTTCCCATATGACACCAAGTGAGGAATAAGGAGGCAACGTAACTCCGATGCTGCAGAAAAAATTAGCAATATTTCCTGTAATATGTTCGACACCATCAGAGTCTCCAGTTACAATTACACCCCCAATTTTTCCGTCAAGTGGAGAATCCTCTCCTGACAGAATGATATCGTAAACTTCATCAAGGCGCTCAATGCATTTTTGAAGTTCAGAAGAATGATTGTTCCACCAGATTGGAGTTGCAAATAGTATAATTTCAGCTTCAAGAATTTTATTATAAATTTCAGGCCAGTCATCTTCTGTATCCAAGTGTATAAATGTTCCTGGGAGAATCGTATGGCTGGCTAGTTTTATAACTTCATACTCAATGCTTTGTTTGCTCAGATATTCTCCAAGAAATTCAACGAGCGTTTCGGTATTCGAGCGTCCTTTATTTTTTAAGGTAGCCAAAAGTATAATAGCTTTCATGTTTTTTATTTAATATGAATTTTGGATAAATCCCCTTGTGCCGGACCATTAATTACGGTTCCTTCCGAATCAAATCGGGAACCGTGGCACGGGCAGTCGAAAGATTTTTCATCATTGTTCCATTGTACCACACACCCAAGATGAGGACAAACTGCAGAAAATGCTTTTAAAGCATTATCATAATCACGATACACTGCGATTTTCTTTAATCCGGAGTTAATTATTGCACCTTCACCGGGTGGCAAATCGGCTGTGTTATCCAAATCGGACCCACTTATCCAGTCCAGGTATTGTGAAGCCATATTGCCCGCTTCTTTGATAAAATCACCTGTGGTTTTCAAAGTAATTCTTGACGGATTATATAAATCTTCCCATTTGTTTTTAATGCCCATTATGCTGTCGCAAATAATCATAGCACCAATTGTAGTATGCGTCATGCCATTTCCGGAATCCCCGGTAATAATATAGATATTATCGTCGCCGGGATTTTTCCCCATAAATCCTAATGAATCCACCGGTTCCATTACCTGACCTGACCATCTGTAAGTAAGATCATCTTCTAACATCGGAAAATAATTTCTTGTCCATGCTTCTAGTCTGTCATAGCGAGCAGATTCAGGAATGTTTTCTTCATCTGCCTGACCTGTTTTATGATCTTCTCCTCCTGATATCAGCAAGTCATAATGATCATCAAAACTTTCCAAACGCACATAGTGATAAGGCTGCGAAACCCATTTTGATTCCTGATCGCCCGTGTCCCACCAAAGCGAGTAGGGAAGTGTTCCTTTTCGAACCTTGCCGGCAATTACATACGTTCTGTACGCATGCTGTTTCGTATGCATGGTCACAACATCATTAATCGGGGTATTTGTGGCTACAACAATATGATTTGCTGAAAAAGTAAAACCATTTACTTTAGCTCCCTTTTTCGTTATATTTTCTGCATGGGCTTCGGTATAGATAATTCCGCCAAGCGAAATAACAGCGTCAGCGAGCCCTTTTAAATAATGTAAGACATGAAACTGCGCCTGATTGCTAAAAGCAACGCACGATTGTTGTTCACAATTTGCTAATCCAGGAATTCCTTTTAATAAAGCAGTTTTTAATCCAGCTCTTTGTGTAGCGTTAAATTCCTTTTCTAAGTTTTTTTCTTTGTCAGTAGGATGAAGAAATAAATATCCATTTGCTCTTTTAAAAGAACACTCAATATTTAAATCATCTACAATTTTTTCAATTTCATCTATTGCTGCTGCATGACTTTCAGCAGCTAGTTTTGCTGCTTCTTCTCCAAAGGTATTTTCAAGGAAATAGTATCTGTCATCTAAGGCGCAGGTTAAATGGGCTGTAGTACGTCCCGTTTCGCCGCTTCCAATAAAACCGTCTTCAACAATTACAACTTTTTTACCTGCTTTGAGCAATTTATAAGCTGTGGTTAGCCCGGCAATTCCGCCTCCAATAATAAGTACTTCTGTGTCAATATCCTGATTTGGCTTATCGCCTGAAATGATAGGAGAAGAATCAATCCAAAATGAAACATTTTCACCTGAAGTTATGCTGGAGTTTTTTAATATATTTTCTGAATCCATAAGATATTTTTTAAATAAAAAATCAATTAATAGCGATGTAAAGTATAGTAAGCGAAATGTTTCAAAGCTACTATCGATCAATATTCAATTCTTACAATTTTATTTTTAAATTTTATAGGATTGCCAGTTGTGTATTTATGTAAGACTTAGGCTAAATAATGTAAAACTAAGCTGCTTAATAGTAGTTACTTACAATTCTTAATTTAAAAAAAATATACTATGAAAGCAGCAGTCATACACGGACCGGGATCGATTAAATACGATACAGTAGATGATCCTAAGCTAAAAGAAAAAGATGATATTATTTTAAAGGTAACTTCAACTGCAATTTGCGGATCTGATTTGCATATTTATTCAGGAGGTTTTCCGCAGCCAAGACCAATGGTTCTGGGACATGAATTTATGGGGATAGTAGAAGAAACGGGTTCTGCCGTTACCCATCTTAAAAGAGGAGACCGGGTTGTTGTCCCTTTTCCAATTGCATGCGGAAATTGTTTTTTCTGTAATCATGATGTGCCTGGAAATTGTGAGCATAGCAACCCTGAGAATTATGGACCAGAAGGAGGGATATTAACAGAAAAAGGAGGTGCACTTTTTGGCTATACCGATTTATATGGCGGGTACGATGGAGGTCAGGCACAATATGTACGCGTACCTTATGCGAACTATGGTCCCAGAATTGTTCCTGAGAATTTAACTGACGAAGAAGTGCTTTTCCTGACGGATATTTTCCCAACCGGATATACAGGAGTGGATTGGGGAGAAGTAAAAGGGGGTGAAACCGTGGCGATATTTGGTTCTGGTCCTGTGGGTTTAATGGCTGCCAAAAGTGCCTGGCTTCGCGGGGCTGATCAGGTCATTATTGTAGACACGTTACAATTTCGACTGGACAAAGCAAAAGCAACAACAGGAGCTACAACAATACTTTGGGAAGATGGCGCAAAAGATGTAATTGAGCAGATTCGGGCTCTTACACAAGGTCGCGGAGCAGACGTATGTATTGATGCAGTAGGTTTTGAGCCGGATCGTAGTTTTGCTGATCGTGTAAAAGCTACAGTAAATTTTGAAAAAGGATCTACTAAAGTTCTTGAAGCCTGTATGAGTGCTGTGAGACGTAGTGGCATTGTTTCCGTATTAGGTGTTTATGGGGTAAATTATGATAATTTTCCTATTGGGCAGTTTTTTGATAAAGGAATAGTTCTTAAAGGAGGTCAGGCTCCGGCTCATAAACATATTGATAAGCTTTTAGAATATGTAGTTCAGGGCAAGGTGAAACTAGATGATATCATTACACACCGATTGCCCTTATCTGAAATTTCTCATGCTTATGATATTTTTAAGAAAAGAGAAGATGGCTGTGTGAAAGTTGTATTAGATCCATGGCAGTAGTTTTTAGTCAAAAACAAAATCCTAATTCCCTAAGATGAATTAGAGAATTAGGATTTTATTTTTATATGTTAACGTACATTTATTTGATAGTAAATCCGTTTTCCTTCAGCATTTCAGTGACTTTTATAATCATTTCAGAAAGATGCTCACTTATAGAAAGATCTGTTTTTACCCAGTATCTTACGTTGATCTGAATGGTATTTCCAGTAATGCCGGAAACTACCGCTGAATTGAAATAATCTTTGTCTACAATTTCACTGTCTTTTTTCAATACTTCGGTAATCAAATCCAGTGCTTTTCTATAATCAGAACCATATTCAAGTCCAATGGTAAAATCCTGCAGTAAATATCCATCGCTATTAAAATTAATGAGAGTATTTTTTATTAAAAGGGCATTCGGCACATAAATGTTTTTGCTGGCGCTTTTTATTTGAGTGTCGCGTAAATTAAGGGCTACTACTTTTCCCTTTACACCATTGGTTTCAATAATATCTCCGACAGAAAACGGTCTTTTGAATGCCAGCAAAATTCCGGCTAAAAAATTTTCACCAATATCCCTAAGCGCAAATCCAATGATAAAAGCTGATATGCCGGCTCCGGCAAGAATACTTTGTGCTACTCCCGTAAGTCCGATAACACGAAACATAAACAGGAAGCCAATTATTATAAGGACAGCTTTAAGAAGATTTGCAATAAAAGTTGCCAATAACGGGTCATGCATTCTGATTTTTAATCTTCTGTCTGCAAATCCCCTGACACGTGATGCTATAAACCATGAAATTAAAATGACAGCAACAGCCAGTAGTAATTTTGGCATAAGGTCAACAATATTGTTATAATATCCCTTTATATGATTTACAATATCTCTGAAAAACTCTTCCATAATTCACATTAAATTATTTCATTATGATTAAAAATAATAAAGACACAAATGAGAATTTTTACACTATTAAACAATTTATTTATATAATTAGATGACTACTTTTTGATAAAATTTCAATTTAATTTAGCTTAAATCATTTGCTGTTTCTGCTATAATTTTCCACATTTCGACTTTTTGATTGAAAGAGATTCCTGCATGTAAGCCACTGGTTGAGGGAAGGGTGTGATAAGATATACCTGCTTGTGGAGTTGAATATTTATAGAAAAATTTAGCTGCCGATTTACTTTCAAAAAACACATACTGAATGTTTGGATATTGTTTATGAAAATTGACAAAATCATTTACTGTTTCGTTGGTTATTTTAGAATCGCTGCTTCCTTCTCTGATACAGGAGGCTAAGACATTCCAGAGGGCAATTTTATATTTTTTAAGAAAGATTTTGCGGTCCTCATAAGATTGGATATAATCTTCATTAAAAATAGTAAATATGATTTTCCAGAAATGATTTCCCTTATTCCCGTAAAATTGCTGTTTAGCGATAGACTGATCGCCCGGCATTGTTCCGAGAATCAATATTTTGCTGGAACTATCTATCAGAGGATCTAAAGCAGTTTTATACATAAGAAAATCAAATTATATGATAATACAAAAAACATCTGTCGTATAACAGATGTTTTCTAATAAAATGGAAGAAAATATATTTAAAAAAAATAGTATTATTCAGCTGCTACCATATTTACGACATTTAAAGCAACATCGTTAAGTATGCAATCTGCCTCTTTTTCTTCTGCAAGTGTTTGTGTTAATAGTTTTGCAGCATCATTTTCTCCGAGTGTTTTTGCAAAAGCAACCAACGTTCCGTATGTAGCTATTTCATAATGTTCAATTTTTTGGGAAGCAGCAATAATACCAGCATCCCTAACAGGTCCTGGGGTTGTTTCTTCAAGAATACTGTCGCCTTCTTTGAGTAATCCAGCCATAGCTTCGCATTTTTTTCCTTCGGCTTTTTCGCCTAAAAGGTCGAAAACTTGTTTCAGCCTTTCTACCTGAAGCTGAGTTATGTCAAGATGTTCTAAGATTGCGCTTCCAAGTCCCGGAGAGCTCGCATTAGCAGCCATTTTTGGCAATTCGCCCACAAGTGCGTTCTCTGCCCAGTAAATATCTTTCAGACTGTTAACAAAAAGTTCTTTTAATTCGGTTGCAGCATCAGCGGCTGGCGCTACAATATTTGCTTTGTCATTACTTTTTATAGCTTTTGTTTCAGTTGCTTTTCCTTGGGTCGCATTTGTCTGACCTTGTTTTTCTGAATTTTTCATGGTTATTTTTTTTAATTAAATATATAAGTTTGGTTCACGATCCCAGAAACGGTGCATGGCCATTGCGTCGATAAATTCCTGCGCAAATGCTTCAGATCCTACTTCGCTGGTAATAATAATTCCAGGATCATCATTTGTTAGTTTTGAAGCAAAAGCAGTTCCGCTCAATACTTCAGATGCTTCTCCGTCAGCTCCTATAACTTTACAATGTTTGTATGCATCATTAAGATATTCCAGGGCATCATCATTTTCTGCTAAAACATTAAGTCCAATTCCGTGAGGCACATACACTGCATCAAATAAAACCGAGGATGCTGTAAGAAAACTAAATTCAGCAGCAAGTGCTCCATCAGCATCTGTAAGAACAGATCCTAAATGTGGGGCAATTACACATCCTTTTGCACCTTGTTTTTTAAGGGCACTTTTGATATTCATTACTGCTGCCTCAGAAACTCCGTCCGAGCAAAGTATGGCAACTTTTCGGGATTCGATTGTAGGTGAGTTCGTTGGATTTTTAACCATACTTAATGCTTCTGATACACTAACAGAGGATTCAACCGTTTTAGGTTCCTGATTTCCGCCTTCGTTTTCCGGAGAAACTCCTTTATTAGCAGGAAATTCAGGTATTGGAGGTACAGAAGCTCCTAAACCTAATGCCACTTTTTCAGCTAATTGTGCATCCACTTGCGAAAGAAGTCCTAGCATTCTTACTCTGATAGCAGTAGTTTCTACTTTACCAAGTTCAAAACGAAGCGCTTTTACAATATGGCTTTTTTCTTCAGGGGTCTGGCTGTTAAAGAATAATTTTGCCTGACCGAAGTGATCTGCAAAACTCTCGCTTCTTTCTCTCACCTTATGTGCTTCAATACGTTCGTTAAAACTAGAGAACCCACCTTCGGCAATTTGAGCCTGATACGGACATCCGCCGCCTAGTGAATTTGGATGATAACTTACTCGGCCTTTGTTAACTTCCTGACGCATAAACCCATCACGCTGATTATTGTGAACGGGGGCAACGCTTCTGTTAATTGGAATTTCATGGAAATTCGGCCCGCCTAATCTGGTAAGCTGTGTATCTGTATATGAGAATAATCTTCCTTGTAACAACGGGTCATTAGAGAAATCAATTCCGGGTACAACATGTCCGGGGTGAAAAGCAATCTGTTCTGTTTCTGCAAAGAAATTATCCGGATTTTTATTCAGTACCATTCTTCCAACAATAGTAACCGGAACTATTTCTTCGGGAACAATTTTTGTTGGGTCGAGTAAATCAAATTCATATTTGTTTTCATCTTCTGATGGAATTACCTGAACACCTAGTTCCCATTCAGGAAAATTGCCCATTTCTATAGCCTGCCATAAATCTTCTCTGTGAAAATCCGGATTCTTACCAGAAATTTTTTGTGCTTCATCCCAGGCTACGGCGTGGGTTCCTAATTTTGGTTTCCAATGAAATTTTACAAAGGTAGATTCTCCGGCTTCATTGATTAATCTGAAAGTATGGACTCCAAAACCTTCCATCATTCGATAGCTTCTTGGAATCGCCCGATCAGACATCGCCCACATAATCATATGCATTGATTCGGGCATTAAAGATATAAAATCCCAAAATGTGTCATGTGCAGAGGCAGCTTGAGGCATTTCGTTGTGAGGCTCAGGTTTTACTGCATGAACGAGATCAGGGAATTTTGATGCGTCCTGAATAAAAAATACGGGAATATTGTTTCCAACGAGGTCATAAACACCTTCCTGTGTGTAAAATTTAACAGCAAATCCTCTAACATCCCTTGCAAGGTCAGTAGATCCGCGAGAACCGGCAACGGTAGAAAATCTTGCAAAAACGGGAGTCTTAATTCCGGCTTCTTTTAAAAAACCAGCTTTTGTCAATTCTGGAATTGGATTGGTTACTTCAAAAAAGCCATGTGCTCCTGAACCACGTGCGTGAACTACTCTTTCCGGAATACGTTCATGGTCAAAATGGGTGATTTTTTCCCTTAAAATGAAATCCTCTAATAAGGAAGGGCCTCTTTCGCCCGCTTTAAGAGAATTATTATCATCATTAATTCGGACACCCTGATCGGTAGTGAGGAATTTGTTGGTTCCGTCTGATTTGTTTATAGACAAATCTCGCTGTTTGTCGTCTTGAAAATTTTTCATACTGATTAATGAATTTTTACATAGTTAAAATTAAAACGTGGAGGATCTTTTTTTAGAAATCTGTTATTTATAGATGCAGATTAACAGGGAGTTATACTTTAAGAGTTCTCCTCTTTTTTCAAATTTAAATGATATAAAAACGGCTATTTTATACAATTGCTTAAGTATATTTCACAATTACCATTTCTTCGTAAACTGTCTAAATAATCTGCAGATGTGGACGTATTTGCATAGTTACAATATCACATCTTTGAGGCTGGGACAAACAAAATAAAACACTCATGGCAATGTCTTCTGCTTTCAGCATTTCCATTTTATCTATTTTTTCGTTGTGCTCATCTTTTGTACCGGGCTGCATGTCACTTGTTACCGCTCCGGGCTCAATAAGAGAAACTTTGATTCCAAAAGCATTGACTTCCTTACGCAAAGAAGTACTGAAACCTCTTATTGCCTGCTTCGTGGCAACATAAATAGTACTTTCAGGCGACTTTGTTTCTGCACTCATAGATCCAATGTTTATAATATACCCTGATTTTTGGTTTTTCATCCTCGAAACAGCTTCTTCGGCAAAAGCTAAATATCCTGTAATATTAGTATCAATCACATATTTATAATCTTCGAAAGCGCTCCCTGTAAGGCCGTCAGCTGGTAAAGCGGCATTGTTGATAAGGATGTCAATTCCTCCAAGATCGTTTTCCGCTATTTCCATTATTTTTTGCACATCTTCTTTTTTAGTTACATCGGCCGGAGTGCCATAAAGCTCACAGTCAGGAAATTTTTGTTTGATGTCATCAAATGCACTTTTAAAATCTTCGTGGTTTCTTCCAAAAATAAGCACGCGTCCGCCGAGTGATATCAATAAATCGGCTATTGCTTTTCCAATTCCGGTTGTACCGCCAGTAATCACAATTCTTTTATCTTTTATATTTTGTCCAAAGTAGTTCGTTAAATTTTCCATATTTGTTTTATAAAGAGTTTGATTAAAATTTGTCTGATTGTTGTTATTTAAAATGAGGCTTATTAGGTTTGTTATATCACCATTTTACTTTAATTACACCCAGACCCGAAATTTCATATTCATGCCTTTCCGCACTTTTATTGAATGGTTTAAGAATTTCATTATTTTGAAATACTTTTGTCTGAATCTTGTGATGATTAAGTTTTATAATTTTTAAATTGTAGCACAGGTCCTTATCTCCATCAAGTTGTATGGTGACAGCTTTTCCTCTTTTATGAAATTGAGCAGGATAATCGATAAAAAGAAGAAAATCTTCCTCGATTTTGATGTATTGTCTAGGAACAACGCCAAATGCCATTCCCGCTCCATATACTTCCTGACCAACCTGCCCGCTTTTTTCCCAGCCGTTGTATAAATCTTCCAGCGGAATCCACAGATCAGCCTGAATTTCCCCCGTTTTAACTTCTTCAGAGAGCATTTCTTTAGGCAACATCGTAGGGTAATAATAAGCAATCCTGCCAACAGCATATTTAATGAATTCAGGAAGCAGCGTTTTTAATGCCGGTAAAATTTCAACATTTTTCGCCTGAATCATATATTCTGATAATGCAGCATATACTTCTAATTCTTCATAGGCAGCAGTATAAGGCGCATTATTTAGAGGGAAAATTGAAAAGAAATTACTGTAATTTTTACCAAACCCGTATCTGCAATCATACAGCTGAATATTTTTAAACAATCCTGTAAGGCAGGTATAGCTTAAATCCAGGTATATTTTTTCATTGGTAATTTTGTACAATTCTAATAATGCACCTGCTGCAAAAGCGGTATTATTAGCCTGATATAAAATGTTTAGCCCCAAATCTGCTAATTTTTTTGCTGCTTTTTTTGCTTCCTTTAAATAGCGTTCTTCTTTGGTTAGTTTAAAAACCAGCATCATTAAATGCGCGTAAGACCCCGGAACATCATTTTCTCCGCCAGCACCTGGTTCCGTTTCTTCTTTGATTATTTCAAGGGTTTCCATATTATAAAATACGGGCCATTCATATTCAAAATGATGAGCAACTTTTATAACATATTCTATAGAATCCAATACCAGTTTCTCTGAAGTTTTGTCACCTGCCAAAGCCAGCCTTGCCAAATTCATTAAAGGATGATGCAGATACCACGAATCCATCACCATTTCCTTCTTGTGTTCCTCAGACTGGTCCAGTTTATCAACCATTGAAGGAAGCCAGCGATTAATACAATTTATTTTTGGGTCGTAAAAAGCGGACAGACCTTTAATCAAATCATCACAAATAGGTTGTTTTTCAGAGATCCATTCTTCATATTCTTTAAAAGGAGTAAGTACAGCAAGCTGAACCATGCTTTCAGGAGGTGTTTCATAATCGCATAAGTAGGCACTCAAATACAGAATTCCGTTTTTTTGTGTCCATGCACCTTTGTTATTAGTTAAATCTGTTGCTGCCTTTTGAGCAATTTCAGGCCAGTTATGATATTCAATTCTAGGCTGTTGCAGCACTTTATAAATCTTAACAAGATTATTTAAAAAATGTTCACAGATATCAGATGTTTCTTCAAATATTTCAGTATCAAACACTATATAAGCATCTGAAATAGTAAAAGCTTTTCCTGAAGGAAGTGGTAATTCGTCAGTAGGAGGAAGCTGAAATCCAATTTCAGGCCAGTTTCCTCCAACAGTATTTTTTGATTCCGTTTTAGTTGCTTCACAATATTCAGACAACGAAGTAAGATTTTGAAAATAAAAAAAAGACCCTGTCCGTGGTTTTGTAATGCTAGCAAATAATAATCCTGATCTGGATCCAAATTGCTCCATATGAATTCTTCCACTTGTATTTTCGACATTTCCATTTTGGGTAAGCGGAAGTATGTCTCGTGGCGAAAACGGAATCATCAAGGCCGTATTTCCCTTGAAAGTAGTTGTATAATGCAGTAAAGGTATTGTCAGATTCGGAAAATTAACCCGGACTTCATACTCTCCAAGTCTTGAATTTAGCACAATGACAATCGTGTCTCTGTCATCAAAAAGATTGATAATTTCAAAACAGCTATTCATACCAAATGCTGCACGAAAGGCTATTTTTCCATTTTCAGGCATGAGCACTACAATCCAGAGCGAATCGCCTGTATTGTAAAATTGACAGGTATAATTAAGCAATTTCCTTTCCAAAAGGATGTCACTATTTTCAATATCTGCCTGGGCAGTTGCGCTCCAGGGTGTAACTGTGTGCATAATGATAAGTTTTTAATTGATAAAATCCCTTTTTAAAATTTAAGGTATTATTCGCCTGTTTCCATATGTGGTGCATCTACTGGCTTAGATTGTGATGATCCAATCTGCCGCAGATAAACGGAAAGTATTACAATTGCAAATACAGAGAGAAATTCGCTTTGCCAGTTCTGAAAAGATTCAAACCAGAACCTCGAATCCCCAATATAATCTGATGCAGATTCTACAGGCAACCCTTTGAGTGATAGCTGTTCGTTCTCGTCTTTAAGACTTCCGTAAAAATGAGCTATAAATGACGCTATAAACAATAAAAATAAAACAATGGTAAGTGAATGTTTGTAAAGGCTTAAAACCAATCCTCCTTTTTTTACAGGCCATGGTGCGTTTTTTCGGATAGGTGATGGTTCTCTGTCTACTTCTTCTTCCTTATCAAAATCTTTAGATTCAGAAGAACCTTTCTGCATTAGAAAAATGGTAAATACAACAAATAAGGCCATTTGCAGAAATTCGCTTTCCCAATTTTCAAATGTAGACTGGATAAAGTGGCCGGAAACAAGATAAGCCGAAAATTCAATGGCTGTACTCCCTTCTTCTATAAGTTCTTTATTATGTTCTTTAAAACCAAAAATTATCTGCCCAAGTAATGCTACAATAAATAATGCTAAAAAGCAGATACCTAAACCATTATTGCGTAAAAAAGTTTTCATAATGTCATTTGTTTTTACAAATTGACAAACTAAAAAAGACTTCTCTTTATATAATTTCTTACAGGACTTACAGAATTATAAAATATATGCCAAGAAATAAAAAAGAGGCTGTCTCAAAAGGACAGCTTCTTTTCGTTTATAAAAAATTAAGATAGCTATAAAAAATTAATTCGGTTTTCGGAATTCGGCTTTAAAGATGATTTTCCTTTTTTTGACTGATTTTTAGG
>NZ_JAIQDW010000059.1 GCF_020026925.1 Flavobacterium hibisci | reverse complement strand
ACTCGTAATTTTCTTGGCTGCCGTACCCCGCATCTGCCACGATTTCTGAACTTTGAGTTTGATATTGGCTTTCAAAACCATTCAAATGCCCTTCTAGAGTAGTGGTGTCCCCTGGGCTTTGATGCAGGCTAAAATGAGTGATAAACTGCGATTCGGTACTTATTTGCGCATTGTAAGCCGGTTTTAGCTGTCCATTTTGCATGTGATCGTCCTTCAAACGCATAAAAGTAGCATCCGGATCGGTCTTGCTATACGAGTTTCTTGGGCCCAAAATTTCAAGCTGTTGCTCGTATTTTTCAAGTCTTGGAAGATGTTCTTCTTGTAATTTATCAAGTTGTTTTTGAGCAGCTTTAGAACGTTCTTTGAGCTTAGAATTCAGTTCTTGCAACTTTTCTTGTAGCGCCCTACTATCAATAGCACGTGGGGTTTCGGACTTATTAAGCGATTTTTGATCGATTTTGACCTGGCTCTCG
>NZ_JAIQDW010000058.1 GCF_020026925.1 Flavobacterium hibisci | reverse complement strand
CAACCGTTATACTTTTGTTTGGGGAAAGGCTATTAAAAAGAGTAAAGAACGTATTGAACAACAGCTGGAAGAACTTTGGGATTATGCACAGAGTGTAGCCAAAGAAGAACTCAAAAATACAGAATCTGTTGATTTTAGGGCTATTGATACACAAAAAGTAAAAGCTGCCATCAACACGATCAATGCAGTTTTGAAAGAGAAAAAAGTTCCTTCGAAAGTACGCCAGAAGCTCAATTATGCCAAAAAGAACTGGCCAAAGAACCTTGAAAAGTACAAACAGCAAGAAGAAATTCTTCAAAACAGAAACTCGTTCTCCAAGACTGATACCGATGCCACTTTTATGCGCATGAAAGAGGACCATATGCTAAACGGCCAGTTAAAACCGGCTTACAATCTGCAGATCAGTACCAATAAGCAGTTTATTCTGCACTACAGCCTGCATCCAAATCCTACCGACACCAAAACACTTAGCCCGCATATTGATAGTTTTGA
>NZ_JAIQDW010000057.1 GCF_020026925.1 Flavobacterium hibisci | reverse complement strand
TTCCCAACCAAAATGTGCTTTTTCCTCCGAATTTATCGGAGCTTATTGACAGTAAGCACCCTGTAAGAATAGTTTCTAATATCGTTGATGGTCTGGAACTAAAAAGCCTAATCCATAAATACAAGCCTGGGGGCACTTCAAGTTACCATCCAAAAATGCTTCTAAAAGTTTTGGTTTACGGCTATTTATGCAATATTTATTCGAGCCGTAAGCTGGAACAAGCCCTTAAAGAAAACATCAATTTTATGTGGCTTAGTGGAATGAGCCAACCCGACCACAATACTATTAATCGCTTTAGAAGCCAACGGCTAAATGGGCAAATCAAAGAAATTTTTACCCAAATTGTTCTTTTGCTGGAAAGGGAAGGCATCGTAAATCTTAAGACTGCCTTTGTTGACGGCACCAAGATTGAAGCCAATGCCAACCGTTATACTTTTGTTTGGGGAAAGGCTATTAAAAAGAGTAAAGAACGTATTGAACAACAGCTGGAAGAACTTTGGGATTATGCACAGAGTGTAGCCAAAGAAGAACTCAAAAATACAGAATCT
>NZ_JAIQDW010000056.1 GCF_020026925.1 Flavobacterium hibisci | reverse complement strand
TACAGTGCTATGGCTACTAATGTCTATACAGCATCAGCATCGGGTACTTATACATTCAGAATTACAGATGCCAACAGCTGTACTGTTATCACTACAGCTACAGTAAATGCGATTTCAAATCCTACAGTAGCAGCTGCGCAGGTAAATGTTAGTTGCAACGGAGGGGCAGCCAATGGTTCAGTTACCTTAACAGGAGCTGGCGGTTCAGGCGGTTATACTTACAGCAACAATGCTACAAGCGGATTTACAGCAACGGCTACCTTTACAGGATTAGCTGCTGGGTCTTATACATTTTATGTTAAGGACAGCAAAGGATGTCCTGGTTCTGTAAATGTGACCATTACCCAGCCAACAGCCCTGACTACTACAGCCACAGCCACAGCCTTTAGCTGTAATACGACTACAAACGTTAAGCAGTCTGCAGTTGTTACTGTTGCGGTTCCAACTACAGGTACTGCCCCTTATACGTATAGTTTTGAGGGAAGTGCTTTTACAGGAACCAGGACTTTCACGGTTTCCGATAATGGAACAGATCAAACGATACATTATATCGTAAAAGACAATAATGGGTGTACTTTCCCAGGATCAGTTGTTATCAACAGATTAAATCCACCAGTAATTTCAGGTATTACCCATACCGATATTTA
>NZ_JAIQDW010000055.1 GCF_020026925.1 Flavobacterium hibisci | reverse complement strand
GAGGCTGTCTCAAAAGGACAGCTTCTTTTCGTTTATAAAAAATTAAGATAGCTATAAAAAATTAATTCGGTTTTCGGAATTCGGCTTTAAAGATGATTTTCCTTTTTTTGACTGATTTTTAGGCAAGAATGGGTTGTCTCTACCCTGCAAGTGCCATCTTTTGTAAATTATGGGCAATAGAAAGCAATCCGATTTCTATCTCGACCTTGTTTTGTCCTCGAAGCATAAATCGTTTAAATCCTTTGTTGTGTTTGATTTGGGCAAATACAGGTTCTACATCATGGCACCTTTGCTTTCTGAGTTGTTCGCCCCGTTTTGTTTTAAGCAAATCAAACGCCTTTTGCCTTGTCTTGGCCAGTTCAGGATTGTTTTGCGAGGCGGTTACCTGTTTGGTCTTGCAGTCTTTGTCAAAATAATTATACTTAACAAAGGCTTTTATTTTTCTGGCTTTTAATAAGTTGTAGTTTTCCTGCGAACCATAGCCAGCATCGGCAACTAACTCTTTGGGAACTTTTTTATATGATCTTTCAAAACTATCAATATGCGGGCTAAGTGTTTTGGTGTCGGTAGGATTTGGATGCAGGCTGTAGTGCAGAATAAACTGCTTATTGGTACTGATCTGCAGATTGTAAGCCGGTTTTAACTGGCCGTTTA
>NZ_JAIQDW010000054.1 GCF_020026925.1 Flavobacterium hibisci | reverse complement strand
TGGCCATGGATAGATCACTTGGTTTCGGGTCTACACCCAGCGACTGGACGCCCTATTCGGACTCGATTTCTCTACGGCTCCCCTATTCGGTTAACCTTGCCACTGAATGTAAGTCGCTGACCCATTATACAAAAGGTACGCAGTCACCCTTGCGGGCTCCTACTTTTTGTAAGCATGCGGTTTCAGGATCTATTTCACTCCCCTCCCGGGGTTCTTTTCGCCTTTCCCTCACGGTACTGGTTCACTATCGGTCGATGATGAGTATTTAGCCTTGGAGGATGGTCCCCCCATATTCAGACAGGGTTTCTCGTGCCCCGCCTTACTTTTCTCTAGCTCAGTACCACCAGTCGGTTTTCACATACAGGGCTATCACCTACTATGGCCGGACTTTCCATTCCGTTTTGTTAACCGTCTGACTATCACTAGAAGGCTGTTCCGATTTCGCTCGCCACTACTTTCGGAATCTCGGTTGATGTCTTTTCCTCTGGGTACTTAGATGTTTCAGTTCTCCAGGTTCGCTTCGCATACCTATGTATTCAGTATGCGATACCCTTGCGGGTGGGTTTCCCCATTCAGAAATCTCCGGATCAAAGCTTATTTGCCAGCTCCCCGAAGCTTATCGCAGGCTATCACGTCTTTCGTCGCCTATCATCGCCAAGGCATCCACCACATGCTCTTAG
>NZ_JAIQDW010000053.1 GCF_020026925.1 Flavobacterium hibisci | reverse complement strand
TTTAAATGTACAGCCATTGGCATCCTTAACCCAAACATCCCAGTTGGCATTTGTTGACGGATTTAGATCCGCACTGTTGCTGGCAACGTAATCTGATGCCACAGCAGCAACTCCGTCTTGTTTATAAGCATAAGTATATGTTGGAGTACCACCTGTAGCGGTTATTGTAACCTTAGAGGTAGCAACATTACAATTCGCATTTACCCTTGAAGCTGTAGCTCCTAATAAACTAGGCTGGGTAATAGTGATAGAAGTAGATGATGTACAGCCTGTAGTCTCATCTGTGAAAACAACAGCATAAGTACCTACTCCAAGGTTTGGCAGGGTAAATGAAGCCGCACTCTGAGCTGTAACTGCAGGAGCTGTGTTAACTTTATAGCTGTAAGTAGAAGAAAACTGGCTCACATCATATCTGATAGAACCTGTAGAACCTCCATTACAATAAACATCATTTAGTTTGGTAGCAATCACTGCAATTGGTGTAACAACAGGAACTGTGTGAGAACCTGTAGCATAACAACCGCTCGCATCGCTTACTTTGAAACTATAAGTAACTCCTCCGGCCAATCCGGTGAAAATACCAGTAGTATTTGATGTCACTGAAGCGGCAGGAGCCGTAATCTCATAAGTAATCGCTCCAACTCCTGTTCCTGCTGTCTTGGCAACAGTAACTGTACTGGTAGTACGAGACGCTGGAGTACAGTAAATATCGGTATGGGTAATACCTGAAATTAC
>NZ_JAIQDW010000052.1 GCF_020026925.1 Flavobacterium hibisci | reverse complement strand
GAACTTCTTATACTTATGAGGTTTCCACAAATGGAGGTACTTCCTACAGTGCTATGGCTACTAATGTCTATACAGCATCAGCATCGGGTACTTATACATTCAGAATTACAGATGCCAACAGCTGTACAGTTACCACTACCGCTACAGTGAATTCGATTTCAAGCCCTACAGTAACAGCTTCACAAGTGAATGCGAGCTGTAATGGAAATTCTAATGGTTCAGTTACCTTAACAGGATCAGGTGGTTCAGGCGGTTATACTTACAGTAATAACGCTACAAGCGGCTTTACAACCACAGCTACCTTTACAGGATTGGCAGCTGGTTCTTATACATTTTATGTAAAAGACAGCAAAGATTGTCCAGGTTCAGTTAATGTAACTATTACCCAGCCAACAGTCTTGACTACTACAGCCACCGCAGGTACTTTTAGCTGTAATTCGACCAATGTTAAGCAGTCTGCAACTGTTACGATCGATGTACCAACTACAGGAACTGCTCCATATACCTATAGTTTTGAGGGAAGTGCTTTTACAGGAACCAGAACATTCACGGTTTCCGATAATGGAACAGACCAAACGATACATTATATCGTAAAAGACAACAACGGCTGTACTTTCTCAGGATCAGTTGTTATCAACAGATTAAACGCGCCTGTAATTTCAGGTATTACCCATACCGATATTTACTGTACTCCAGCGTCTCGTACTACCAGTACAGTTACTGTTGCCAAGACAGCAGGAACAGGAGTTGGAGCGATTACTTATGAGATTACGGCTCCTG
>NZ_JAIQDW010000051.1 GCF_020026925.1 Flavobacterium hibisci | reverse complement strand
ATTGAGTTATACACTTACTATCTGTTTTATTTCTTTTTGATATATGGGTTTGGTATTTACCATTCTTTCTATCGATTTATGAAAAATACTTGTTTTAAATTGAGAACGGTTTATTCTAAAACAAAACTCATCAAAATAAGCTTGGATATGCCATTTACTAACATGAGTTGGTATTGTTCTAATCCATGATTTCAATTGCATGATTACAATGTGTAATTCCTTAAAATTTTTCCCTTGATCACTTAGTTTTTGTTCAATATTATAAAGCTTTTTTAGAGGGTCATATCCTCTCCATTTATCGGTAACTATTTTGGCACTTTTGCTTATATGCTCTTCAAAAATTGGTGTTAGTGATTTTGAAGAATAGTCATCAATAGACTTTACATAAACTCTTTTTATTTGATGCTTTTGGTTTAACTCTACTGCTATTACTGCCTTTTTCTTTTTAGAGTCATAACTCCTTCCTTGTTTTGCTTCTTCTTTTCCTCCCACGGTAAATTCATCTACATGAACCAGCTCTGACAAAGGATATTTCTGACTGCTTTGCATTGCTTTACGTACTTTTTGCATAAAAAACCAAGCGGTGCCTTGGCGAATTTCAAAACGTTTGCCCATTTGAATACTTGATACACTTTTACTACTAGTTGTCATTTCAAATACGATGCAAAAAGCTTTATGTAAACCAAATTTAACCTTATGAAACAAAGTATTGGCAGTACAACTTTCCACATGTTGGCAACCGTAACATTGATAATTATATCCTGATTTTTGACATCCTTTTGTATGACCACATTTCATACAAATAAAGCCTTCTTTCCATTTTATTTGTGCTAAATATGCTTTGCAAGCTTCAT
>NZ_JAIQDW010000050.1 GCF_020026925.1 Flavobacterium hibisci | reverse complement strand
CATATAAGATTCTGTGTTGATTTCCAACTAAAATCTTATTTTTTATTAATTTTGTTGCTCAAGACAGTCATAGAACTAGTCTCTATAGCGTGTTTAAACCATTTGTGTTTGCACGCTATTTTTTTCGAGATACTCTTTGTCATAGATAGTTTCATTTTTGAATAAGGTATATATCAATTCTAATATTTTTCTTTGAATAGCTACTAATGCTTTCATTTTTATTCCTTGTTTGGATATTAGTCTTGCGTATCTTAGTCTAAAATTTTCATCCCATTTTACTGCCGTCAACGCCGGTAAGTGCATTGATTTTCTTAAATTTCGATTTCCTTTTTTCGATATTCTTGGTTTTCCCTTGACTGAAGTTCCAGACTGTTTCTCCTTAACATCAAGACCAGCATAACTTGCTAACTGTGATTTATTTCTAATCAATTCAAAACCATTAGTTTCTGCCAAAACGATTACTGCTGTCAATGCTCCAACTCCAGGTATCGTGGTAACTCTGTTTATGATTTGTTGTAAATCAGGGTTTTCTTTTATAATAACTACAATATCATCTTTGATTTCTTTTTCCTGTGAATTTAAAAATTTTATCCTCGATGTCATACGGTCTAAACTTTTTAAATTGGGTTGGGCTTCACTATTCTCAGCGTGTATTTGATTTTTGACGATGCTTCTTTCTTGAACAATTTGATCTCTTTCTCTAGTTAATTGCTGTAATTCTTTATACACATTATTTGGTTTGCTCCAAGGATCTAAATTTCTCTCTAATCCAAATTGAGCAATTGCTTGTGAACAGCTTTTATCGGTAATGGTTTTCATTTCCAACGTGCGCATATAATTGCTGATTTTATTAGGCAATACAATACTTACTTCATAATTATTTTCACTTAAATAATAAGCAAACTTTTGATGATATACACCTGTAGCTTCCATTACATAACGAACAGTAACTCCAATGTCACTTATTTTTTTTACCCATTCAACTAATGACAAAATACCTGAATCACTGTTCTTAAAAACCTTATAACCAAACAATT